>CAZBWQ010000179.1:0-1681 GCA_964495565.1 uncultured Sandaracinaceae bacterium | reverse complement strand
CGCGTTATGCTCCGGCCATGGAAGCGCTGGCTATCCTCCTCGTGGTCGTGCTGCTGCTTATCCCCTTTGTCATGCCCATTGTTTCGCTGGTCAAAGCCAAGCGGACGCAAGCGCGGCTCGGCGAGCTCGAAGTGACCCTCAAGGAGCTACGGGGCGTCGTCGAGGAGCGTTCGACTGCGCTCAGCGATCTGACCCTACGCGAACGGGAGCTCACGCTTTCCGTCGAGCATCTCGTCGACCAGGTGCGGGACAAGCATCGCGTCGAGCTGACGTACGTCTTGGGCGATTACCACGCGCGGCCCGTGCCGGACGCCGAGGTCAAAGCGCGCGCCGAGGAGCTGCAGCGTCTCATCGACCGCATGGGTGAGATCAACCTCACCGCGATCGAGGAGTACGAAGAGAACGCCGAGCGCTACGAGTATCTGACCGGGCAGCGAAGAGACCTCGAAGAGGCGCTCGGCAAGCTCGACAAGGCAATCCGCCAGATGAACCGCGAGAGCCGTGCGATGTTCCGGGAGGCGTTCACCGGCATCAACGAACGGTTCAAGCGCATTTACCCGATGTTGTTCCGCGGAGGGCAGGCCGAGCTTCGTCTCACCGAGCCGCAAGACATGCTGGAAACCGGTGTCGACATCGTGGCGCAGCCGCCGGGCAAGCGGCTCGGGTCGCTCGAGCTGATGAGCGGCGGTGAGAAGGCGCTGACCGCCGTGGCGCTGATCTTCGCAATCTTCCAGTACAAGCCGAGCCCGTTCTGTTTGCTCGACGAGGTCGACGCACCCCTCGACGAAGCCAACATCGGACGCTTCGCCGATGCGATCCAGCAGATGACGGACCGCTCGCAGTTCATCATCATCACGCACTCCAAGCGAACGATGGAGTACGCAGACGTGCTCTACGGCGTCACGATGGAACAGCCGGGCGTCTCCAAGCTCGTCTCCGTCGAGCTGCGGGGAGACAAGCGTCCGGTTCCGGCCGCGGTCGAAGCGGCCGAATAGGCTCTCACCCACGCCGAAACGAGGCAAACCCTCGCCGAAGACCTCCCCCACGAAGCCACCCACCCCGGCGCCTGGACCCCATGCGCGCTTTCTCGGGCTAGGCTCGGGAATCGGCCTTGTCGTGGCGAACATGATCGGGGCCGGGGTGTTCCTGAGCGCGGGTTTCATGGCTCAGGATCTCCGCGCCGGTTGGATCCTCGCCGCATGGGCCGTGGGCGGGCTTGTCGCGATGGCGGGTGCGCGCGCCTACGCCGAAGTCGCGCTTCTCATCCCGCGATCGGGTGGCGAGTACCGTTACCTCTCCGAGTTGATCCATCCCGCCGTCGGGTACTTGGCAGGGTGGGCCTCGCTTCTGGTCGGGTTCGCCGCGCCGATGGCCATCGGCGCCTTCGGGGCCGCGTCATTCGTGTTTGCCGTGTGCGGACGCGGAGACGCCCGGCTCGGCGCGGTTGCGCTCATCCTCTCGCTGTGCGTCTTTCATGCGGTCGGGCTCCGGTCCTCGAAATGGGCTCAAAACGCGCTCGTCGTCGTGAAGGGGCTGCTCGTCCTGTCGTTCATCGCGTTTGGTCTCGCGCTCGGCGACAACCAGTGGCCGAGCTGGGAGCCCGCTTCCCAAGCTTCGAGCCCACTGTTGCCGTTTGCGACGAGCCTTCTTTTCGTCGCGTATGCGTTTTCGGGCTGGAACG
>CAZBWQ010000178.1:0-2719 GCA_964495565.1 uncultured Sandaracinaceae bacterium | reverse complement strand
CACCCACGGCACCGACACCATGGCCCAGACCGCACGCTCCCTCATGGGTATCCCGGGCAAAGGCGCATCACTGAACGCCACCGCCGCGACGCTGTTGCTCCTCGGGTTCGCCGCCATCCGAAACGGTCGACGTGAGGTCCACAAGCGTCTGATGGTTTCGGCCTTCGCCGCATCGGCGGTCTTCCTCGTCGGCTACGTCATCTATCACTATGCCCATGGTGACACGCCATACCAGGGCGTCGGAACGATTCGAACCGTCTATTTCACGATCCTGATATCCCACGTCCTACTTTCGATCGTGATGTTGCCGATGATCCTGACCACCTTCTATCTGGCAGCGCGCAAGCGCTTCGCTACGCATCGGCGTTTGGCGCGATGGACCTTGCCGATTTGGCTCTACGTTTCGGTCACCGGGGTGGTCATCTACTTCATGCTACGGCAGGCGTAAATCCCACTTTCCTTTGTGTCGAAAACGGCTAAGGTCCGGGGCATGAGTGGGACTTTCCGACCCCACGGTGTGTGGACTGCGCTCGTCACCCCGTTCTCTGCCGACTCTCAGGTCGACTACGACTCCTTGAGCCGCTTGATCGAGTTTCAGGTCGAAGAAGGTGTCGATGGCATTCTTCCGTGCGGAACCACCGGCGAATCTCCGACGCTGTCTTGGCAGGAGCACGACGCCGTCGTGGAAGCCGGCGTGCGCGCATCCGAAGGACGTGTTGGCGTTCTCGCGGGCACGGGGAGCAACAACACGGACGAGGCGATCCGCGCTACGAAGCAGGCGAAGGAAGCGGGCGCCACGGCTGCTCTGCTGGTGGACTGCTACTACAACGGGCCCTCCAGCCTCGAGCTCCGGGTCGAGTATTACCAGCGGATCCTCGAGGAGGTTCCGGACATCCCGATCATGCCTTACGTCATCCCAGGGCGTACGGGTTGTGCGCTCTCCGCGGCCGATCTCGCGATTTTGCATTTGAACGACCCGAAGCGAGTACCCGCGGTCAAGCAAGCCACCGGCGATCTCGAAAGAATGCGCTTGGATCGGAAGCTCGCAGGCCCGGCGCTCAGCATCCTGTCGGGAGACGACGACCTCACGCTGACCATGATGCAGGACGAAGCGATCGGTGCGTCTGGCGTCGTGAGCGTCATGTCGAACCTGGTTCCGGGCTCGATGAGCGGCATGGTGCGGGCGCAGCAGGCGGGCGACACCGAGGAAACCGAGCGGCTTTCGAACGCGTTGGCGCCCCTGTTCGGGATGGTGACCTGCACGGTGACCGCGGTTCGGACCCTACCGAACGGACAAAGCGTCGAAGTGATCGACAAGTTTCGCAATCCCGCGCCGATCAAGACGATGATGGCGGGGCTCGGCATGATCCCATCGGGCAAGAGGCCTCCATTGGGACGCATGAGCTCGACCGCGGTTGCACGGTGTCGCGAGGCGTTGCGACAGGTGCACGAAAGCGATCAAGGCATCCTAGGGCCCATCGAGGACGCATTCGACGTGCGGATCGATCAGCGGCTAGGGGACGATGGAGTGTGGTCGGCGCTCGGCCGTTGAGGCGACCGTGTACCGATCGCTGATCCGACCTCTGCTCTATCTGCTGCCTCCCGAGACAGCGCATCATCTGGCCTTCGCTGCCCTGAGCTTGCTTGCGGCCATCCCGGGGATGCGGACGCTCATGCGGCGCCTGTTCCATCGCCGCGCCAATGCTGCGCCGGTCGATGCGCTCGGGTTGCGGTTTCCGAATCCCGTCGGTCTCGCGGCAGGCTTCGACAAGAACGCGACCGGTCACGAAGCGCTCGGGGCGCTAGGGTTCGGCTTCGTCGAGGTGGGCACCCTGACGGGACGCCCACAACCCGGCAATCCGAAGCCGAGATTGTTTCGTCTTCCCGAGGATCGGGCTCTGGTCAATCGGATGGGCTTCAACAACTGCGGCTCCGAAGATGCCACGAAGCGTCTACGCAAGCCGCGCCGAACGATCGTCGGCGTCAACATCGGCAAAACGAAAGCCGTCCCGGAGCACGAGGCCATCGACGACTTCGTCATCAGCGCACGACGGGTAGGGCCCCATGCAGACTACGTCGCCGTCAACGTCAGCTCCCCCAACACCCCGGGGCTTCGCGACTTCCAGGCTACCGAAAAGCTCCGGCCGCTCCTTCGCGCGGTTCGTGAAGCACTTAATGAAGCATCGCCGGGCCGCCACGTGCCTTTGCTCGTGAAAATCGCACCCGACCTTGCCGACGAAGACGTCGACGCCATCGCGGAGCTCGCTCTCGACCTCGCCCTCGACGGCATCATCGCGACCAACACCACCATCCGGCGCGACGGGCTCCAGAGTGACCCACAGGAAGTCGAGCATTGCGGTGCGGGAGGTTTGAGCGGTCCCCCACTGCACCCACGCGCTCTCGAAGTGCTCAGGCGACTGCGCGCTCGGGTGGGCGATCGAATGGTGTTGATCTCGGTCGGGGGCATCGAGACGGCAGAGCAAGCCTGGGAGCGGCTTCAGGCAGGAGCCACGTTGATTCAGCTCTATACCGCCCTGGTCTACGAGGGCCCGCTCCTACCCAGCAGGCTCGCCGCCGAAATCGCCAAGCGCAAACATCGCACCGACCAAACCCCCGCGTAACGGGAGTCTTCAACGAACACGGCCGGAGAAGCCATCGCGACATCCGTGCTCGCGAGCGGAGCGCTCCCAGGTCCCCCGGGGGTTTTGAAAACACCACA
>CAZBWQ010000177.1:1583-2795 GCA_964495565.1 uncultured Sandaracinaceae bacterium | reverse complement strand
CACGCGCTCCGCATGCTGCTGTGCATACGTGAGCCCGAGCGTGCTCCCCCACGACCCGCCGAACACCTGCCACCGCTCGATGCCGAGGCGCACACGCAGCTTCTCCATGTCGGCTACGAGATCCCAGGTCGTGTTGCGCCGCAGCTCGGCGTGCGGCGTGCTGCGACCGCATCCCCGCTGATCGAACAAGACGATGCGGTAGACCGACGGGTCCCAAAAGCGACGATGCACCGGGTTCGAGCCCCCGCCGGGCCCGCCATGCACGAACACGGCCGGCTTCCCTTGCGGGTTTCCGCACTGCTCGTAATAGACCGAATGAACCTCATCGACGCGAAGGTGCCCCGAGTCGTACGGCTCGATTTCTGGAAACAGCCCTGCCATCGACGGCCCGCATCAGAGCACGTTCGCGGGCTGGCGCAACCGTCGACAATGGCTATGTTGCGGCCCGGGGATGGGCTACACCGAATTCCAGCGGAGGCGAACCTTCGCGATCATTTCGCATCCGGACGCCGGAAAAACGACGTTGACCGAGAAGCTCTTGCTTTACGGAGGCGCCATTCATGCGGCCGGCGCGGTCAAGTCGCGCAAAGCAAAGCGCTCGGCGGTCAGCGACTGGATGGCGCTCGAAAAGCAGCGTGGCATCTCGGTCACCACATCGGTGCTCCAGTTCGAGTACGACGACGTCCGCTGGAACCTGCTCGACACGCCGGGCCACAACGACTTCAGCGAGGACACCTACCGCACGCTCATGGCCGCCGACTGCGCCATCATGATTCTCGACGCCGCGCGAGGCGTGGAGCCGCAAACCCGCAAGCTCTTCCACGTGTGCCGGCTCCGAAACACCCCGGTCGTCACCTTCATCAACAAAATGGACCGCCCGGCCCGCGACGCCTTCGCGCTGATGAGCGAGGTCGAAGAGGTGCTCGGCGTCAGCACCGTGCCCTTCACGTGGCCGATCGGAAGCGGCGATTTGTTTCAGGGCGTCTACGACCGGCGCAACAAGCTGGTCAACCGCTTCGAACGCTCCGCCGAGGGCCAGTCCAAGCGGGCCGAGGTGCGCGTGGCCGGCATCGAAGACCCGGAGCTCGATTCGTTGCTCGGACAGGAAGCCGCCCAGACCCTGCGCGAAGAGGTCGAGCTTCTCGACGGTGCCGGCGAAGAGTGGGACGAAGACCGCTTCGTCGCCGGGGAGATCACCCCCGTCTTCTTCGG
>CAZBWQ010000177.1:0-1483 GCA_964495565.1 uncultured Sandaracinaceae bacterium | reverse complement strand
CATCATTACCGGCTGGGCAAGACGGTGCGGCTCAACCGAGCCGAGCAGTTCTTCGCCCAAGAACGGGAAAGCGTGCTCGAAGCCTACGCGGGCGACATCGTCGGCCTCTACGACCCTGGGCTTTTCCGCATCGGCGACACCCTTTCGACCGACGGCCCGATGAGCTTCGACGCGGTTCCACGCTTCTCGCCAGAGCACTTCGGGCGCCTTCAGCTCTTGGACCCACTCAAGCGCAAGCAGTTGCAAAAGGGCATCCTGGAGCTTTCCGAGGAAGGCACCGTGCAGCTCTTCACCGAGCCCGGCCGCGAAAAAGACCCGGTGTGCGGCGTGGTCGGCCGGCTGCAATTCGACGTGCTCACCTTTCGACTCGAGCACGAGTACGGCGCCAAGGTGGCGTTCGATCTGCTTCCTTATCAGCACGCGCGCTGGGTCGAAGGCGTAGACTCCTGCGAGGAGCTTCAGGCGCGGCGCATTCCGATGGCCGTGCTCGATCGCGATGACCGGGTCGTCGCGCTCTTCCGCGACGAGTGGGAGCTCGGTCGAGCCGAGCGGGACAACGAAAGCTGGACCTTCCACGAGACCGCGCCCATCGTGGCGGCAGCCTGATCCGGGTCCCGCCTCCGCAGCCGCCTTTTCGCCCCGAGCGCGCTTCCAAGCGCCTGAATAGACACCTGAAGTTGGCGTCCAAAACCGGCATGCTAACCTAGAAGAGGGGCCTTACGAATGATGAAGCACGCCATCCAAGTCTGCGCGATCCTCGCGATCTGCCTTGCGGCGCCCGCGCTTTCGCGGGCCGAGTCGATCACCTACGTCATCCGCGACGATGGCAAGAGCGGCGCGACCTTCGTGTCCGATGCACCGCTCGAGACGATGACCGGCAAGACCAAGAAGGTGACCGGCACACTCGAGGTCGACCCGGCCGACATCAGCAAGACCAAAGGCTCGTTCAAGGTGCCCGTCGTGTCGCTGCGCACGGGCAACGATCTGCGCGACGAGCACCTTCAGGGTGACGGCTGGCTCGATGCCAAAAAACACCCGCACATCCAGTTCGAGATCACCGAGGTCGTCATCGGCAAGAAAGACGCCAAAGAGCTGAAGAAGAACAAAGAGACGAAGGTGCAGGTGAAGGGCAATTTCACCGCGCACGGCATCACCAAGCCGGTCACCACCAAGGGCACGGTGAAGTGGACCGACGACGGCCTCCGCATCAAGAGCAACTTCGTCGCCAATCTCGAAGATCACCAGATCTCGGTGCCCGCGATCGTTCGGTTGAAGGTCGCCAACGAAATGGCCGTGTCGGTCGACCTCGTTGCGGTGCCGCGCTGACCCGCGTTCAAGCGGCGGCCCCGGTCTACGATCGCGCTGACCCGTTCTAGACGAGCCCCGCGCGCTTCAGCAAGGGCTCGAGACTCGGGTCTCGCCCCATGAAGTCCCGGTAGAGCTTGTCCGGCTCCTCGCTGTTGCCCTTGGACAGAATCGCATC
>CAZBWQ010000176.1:0-2883 GCA_964495565.1 uncultured Sandaracinaceae bacterium | reverse complement strand
GTAACAAGGTAGCCGTAGGGGAACCTGCGGCTGGATCACCTCCTTTCTAAGGAGCATTTCCTCGAAAGAGGAATGTATCTGGTCATATCCGAGTACCACTATTGCAGTCGCCAGCTTTTTGAGCTCTGCAACGATTCCGGTTCAGTTTTCAGCGTCCGATCGGCCCCGGAGTGTCCGCTTTTTTCGTTTCTGCTAGCCCGGCTCTCGAGATGGAGCCGCCTCGGGCCTCAGATCGTGATGACGAGCTTTCCCTTGGAGTGGCCGTCGGCCAAGTAGCGGATGGCCGCGGGCACCTGCGCCAAGGGGTATCGCCGATCGATGGCCGGGGTGATGCGCCCGGTCTCCACGAGCTCGACGAGGGTCCGTAGGTCCTGCTTGTTGGGTTTGATCGCCAACATGCGCATTTTCTTCCGGCTGATCGCGGAGATCCACGCCCCGACCACCACGACCTCGGCGACTTTCGACACCGAGCCTCCGGCGGCCAGGTAGACGCCGTTTGGTTTCAAAGCTCGCTTCCAAGTCGACATGGGGTGATGACCGACGATGTCGACGATCAGGTCGTAGCACTTTGCCCGATCCGCAAAGTCTTCCCGGGTGTAGTCGATGACGAAGTCCGCACCGAGCGAGCGCATGAAGTCCTGCTTCTCGGCGTTGTCCACGCCCGTCACCTCGGCGCCCATGGACTTTGCGAGCTGAATCGCAAACGAGCCCGCGCCGCCGCCCGCGCCGTTGATCAAGACGCTCTTGCCGTGCTTGAGCCTTCCTTCGCGAAGCGCCTGTAACGCGATGAAGCCGGATTCGGGAATCGCTGCGGCTTCTTCGAAGCTCAGGCTTGCCGGCTTTCGCACGACGGCTGCGCGCTCAGGAACGCATACGTATTCGGCAAAGGCGCCCAAGCCATGCTCGAGGCTGTGGCCGACGACCTCATCGCCCGGTCTGAGCGCGGTGACGTTTCGGCCTACGGCTTCGACGCGGCCTGCGAAATCGTATCCGAGTGTCGGAATTTTCGGCGTGCGAAGCCCGAAGCCGACGAGCCGTACCCAAAGGGGATCGCCTCGCAGGATCTCCCAGTCGCCTTTGTTCACCGACGCCGCATGCACCTTCACCAAGATCTCCTCGTCGGTCGGTTTCGGGTCGGGAATTTCCTCCAACCCAAGAACCTCGGTGAAGCCATACGTGCGGCGCGTGATCGCTTTCACTTTTTCTCCTGCTTGCGAAGGAGCTTCGCCCGGACGATTGAATGCGCGAGATCCTCACGCGTCACTCGCCTGCGAGTTGGTTTCCTGCTTCCTCCGAAGAAAGATAAGGGCTGCCTTCGAGCTCGCGATACTTGGTGCCGCGCTCTTCGCCCGCGCTCTCTTCAGCAGCTCGACTCGCCTCGACATCAGTGCCCGTTTCGGGCTTCGAGCGACACGCACCGCAAAGCACCA
Source organism: uncultured Sandaracinaceae bacterium (assembly GCA_964495565.1). GTDB lineage: Bacteria > Myxococcota_A > Polyangia > Polyangiales > Houyiibacteriaceae > SG8-38. Next base: position 1,453 of record CAZBWQ010000176.1, on the reverse strand, counting down.
ACGCGGCCAACAAGATCATCACGCGCTTCACCTGACATACCTAGGGGACACGCACCCCCTTTGCAAATCGCATGATTTCAGGGCTTTGGAGACCACACCGCGAAAACCCGGGCTGAAGCCGAGTGACGCACTTGGATCAAGGGGCTCACTGGTCGGATGCCGATTCGATTGGACCATAGACCAACTCGTATTCGATCGGCGAGGCAAGCTTCTCGCTGGTCATGGAAACCGTCATGACGAGCTGGTCCGTTTCGTTGAAGGCGTAGGTCGACTTTCGCTGGGCGTGCTCGAAGACGAAGAACTGGACGATTTCCTTCGGCGCGAGCTCGTAGTGCAGCTTTGCATCGCGGCCGTTGGGACCGACGAGCTCACGCTTTTCGCCATCGGCGGGCGCCACAGCGGAATAGGTCCCCATAACCACCGACAAGTCGTCACCGAGGCGTGAAATCTCGATATGCGACGGGAGCTCCTGATGATTCGCGAGCCGGTTGCGCGCGATCTTGCGTCCGAGCCATCCCAGATTGGAGATCGCTTTCTCGATGGATTCTTCGATCGTGGCGTGGTCCTCGTCCGGGTCGCCGACGTACTCGTAGCGGCCTGACAGAAGCGTGATGGCATCCTCCGGGGCCGGGGAAGAGCGACCGTCGGCGGGCTGCGATGACGCGGGGGCTGCTGCGAACAGAAGACAGGCACCGATGCACGCGATCCGCCGTGGGCACATCAGGCGCCTTTAGAGCCGCAACCCGATCCATGCCAGTGGATGCCGGGGCTCTTCTACGGGAACGTTTCGATGGGGAACGCGATCAGCGCGTCGTCCGGAGCGGGGATCGGCTGAGGCGGGATGAGGTCCGCGTTGAAGACGCCCATCGTGCACTCGAAGGCGACGGGTACCGGACCGACCACCAGACGTAGGCCGAGGGGCCCGGTCGGCTCCGTGTAGACCGCAGGAGGCAGCACCCAGATCGCATCGTCCGAGCCTTCGGGCTCGAGGGTGGCGCCGGTGCTCTCGTCGTCCCAGCCGAAGAGCACCTCACCTTCGTCGTCTGCAGTGTAACGCTCGTACGCGGATTGCAGGGCGACGCGCAGGTCGCCTGTGACGCAGAATCCGTTCAAAGCACACTGCTCGAGCTTGCCGCGAAGAGCGCAAATCCCACCAGGCTCGCACTCCGTGCTCGTCGGGAGAAGCACGTAACGACCGCACGCGTTGGTCGGTCCGACCGGCTCGCAATCGGTGTTTCCTCGAAGGCCGGCCACTCCGTCCAAGTCGTTGGCGGGATCGCACAGAGAGCCACCAGTCGCACATCGATACGGAATCGGTGCCACCTCGAGGGTCAAGTCCTTGCCGTTCGCGCCGCGCCGTACGTGGACGGTGGCGCGGGCGTCCACCAGCTGGGGCAGGTCGTGTCCGTCCAGCGTGACGCTTCCGGCCACGGGATCGTAGAAGCGGGCGAGC
>CAZBWQ010000175.1:0-2983 GCA_964495565.1 uncultured Sandaracinaceae bacterium | reverse complement strand
GAATGCGAGATCGAAGGCTACCCGTGCTCGCCCGCGGAGCAAACTCAGGCCGCGCTCGAGCTCTCCGAGCAATACAAGAGCGAGATCCAAGGACGGCGGGCTGCCGGCGATTCGTATGGAGTGATTGCCGATTGGCTTCGCGAGCAAGAGAGCGTCGTCGACGTCGTCGCGGCCGACGATCGCTTGCGGTTCCGCGTCGAGGGAGGCTCGGCGCATTGGCTGTACACCATCAGCGCTGCGTATCCGACGCCTACGCTCCCGCCTTTCGAGGGAGGCGACGCCATCAACTCGAGCCCTACCCCGCTCGGGGTGAATGCTGCGCCCAAGGCCATCCTTCGCCAAGACGGCTCGGAAAGTAACATCAAGAAGAAGGGGCTGATCCTCGAGCCGTTTCACTTTCAGTTCCTGTCGAATACCTCGCAGTGGAGGTCGCGCCTCGAGGGCCTGCACGACTATGAGGAGGTCCAGTACTTCAGAAACCGGGACGTGCCCGATGAGTACTTCGGCAACTGGAATGACTACCAATTCGTATGGGTGCTCTCGCATGGGGCCTATCTTCCGGATCGGGACGATCCCGACTACACGGCGATCTTTTCCTCGAAAGAGTGCGGGATGAATCTTTGGATCGACGAGGAGGTGGGGCCGGACGAGTTGGCTGCCGATGGCATGACACCAGTCGTTGCGTTGATGGCCTTGCCGCGTTCCGAAATCGAAAGCCGGCTCACTGCATCGCAGCTCCAACGCTGGCACGCATTCCGCGACGCAGAGCTGCGAGCTCTCAATCAGAACGGGCAGAGCTGTGGCTTTCTCGAGATGCCCGACGCGGTGCTACCCGTCACCGACGACGACGGACAACCGATCGTGCGGGCGCCTGCCTTCATCGACTACATCTATTACGACGAGGCCTGGTTCCAGTCGAAGTATGCCGGGGGGCTCGACAACGTGTTGTTGTACCTTTCGGTTTGCTCGAGTCAGACGGTTCCGATTCCGGGAGGCACGTCCGGTCCGAGCGCCACGTTCGGATGGAGCGAGCCCGTGGATGCGCTGCAAGACAACGAGACGAGCGACCTACTCTTCGAGCGACTCATCGAGTTTGGCGACACCGTGGATTACGCGTTCAGCCAAGTGAGGGAAGCCGAGCTCGACTCCCATGAGTTCGATGGCGCGACGACGGTCCTGGCGCCCATCTCACTCGGCGGAGGCGGCCGAGCTCGCATTCGCGAGATCATCACCATCGTCGATCCTGATTTGGGCGTCCCACTCCCGGATGAGGGCGCCGTGCTGGAGGCGAAGGCGATCAACGGCGAGGGGCACACGTTGGTCGATGTGACGGTCGAGGTGGTTGGATTTGGAGACAGCGCACCGGGTGATTTTTCGATCCAGACTTTCGATGGCAACGGCGAGCCGCTCAGCTCCACAGTTCCGGCGCAGGTGGAGCCCGTGGTGATCGAGATGGAGATCCCCGAGGCGATTACCGAGCCTACGACCATCGACATCGAGGCGCGTGTCACGTTCCCTGAAGGGTCCGGGTCGGCGGTGAGCAAGCACCCGATCTCGGTGACGATCGAGCCGCCCGGTGACTGCGGGTTCACCGTGATGGTGGCTGGCAACGAAGTGACTGGCCAGAGCGAGGACGTCGTCAGCTTTCAATCGGAAGATTTCACCGACGGCTCGCTCATCGGCATCAACCTCGAGCAGACCCAAACCGAGCGCACCGTCTTCCTCGGGCCCCTCCGAGGCGACGAGTTTTCCAAGGTGCTCGGCCCGGGCACGTTTCCGGGAGGCGTGGTGGGCCGCATCGGTTTGGTGGGTACCGACACGAGCTTCTTCGATGATGGGTCGGTGACGTTGGTCGTCTCCGAGTACACGCCGGGGGAGGTGCTGAAGGGTGAATTGAGCGGCGACGTCATCGTGCAAGGCCCACCGCCCGATTACCCCGAGCGCGTGGAAGAGGTGCTGATCTCCTTCGAGATCACAGTTCCACCGGACTTCGTGCCGTTTCTCGGGAACTACGAGTGCACGATCCCGTGAGGCCGCGTGCCAGCACGGCGTCATCAAGGCCCCGATGGCCCTACCCAACTGACGGTTGACGGCTACCCTTCGTACACCTCGCGGCGGTGGCCGATCTTGACGACGAGCACGACGTCGGGTGGCTCGATGCGGTAGATCACGCGGTAGTCGCCGACGCAGAGGCGGCGGGCACCGCGGAGGCTGTAGCGGAGGGGCTTCCCGAGCTCAAAGGGGTGTGTGGTGAGCTTTTGTTCGATGGCGCGGCGGATTTGGCGCTTGGCGGATTTGGGGAGCGCGGGGATGTCATCGGTGACGACGCTTTGGAGGTACTCGATGCGATAGGTCAATCCCAGGCCTCGTCGTGGGAGACCCGGCGCTGTTTCTTCTCGAGACGGGCGTCGGCGACCTTGGAGAAGTGGCGATCTTCCTGATACTCGAGGGCCTCTTCGATGAGTCGAAGGCTAGTTCGCGAAATCGATTCATCGTGCTCGTCGGCCAAGCGCTCGATGGCCGCATAAGTCGCGTCGTCGATGGTGATGTTGATCCGCTTTTTCTGCGTAGGCATTTGCATAGTGTAACACTTTTGCATCACCTCGCCTTAGGCGGCTTCTTTCGGGCGACGAAGGATGTCGTCGGGGGGCTCGTACGGAAGGAGCACGTACTGGCCGGGCTTCACGCGGCGAAGCGCCTTTGGCATGTCGACGCCGTTCCAGGTCATGATGACCGGCTCGCTTGCGGTGAAGGTGCCGTCTTCGAAGTTGTGGGTGAGGACTGTGGGTTTCATGCCCCGATGGCGTTGCAAGTGCGATGCCCGCGTGTGTTCGGCTGATTCCGCGGGCATGGGAGCGTCGCGCTTGGCGGAATGACGGCATCCACCGGCGGATCGCTCGAACCGCGAGTGGGGCGTGCTAGAGCACGCTTGTTCCGGGTCGTTCATGCAGCCGATCATTTCCATCGAGAAGCTCAACAAGAC
>CAZBWQ010000174.1:0-3011 GCA_964495565.1 uncultured Sandaracinaceae bacterium | reverse complement strand
CCGACCATCGTGAGCGAGAGCGGGCGCTCGATTGCTGCGTACCAATCGGTGCTCGTCTTCGATGCAGTCGGCGTCGATCACGTCGACTTCGAAGACCCGCAGGAGCCGAGCAAGAACGATCATCGCATTCTCGACGAGTTCTACGAGACCTGGAAGGGCATCCAGCCGAAGAACGTGCAGGAGTCGTGGCACGATGCGCAGCAAGCCCTCGAGGAGGCGCGAAGCCTGTTCAAGTTCGGATATCTCGGCATTCGGGAGCTCGCGCGCGCCGAGCACTTGTTTTGGAGCTGCTGCGAGAAGATTCGTCAGAGCTTGCGCCGGTTGAGGTACGTGCCCGAGGAGCTGCACGCCGTCGAAGACATGATGGGCGCGATCTACTACTGCAACTTCTCGTTGTTCCAGTCGGCGCCCGACATCTGGGCGATGGATCATTTGTTTCCCTTCATGCCGATTCATCGGCTGGACGAGGAGCCGACGGTGCGGGCGCGCCTCGCGGATCTCACCTGCGATTCGGACGGCATCGTCGATCATTTCATCGACGTGGAGGAGGTGCAGCGCTCGCTTCAGCTGCACTCGGTGACGCCGGGGCAACCCTACTTGCTGGGCATGTTTCTCGGTGGCGCCTACCAAGAGATTCTGGGCGATCTCCACAATCTGTTCGGTGACACCAACGCGGTGCACGTCAGGCTCGAAGACTACGGCTACACGGTGTCCAACGTGATCAAGGGCGACGCGATCGACGAGGTGCTTCGGTACTTGCAGTACGACCCGGAGGAGATGGTCGAACGGGTTCGCAAGCAAGCCGAGCGTGCGCTCAACCAGGGACGGATGACGTTGCCGCAGCTTCGCACCTTCATGGATCACTACGAGAACAGCCTGCGCGGGTACACCTACCTGAAGGGCGACGCCTGAATTTCAGGGCATTCGCGGCCCTTTTCGACACGGACCGGGCGAGCCTCTACCTTGAAAAGGTGGACGTATCCGAGTTTCAAGAGGCGCTGCTGCAGCAGATGGAACGAAAGACGCACTGGGCCTGGCCGGCGTTTGCCAACGGTCTGGTGCCTCGGGAAAAGCTGCACGTTCATTTGGAGCAAGAGTGGGAAGTCTACGTGCGCGACTTCCCCGTCTTGGTGGGCCGAGCTTACGTGCAGTGCCCGATCGCCGAGGTGCGCCGTGAGCTCGCAGAGAATCTCTATGAAGAAGAAACCGGCGGGCTCGCTGCCGGCCAACCCCACCCCGAGCTGTTCCTGATGTACCCTCGGGGTCTCGGGATGGATCTCGAGCGATTCGAACGAGTCGAGCTGTTGCCGGCGGCGCGCGCGTACCGTGACGTGCTCGACGATGCGACGACTAACCGTGGTTGGGCCGTGGCTGCGTCGGTGGCGACCCTCTTCATCGAAGGGACCGCCTACGAACGGCACGAGCTCGACGAGTCGGCACCCGCGAGGCCGCAGCCACCACTCGAAGAGCACCCGCTCGTCCGGCACTACGGGCTTCCCCTGGAATGCCTGGCGCTCACCAAGGCGCATCGATCGGTCGAGGGCGAGCATCGCAAGGCCGCCTGGCGCGTGATGCTGAACCACGTGCCGAGCCGCGAACGGGCTGCGGTCGTGGATGCCATGCGCGAAGCCGTAGAAGCATGGCAGTCCTATCGCGATGACGTGGCGGCGGCGTGCGGCATCACCCGCGAGGCCTTGGCCCTAGCCGGCTAACTGCTTCTTTTGGACCTTGCCCATCGCGTTGCGAGGCAAGGCGTCGAGGAAGCGGACCTCGCGAGGACGCTTGTGGGGGCTGAGCCGCTCCGCCACGAACGAAACCAGTGCCTCCGGCTCTTCGGCCGCCCCTTGGGTGAGCACCACGAACGCGACGATGCGCTGGCCGAGGTCGTCGTCGGGGACGCCCACCACGGCGGCTTCGCGCACCCGGGGGTGCTCGAGCAGACATGCCTCGATTTCTCCGGCGCCCACCCGGTAGCCGCCGGTCTTGATCATGTCGGTGCTTCGGCGGCCGAGAATCCGGATCGCGCCCGAGGCAGCCCGAGTCGCCAAGTCGCCCGTGTAGAACCACCCGTCTTCGTCCAGCACGCCGCGGGTGGCGTCCTCGCGGTTGAGATAGCCGGCGAAGACCGCTTCGCTTCGCACCGCCACCTCACCCATGGTTTCGTCGTCGGTCGCGTGGATCTCGCGCCGCCGATCATCGACCAGCTTCAGCTCGACGCCCGGAAGCGGCGGTCCCACGTAACCGGGCATGGGCGGGCTCGATGCAGGCACCGCGCAGTTGATGAGAGTCTCGGTGAGCCCGTAGCGCTCGTGCACACCCCGGCCGGTCAGGCGTTGGATCCGCTCGTGCTCTCGCACCGGCAAACCTGCCGAGCCGGAGATCAACAACCGGGGGCGCCGCAAGGCCTCGCAGATCGCCTCGTCCCCTGCCGCCGCCTCGGCGAGCCGATGAAACATGGTGGGCACCGCGAACAAGACGGTTTGCTCGTGTCGGGGATCGGAAAGCGCGCTGGCGATCGCATCGGGTGCGAAGCGCGGAACGTAGTGCAGCGTGCCCCCGACCCGTAGGCTCCCGAAGAGACCCAAGACCAAACCGTGCGCGTGAATGAGCGGCAACGAGTGAACGACGGTGTCGCGCGCGGTCCACTGCCACGCCTCGGCCAGGGCGTCGAGATTGGCGGCGACGTTCTTCGTCGTGAGGACGGCGCCCTTAGGGAGGCCCGTGGTGCCCGAGGTGTAGAGGATCAACATCGCCTCGTCGCCGACCCCGATCGTCGAAAGCTTGGACGCATGGCCCGAATAGGAAGCACGCAACGAAGGGACTCCGTCGACCTCGTGCCCGGGCTCGGCATCGGCCGCAACAAAGGCCGCTCTCGGTGCGCAATCCGTGAAGATGTGGCTGATCTCCGCCGTGCCGAGCTTTGGGTTGAGAGGCACGGCGGTGACGCCGGCCACGGCGTTGCCGATCATCGCCGCGGCCGTGCTCAGATGGGGCTCGGCCCACACCGCCAC
>CAZBWQ010000173.1:0-3176 GCA_964495565.1 uncultured Sandaracinaceae bacterium | reverse complement strand
GTTCCGCGCAATGCCCGTGTCGTGTTTTCAAAACCCCCGGGGGGCCTCAAAGCGTTCGGTAAGTCTGCGGTGGGCTTAGTGGCCTTCGAATTGGGGTTTGCGCTTTTCGAGGAAGGCGCGGGTTCCTTCTTTGAAGTCTTCGCTTTGGTAGCACCGCTCGATCGACTCCTCGATCCTCTCGGTGTTCCGGGCGCTCTCCGGTCCGCTGAGCTCCTGAAGGGTGATCTTCGCGCTCCGGATCGTCAGCGGCGCATTGCTCGCGATGACGCGAGCCAGACGCTCGACGTTTTCGTCCAAGACGTGTTTGGCAAAGACTTCGTTGACCAAGCCCATGTGCCGCGCCTCGCTTGCGCCGACGCGCCGTGCCGTGAAGAGCAGATCGGCAGCGCCCGAGAAGCCGACGGTGCGAACCAGGGCCTCGACCCCGGCCGTGTGATAGCCCAAACCCAGGCGCGCGGGCGGAACCGAGAAGACCGCATCGTCGGCCGCGTACCGAAGATCGGCCGTGAGCGCGATTGCCGCTCCTCCGCCAATGCAGAACCCATGGACCAAGGCGATGAGCGGTTTGTCGAGGCCGCGGAGGGCCTGGAAGGCCCGGGCGGTCATCTCATCGTATTGGCGACCCGCATCGCCCGTTCGAGTCCGCTCGAATTCGGAGATGTCGGCTCCCGACACGAATGCTTCCGAGCCTGCTCCGCGCATCACCACGACGCGCACCTCGTCGTCCTCTTGCAATCGACCGATGGCAGCGGGAATCGACCGCCACATGTCCACGGTTAGCGCATTGCGGCGCTCCTCGTGTGCGAAGATCAAGCTCGCCACCGGTCCGTCTCGATCGACTTTGACCTCACCGCTCATGGCCGTGATGGTAGCAGCAAACCGACTCGGTGCTTTTGGCTCAGAGCATTCGGTTGATGACCGCTTTTCGTCGCATCTCTTGGAGGAAGATCTTCTCTTGGCGCGCCATGGCGTCATCGAGCATCTCCCTGTAGAGCTCCTGCTTCATCTCGTCGTAGGACGGGAAATCGGCCCCCGCCTTGCGATCCTCCAGGAAGAAGACGTGGAACCCCGATCCACCTCGAATCGGCTGGCTGATTTCGCCGGTCGCGAGCGAGGCCAACGCGTCGCCCAGCTCTTCGGGGAGGTCGCCTTGTGCGACCCAGCCGAGCTCACCGCCCCCGAGCTCCCTGGCCCGCTCCTTGAAGTTTTCGGGCGTCAAGGTTTGACGGACCTCGGCAGCCTCCGCGCGCGTCGCGGCCACCTCCGTCACCGATGCATCGTCGTCGACCGGGAACATCAGGTGGGACACCCGAAGACGGATCTCGCTTCCTTGCTCGCGTGCTCTCTGCTCGTAGCGGGCGCGCACCTCTTCCTCGGTGACGTTGACCCGCGAGCGAACGCGCTCGTTCATCACTTTCAACCGAATCAGTTGCTTCTTGAGCTCTCGCCGGTAGAGGGCCTTCGAGAGCCCTTGCGACGCCAGAGCTTGATCGAACTGCTCTTCGGTCATGTTGTTTTGCAGGCGGAGGTTCTCGATGGCGTTGTCCACGTCGGCTTCCGTGACGCGGATCCCGCTGGTGGTCGCGATCTGACGAACGAGCTGCTCATCGATCAAATAGTCCAAGAGCTCGTCATAGAGCTGTTTGAGGCGGGCCATGCGCTCCGTCTCGGTGGGAGCCGCCGCCTCTTGGGGGAGGAACGGGACGGCGCGCTTGCGCAGATCGCTCAGAAAGATCGCCTCGTCGTTCACGGTGGCTACGACTCGCTCCACGACGTCGGCCGTCGCCGAGCTGCCGAGCGAAGCGAGCAGCAGAGCCACGACTAAAAGGGATGCTCGTATCATGGGTTTTGCGGGAGTGGGGGCGCCTCGATGCGGATGTCCTCGAGCGCGTCGTAGTCGACGTCGACTTGGACTTGCTTACGCAACTTCTCGGTCAGAGCTTCCATCGCGGACTCTTTGCGCTCTCGGATGAGCTTGTGACGAATGGCACGCTTGGCCTGTTCGTACGTGCGCTTCAATGCCGCGCGCTTTCCAGTGAGTATGACGACGTGATAACCGCCATCGGCCTCGACGAGCTCCGGATGGACGCTCCCCACCTTGTCGAGCGAAAACGCCGCCTCGCGCAGCGCTGCAGGTGGCCCGTCTTCGGCATCGGCCGTGAAGAACTGCAGGTCGCCGCCGGTCTTCTTGGTGTCCTCGTCCTCCGACTCCGCGCGGGCGAGCCGGCGAAATCCGCCCAAGTCGGTCTTCTTGGCTTGCGACAGGATCTTCTCGGCGCGATCACGGTCTTTGATGAAGATGTGACTCGCGCGAACCTGCGCGGGACGGTCGAATTCCGTCGGGTTGGCCTCGTAGATGGCCTTAACTCGTTCTTCGGTGACTTCGTCTGCCTCCAGGGGCTCGTCGACCTCTTTCTTCACGAGCTGCTGAATCATGGCGTTGCGCCTCGCGCGCACCACCTCCGGCTTCTCCTCGTATCCTCGCCGCTTGGCCTCGTAGACCAGCAGCTCGAAGCGCACGAGATTGTCGAGGAATTCCTTGCGGCGTTCAGGGCTCTCGAAGCGTGCCTGAAGATAGGGAGACTGCGAGGCCAGGCGATCGGCGAACTCCCCCACCGTGATCGTGCGATCCCCGACCTTGGCAAGCACTTCGTTGGCCTGTGCTTCGGTCAATCCGTGCTTGGGCCACTCTTGCTCTGCCGCCGGGGCTTCTTCCGTCTTTTTCGAGCAGCTCGCCGTGGCGAGGGCGATCAGGATGAGAGCACCGCGTTTCCAAACCATCGTCCAGCCCGGTAGCATATCTCGGGTCGCTAGCAATGGGGCGAATTTCAGGCGGACCGCCGAGTTTCGAGGATCTCGCGGACCTTGTCGGCTAGCTCGTCGAGCTCGAAGGGCTTGTCCAAGAAGCCATCGGCTCCGTACAGGGGAGAGGTCATCTCGTTCAGACGCTCGCCGATTCCGGTCAGCATGATTACACCGGTTTCACCGAGCGACTCGTCCTCGCGAATCGCGCGGCACACCTCCCAGCCGCTCATCCCGGGCATCATGACGTCGAGCACGACGAGATCGGGCTTTTCCCGTTTCGCGAGCCGCAGGGCCTCCTCTCCATCGGAAGCCTCGACTACCTCGGCCGGCAAGGAGCTCAGGTGTCGAGCCACCAACGCCAGAATCTCCAA
>CAZBWQ010000172.1:0-3340 GCA_964495565.1 uncultured Sandaracinaceae bacterium | reverse complement strand
GCGATCACACCCGCTTGGTGGTTTTGGAGGTCTCGTTCGATCAGCGCCTGCACACGAGGCAGGTCGGCTTCCCGAAGGCGCGTCTTCGTTCGTTCGACCGCCGCTCGATTCTCGCAGCCGATCAGCGGCAACACGAGCAACATCAGCAACCCAAGCGCTCCCCCACGCATGCGGTCAGTCTAGCAGCTCAACACCCGGCTCTGCGAGATCGACGCCGACGGGCCGCTGCCCAGAGCCCCACCGCCAGGAGCCACACCATCCCGTGATCACGCGGCACCGGAGCCGTGGCACATCCCCCTCCTCCGTTGGAAGCCTGGACCTGCACGTCATCGAATTGTCCGGTCGGATTTCTTCGCTTGTTGACGGCGCGATACCGCTCGGCCAACGTGGCGGCGCGTTCCTCCGGCGTCACCGTGGGATGGTCCGCGGGAAGGTTTGCTCGGATCTCGTCAAAAGGAACCAGCGCGACCGTCGGTTTGTCGGGCTGCTGCGCTTCCGATGGGCTCTGCCAGCGCATGAAGATGCTGCCTTCGGGGTGGCCCGAGACATCGAGCCAATTCGGAACGCCGGGATCGCGATGTGCCAGCACGTAGCGGATGACGCCATCGCCATCGGCCATCGATTGAAACCAATTGAGCGACGTTTGACGCGTCTGGTAGTCGAGCGACTCGACCCAGACGTTGCCGAGCTGAATGCCGCCATGGATCACGTCCGGCATCGGCGTTTCGACGATCAGCGCCTCGTCTTCCGCGATGGCGTAGCGTCCGGCGCTGCTGACCGCGCTCGGCACACCGGCGCCCGGAATCCCGAAAGCCAGCGGATCGGGCTCGTTCAAATCGTTGAGCGGCCAACCGTCCCGAGCGTTCTGGATGGTCGCTGGAATGGTCGCGAGCCGAAGCGACAGGGCCTCCAAATCCGAGACGAATTCGCTCGGCGTGAGAGTGGGCACCGGGCCGCTCGTCGGACCCTCGATGACCTCGACCTGAACGCTGGCTTCGATCTCGCGGTCCCAGTCGTAGAAGCCATTGCGCAAGATGAAGCGCTGCGCCCCCGGCTTGAGCTCCATCCAGTTGCCCTCATGCGGCGTGGCGCTGAGGATGATCTCGTAGCTTCCGTCTTCTTCGACCGTCAGCTCTTCCGAGGTCATGAAGACCTCGCCTCCGAGCGGGTTGTCGAAAATCTGCATGCTGATGTAGGGCACGGTCCCGCGTTGGCCGTAAATGCGGTAGGTGTACTCGACGCTGATCGGCGCCACGTTGATGTAGGTGAAGTCGGGATTGTCGAAGCCGAGCTTGCAGACCACGCTCGGGCAACGGGACACGTGCGGATGCGCGGCATCGTGGTCGTCGGTCGCGGGCGCGTTCTGCATCTCGATGAGACGAATGATGTGGCGTAGGCCCTCTGCCCGATCGGTTCCGTCTTCGGCCGTTCGCCGAAGCACGAGCTGCCGCGAAGTCTCGAGCGCGTCGAGAAATTCCTGAAAGGCTTGGTCGCTGTCTTGTGCCCCCGCGGGGATGGAGAGCAGCGAAACCGCGCTCGCGAGGATCATGCCGAGGAAACGATGCATTTCGCGGTCTTACGGGCAGATGCCGACGATGGAAAGAAAAAAGCGGTGCAAAGATTGCATCGCGCCGCATGAAGCGTTTGCACCGCGAAGGCCGCCCTCGCCCGCGTTCTGCTTCGTCGTGCCCACGAAGCGGCCGGTAGACCGCGCGTCGCGTGCTTTGCTCTGCGGTGCAAAGGCACCTGGCACGAGAAATGCGTGGGACGCTCCTCTTTCAACCGGGAGTTTTCACATGCAGCTCTACCCATCCCTTCCAATGCACGTCCTCGGGGCGTGCCTCGTGGCAGCCCTCGTCCTTTCTGGTCTCAGCGCGTGCCAGCCCTCCGCCGCAAAGGAGCGCGCGCCCGATGTCGCGTCGCGCATCGAGCGTGGCGCGTATCTGGTGACGGTCTTGGCCTGCGACGATTGCCATTCACCGAAGGTGTTCACCGACCGCGGCCCCGCGCCAGATCCTGCCCGGCGGCTTTCGGGCCACCCGGGGGGCGCGCTGCCCGAGGTGCCGGCGCACGTGATCGGCCCCGAAGCGTGGGGTGCGGTGACGAGCAACGACATGACCGTGTGGGTGGGTCCTTGGGGCACCAGCTTCGCCGCCAACATCACCCCGCATCCGGACGGGATCGGGCTCTGGACCGAGGAGCAGTTCGTGCAGTCGCTTCGGACCGGTCTTCACCTCGGTGTCGGCAGACCGGTGCTGCCGCCGATGCCGTGGCCCGCGTACAAGCAGCTCACCGACGAAGACCTGCGTTCGGTCTTCGCCTATCTGAAGACGCTGCAGCCCATCGCCAACGTCGTTCCGCCGCCACAGCCGCCCTCCGGTCCGTAGCCGCGAGGCCCCCATCACCGAGACCCGGGCTCCTCCGGGGGCTCGACAATCGGCGCCCGGAGGGGTAGCGCAAAGACTGCAAGGAGAGTCGTCATGTCCGAGCCCATCTCCCACCTCGACGCGCGAGCCACTCGGTCGCCGCACGCGGCGATCGAGCTTCGGATGATGCCCTTGGATGCGCTCGTCGCCCTCTACCATCAGCTTCCCGCGCCCCGCTTCGACGAAATGCACGGAGAGTTTGCTGCGTGCTTGCTCGACCAAGGAAACGCATGGGGCTACTTGGGCGCGGCGTTCACCGTCCACGTCAAGGGGCGATGGCTGTGCAAAGCGTTCGAGCCGACCGGTCCCAACGAGGGCCACGGCTACAACAGCTTCATGACGCCGCGTGGAGTCCGGCGTGCCGTCCGGATGCGGACGCGGCTCGGCCCCTCGAAGCTTCCTGGAGACACCGGGGATGCGTTTCATCTCGAATACGCGGACTTCAACGACTTCAAACGCGGCGGTTTCGGCGGCGCGCTCGTGCACACCATGTTCGACGAGCTCCGCAAGGCGGGGCCCGAGCTCTACCTCGGAATCGGTCGCGCCGGCTTCACCCCGAAGCAACAGGCGCGACTTCATCCGTTTTTGCTGGAGGGACCGGTCGCCCCCTTTCAGCTCGAGTGAGCGTTGGGGGGCTCCCGGCCGCGGGGGCGATGCTCAGCCGCCCGAGCAGAAATGCTCGTAGTCGATGTAGTCGGTGATCGTGGGATGGTCCCCGCACACCGGGCAGTCTTTGTTGCGCCGCAGCTTGAAGGTACGGAACTGCATCTGAAGCGAGTCGTACTGCAGCAAGCGTCCGACGAGCGGATCGCCCCGCTCGAGCACGATCTTCACCGCCTCGGTGGCCTGCAGGACACCGATCACGCCCGGAAGCACACCGAGCACCCCGGCTTCGGCGCACGAAGGCGCGAGGT
>CAZBWQ010000171.1:0-3425 GCA_964495565.1 uncultured Sandaracinaceae bacterium | reverse complement strand
GTTCCCCGACGCGTCCGACTCCTCCCACACGGCGATGGCGTTGCCCATCGCGTCGATGGCGACCAGCTGACCGTGTTCGTGCTGGAGGTGAATCCTCATGACTACCGGAAGAAAGACTAAGGCGGCGCTCGATGGGCGGTTCTTGCCGGCGAAGGCGAGGAAGGCGCTCTCGGTGGGGCAGTCGGTGCGGATTGCACGTGAGCTCAATGAGCTGAGTCAAAACGAGCTTGCTGCGCTGACGGGGATTGCGCAGTCGACCATTTCTGCGATTGAGACGGACCGTGTGAAGCTCGGTGCCGAGCGGGCGAAGACGCTGGCGCGGGCGCTCCGGGTTCATCCGGCGGTTCTGTTGTTTCCGGGGTGGCGAACCGAGGACGAGAGCGCGGCGTAGGGGGCCTCGATGAGGCCTCGGACTTCGGTTTCGAGATTGCCGCGAGAGAAGCGCGGCTCAGTTCGCCGCAAAGCAGTAGAAACGGCCGGCGCCGCGCCGTTCGGCCACGCCCTGTTCGGTGCAGCTGACGGTTTCGTGCGACGAGTTCCACGACTGCAGGTCCACGCCCTCGATGGTGATTCCGGGGGGCGCGACATCGCTGTGGCCTACCTGTGCGACTTCGTTCTCGCTCGATGAAGTCCAGTCGAGGCAGGTCCGTCCTTCGAAGAACGTGCCGTCCGGCTGGCTTCCCGTGAGGATGTCGTGCTCGGCCAAGGGGACGAGGCTTCCATTTTCGTCGATGACCAGGCCGTTGCCGTCGGGGTCGTCCGTGACGCCCCACTCCAAGCGCGGGATGCCGTTTTCGTGGAGGGCTTCCACGTCGGCTGCGACCCGTTGCAATCGCGCGTTGTACCAGGGGCCCGGGCCGATCCGGTCGCGCGCGTCTTCGCTCGAGGTGCTCAGGTAGGCGCGCCACGTGCGTTCGCCCGCACCGACCGCGGCTGCAAGCTCTTGGCAGGTCTGGTCGGCTCCGGCGAGACCGCCCAAGTCTCCCCCACTCGTGCCACTGCCCACGCTGGTGACGAAGAACGACAAGCTGGGCTCGGGCGAGCCTCCCCCCGAGCCGCCGTCGCCGCCTCCATCACCTGCGCCGCCTCCGCTGCCCTCGCTTCCGGAGCCCGAGTCGCATCCCATCAGAATCGACAGAATCGAAACGAGGGCGACGACGAGAAGTGAACGAGTACGTGACATGAGCAGCTCCAATCTTCGCGGCGGAAGCTAGCGTGGATGCGGGCGGGGACAAGCTGGGTGGTGAGGCTTGCTTGATTTGGGGAATCTCTTTGGACTGACCGTGAGGCGACCACCGCGGACCGACGCGCGCATCTTCGGGAGACGATGACCGATGACGGAGCATGCGCGACCGAGCCCCGAGCGATGCCCCTGCTGCTCCATCCCTTGACTGCGTTCACCTGTTAGGTGTACAATTCTCGTGATCCGCCGGGTTGAAATCACCAGGCGGGCGGAGAAGCAGGTGCGCAGGCTTCCCGTGCATGTCGGAGAGAAGCTGTCGCATTGGGTCTACTTGGTGATGGAAATAGGCTTGGAGGAAGCTCGGAAGATTCCTGGGTTTCATGATGAGCCGCTCGCCGGACGGCGGCGCGGGATGCGGAGCATTCGGCTGAGCCGCGCGTACCGAGCGATGTACCGCGTCGTGCGGGAAGGAGACGTCGAGACTGTTTCCATCGAGGAAGTGAGCAAACATGGCTACTAAGCGAAGACGAAAGCAGAAGCGCCCTACTCCGTCGGAACCTCGAATCGACGCGATGGAGCTCTTGGAGAGCCTCTACGGACCCGTCACCCTGGGCGGCATGCTTTGGAGCCTTCGCATGTGCGACGAAATCAGCCAGGCGGAGTTTGCGAGGCGACTGGGTGTGAGCCGCTCGCATCTGTGCGACGTCGAGAAAGGGCGTAAGGTCGTGAGCCCGGAGCGCGCGGCCGCCTGGGCGAAGGTACTCGGATTTCCGGAGACCGTATTCGTGAAGCTGGCGCTTCAGGAGCAGTTGGATCGCGCCGGTGTGAAGATGAACGTGCAGGTCGAAGCGGCGTAGAGCGCCTGACTGTACCCGCACCCGCATCCAGAGAATGCGCAGCGGGTGGGCTGAACGCGGGGTTTTTGGCAGGCCGTGCGGCCTGTTGCTTTTGGCGGGTTTGGGCAACTCTGGGCGGCGGTGGCCGACGATGGGGCATGCAAATCTCTTCCCCTCTCGAGGCACTGCAGAAGTCCGATTCTTCATGTGTGACTAATCTACTAGTCATTGACTGACTAGGCAGCTAGTCTACCATGAGGTCGAAGGACATCATCAGGGAGGTCCGGCGGCTGGGTGGCGCCGTGGTCGCCAGAGCGGGCAAAGGCTCGCACACGAAAGTGGCCTGCCGATGCGGGACCTACAAGACAACCGTTCCAAAGAGCGACAACGTGCATCCCAAGACCTGCAAGAGCATTGAAATCGCGCTCGAGCCTTGCTTCGGCGAAGGATGGCTGAGAGGAGGCAGGTGATGGCGAACGAGCTACTGCGTGGCAAGGGACGGTACACGGCGGTCTACTCGCGCGAGCCCGACGGGGCGTGGATTGTGTACATTCGTGGGCATCGACACGAGATTCATACGTTCGCGCGGTCGCTGCGGAAGGCGCGGGAGAACATTCGCGATGCGCTATCGCTTTGGTACGACGACGCGGAGACGGCGACGATTGTCGACCGGGTCGAGCTCGAGGAGGAGCTCGGGGACGAGGTCGCGGAGACCGAGGAGCTGGCGCGGCTTCATTCCGAGCTTTCTCAAAAGCTCACGGAGAAACGACGACGGACCGTCAGACTGCTTCAACAACGCGGCATGGGGACGCGGGACATCGCGGAGCTTCTTGCGCTGTCGCAACAGCGGGTGAGCCAGATTGCGCGAGGGACGTGACGAGCGTCGTGGTCGACCCACGAGAGGGGCGGCCGACGGAAATTGATTTGGACGTGGCGTAGCGACACCACGCCGTCGTGGGCTCTTGTGCCAGTGGCCTGAACGCATAAAACTAGCCTCATGACCAAGCTCCGGACTTTGATTCTCGTGCTCGTGCTGTGCGGTGTCGCGCCAACAGCCTCGGCCGACGACTTTTGGACCGCTTCCATTCCCGGCGACACGGCGCTTTTCGGAGCTCCGGGGTTGCTGACGCCGACCGTGGCCACGCCGACGGTGGTGGCTCCGGCATACGTGGCACCGAGCTACTTTGCGCCGAGCTATGGGGTACGGTCCTATGTTTCCCCGACCTATGTCGCTCCGAGGGTCGTGGCGCCGGCCGTCGTGGTGCCGCGTGTCTTCGTCCCCTCCCCCGGCTTCGTGTCGCCGCTTCCATGCGATGACTACATCGGCTACGACGCCTACACCGACCTTCTCGTGCTCGACCAGCTCGAGACGATGAATCGGACCTTGCGCGACATCGAAGGCCACA
>CAZBWQ010000170.1:2403-3492 GCA_964495565.1 uncultured Sandaracinaceae bacterium | reverse complement strand
GAAGCGCGTTGGTTCCCCGTTTCTCGTCCTCGCGCTGGCAGCGTTTCTCGCATCGGTGGGTTGCGGATGCTCATCGGGGTCGAGCTCTTCGACAGGCTCTCGCGTGTCCTGCCCGTCGGGGGAAACGGCGATCATCGAAACGTCACGTTGGCGCGCAGAGGTGACGCAACCCGACTTCGCGCTTCGCGTCGTGCGGCCGAATGGTGAGACGCTGATCGAAACATCGGGGCCGCTCCGTTTCACGACGGTCACGGGGCAGGAAAGCCCCTTCGACGAGGGGGTGGTCGCCCCGTGGACCGAAACGGGGACCGTCGCGAGCATCACCTGCGACGCGACCTCCTTGGAGGTCGAGCTGAGCGCTGCGGCCGGCGATGAGCCGCCGATGCGGCTCTCTTTCACCGGCGACGACGACCCGCGTGCTTTGCGCATCACCGCGCAAGTCGATCCTGAGCTGCGCGAGAACGTCAACCGCATCGCGATCGAGCTCGTTCATGAGAGCAGCGATCGCTACTACGGAATGGGCCAACGCTACGAAGAGGCCGAGCACAGTGGCAACGAGCTCGTCGTGTGGACCGAGGAAGGGTGCAACTTCGAATGCGAGGACGAGCTGCCGACGGGCATTCCCATCCCTTTCTACCTCAGCTCCCGCACGTACGGCTTGCTGATCGACGACACTCGATTCAGTCGGTTCGATTTCGGCAAGACCAATCCCGAAAAGACGGCGATCGAGCTTTTTAACGACCGCCTCGATCTGCGCGTCTTCGTCGGCGATGACCCACTCGACGTGATCGAAGCCTACACGCACTTCGCCGGACGGATCCCCGAGCTTCCGCTTCCTTGGGTGTTCGCGCCGTGGATCTCCGCGAACACGAAACATCGCGGTGACAGCCCAAACGCCGAGAGCCGGACGCGAGAGCTTGCAGCCCTCATGCGCGCCGAGCGCATTCCGACGAGTGGGATCTGGAACGAGGACTGGGCCGGTGGCGACGGCGAGTTTCTCTACTCCGAGGACTTCTACCTCGACGAGACCCACTACCCCGACTGGGCCGGCATGATCGACGACATGCATGCGCTCGGATTCCGTGTGTT
>CAZBWQ010000170.1:0-2303 GCA_964495565.1 uncultured Sandaracinaceae bacterium | reverse complement strand
TGGGAGGTGCACAACGACTACCCTCGGCTTTGGGCCCGCACGGCCCGCGAGTTTTGGGAGGAGCGGCGCCCCGACGGGGACTGGGTGTTCTTCTCACGCTCCGGCTACACGGGCTCTTGGCAGTACTCCCCGGTGATTTGGACCGGTGATCAGAGGACGGATTGGTCCGAGGGGGACGGCCTGCCCACGGTGATCCCCGCCGTTCAGTCGCTCGGCATCAGCGGTGTGCCCGTCGTCGCCACCGACATCGGCGGCTTGCTGTGCCTCACCACACCACCCTCCGATCGCGAGCTGTTTTACCGGTGGACCCAAGTTGGCGCGATGCTCCCGGTCATGCGCGAGCACAACGGACAGTTCTCCTGCGAATCCAATTGGCTCATCGACACCGATGCCGACAGCATCGAGCATTGGAAGACCTACGCCACGCTGCACACGGCCCTCTTTCCGTACCTCTACACGCTGGTCGCGCAGGCGCGCGATCACGGGTGGCCCGTCGTGCGGCACCTCATGCTTCACTTCCCAGAGGCGCCCGGCTCGAAAGAGCGTCAGGACGACCAGCTCCTGGTGGGCGATCGGATCCTCGTCGCGCCGGTCATCGCGCAGGGCGCGCGCAGCCGCGACGTCTATTTTCCACCGGGCAATTGGGTTCATTGGCAGACCGGCGAAACGTACACGGGGCCGGCCGAGGTCGAGGTGGCCGCGCCGCTGCGCGTGGCTCCGTACTTCTATCGCACTGGCCGAATCATTCCCCGGTTCGACACGATCATCGACACGCTGGTCGAGGAATCCGACCCCGAGTTGGCCGGCTTCTCCGACGCGAACTCATCGATGACCATCGACTTCTTCGGAGAAGGCCGAGACGAGCTCTCCCTCTGGGACGGCACGACGATCGCGTGCGATGCGTCCGCGCGCACCTGCGAGGCCACCGGAGCGCCCGTCGAACGGACCTACACGTTTGTCTTCCACTGAGCGCCGAAGAGCGAAGCCGCTTCACCCGCCCGCAGTAGCCTTGGTCACGACTTCGAATTGCCCAGCATTGCGCGCGATTTCGGCTTCGATTTCGGCCTGCGTGGCATGAGGAGGGCCAAAGAATGCGGGGCGCGCGAACGGAATGGTGAGACCCGTCCTGAAGGATGGCCGCTCGTGCAGCATGTCGATCCAAGCGCGCAGGTGGTGCATTTCGGAAATGTCCGCGTTCGCCCAGTAGGAGCTCGCGCAGTATGGGAAGCAGGCGATGTCCACCAGTGTGCAGCGCCTGCCGAGCACGAACGGGCCACCCGAGTCGCGTAGCTGTTCGTCCAACATTTTCAGACAGCGCTCGGCCTCCGCGATGAACCGGCCGATGGCAAAAGGGTCATCATGCCCACGAACCCGCGCGATCCGCTGGAAGTACATCGCCTGGCCCATGGACGGTCCGAGGGCGCTCACCTGCCAATACAGCCACTGCTTGACTTGGAGGTGAAGTGGCAGCTCTGCCTTCCGAGAAGGCAGGAGCGGACTGTCGAGCCGTGCTGCGACGTATTCGAGGATTGCCCCCGATTCTGCGACCTTCAGGCCTCGCCCGCGGTCGATCAACGCTGGGATCCGACCATTGGGATTGATCGCGAGGAAACGCTCGCTCCGCTGTTCGTTCGTCTCGAAGTCGACCAGGGCCCAGTCGTAGGGAACGCCCATCTCCTCGAAAAGAATCGGCAGCTTCCAGCCATTCTGTGTCGCGTAAATCAGACAACAGAAGTCGCTGTGGTCAGTCTCGGTCCCTGCAGCTTCGAGCTCCACACGACGGGCCAAGGTCGAAGTCATGGTCATTTCACTAGTTGTTCTTTCGTGACCTATCAACTTGACGCCCAATGCCACCATGGTCCGAAGCGGATCGCTACGTCGATCATGCGGCAGGAGAGTCCTCCATCGAGAGGTGCTCGGCCATTCAGCAGCCCCGGTCCCCTTGTGCGGGTGAGAGACGTCGGCTAGCACCACAGGCTTTTGCCAGCACTACGGACTTTTGAGCCGCTTCGACGACTCATCGAAACCCCTTTTTTCAGGAGACACCATGCACACGGCAACATCCAATCGACTTCGGCGTGCCGCCACTTCTGCGCTTGCAATTGCGTTTAGCCTCTCGCTCGCGTCGGTGTCCTTCGGGCAGACCGAGACCGCGGAAGAGCCGCAGTCGATCACCGCCCAGATCCAGGAGCTGGTGGCGGCGCTCGAGACGCGGCGCGCTGAGCTCGACGAGCTGGCGAAGAAGGTCGACCAGAACCTCGACCAAGCCAATGCCGCCATCATGCAGAACGAGATCTCCGCGC
>CAZBWQ010000169.1:0-3590 GCA_964495565.1 uncultured Sandaracinaceae bacterium | reverse complement strand
TCCGTATCGACCCCTACCCGCAAAACGCCGAGACACTCAAGGGCAGCACGAGCGCCCGCAGGATCCGCGTGGGCAGCTACCGCTTGATCTACGAGGTGTATGTCGACCGGGTGCTCGTGTTCGTGGTGGCGGTCGGACATCGTCGCGAGATCTATGACATCGTCGAGCGCCGGTTGAAATGAAACCAGGCGGGACATGCGGAGATTTGACCTTCAAGAAATACACGGTGCGATGTCAACCACGCGTCAACGAGCAAAAAAGAAAGGCACTTGGCGATTTCGCTAAGTGCCTGACTTCGTTGGTTGCGGGGGCGCGATATGCACAGCGTTGTCCGGTGGAGTTCGGAGTGCCGATGGAGGTGGTGATTGCCGCATAGCTGGTCGGGGAACGCAATGGAATCACACGTGTTCCAACCGGGGACCTCGAGCTCCCTCGACAGGCTGCTGGCGCGCACGTCGTGCCTGGAGAACGCCGCGCGGCGGTTGAGTAAACGGGGCTACCGTTCCCGCTCTCGCGCTCGTTCGAGAGCACGCACATCCCGGAGATCTTGCTCCCGGCCCACCGCCCGCTTGTTGGCAATGAGATCGTCGATCGAAATGACGGGCACAGGGAGGCCGAAGGCGTGAGTGCGTGTCGCTCGCGATAACGCTCTCTCGAATGCAACGCCGGGCAAACGCTGAAGGAAGTCCACGCGGTTCGGAGCTTTGCCAAACCAAACGATGTCGTCCGGGTTGGCCTCTTCGAGACTACGGCAAATCACATCTGGAGCGCCAAAGCTCCGCAGCGCTCGTGCGACCCGTCGGCGGTTCTCGGCGTCCTCTCCGATCCAAATGTCGAGATCCTTCGTTGCCCGCGGCCGAGTGTGGACGCCAACCGCATGACCGCCCACGACGAGATACTGCGCTTTCGCTCTGTCCAGGGCGGCCAGCAGATCCTTGAAATCGGGATTCGTCAGGAAGGACACCGTGCAGGCACCTATGGGCGCTCTTCGACTTCGGTCCCGAGTTTGCGAACCCCAAAGGCCTTCAGGTCGATACCATCGAGCGTGTCCCCGTCGTGCAGCATCCAGGCATCAACGCTGGCCTGAAACGTGGCGGCCAGGCGCGCATCGGGAGTTTGAGATCGCCAAAATTCCCAGTCTGCTTCATCGAGCTCCTCGTGGGACCTCGTCACGCCCCACACCCAGTCGCCCTCCGTGTTGAGCTGCTTAGCCATCCTTGCAAAGTATAGCACGTTCTTGCACGAAGTTGCGTGGCACGCGCGGCCGATTGCATGATCGATCCGATTGTTGCGCTCCGTTGCGCACGGTTGCGCTTCCTACACCGACATTGACGATGTCGCGCGGGGCAAGATGTGGGATTGTAAGACATCGAAGATGTCCCAATCCCGGCATCCCGCGCTCAACGCCTTTGGCTTATTCGCGACGGTGCGAACGCGGTCGGCCGCACCGCGCGCGGCACTCAATTCAAGTTTGCGTCGTCGAGTGCGGGAACTCGAGACAGTATAGACTCGGCCAGGCGTGGGCCGCTCATTTGAATGGGTCCGGCTTTACCGGAGGCTTGTCCATCGCGCCTGACCTTTGCTATTCTGATCGTATGAATACGACGCGAACGGGCAGTCTGTGCGCCGCGTTTGCGATGCTGCTCACAGCCGGTTGCGAAGATGTCGTACCGGCCGCACCGGCATGTCCAACGGGAGGCTGTTTCCCCGGAGGCGCGATGGGCGGAGCCGGTGGCATGGGCGGTGACGGTGGCGTCGGCGGCACGGGCGATGGCGGGCGTGGTGGCGAGGGCGGCAGCCCGACGAGCGAGCCCGAGGTTACGATCACGATCCAAGCCCTTGAGATCGTGCGATACGCCATCGGTGAGGTCGGTGAAGATCCGGACTACGACAATCCGGAGTACCCTTCGTTCAGCCCGGCCTCGATGCACTTCTGGACTAGGGATGCGGGCATTCTCCGATTCGAAAGCGCGATCCCACACACTGATCCCGTCGCGATGTCACTCGGACCTGACGGCGAAGTTTACGTGGAAGCAGATTTCTTCGACCCGAACTACCCGTCTCCTGATCAGCCGATGCCCGAACAGGATCTACCTGCATCGTGCACACTGGATCTGAGCGATGCGCTCGCAAACCGGGAACCCGGCGAGGAGATCGCCGAGACTGTCGAATGTGGCCAGAGCCGATGGACGGGTCCCGCAGTGCCGTACCTGGAGCTGCTGAACGTGACGTACTCGATCAAGTTCCCGTTGGGCCGGTAGGCCGCCCCTGGGGGAGGCTGTCCCTCCTCAGAATCTTGTCCACGGCGCAATCGTTGACGTTTTCGCGCTCCGGGTCAGGCTCGCCACCCTGATGCGTCACCTCTTGTGCGCCCTACTCGCGACTGCCCGATCGATCCTGAAGTCGCAGCGCGAGCTTGCTCTCGAAAACCTCGCGTTGCGACAACAGCTGGCCGTCCTGAAGCGCACGACCAAACGCCCCACGCTGACCAACACGGACCGCGCATTCTGGGTTGCGCTCTCGCGCCTGTGGACAGGCTGGCAACACGCCCTGATCCTCGTGAAGCCCGAGACCGTGATCGGTTGGCATCGTAAGGGCTTTCGGCTCTACTGGACCTGGAAGAGCCGAAACCGAAGTGGTCGTCCCCGGATTGATGCGGAGATCCGGTCGCTCATCCGTCGAATGGCCCGCGAGAACCCGACTTGGGGAGCGCCTCGCATCCACGGCGAGTTGCTCAAGCTCGGCTTTGAGGTCTCCGAAGCCACCGTGTCGCGGTACATGCCCCGTCGGCGAAAGCCACCGTCCCAGACCTGGCGTTCGTTTCTCCGCAACCATACCCTGGACCTCGTTTCCATCGACTTCTTTGTCGTGCCCACAGCCACATTTCGCGTCCTGTACGTGTTTCTCGTGCTCGAGCACGAGCGCCGACGCGTCGTGCACTTCAACGTCACCGATGCTCCGTCCGCCCGGTGGACAGGTCAGCAGCTGGTCAACGCCTTCCCCTACGATTCGACGGCGAAGTATCTCATTCGGGACCGAGACAAGATCTATGGCGCGGCCTTCGTTCGTCGAGCGTGTGCGATGGGAATCGAGCAGGTCCTGACCGCGCCTCGGTCTCCGTGGCAGAATCCCTACTGCGAGCGCGTGATCGGGACCCTTCGGCGGGAATGCCTCGACCACGTCATCGTCCTTGGAGAGCAGCACCTGCGGCGCATCCTCCGACGGTACCTCGAGTACTATCACAGCTCCCGAGCCCACCTCGCGCTCGATAAGGACGCCCCCGAATCACGCGAGCGTGAGTCCATCGATGGAGGCAACGTCATCGCCATCCCGATGGTCGGCGGGCTGCATCATCGCTACGGACGACACGCAGCCTGAGCGAGAGTCCCACATGGCGTCGGGCGTACGCATGACTGCACGCACTGTGCGGGGCTCAGGCAGATGCCGTGCTTGGCTCGCGCGTTTTCGCCGTCACCAGCGCACGTGAGGGCTCAAGTTCCGTCCGCTTGGTCGCCTTCGCGATCATGCCGGCTGTGATCTCGCGACGGATGACCTTCTGAGGAACGACAGCCCTGCGATGGACCGGCCAC
>CAZBWQ010000168.1:0-3602 GCA_964495565.1 uncultured Sandaracinaceae bacterium | reverse complement strand
ATACAGGAGCTGGGCTCCCTGTTTGAGGGTGCGGCGACGTGTTGATCGGGGGGCGCATGTTGGCAAGGATACGGAGCGCAGCATGAAGGTAAGCATCATCATTCCCGTCTACAACGAGGAGGAGAGCATTCCCGAGTTGTATGGGGAGCTCAAAACGGTGTTCGATTCCGAGCCGTGGGACGGCGAGGTCATCATGGTCGATGACGGCAGCACGGACGACAGTGCTTCGATCATCGCCGCGATCGCCGACGACGATCCGCGCGTCAGGCTCGTCCGTTTCGCGAGAAATTTCGGGCAGACGGCAGCCATTCTCGCGGGAATCGATCACGCGACGGGCGACGTCCTGATCCCGATGGATGCGGACCTTCAGAACGACCCGAACGACATTCCTCGGCTGTTGGCCAAGATCGAAGAGGGTTACGACGTCGTCAGCGGCTGGCGCAAGAACCGTCAGGATCGTTTCTGGAGCCGCCGCCTGCCGTCGAAGCTCGCCAACAAGCTCATCAGTTGGTGGACCGACGTGTCTCTGAACGACTATGGCTGCACGCTGAAGGCGTACCGAGCCACGGCGCTGAAAGGCGAGCAGCTCTATGGAGAGATGCACCGCTTCATTCCCATCTACGCCTCTTGGCGTGGTGGCCGCATCACCGAGTTGGTCGTCAATCATCGCGCGCGTCGCTTCGGCTCGAGCAAGTACGGCATCGGCCGGACGTTCAAAGTCCTGCTCGATTTGCTGACGGTGAAGTTTCTGAGCGGCTATTCCACCAAACCGGCTTACCTATTCGGGGGCATCGGCATTGCCCTGCTTGGGGTCGGGGTGGTGCTGGCTTCCATCTCCGTGCTCGAGTGGCTCATCTGGAACACGTGGCCGCACAAGATGACGGTCATGATGCTCGCCACGTTTTTCGTGACCAACGGGGTGGTTCTCCTGTGTATCGGCTTGCTCGCGGAGTTGGTCGTTCGCATCTACCACGGCCAAGGTCATCGCAAGACCTACGTGCTCGCCTCCGACCTGCGACCCGAGGAGGAGCCTCCGCTCAAGCCGGGCGCAGGGCCGTAGACGATGTGTGGGATCGCAGGCATCGTTTCGCCTTCGGCGGGGTCCTCGGATGCGCCGCCGGTCGCTCCGACGGCGATTCGGGCGATGACGGCCGCCATCGCGCATCGGGGCCCCGACGCCGACGGTTTCTACGAGCGTCCCGGCATCGCATTGGGACATCGACGCCTCAAGGTCATCGACCTCGAAGGTGGCGTGCAGCCCATGTCGAACCGCGAGCAGACCGTTTGGGTCACGTACAACGGAGAGATCTACAACCATCTCGCATTGCGAGAGGAGCTCGAAGGACTGGGCTACCAGTTTCAGTCTCACTGCGACACCGAGGTGCTCGTTCACGGATACGACGCCTGGGGCGCACCGGAGCTGCTCGAGCGCATCGATGGGATGTTTGCCTTCGGCATTTGGGACGTTCGTGCGCGCCGCATGGTGCTCGCACGGGACCGCATGGGCCAAAAGCCTCTCTTCTACGCGTATTTGTCGGATGGAACGCTCGTTTTCGCGTCCGAGGTCAAGAGCCTCTTGGCGCATCCTGGAGTGCAGCCCGTAGTCGATGAAACCGGGCTCGCAGCCTACCTGACGCTCGAGTATCTCCCAGGTGAGCTCTCGATCTTGGAGGGCGTCGTCAAGCTGCTTCCCGGCACCTGGCTGAGCTTCGAGGCAGGCCGGAGCGCCAAGCATCGCTACTGGGACATCCCATTCGTCGATGCCCCACCCCCACGAGACGCCGTCGAGCGCTTCACCGAGCTCTTCGATCGAGCAGTGGCGCGGCGCTTGATGGCGGACGTGCCCCTCGGTGTGTTCCTATCTGGCGGGATCGACTCGAGCTCCGTGGCCGCCTCGGTGGTTCGACAGCGAACCGCGGCCAACGTGAAGACGTTTTCCATCGGCTTTCACGAAAAGAGCTACGACGAGTCTTCGATGGCGCGGTTGGTCGCCACGCATCTCGGCACCGAGCACCACGAGCGTGTCTTCACCGCAGATGCGATGAGGGAAGTGCTCCCCCAAGTCGCTGCGATCTTGGACGAGCCCTTCGGAGATGCGAGCTTGCTGCCGACTTACCTCTTGAGCGCATTCGCGAGGGAAGAGGTCACCGTGGCGCTCGGGGGCGACGGGGGCGACGAGCTTCTTCTCGGCTATCCTACCTTCCTCGCCGACTTCTTCGCGCGTGGTTTTTCCGCGCTGCCGAGGGTTGCGCGCCGGGGATTGAGGCGCTTCGGTCGTGCGTTGCCCGTCAGCACCGCGAACTTCAGCTTCGACTTCAAGGTGAACTCGTTTCTCAAGGCGGCGGATGCGCCAGCGTCGTGGCGCCATCCGTTGTGGCTCGGGAGCGTCATGCCCGGCTCCGAAGACGACCCGCTTCACCCCGACCTACGAGCGCGACAACCGACCGAGCGGGTGCTCGATTTCGTGGCGGAGCTCTACGACACGCCGAAAAGCACGGCCCATCTTCAGCGGCTTTCGTACCAGTACTGCCGCTCCTATCTCGCGGACGACATCTTGCACAAGGTGGACCGTGCCAGCATGGCGGTCTCACTCGAGGCACGTTCTCCCTTCCTCGATAGAGCATTGGTGGAGTACGTCGCGAGCCTGCCACCGGAGCTCAAGCTTCGACCCCCCAACGATGGAAAAGCGATCTTGAAGCAAGCCATGCGAGATCGACTGCCGTCGGATGTCATCAATCGTCCCAAGAAAGGCTTCGGGATTCCGGTCGCTGCTTGGTTGCAGGGTCCGTTGGATCCGCTGGTCGACGACCTGCTTTCTCCCGGCCGGCTTTCCGAGGCAGGCTACCTCGATGCGGGCCGCGTCCGCCGCTTGGTTGACGAGCACCGGCGAAATGAGCGAAACCACCGCAAGATCCTCTGGACGCTCTTGAGCTTCGAGCTCTGGCGAAACGCTCGAGGGATTCCTGCGCGCTGATTCGGGACGGATCCACCATGTACAACTACGACGAGAAGTTTTTCCAATACACCAATCAGATTTCGGCGCGATCGGCGGACGTGATCGTCCCGCTGCTGTATCGGGCGCTCGAGCCTCAGAGCGTGCTCGATCTCGGATGCGGGTGCGGTGTTTGGCTCGCTCGATGGAGCCAGTCGGGCGTGGAAGAGATCGTGGGCATCGACGGCGACTACGTGCGACGCGAAGATCTCGCGATATCGCCCGCATCGTTCCTCTCCCGTGACCTCGCGGAGCCGGTCGATCTCGGGCGCAGGTTCGATCTTGCACAGAGCCTCGAGGTTGCCGAGCATCTTCCGGAATCACGCGCCCGAAGCTTCGTCTCCGATCTTTGCCGCCATTCGGACGTGGTGTTTTTCGGTGCTGCTCCACCAGGGCAGGGCGGGGAGAACCACATCAACGAGCAGCCCTACGAATACTGGCAGAGGCTCTTCGAAGAGCAGGGCTACGAGGCGTACGATTTCGTGCGCCCTCGTGTGCTTCATCGCCACGAGGTCACGCCCTGGCATCGCTACAACCCGGTCCTGTACGTTCGGGAGGGCAAGGCGCTTCCCGACGAGATCCGGAAGACGCGCATTCCCCGCGGCACCCC
>CAZBWQ010000167.1:0-3701 GCA_964495565.1 uncultured Sandaracinaceae bacterium | reverse complement strand
CGAGCACTGCAAGAACGCTGCCGCATTGGAGATTCGGGCGCCATCCATGTGAAGGAGCATGCCTCGTCCGTGTACGAAATCGGAGAGCTCGCGGACCTCCTCGGGAGTGTACACGACGCCGAGCTCGGTCGCCTGGCTGATCGAAAGCACGCGTGGCTGCGCATGGTGCACGCCCTTGGTGCGCTTGAGGCAGGCCTCGATCCCCGGAATCGTCACCTTTCCGTGCGAAGAATCGACGGGGACGAGCTTGCTCCCGAGAAAGCGCTCCGGCGCCGCGCCTTCGTCGAGCCACAGGTGAGCGCTCCGCGCGCACAGAACCGACTCGAAAGGCCGAATCACCGAACCGAGCGCCGCCACGTTCGCACCCGTCCCGCCGAACGTGAGCAGCACCTCGACGTCCGAGCCGAGCTCGCGGCGAAAGCATGCGATCGCCGACTCGGTGTAAGGGTCTGCCCCGTACCCCAGTGCGTGACCGACGTTGGCACGCACGATCGCGTCCATGACCTCGGGATGGACCCCGGAAGCATTGTCGCTCGCGAAAAAGCGGACGCTCATCGTGGCCCCATCCCTACCGCACGAGAAGATCGCGGGGCGCATTGGTCAAAAACTCGGCGCCCTTTTCGGTCACCACCACGGTGTCGGACAAGAACGAATCGCCCCGGCCGGTTCGGAGCAACCAAGACATGAGATGGAATACCATCCCGGGGCGGATTTCCATCGGCGAGCCCCGCCGCAAGCCCCGCGGGACCCCGGACCCCGACCAACTCGGAGGGAAACCGATGCCGACGATGTAGCCGCAATGGTGTCGTTCGTAGTGCGGCAACTTGGCTCGCTTCACGCAGCCTTCCCAGACCTTGTAGACCGAATCGGCCGTGGCCCCGGGCTTGAGCGCGTCTGCCGCCGCGTAGAGCGCTTCGAGCGCGACCGCATGGATGTCCTTGTTCTTCGGCCGGGAGCCTCCGATGTGCACCAGACGCCCGACCGGGGCGTGGTAGCGCCAATGGCAACCGGCCATCTCCAAGAACAGGAGATCACGCTTCTGGAGACGATACCGATCCCATGTGCCATGCTCGTGGGCAATCGTGCGGGCCGACCGCACCAAGGGCACGAAAGCCGGATAGGTGCCTCCTCGCTGGAACATGACCTGGTAGATGCCAGCCATGACGTCGGTCTTCGGCACGCCGGGCCCGGCCATCGCGGTTGCCGTCATCACCATGGCATCCGAAATCGACGCCGCTTCCCGCGTGCATTCGAGCTCGCTCGCCGACTGCACGATCCGGCAATCGTTCACCAGGTCGCGTGCGTCGAGCCAGGTGACGTCGGACAACCGGGAGACGAATCCCTGCGCCACCCGATAGGGCAGGAACGAGCTGTTTTGCTCGAACGCGATGCGCGATGAGGTGAGCTTGAGATCGCTGATCGCCTCGCACGTCACCTCCATGGGCGCGTCGTAATCGAGCGCCTCGTCTTCGGTGGTGCGGATGGAGACGCCCAAGCTCATCGACCAAGGATTCAGACCGGGGCCCTGCTCTGCCGGTGGCATCTCGTCTTCACCCTCGGGTGTCGCCATGGTCAAGTCCGCCGCGCGGTTCTGCGCTTTCGGCAACGGATCGATGCCGTCCGAGTACGTGTAGTGCAAGACGTCCGGCACCATGTCTTGCACGATCGCGCGTTCCATCTTCCTGGTGATCAAGACCGGCTCCTGCTCGAGTGGCAGAATCAAAGACGTATACGCGAAGTACCCTTGGTGATTCAGGCCGGTCAGATAGTAGATGTTCTCCGGATTGGTGATGATGCACGCGTCGATCTCGCGCTCGGCCATCGCCTCTCGTACGCGTTGGATGCGGCTTTGAAACTCGCTCTCGGAAAAATAACGGAGCGTCATGCTTGCCTCGTCAGGATGGTGACCGTCTTGGTCTCGGTGTACGCATCGAAGGCCTGCTCGCCGAGCTCTCGGCCGAGGCCTGACATCTTGTAGCCGCCGAACGGCGCAGCCGGGTCGACCACGTTGTAGCAGTTGACCCAAACCGTCCCGGCTTTGACCCGCTCGGCGACCGCGTGGGCTTTGCCGATGTCCCGAGTCCACACGGCCGCGGCAAGCCCGAAGGGAGTTGCGTTGGCGCGGTCGATCACCTCGTCGACCTCTTTGAATCGCAAGACGCTGACGACGGGACCGAAGATTTCGTCGGTGGCCACCGCCATCGAATCCTCGACTTTGGCGAACACGGTCGGACGAACGAAGTACCCACGATCGAACTCGCGCTCGCCCCCGGCCACGCACTCGGCTCCTGCTTCGAGGCCGGACGCGACGTAGCGCATGGTCTTGTCGAATTGCGCTCGGTCGATCAGGGCTCCGTGCTCGGTCTCGCGATCGAGCGGGTCTCCCAAGCGGGCGCTCTTGGCCCGCTCGGAGAGCTTGTCGACGAACGCGTCGTAGACCTCGTCCTGCACGAACGCGCGGCTCCCGGCGCAGCAGTTCTGGCCCTGGTTGAGAAAAATGGCGCCGTACGCGCCCTCGACGGCTTCGTCGAGATCCGCGTCGGCGAAGACGACGTTCGGGCTCTTGCCACCGAGCTCGAAGGTCGCCCGCTTCATCGTGTCTGCAATGCGCCTCTTGATGATCTTCGCGGTGGTGTGCTCGCCCGTGAAGGCGATCTTGTCGACGCCGGGGTGCTCGACGATGGCGCCGCCCGCGGTCGGCCCGAATCCCGGAAGCACGTTGAGCACACCGGGCGGCAACCCGGCCTCCATCGCGAGCTCGGCCATCCGCAAAGCGGTCAGTGGCGTTTGCTCGGCAGGCTTGAGCACCGTCGTACACCCTGCAGCCAGCGCCGGACCCACCTTCCAAGCCGCCATGGACATCGGGAAGTTCCACGGGATGATCTGACCACACACGCCCACGGGCTCTCGCCTCGTGTACATGAAGAAGTCACGGGTCGCCGGGATCGTCTTGCCGTGAAGCTTGTCCGCCCAGCCGCCGAAGTATCGAAGAACCGCGGCTGTGCCGGGAACGTCGTAGCTGAGGCTTTCCTGGATGGCCTTTCCGCAGTCGAGCGATTCGAGCTCGGCCAGGGGCTCGAGCTCACTTTCGATGAGATCGGCCCAGCGGAGCAGAATCTTGCCGCGTTCGCGCGGGTCCATGCTGGCCCAGGCCCCTCCTTCCAAAGCCCTGCGAGCGGCGCGGACCGCGAGATCGACGTCCGCTGCGTCTGCCTCCGCGACCTCGGCAATCGGCTCCTCGGTCGCCGGGTCGATCGTCTCGAAGGTCTTGCCACTCACCGCATCTCGGAATTCACCGTCGATGAGCAATTTCGTCGGGCCGATCCGAACGTCGCTGCGGTGCGACTTCGGTGGTCGTGGGCTTTCGTTCATTCGTTCGGTCTAATGGCTCTCGGAGCGCTCGCAAGAACGAAATGGGCAACACCACCGCCTCTCGGCGCGTGATCGAGCCCCAAGATCCCGATCCTCGACGGGAAATTTCAGTTGATCCGAGCGTCTGCGCCCGGGGTGCCCTCCCGAGCCTGCGCGCAGACCCCTGTCCCGTCATCGCCAATTTCGAGCACACCCGGGCCCGAAAACGCCGCATGGACGAATGTCGCTCGAGACCCGGGCCCTCCCCAAGTGCCACAGCGATGGGTCGTTTCTCCGATTTGAAGCGCCGTCACGACGTTGCGACCATCGAACTCGAGGCGAATGGCGCC
>CAZBWQ010000166.1:0-3955 GCA_964495565.1 uncultured Sandaracinaceae bacterium | reverse complement strand
GCGTCACGAGCTCATCGTCTGGAGCATCAAGACCAACTGCGCGTGGCTTCGCACGCCGAGCTTCTGCATGAGCGAGGACAAGATCGCCGATACGCGTCCGGCGCTGAGGCCGAGCTCGGCACCAATGCACTTGCTCGCCCGGCCCTTCGCGGCGAGGGTGGCCACTTTGCACTCCTGCTCGTCGAGGCCCCGTGGGTCGCGATGGCCTGGCGGGTGAGGCATCACCAGGATGAAGCGCCGCCCATCGGTGTCGAACCAGTCGACCATGGACCAGCGCCCGCTGCACACCGCGTCCCAAATCTCGAGCGCACCGTCGGGATCGTCCCGGCGGAGGCGGCCCCGCGCTCGATCCGCCCGCCTCGCAGCGACACGAAGCGCCTCGGCGGCCGACCGGTTTCGCAGGACGCATTCCGACCCATGAACCACCTGAAACTTCCTCGGATCGACCACCGCCTCGGCACTCGACGCAAGCTCACTGAGCGGGATGCCTTCGATGCCGTTTCCATTCCCGAGGTGCCGCCGAAGGCGGTAGGCCGTAGCGATGTGCCGGGAGAGCATTCGACATCGACGGCGCCGCTTGGGGCCGAATCGAATGAGCTCGTCGGACGGGATGTTGATTCCCACTCCATGAAACGTGGGGTCGATCGCCCAGATGCTCAGAAGGTCTTTGCAACCGACGTGCTTGGTGACCGTGTCGTAGAGCCCGGTGCCGTTGCGTCTCGAGCCCGAGACCGTCAAGACGGAGCCTTCGCGAAGAAGCGCCTCGTGACCTTCGAGCTGAGGCCAGACCTCGCGGGCGGCCCGAATGCACCGGTCCAGTAGATCCGGAGGCCCGGACTCGACGCGCAGTCGTGCGATGAGAGGCTCACTGGTCGTCGTCCGGCCGGCAAGGATGGCGCCCGTGCAGCCGAGATTGCTTTCGAGCAGAGCGCTGCTGTGCTCGAGGATGCCTCCAAGCCAGCCATTCCCGTCGGAGGTCAGGTCATACGCCGCCTCGACGAGATCGATGGGTGTCGCGTGCGCTCGGTCCATGCCGAGGGGTTGAGCACGCGACGTGCCAGCAAGAGGCGCCCGTAATCACAGCGCAATTCGAGCGTGACGGGGTCTCGATCACGACGTTCGTCGTGAAAAATGAACGAGCGTCGTCAACTCAAGGCCACTTGGGCGGCGGCGGCAGCTCGGTCCCGGGGGTCTTCCCTTCCATCCGATGCGCCACGAAATCGCGGACGGTGGGGTGCTGGAGGTAGGGGTTCTCGCGAAGCTCTTCGTCGAGGGTCGACATCGTCACCGGGCCGTAATTGTGGCCCGGGTACATCCGCGTGTCGCGGGGCAGCGCCTCGGTCAGCGCTTTGAGGGTCTCGTACATGACCTCCGGGTCGCCGCCGACGAAGTCGCAACGGCCGCAGCCCTGCACGAACAACGTGTCGCCGGTCACGATCGCGTCGTGGATGCGATAGGTCGTCGAGCCGGGCGTGTGGCCCGGCGTGTGCACCATCAGGATCTCCAGGTGCTCGCCGATGCGCAGCACGTCCCCGGGCCGATGGCGCTGGAGGTTCTCACAGCGGAAACCCGAAAAGTCGATCTCTTCGCCGAGCATGTGCACCGGGATGTCCTTTTTCGCGAGCAACGCGTCCACGCGGTTGACGTGATCGAAATGACTGTGTGTGCAGAGCACGTGGGTGATGTCGACGTCGAGACGCGCCGCTTCTCTGAAAATCACGTCGACGTCCCAGGCCGGATCGACCACGGCACAAGTGCGCGTCGCCCGGTCACCAATCAGGTAGATGAAGTTCTCCCATGGGCCGAGCTCGAACTGGTGAACGAAGATCCCCTCCTCGGTCATGTCAAAACTCCACCACGCTGCGGATCGACTCGCCCTCGTGCATGAGGTCGAACGCCTTGTTGATGTCTTCGAGCGGCATCTTGTGCGTGATCAAGTCGTCGATGTTGATCTTGCCTTCCATGTACCAGTCTACGATCTTCGGGACGTCGGTTCGTCCCTTGGCCCCGCCGAATGCGGTGCCTTTCCACACGCGGCCGGTCACGAGCTGAAATGGGCGCGTCGAGATCTCTTCGCCCGAGCCCGCGACCCCGATGATGACGCTCTCGCCCCACCCTTTGTGGCAGCACTCGAGCGCTTGCCGCATCACGCCGACGTTGCCGATGCACTCGAAGCTGTAATCGGCGCCACCGCCGGTGAGGTCGACCAAGTAGGGAACCAAGTCGCCTTCGACCTCTTTGGGATTGACGAAGTGGGTCATGCCGAACTTCTCGGCAAGGGCGCGACGCGACGGATTGATGTCGACCCCGACGATCTTGTCGGCGCCCACCAGGCGGCAGGCCTGCACCACGTTGAGCCCGATGCCACCGAGCCCGAACACGACGACGTTGGCGCCAGGCTCGACCTTCGCCGTGTTGATGACCGCGCCGATGCCCGTCGTCACGCCGCAGCCGATGTAACAGACCTTGTCGAAGGGCGCGTCCTCGCGAATCTTGGCGACGGCGATTTCGGGCACCACCGTGTATTGCGAAAAGGTCGACGTGCCCATGTAGTGATAGAGGGTGTCGCCTCCGAGCGAAAAGCGGCTCGACGCGTCGGGCATGAGCCCTTTGCCCTGGGTCTCCCGAATCGCTTGGCAGAGGTTCGTCTTTCCAGAGAGGCAGTACTCGCACGCGCGGCACTCGGGCACGTAAAGCGGGATCACGTGGTCGCCGGGCTTCAACGATTTCACCTCGGGGCCGACCTCGACCACGACGCCCGCGCCCTCGTGACCGAGCACCGACGGAAAGATGCCCTCCGGGTCGGCGCCAGAAAGCGTGTACGCGTCGGTATGACAGATGCCGGTCGCTTTGACCTCGATGAGCACTTCCCCGGCGCGCGGGCCTTCGAGCTCGATGGTTTCGATGGTGAGCGGCTTGCCGGCCTGATGAGCCACCGCGGCGCGTGTCTTCATGGAACCTCCGGAACAGGGGCTTAGCGCGAACGACGGGCCGTTTTCAACCGGATTCCGCGCCGCAAGCCGGCATCGACCGGCCTGCAGCGCGTGACCGTCTGCGAGTTAGAGACAGGCCGCAGCGGCTCGGTCGTCGGCCCCTCGGCATCGGTCTGCGGCCGAGAGACCACGCACTCGATTTTCGATTTCCTCGCAGCTCATCGCCGCCTGGCAGTTGAGGGTGTCGATGATGGCGCCGCTGCAAGCCATGGTGCCGTTTTCGGCAGCGCCATAGCCGTCGACGCAGATTTGCAAGCAGTTCGGCTCGGCGCGGGTCGTCGGGCACGAATCGATGGCCTCACAGACCGCTTCGCACGCGAGGGTGAGCTCGTCGGTCGATGGATCCGGTGTGAAAGGCTCGCCCGGCACACACCGTTGCGCCGCCTGCTCGACGGCCACGCATTCATCATCGTAGAAGCTGCTCACCACACGCGCGGTGAGCTCGGTGCATGAGAGACTGGTTTGGCACGCGATCACGGCGTCGATGGCGCCTGGACAGGTGCCGCCCAGTGCTTGGGCTTGCTCGACTGCGTCCTCGCAGATGGAAACGCAATCGCTATCGGCAACGAGGTTCGGGCAACTGTCGGCTCTTGCGCATCGCTCTTCGCATGCGCTTCCGGCGGCGTCGTCCCCGCAGCCGACGCTGGTGAGCAGCGCGCCTGCGACGAACACGATTTGTAGGGGCTTGGTACGGATCATGGGTCTTTCCTCTCGAGTTGCGGGTTTGAAACGGTGCGCCTCACCGGGAAGCGCGAAATGCGGGACGGACCACGGCGTCTTCGAGGGCCTCGGCCTCGTATTGCTGCCAGTGGCTCGCGACGGGCCCTGACTGGATGTCGGAGACGCCATCGGCCTCCCGACGACGGCCGCCGTGGGCGTGCTCGCGGGGCTGCAGGGCGAAGAGAAACAGCGTCATCGCGGCCAGAATCACCAAGACGTCTCGAATCAACATCGGCTGCCTC
>CAZBWQ010000165.1:0-4137 GCA_964495565.1 uncultured Sandaracinaceae bacterium | reverse complement strand
ATCGCGATTCGCTAAGCCGAGCCACTCAGCCCTCTCGGGCCACATCTGCAAGCCGTGCCGTTCCGCGCAATGCCCGTGTGGTGTTTTCAAAACCCCCGGGGGACCTCAGAGCGTCGCACCTCGCGCTTTTCTCGAACGCAGATGCTGGTTTCGGGGCTCAGGAGCCCTCGGGCATCTTGGCGTAGGGCGGAAGCTCGCCCGTGAGGCTCTTGAGGAATGCGACGATGTCGTCGACCTGCTGTTGGGTGAGCTCACGGCCGAGTTGGTACTTGCCCATGAGCGCGACGGTTTCCTCGAGCGTCTCGCGTGAGCCGTCGTGCAGATAGGGCGGCGTGAGCTCGACGTTGCGCAAGGTCGGAACCTTGAAGAAGTGCTTGTCCGCCTCGTTCTTCGTCACGTTGAAGCGTCCCATGTCGGCTTCGGTCAGTGGCGTTCCCCGATCGGCGAAGTAGTTCTTCACCAAGCCGAGCTTCTGGAACATCGTGCCTCCGACGATGATGCCGGTGTGACAGGCGGTACAGCCGACTTCCTTGAAGGTTTGGTAGCCTCGCTTCTCTTGCTCGGTGATGGCGGACTCGTCGCCCCGCAGATACGCATCGAAGCGCGAAGGCGTGATCAACGACTTCTCGTACTCCGCGATCGCGTCGGTGACGTTGTCCTGGGTCACGCCGTCGTCGTAAACCTTCGCGAAGGCAGCGGCATATTCGTCGTTCTTCTTGATCTTGGCGACGACGTCTTTCCAGTCCGCGCCCATTTCGATCGGATTGGCGACCGGCCCTGCCGCCTGCTCCTGCAAGTCCTTGGCGCGTCCATCCCAAAACTGCACGAAGTTGTAGGCCGAGTTCAGCACGGTCGGCGAATTGATGGGACCTTTCTGGCCCCGGATGCCGGTCGACGTCTTGCGGGGCTCGGCGCCCCCGTGCTCCAGCATGTGGCAGGTCGCGCACGAGACCGTCCCATCTCCGGACAAGATCGTGTCGTGGTAGAGGCTACGACCGAGGATCACCTTGTCCATGTCGACGTCCACCGATTCCGGCAGCGGCACGATCGGCTCGGCCGGCTTCGGCGTCGGCTTTTCTTCTTCCACTGCGGCGGCCTGCTTTTCGGCAGCCGGCGCCGGCTCTTCCTTTTTCTTACAGCCCGCAACCGCGAGAGCGGCGAGCACGATGACAGCCCACTTCGTCTGAACCATGCGCCGGAAGGTAGCAGCCTCGAGCCCCGGGGGCACGTACCCCGCTAATCCTCACACAGCAGGGATCGGTAGCAGCCCTTGTAATACAAGAGTGGCTCGCGCTCGGACGCATGCACGGCTTCGACCCTGCCGATGTAGATCGTGTGGCTGCCCTCGCGGTATGCGCGCGTCACCCTGCACTCGAGCGACACGAGGGCTTCGTCGAGGATCGGCACCCCGGTTTCGCCCTCTGTCCAGGGCACGCGCTCCAAGCGGGTATCCTCGTTGTTGGTCGACGCAAACGTGTTGGAGATCTCGCGTTGGTGCGAGGCGAGGATGTTGACGGCGAACAGCCCGCCTTCTTCGATGAGCCGATGCGTGGTCGACGAGCGATTCGCGCAGACCAGCACGAGCGGCGGGTCCGCAGAGACGCTGGAGAAGGCAGACACGGTCATGCCGTGGACCCGGTCGCCCGATCGGGTGGTTACGACGGTCACGCCGCTCGCCCATCCGCGCAGGGCCTTCTTGAACGCTTCCTGGTCGACCGGCATCCGCCCTCTAGCTGGGTCTAGACAAGAATAGAACGTGTTTCAAGTCGACCGCCGGGCTGTCATCTCCGGCGAATTGGGCTAGTTTCCGCCCCCTATGCCACAACAGGCATTTCGAAAAGGGATTCGGGCCTACTGGAACGCGCTCGAGCAGCCAGGCGATCCGCCCGAGCTGGAGGAGTCACGGATCGACGCCTTCGTCGACCTCTTGCACGTCACCGCGGATGCCGCGCACGGGTTTCGCCTGCTGAGCCTCCCGGAGTCTCCGTACCCAGGGATCGCCGTCGGCGACCAGAGCCGGCCTTGGCAGCTCTATTGGGCGCTCCAAGCCGCGGAAGTCGAGCCCTTCGTTCATCCCTCGTTCGAGGGCGTGATTTTCGTCGCGGACACCATCGCCGACCCCGAGGGTCGTCATCGGGTTTACACCCTTCGGGACGGGATGCGGGGCGACCTCGAGTTCGCGGATCTCGCCGGCGTCTTGCGTTGGATGGCCGCCAGCGTTCGGCATGCCAAGGGAGAGCTCAGCGAGGTCGAGCTCGAGGACATTCAAGGCAGCGCGTCGGCCTTGCTCGACGACGATTGGGAAGAGGGCCCGACTTCGGCGCTCTTCATCCTCGAGGAGCTGATGGACACGCCGCTCTTCGAAGCATGGGACGCGATCTCACGCGGACAGTGGCCGCTGTTGGAATCCGACGAAGGCAATCCTCCGATCGATCGCGAAGACGGGTGGCAGCGTCGACTTTCGCTCTGGCTGACGCGGCGATTCCTGGCGACGCGTAGCCTCGAGCTCCCCGCCGACATCGCCGTGTCCGACATGGATGCGGTGCACCGTGCCTTGGTGGACCACCTGATCGACTTCGAGCAGGCCATCCACGGCGGCGATGTCCCGAAGGTGGTCGAAGACACGGCGGCGGGCGACGACCCGAAGCTCGCCAAGTTGGCCTTACGTTGGATCGAGCGCCACGACAGCTGGCGCACGGCTGCCAACGTCCCCACCCCGGACGAGGACGAGGCGCCGGCAGACGAGCCTGCCCCTTTTCAACACACGCCATTCACCCGCAAGCTGATGCAGGCTTTGTCCACTTCGCTCGATCGCATGGTCGAGCGGGGAGAGCTCGAGCTCGACCCAGACCGCAAGGAGGCGCTGCTGATCGAGCTGGTGACGGCCGGCTCGGACGCGCGCTCGGTCAAGCACATGCTCAAGAAGCTCACCAACACGCTCGTCGAGTCGGACCACGTCGAGGAAATCTATCCCAGCGACGACGAGATCCAAGACCGGCTTCGGCAAGATCTGGGAGGATGATCGAGCCACCGGGAACGCAGCTCTGGACCGACATCCGCTGGCGCGATGGGTGGCGCGTGCAACGGCGGTGGGGCCGGGGCTCCGCCCGGCTTCTCGATCCCGAGGGCCGGACGATTTTACGCGGCAGCGCCGAGGCCTGCGAGCGGTCGATGCACGAGGCCGTCCCCCACCCGGACCCGGCCCCGCACTTGGTGGTGCTCTTGCATGGTCTCGGTCGCACCCGGCGCTCGCTAGCGCGCATCGACAGTGCGCTCAGCCGTGCCGGCTTCACCACGGCCCGTCTCGACTACCCGAGCACGCGGCGCACCGTCGAGGAGCACGCTGCGCAAGTCGCCGAGCTCCTCGACCACGCCCCAGCCTTTCGACGCTTGTCGTTCGTCGGGCATAGCTTGGGCGCCCTCGTCATCCGAAGGCTCTTCGGCTTTCGACGGTCTTGGCGCGCTTCGGCGGCTCGCATCGTCATGCTGGCGCCACCCAATCAGGGCGCATCACTCGCGACCCAGCTCGAACGATTCGGGCTCTTGGCTCCGCTCTTGGGGCCGTCCTTCACCCAGATCGCCGCGGGTCATGCCCGTGATCTGCCGGTCCCCGACGTGCCCTTCGCGGTCTTCGCCGGCGATGCGGTCGGCGGGGTGAGCGACGGGCTCGTGGAGGTCGAAGAAACCAAGCTTCCGGGCATGGCCGAGCACCACACCGTCGGCGCCGTGCATACCTTCATCATGAATCACCCGCGCGTGGTGCAGGGCGTCGTTTCGTTCCTACGGGCTGCCCCAGGGGGAGCTTGAAGGCAGGAGCATTCCGCTCGCTGCGTCGTGGTGCGCACCAGGCCGGTCGCTTTCGAGTAGTAGGGGGCCGTCGAGATCCACGTAGTCGGCAGCGCCCGCGAGAAGCAGAGCGGGCTCGATGGAAAGAGAGGTGCAGACCATGCACCCGATCATGACGGCCAGTCCACGCCGCTTTGCTTCGTCGACGCAACGGACCGCTTCGGTCAGGCCGCCCGTCTTGTCGAGCTTGATGTTGACCACGTCGTAGCGACCTTCCACGTACGCGAAGTCTCGCCGATCGTGAAACGATTCGTCGGCGCACAGCGAAACCGGGCTCTCGATGTCGCCGAG
>CAZBWQ010000164.1:0-4172 GCA_964495565.1 uncultured Sandaracinaceae bacterium | reverse complement strand
CTGAGTGGGGCGGGCTCGAGCCGGCTGGACGCGGGTCTCCCGAGCTAGTCTTTCGAGATCTCGCCGCGGCGCAGCTTGCGGTACATGACCAACGCATCCCGCAGGATTTCGAGTGCCTGGGCCCGCTCCTGCATGCCGTCGACCACGACCTCTTTGTTTTCGAGCGCCTTGTAGTCCTCGAAGAAGCGCTGAATCTCCCGGAGCTTGTGCTTGGGGAGGTCCTCGAGCTTTTCGTGCGCGTGGTAGAGGGGATCGTTCGCGCTCACCGCGATGATCTTGTCGTCGATGCCCTTGTCGTCCCGCATCCGCATGACGCCGATGGCGCGCGCGTGCATGATGCAGAGCGGCACCACCGCTTCTTGTCCGAGCACCAGGGCATCGAGCGGGTCCCCGTCGTCACAGAAGCTGCGCGGGATGAATCCGTAGTTGGCTGGGTAGTGCACGGCACTGAAGAGCACGCGGTCGAGCTTCAAGAGCCCGCTCTCCTTGTCGAGCTCGTACTTGTTCTTGCTGCCCATCGGGACCTCGATGACGACCGGGAAGGTTTCGTCGAGTTGGTCTTCATCGATGTAGACGTCGTGCCAGGGGTGCATGCGGCTGCCTCGAGCGAGGGTCTTATAGCACCTGGGGCCGACCCCGGACAGCTTTGGTTTCGGGGCTGTTTCTGGGAGGTAAGAAGTCCGCGCGGCCACCAAGTTTCGCTGGTTCGCTTCGGGCGGCGATCTCATGCTCACGCATCATGCCAGCGGAGCTCGAGCAGACCGTTGGCCTGGCCGGGGACACCACACTACTCGACGGATACGCGCCCCTTCCCAGGACCTACGACGAACTCTTTCGAGGGGATGGCAGCCCGCGCGAGCAAGTGGCAGACCTGATCGCAGAGCTCAATCAGCTCGGCCGCACCGAGTTCATGACGAGGCAGCGGCTGGCCGAGGATGCGCTCTTTCGGGGCGGCGTGACGTTCTCGGTCTACTCGGATGCGCGGGGACAAGAAAAGATCTTCCCGTTCGATTTGATCCCGCGGGTCGTCGATGCCGAATCCTGGGCGACCGTCGAGCGCGGGTTGATCCAGCGCGTCACGGCGCTGAACATGTTTTTGACCGATCTCTATGGTGAGCAGCGCATCCTCGCCGAGGGGCGCATTCCCAAAGAGGTCGTGCTCGGCACGGCGGGCTACCTCGAGGAGCTTCGAGGGATTCGCCCTCGCGAAGGGGTGTACGTCCACATCGCAGGAATCGATTTGATCCGGGACACCGAGGGCGCGTTCCTGGTGCTCGAGGACAACCTTCGGACGCCGTCGGGCGTGAGCTACGTCCTCGAAAACCGGGTGGTGATGAAGCGGGTCTTTCCGCGCGTCTTTCGGCAGAGCCGCGTCCGGCCCGTCGAACAATACCCGGCGAGGCTCGGCGATGCTTTGATGAGCGTGTCGCCGCAGGAGCACGGGCAGAGCCGCATCGTGGTGCTGACCCCGGGCCCGTACAACTCGGCCTATTTCGAGCACAGCTTCTTGGCGCGTCAGATGGGCTGCGACCTTGTCGAGGGAAGCGATCTGTTCGTTCACGACAAACACGTGTACGTGAAGACCACGTCCGGGCCCGAGCGGGTCGACGTGATCTACCGCCGCATCGACGACGATTTCCTCGACCCGGCGGTGTTTCGCGAAGAAAGCGTGCTCGGGGTGCGCGGGATCATCGAAGCCTATGCCGC
Source organism: uncultured Sandaracinaceae bacterium (assembly GCA_964495565.1). Classification (GTDB taxonomy): domain Bacteria; phylum Myxococcota_A; class Polyangia; order Polyangiales; family Houyiibacteriaceae; genus SG8-38. Next base: position 2,465 of record CAZBWQ010000164.1, on the reverse strand, counting down.
GGGGAACGTGAGCCTTGCGAACGCGCCGGGCAACGGCGTCGCCGACAACAAGGCGGTGTACCCCTTCGTGCCGGAGATGATTCGATTCTATCTCGCGGAAGAGCCGATTCTCGGTCAGGTCGAGACGTACCTCTGTGCGCGGCCGGCGGAGCGCGACCATGTCCTGGCGAACTTGCGCACGATGGTGGTGAAGGACGTCGACGGGAGCGGCGGATACGGGATGCTGTTCGGACCGCGCGCCAGCCGCGCCGAGCTCGAGGCCTTTGCCGACAAGCTTCGCGCGGAGCCGGAAGGGTACATCGCGCAGCCCGTCATCGAGCTTTCGACCTGCCCGACCTGGGCGGAGGGAGAAGCGGCGCCCCGTCGAGTCGACCTTCGGCCCTTCGTGCTCACCGGCAAGACGAGCTGGGTCTTGCCGGGAGGCCTCACCCGGGTCGCGCTCAAGCCCGGCTCGTACGTGGTCAACTCGAGCCAGGGAGGGGGGTCGAAAGACACCTGGGTCTTGGAAGGGTCGCCGCCATGATCTCGCGCGTCGCGGGCAACTGTTTTTGGCTGAACCGGTACATGGAGCGGGCGGGCAGCATGGCTCGGCTCTTGCGCGTCAACCGTGCGTTCGTGCCGGGCGTCAATTTGCCGCACCTGCTGCGCTGGCATCCTTTGATCGTGGTCGCCGGCGAGGAGGAACGATACCGCCGGCATTTCGGCGAGGACGAGGACGGCGAGACCGTGCAGGAGTACCTCACGTGGGACCGGCGCAATGCCACCTCGATCGTCGAGTCGGTGCGCTGCGCGCGAGAAAATGCGCGCACCGCGCGCGAGACCGTCAGCTCGGAGATGTGGGAGACGGTGAACTCACTTTGGCACTGGCTTCAGGGCGGGCCCGGGCGACGCCTCTACCGCTCGGATCGCGATCACTTCTACCAGCACATCCGGCAGATGGGAGAGCTCTTCCACGGGCAGGCCGACGAAACCATGCTCAACGGCGAGCCGCTCGCATTCATGCGGCTCGGCCGGTACCTCGAACGGGCTGGACAGACCGCGCGTCTGATGGACGTGCACTACCACACCTTCCCGGACGACGCGCCCATCGACGACCCGATTCGCTTGGCGCAGTGGTGGGCGCTGCTCGCGTGCTGCTCGGCGACCGAGCCCTTTCAAAAGCGATTCTTCGGCACCCCGAACGCGCGGGACGTGGTGAGCTTTCTCTTGTTCGAGCAGGACCTTCCGCGTTCGGTCTCGCATTGTTTGCGTGCGGCGCGGCATGCCCTGGTGCACGTGCGGGGGTTCGGCTCGAATCGCATCGGGATGGTGTCGACGGCGCTGATGGAGGCGCTCTTGAGCCACGTCGCGTTGCGGGAGGACCACGCCTTGGTCGGAGACGAGCTCCACGACGAGCTCACCTATTTGGTCGACTCGGTGACCGACTTGTGCACCTCCATCGAGCAGGAGTTTTTCCAGTCCACCGAGCTTCAAACTCGAATTCTCGCGGAGCAAAACAGTGCAGCAGCTCAACAGTGATCTCCTCGCGATTTGCTATGACAGCCCGGCGTCGCCGAAAGTCCACTTCAAGAAGGGCAGCCGGCCGGACGGTTGGGGCTTCGGCTGGTACCCGCGGGATGGAGTCGGCGCCTCGGTCTTGAAGGACCCGAACGTCGAATACGACATGGCCGTCGCCACCGCGGTGCAGCGCTGGGACCGGTTCCGCTCGAGCATCTTCGTGTGCCACAGCGGCACCCACCGCGGCCGGTCGTTCACCGACACTCACCCCTTCGTGAGGAGCCATGCCGGACGCGACTGGATCTTCGCGCACAATGGAGACCTCGGGCGAAACCTCGATCAAACGCTGCCCCTCGACCAGTCGCTCGGCTTCGAGCCGGTCGGGCACACCGATACGGAGCACGCGTTTTGTTGGTTGATGGGTCAGGTGCGCGCCGTCGGCGCGCGGAGCCTTTCCGACGTCGGTTGGGACGTCGTGCGAGGTTGGTTTCACCGGCTGAATCAGCTCGGTACGCTGAACGTGGTCTGGAGCGACGGGCTTTACGTGCTCGCGTACCACGACCGCGGCGGCTTCAACGCCCTTCATCACCTCCGGCGGGTTCCGCCGCATCCGAGCGAGACTCTCGAATCCGACTTGCTCGAGCTCGACGTGTCGAATTCCGTCGACGAGAACCGCACGGTCGCCATCATCTCGACGCGTCCGCTTTCGAACGAGCCCTGGTCGCGGCTGACTCCCGGGGAAATGCACGTGATCAGCCGCGGCCGCACGATCGACCTCGGCCCGATCGCCACGGCTCCCACGCTCGTCGCCGGCCAGACCAGCAGCTCCTCGTGGCTCCAGGCGAAGTCCGATGCGCCGCGCCAGGGAGCGCGGGTGCGTTCGCGTCCGGTACGCTCGGTCGAGGGGCCCGCCTTGCCGCCGCTCGACTCGCGCCAGGGAAACTCGCGCACCTACGACATCACCCACG
>CAZBWQ010000163.1:0-4181 GCA_964495565.1 uncultured Sandaracinaceae bacterium | reverse complement strand
ATACGGCGTGCAGACCGGGGGATTGTCGGTCGTGCAGCTCTGCGGGTCGCAGTTGGCGCCGCAGCCGTTGTCCGGGTCTTTTGCGCGGTATTGGATCTCGGCGCCTTGGAAGCCGGTCTCCGGATTGAAGCACACCTCTTCGTACGCGACGTTGAGCACGTAGAGCTTCGGGCAAAGGTTCCCCGTGATGAATTCGAACGTGCCGTCGACGTCGGCCATGCCGTCGGGTGTGTCGATGCTCAGCGAGCAAACGAGCACGATGTCGTATTTGGTCGTCTCGTCTTCGGCGATGGCGAGCGTCTGCGAGCCTACGCACACGAGCTCGTCATCTTCCCAAACCGACAACGTGATCGTGCAGTCGCCGGGCGGGAGGTCCATGACGGCCTGCCACACGGGCGGGACGCGCGTGTCCACGGTCTCGAACGCACCGGAGATGTCGACCGAGTCGTCGTAGGTGGATTCGCAGGAGGTCAAGCCGCTCGAGCTGCCGGCGACCTCTTGGGAGCAGGTGTCGCTGCCGCTGTTGCCGTCGAGCGTGTCGATGCCTGGGCCGCCGTCGAGCAGGTCGTTTCCATTGCCGGCGTCGAGCACATCGTCACCGGGGCCGCCGAACAGGGCGTCGATGCCGTTGCCGCCCGAGATCGTGTCGTTTCCGTCCCCGCCGTGGAGGGCGTCATTCCCGTTATTGCCGCCCGAGATCGTATCGTCTCCGCTGCCGCCGCAAATGTAGTCACCGCCGTTGCCCCCGTCGATGACGTCGTTGCCCCCCAACCCGTAGATGCAGTCGGCGCCATTCGTGCCGACGAGGTTGTTCGGCCCGGCCGTGCCTTGGATATAATTGAAGCCAGCGGGGCAGGAATCAGGGATGCCGTCGTTGTTGAGATCTGCGGTCGAGCACTCGTCGCCGTTGGGCGCCGAAGGGAGATCGTGGAACGGCGGGACGAGATAGGCGCCGCCTGCGCAGCTGATCCGATAGTCCACCCGGTCGATCGAGAACCCGAGCTCGCCGCTCGTGCCCCCAGGGTTGACGATGTCGAGGTTGATCTCGGCATTGCCGGCGCGATCGCCTTCGAGGTCGCTCCCGCAGGCTGTCGCAAGCACGAGCACGGCGACGCTTAACAGTCTCGGGAATGGCGGGTGCACGATGCTCGGCGGCCTCACGGTCGATCAGACGGGGGGAATCCTCGATCAGTACCCGACATGAGGGCCGAAGATCAATACGCTTTTGTTTGGGTTGGCTGCTTGTGAGCCAGCTCACAGCCCTTCGATCGCGGCCTGGTGCTCGCTCGCCTTGGCGGGGCTATGCTCCGGCCGTGAAACGAGGGGCTTTCTTCTTGGCTTTGGCGCTTGGGGTGCTCGCTTGCTCGACGACGATGACGGGGCGGCGGCAGCTCACGCTGATCGACGATGACAAGATGGACGAGCTGGGCGTCGCGGCGTTTGCCAGCCTCAAAAAAGAAGCCAAGCTCAACCGGGACCCGGCCACCAACCGGTACGTGGTGTGCGTCGCGGCCGCCATTCTGGAAGTGATCCCGCACGAGCACGGGCCCAAGGACGGCCGGTGGGAGGTGTTGGTGTTCGAGGATGCGACGCCCAACGCCTTTGCGCTGCCGGGCGGGAAGATCGGCGTTCATACCGGCATGCTCGAAGTCGCGACGACGCCCGGCCAGCTTGCCGCGGTGCTCGGTCACGAGGTCGGACACGTCTTGTTGCAACACGGCAACGAACGAATGTCGCAATCGATTCTCGCGGATACGGCGCTCAACACTGCTTCGATGGCCGCCGGGGTGGCGTCGCCCGAATACCGCGACTTGATCATGGGCGGGCTCGGGGTGGGGGCGCAGTACGGCGTGCTCCTGCCGTTCAGCCGCAAACACGAAAGCGAAGCCGACGAGGTGGGCCAGATCTTCATGGCCCAGGCCGGCTTCGACCCGTCGGAGGCGATCACCCTTTGGCAGAACATGGCCAAGGCCGGAGGCCAGGGGCCGGCCGAGTGGCAGTCGACGCATCCCTCGGACGAAACCCGCATCGCGCGCCTGAAAGCCAACCTTCCCAAATCGATGGGCGAGTACGAGCGCGCGCGAGCCGCCGGCAAGAAGCCGAATTGCGAGCCTCCGCCCGACGAATGGGTCAACCCCGAAGCGCTGCCCTAGCGCTCAGGCGTGCTTTTGCACGAAGGCGGCGACGGCTTGACCGATTTCCTCGGGCGAGTCTTCTTGGATGAAGTGAAGGCCCTTCACCGTGATCTCTTCTTGGTTGGGAAAGCGCCGCGCGAGCTCGCGTTGCGCGCCGATGAGGATGGTGCCCGGCTCGGCGTTGACGAAGAGCTTCGGGAGTGACTCGCTCTGCTGCAGCCACTCGGAATACGCGTCGACGATTTCGCACACGTCCGCGGGCTCGCCGGCGACCGGGATCTGGCGCGGCCAGGTGAGGGTGGGGCGACGGGTCTCACCGGGCTCGACGAAGGGAGCGCGGTAGCGGGCCATCTCTTCGTCGCTCAGCTTGCGAAGCACCGAGGCGGGCAAGATCCGCTCGATGAACACGTTCTTTTGCAAGATGATCTCTTCGCCCGCCGGGGAGCGCATCGCTTGAAAGATCTGCCGCGCCATCTCGGGCCAGTCGTCCCAACCGGGCAGGGTGCATACGACCGCTTCCATGTAGGCGATGCCGCGCACCTGATCGGGGTGCCGATGGGCCCAATGAAAGCCGAGGCCCGAGCCCCAGTCGTGAATCACCAAAAAGACGGATTGGTCGCCGACGACGGCATCGAACCAGGCGTCGAGGTACCGGCGATGGTCGACGAAATGGTATCCGCTCGAGCTCTTGCCCGACTCGCCCATGCCGATGAGGTCGGGTGCGAGACAACGCGCGCCGGGGGCAACCTCTCGAATGACGTTGCGCCACAAATACGAAGAGGTCGGGTTGCCGTGCAAGAAGACGACCAAGGGGCCCTCGCCGCCCGTATCGACGTACGACATTTCACTGTCTTCGACGGCGACGCGTTTGCGGGGATGGGGGTCTTCGGCGGGAATGTCGGCCATGGTGTATAGTCTTCGCAATGCCCGGCGACCGCAACTGGAAGGCGCCGCCAAGCGACTATTTGGTCGATTTCGATGGCGGCTTTCGCATCGACGATGCGCCCACTGGCCCCCCCGGAAAGATCGACAAGTCCGCGGTCGACGACGAGCGCCGCGAGCGAACCGAGGCCATCGGCGAGCTTCAGCGAAAGCTCTATGCCGAAAATCGCCACGCCGTCTTGTTCGTCTTTCAAGCCATGGATGCGGGCGGGAAAGACAGCACGATTCGCCACGTGTTTACCGGGGTCAATCCGGCAGGCTTTCAGGTCTCTCCGTTTGGCGTGCCCTCGGCCGAAGAGCTCGATCACGATTTTTTGTGGCGCATAAACCGACGGCTTCCCGAGCGCGGCCGCATCGGCGTCTTCAATCGAAGCCACTACGAAGAGGTGCTGATCGTGCGCGTGCATCCCGAGCTGCTCGCACCGCAGCGGCTGCCCCCCTACGACCTCGAGCGCATTTGGGAGCAACGCTTCGAGTCGATTCGCAGCTTCGAGCAGCACCTGGCGGAAAACGGCACGATCGTCGTGAAGTTCTTTTTGAACGTGTCGCGCGACGAGCAACGTGACCGGCTGATTCGGCGCATCGACAAGCCGAGCAAGAACTGGAAGTTCAACCCGGGCGACGTGAAGGAGCGGGCCTTGTGGCCGAAGTACATGCATGCCTTCGAAGAGGCGCTCAACGCCACCTCGCGTCCTTGGGCGCCCTGGTATGCGATTCCCGCCGACAGCAAGCCTTACATGCGGCTTCAGGTGGCGCGCATCGTGCAAGAGACCCTCGAAGCGCTCGATCTCGCCTTTCCGACGGTCGACGAAGAGACGCGTCGCGCCCTCGAGGGGTGTCGCGCGGAGCTCGAATCGCAGTGACCACCGTGCCTCCGATCGTGCTGACCGTGGCGGGGTCCGACCCCTCGGGTGGCGCCGGCCTTCAGGCCGACTTGAAGACCTTTCATCAGCACGGTGCGTACGGGATGGCCGTCCCCACCTGTCTCACCGTGCAGAGCACGCGCGGGGTCTCGGACGTCGAGGCCCTTGCCCCGAGCCTGGTGAAGGCGCAGCTCGACACGCTGCTCGAGGACTTGGCGCCGAAGGCGGCCAAGACGGGCGC
>CAZBWQ010000162.1:0-4183 GCA_964495565.1 uncultured Sandaracinaceae bacterium | reverse complement strand
AAGAACACCATGAAAGCACTTGCAGAAATCCAAGTCATTCCGATCGGGGTGGGGGTGTCCGTGCGCAACGAGGTGAAGCGAGCGCACGAGATCATTCGAGAGTCGGGGCTCGAGGTGCAGCTCCACGCCTACGGCACCAACGTCGAGGGCGAGCTCGACACGATCCTTTCGACCATCAAGAAGGTGCACGAGACCTTGCACGCGGAGGGCGCGCCGCGTCTGGCCACCACCATCAAGATCGGCACCCGGACCGACAAAGACCCCTCGCTCGAGAAAAAGCTCTTCGACCCCGCCGGATAGCGGCTCGCCCGCGCGGGAAAGCCGAACGCACGCTGACGACCCCAGCCTTGCGGTCTTTCTGGTACCCTCGCCCTCATGGCGAGGGCGCTTCACGACATGGGCGGGAACGAGCGCTTCTTCGGGCCGATCGAGCGCGAAGCCGACGAGCCGGTGTTTCACGAGCGCTGGGAGGCGCGGACGTTCGGCCTGACGATGGCGGCCAGCGGAATCTTCGGCGCGAACCTCGACGCCGCGCGCGATGCCATCGAGCGGCTCGACCCGGAGGTCTATCTTCGGGGGTACTACGTGCGCTGGCTCGGCAGCTTGGAGCATCAGCTCGAGGCGCGTCGGTTCCTGGCGCCCGGAGAGCTCGATGCTCGTGTGCGGGGCGTGGAGCCCGCCGCACGCGGAGCGCGTCCCGTGAGCAAGTGGCAAAAGGCGATCAGGACTTGGCTCACCCGCAAAGTGATGGCGCCCATGCCGCGCTGGCTCTTGCGCGCATATCCAAGGCTGCAGGGATTCGCGCGCAAGGCTCCACACCCGCCTGCGTTTCGACCCGGCGACGCCGTTCGCACGATCGCGGAGCGCCCAGCGGGGCACACGCGGATCCCGGGGCACGTTTGCGGTCGGCGAGGGACGGTGACGCGTGCCCATGGCGCAATGGTCTTTCCCGATGCGCATGCGCGGGGACGCGGCGACGATCCGCAGCATCTCTACACCGTGGCGTTCGACGGAAAAGAGGTGTGGGGACCGGGCTCCGAGCCGGGGGTGGTGCTGCTCGTCGATCTCTTCGAGCCGTACTTGGAGGCCGCATGAATCGGGTCGTCACCCGGCGCCAGGAGCCTCGATGAGCAATCACGACAACTCCGACCTCGCCACCCGCGTCGAAGCGCTCGAGGCGTTGCTGCTCGAAAAGAACCTGATCGACACCGAGACCGTCGATCGCATCATCGAGCACTACGAAACCAACGTCGGTCCGATGAATGGCGCCAAGGTGGTGGCGCGCGCCTGGGTCGATCCGGCGTACAAAGAGCGGCTGCTGCGCAATGCAACGCAGGCGGTGGCCGAGCTCGGTTTTGGCGGGCCGCAGGGTGAGCATCTGGTCGTGGTCGAAAACACGCCGAAGGTTCACAACGTCGTCGTCTGCACGTTGTGCTCTTGCTACCCATGGCCCGTCCTCGGCTTGCCCCCGAGCTGGTACAAATCGCCCGAGTATCGGTCGCGCGTGGTGCGGGAGCCTCGCAAGGTCCTTCGGGAAATGGGGCTCGAGCTTTCAGACGATGTCGAGGTGCGGGTGTGGGACAGCAGCTCGGAGGTTCGGTATTTGGTGCTGCCCGAGCGTCCACCCGGAGCCGAAGCGGCGAGCGAAGAGGAGCTGGCTGCATGGGTGACGCGCGATTCGATGATCGGGGTCGCCAAGCCGCAAAGGGAGCCCTCGCCATGAGTGAGATGAGTGACACGCGTGAAGCGCTCTTGGATGTCGAAGGCCCTGCCGCCCCGCCGCGCGCCAATGGCGAGCTCGTGTTCGCAGCACCTTGGGAACGCCGCGTCTTTGGCTTGACGATGGCGCTCGTCGAAAGTGGTGCGATCGACTACGCGAGCTTTCGCGAGCGTCTGATCGCCGAGATCGCCGCCTGGGAAGCAAGCCATCCGCCGGAAGAGTGCTGGAGCTACTACCGATGTTGGGCGCGCGCGCTCGAAGCTCTATTGACGGAGAGGAGCGCGATCGGGGCCCATGAGCTCGAGGGCCGCGTGGAGGCCTTCATCCAGCGGCCTCATGGGCATGATCACTAGCGGTCCCTCTAAATAGACGCTCGGGGGTGGAAAATTACGTGTTGCTGCCGGCTGCCACTTGTACGGAGTTGTAAAGAGGTGAGCCGATCTTGGTGGCGCAGGTCACTGGAGGGGGGCGAGCGCGCCACGAGGGGCGTGATCTTCAAGGAGGAAATGGAATGATCCAGAGACTTGCAGTTTGGCTGCCAATTTTCACCACCATGAGCCTACTCGGCGCCTGTGGCTCTGATGGGGCGGGAAGCAACACCGCCAGCGTTCAGGAACGAATCGATCGTTGTCGCGACGGCTATGCCTCCTGCGATGGCCCGTCCGACGACTGCGACGCCGGTGCCATGGAGTGCATGAACGGCGTCAACGGCAACGGAGTTGGCGAAGACGACATCGCCGAGGACTGTAACGCGCTCTACGATCTCTGCTCCACCAAGACGGACGATCTGGCCTTTTGCGAAGACCTGCGTCAGGCGTGCTTCGACTGCGCTCATCGCTACGACGATGACGATGACGACGATTGCGACGACGACGATGATGGTGGGTACGACGACGATTGCGACGACGATGATGATGGTCGGGACGACGATTGCGATGACGATGACGGTCGGTACGACGACGATTGCGACGATGATGATGGCGGGTACGACGACGATTGCGACGACGACCGATACGACGATTGCGATGATGACGATGACGACGACCGGTACGACGATGATGATGACGACGATGATGACCGGTACGACGACGACGATGACGACGACGACGACCGGTATGACGACTAAGCCATTTCGGCGACTAGGTCGCGGGTAGCTCAGCCGCCAAGCAAATCTGAGTCGAAGGGAAGCGGAGCTCGATCGTCGGGCTCCGCTTCGTCGTTTGCGGCGCTCGTCATCTCCTAGAGATCGTCGACGTCGTCTACGTCATCGATGTCATCGATGTCGTCGATTTCGTCATCGTCATCGATGTCATCATCGTCGCCACCGGCACCGCCCTGCCCTCCGACCCCGTCTCCGCCGGCGCCGGCGATCCCTGCATCGATGCCGTCGGACCGATCGAGGAACGGTTGAACGGTGGCTTCCCCGCAACCCAGCACTGCAACGCTCATCACCACGATCCAAAACCAGCGTTCAATCATCGGAAATCGACCTCCAAACCAAGCCCGGCCTGCGCCGCAAATGGGCCCAACGACCCGAGCTGCTGATCGCCGGCTGCAACGACGGCCTTTGGAATCAGCGCGCCGACCTCGCCGTGCATCCGCAGCCACAGTCGGTCGTTCAGGGCGACGCGAAGCGACACACGCCCCGCGGGAAATGCGAGCCAAACCTGATCACGCCGCCCCTCGAGATCACCGGCATCCGAACCCGTGCCGTTTGCGCCGAGACGCGCCGCGGCCACACGGCCGGCGAGAGCCAGATCGACGCGCTTGGTGACCAAGGGGTGATACGCCAGCGCGGCGCCAAACTGATCGACGCGCAACTTCGTCTCGGTGCCATCGACTTCCAGACCGCGCATGTACGGCTGAATCGAGGCAAATGCCTGAAGCGACCAGTGCCGGTGAAACCGGTAGCCCACATCGAGCGTGATGAACGCGAGCGGCGCGACGCCGCCGGGCGAGAAAAGCACATCGGTTCCGATTCCGAGCCACCACACCGAAGGAGCATACGGAACGGGCTTCGGAACATCCGCCACGAAGCGTTCCGATCGGATACGCTCACTCACGTAGACGGACGCGCTCGGATCGTCGTCCGGGGCTGCCACGGCGAATGCTTCTTCGCCAAGCCGGGAGCCATCCGGATAAAACACCTCGATGCGCCTGGGACTCGACTGACACGCGACCAGGGCTTGCACCGTTGGCTCCGAAAACGCGCGTCTTCGCGCCCGCCGGGTCGTGCCGCCGTCCGATAGGCTGGTGGCCGAGATGCCGATCTGCCGAAGCTCGGCGCGCGCCCGTTCACAGAGCTCGCTCGCCTCGGCATCCGAGACGATCCGCGTGTCTGCGTCGGCGGGCGCGGTGATCGACCACAATGCCATGACGAGCATGGTGGAAGCGTCTTTGATCGCCGCGGCGATCCTCATTGCAGCACCGTTTGAGCCAATGCGGAATGCGGACCGTCCGGAT
>CAZBWQ010000161.1:0-4190 GCA_964495565.1 uncultured Sandaracinaceae bacterium | reverse complement strand
CTCCTCGTTCATGTTGTTTTCGCCCTCGACGTAGTCGTGAGGGTACGCGGCGTTCGCCCAAGATGCCGTCGTGTCGTGTTTGTCGAGGTTGATCTCCTGCTGGTACTTCCACCAGCCATCGCTCCACTGGAAGATCATGCCGCCGATCGCGTTTCCGACTCGGCCCTTGCCGTAGCTCTGCTCGTAGATTTCCTGCCACTGCGCTTGAAGGTAGACCGCCTGGGCGATCTGGTCTTCGATGCCGCGCTTCGCATCGAAGGCGTCGGCGCCGAACTCGGTGTACATGAACGGCATACCGAGCTCTTGGTGCACGCGTTCGAAGATGTCCCCGGACGACGCACCTCGATAGACGTTGCTGCCGAGGATGTCGATGTTCGGACACTCCTCTTTGATGACCTCGATGAAGCCCAGGTCGCCATTCGCGATCGCCACCGGGTGATTCGGATCGAGCGAGTGAATGAGATCGGTGACCTCGCCAAACAGGGAGTACAAGTACTTCGCGCGCGCATCCCCCTGCTCTGCCTGCGGTAAGTCCTCGATTTCGTTTGACTTCCAGTAGAGCCCGTAGTTGTTCTCGTTGCCGAGAAGCCACATCAGAAAGCCCGGCGTGTTTTTGTACTGGGCGATCAGCTCGGTGATCTGATCTTTGACGAGCGATCGGAAGCGCGGGTCGGAATAATCGACCGGGTTCACCCAGACACCATCGATCGTCATCCCGTACCGCCCGACCGTGTGGTTCAACACGGTGTAAATGCCGTACTTCTCGTAGATGTATTGGACCCAACGAGGCGGGATACCGAGATACTGGCGGATGACGTTGACGCCCATCTCCTCGAGCAAACGCATTTCGTCGTCGAGCGCGTCGATGATGAAGTCGTCGGGCTTGCCCCAGAAGTCATAGGTGTAGTTCTCGCCGATCGGCATGTAGGCCCAGTTCATGCCGAACACCATGGTTGGCGTGCCGTCGACCAGTAGAACGTAGCCGTGCTCGTCTCGGTAGACCCTCACGACGTTCGGCCCGGCGGTCGCGGCCGCCGCCGGCTTCGCCTCGCCAGGTGGAGGTGTCGCGGGTCGCGCGGCTGCGTCGGCAGGCTCCCCAGAAGGGGCGAACGTGGGTGGCGCGACCGACGGAAGAGGCGGAGGAGCCGGATCGTCGGGTACCGTGGCGTCCCTCGGCTGCACGAAAGGACCTTGCGGTCCACGTGCGTTTGGCGGCGGCGCCACACCGGTTGGCGGCGGGCCGCCGGATGGGGCGGGCGCTCGGGTCTTCTCTCCAAACTGTTGGGCGGTTGCAGTGGCCGACCAAAGGACCACCAGCAGCGCCAGGGAGAATCTCATGCGGCCTGTTCCTCGGGCAGGCGGTTGTTCTGAATGATGCGACGATACATGTGGCCGGAGGCTTTGACGATTCGCTCTTGGGTATCGAAGTCGACCCAGACGATACCAAAACGTTTCCCCAAACCGAAAGCCCATTCGAAATTATCGAGCAGCGACCAGAGGAAATAGCCGTCGAGGGGAACCCCCGTCTCGATCGCCGCGAGGCACGCGCGAATGTGGCTCCTCACGTAGTCGCAGCGACGAGTGTCCTCGACGGATCCATCCGGACCCGGGCCCGTCGCGTATGCGGCCCCATTTTCGGTGACGACGAGCGAGCCCGGATGGTAGTCTGCGTTCAGGCGCACCAGGGTCTGCGTCAGGCCCTCGGGATAGACTTCCCAGCCCATGTCGGTGAGCTCGGACGGGTCGGGCTCGGGAACGGTTCGGGGCTCGTTTTCCGACTCCGGAATCGTGGCGCTTCGAACCACCGCACGGCTGTAGTAGTTGACGCCCAGAAAATCGATGGGCTGTCGAATCTCGCCGAGGTCGCCGGGGTGGACGAAGGACATGCCATCGGGGAGCCGCCCTTCCCGCTCGTGGTACTCGATCACGTCGTTCGGGTACGTGCCGAAGTAGATCGGATCGAGGAACCACCGATTGAGCTCGCCGTCGAACTGCCGTGCCGAAATGCGATCGGCTTCGCTCGGTGAGGCGGGCTCGACATGAGAGGCGTTGAGGGTGATGCCCACCTTGGCTTTGGGCGCGTTGCCTCGGATTACCGGCAGCGCGCGTCCGTGGCTGAGCAGCAAATGATGGGACACCACCAGCGCGTCGCTCCAGCTCTTTCGGCCGGGCGCTTGATCTCCTTGGGCATGACCGAGCACGCTCACGCACCAAGGCTCGTTGTGTGTGATCCAATGCTCGACGCGATCCCCGAGAGTCTCACTGACGACCTCGGCGAGCTCGACGAACGCGTCGACCGTAGCGCGATTCACCCAACCGCCCTCGTCCTGGAGCGCCTGCGGCAGGTCCCAATGGTAGAGGGTGACCCACGGCGCGATCCTCGCATCGAGGAGCGCGTCGACGAGTCGGTCGTAGAAGTCGAGGCCCGCCGCGTTCACCTCGCCTCGGCCTTCGGGAAAGATTCGCGGCCAGGCGATGCTGAAACGGTAGGCGCCCACGCCGAGGAACTTCATCAAGGCGATGTCGTCGCGGTACCGGTAGTAGTGGTCACAGGCCACATCGGGGCTGGTGCCATCTTCGATGATCCCGGGGCGCGCGGCGTAGGTGTCCCAGATGGAGGGCCCTCTGCCATCCACGTCGCGGGCTCCTTCGATTTGAAATGCCGAGGTGGCGACACCCCAAATGAAGTCTTTCGGGAAGGCTTGACCTGCCATGAGCTCGGTTCTCCTGCGAATTTCGCTGGAAGTTTGTTCGATCACCGAACCAAGTATCAACTCGTGCTGAAAGTGTCAAGGACCGTCGGCGACGCAGGGCCCAACGACGCACCAGACGATCAAGGCTGGGCTTCGAATGCCCCGACGTCGCAGCTCGAGCTCGCCCCTGCCGGACGCGGCAAGCCACGCTGGTCCACGACCAAGGGTTCGTCCGCTTCGTCGACGCAGTCGACCTCTGGAATCCAGTCGATGGCGACGCTGCCCGCCCCGAGCGCGTGCGTCTCCGTCGGCCCGCCGTTGTCTGCGAGCGGGCCGAGATCGAGCGCGGTTTGGCCAGGCAGGTCGGACTCTCGATCGAAGCCGCACGTGTTCCCCGGGCTTTCCACGTTGTAACCGCCGGAGTCGAAAGGTGATCCCGCGCAGTCACCCTCGATCAAGGTGGACGTGATCGATCGCGGCGAGGCATCGGACGTTCCGGGGTCGTAAAGCGCGCTGGCGCTCGGCGCGGCATTGTCAGCGACCGTGCTGCTCACGAGCACGAGCGCCCCACCGTTGTAGATGCCGCCCCCCGTGTTCGCCGTGTTGCCCGACAGGGTCGTGTTGAGAAGCTCAGCCGCGGCGCCGGATGGGTTGTAGATGGCGCCTCCTGCCGCAGCCGCCACGTTGCCAGACAAGGTGCTGCCGGTGACCTCGAGCTCCCCGGGCGCTGGATTGGCGATGCCACCCCCGCTCTGCCCCGCAGCGTTGTTGGCCACGGTGCTGTCGTTCAAAACGAGCATTCCGAAGCTCAAGAGACCGCCACCGTCGAAGCCCGCAGAGCTCGCAGAAACCGTCGAATTCGTGAGTGTGAGCGGCCCACGATTGTAGATTCCGCCGCCCCAGTCCGCGGTGCTTTCCGAAACGATGCCGTTCTGCATGGTGAGCGAGCCTGAGTTCCAGATGCCTCCGCCTCCGCTGCACACGACGGCGCCGACGCCCCGGCATCCTTCGGCGGTGCTCTGAGAGACGGTGCTGTCGATCAGGATCACCGTGCCCCCACGGTTGGCGATGCCACCACCAAAGTGTGCAGTGCTCTGAGAGACGGTGCTGTTCGTGAGCGTCAGCGTCCCTGCGTTCCAGATCCCACCACCCTCCGAGCAAAGCAAGTCTCGGTCGTCGGTTCGGCATCCACTATCACGACCCGCGGAGCTCCGAGAGACGGTGCTGCTCGTGAGCGTCAGGGTCCCGGCGTTCCGAATGCCGCCACCATGCTCCTCGGTCTGCCTCCCATTGAGCAGCGTGAAGCCGAGCAGCTCTGCCGTCACTTCCTCGGCTACGGAGAGAACGCGGTGTCTCCCGTTCGCATCCAACGTGAAAACACCACCCCCATCCAACGTGACGTCGCGATCGATCACGATCTCGCTCCGCGTGACGACGGTCGTTGGTCCATCGCAATCGAAGGTGTACGGCCCGCCGCCTTCCGCGATCGCCGCCCGC
>CAZBWQ010000160.1:0-4221 GCA_964495565.1 uncultured Sandaracinaceae bacterium | reverse complement strand
TAGACCATGACATCTCGTGCTGACGAGATCTTTTTCGAGGTCTTCGAGCACCTGCCGAGGCAGGGACCCGGTAGCCTCGACTGCACCCGGCGGGCGCTTGCGCTGTGCGACGAGTTGCCCGCATCACCGCGCGTTCTCGACCTCGGATGTGGCGCAGGGGCACAGACCTTTCATCTTGCGTTCTTGCTCGACGGCTCGATCCTCGCGGTCGATCGTCATCCGCCGCTCATCGAGCGTCTTCGCGCGGAGATCGAAGACCGGGGTCTTTCGGAGCGTGTGGAGGCGAAGGTCGCCGACATGTCGGCCTTGGAGCTGCCACCCGAGAGCTTCGACCTCGTCTGGTCGGAAGGTGCGCTCTACAACCTGGGTCTCGACCGCGCGTTGCCAATGTGCGTCGGCTTGCTACGGCCCGGGGGCTACCTCGCCTTCACCGATGCGGTCTGGCGGACTGAAGACGCACCTACCGAGGTCCGCGAGGCCTTTGCCGACTATCCCAGCATGAAACGCGTCGAGGACGTCGAGGCGCTCATCGAAGCCGAGCACCTGTCTCTCATCGACCACTTCGATCTCTCCGACGAGGCTTGGTGGGATGACTTCTATGGACCGATGGAGAAGCGAATTGACGAGCTCCGCGCCGAGTACGCGCTCGACGCGGAAGCCCTCTCGGCGCTCGATGAAATCGCGAAGGAGCCACAGATGCACCGCCGCAGCGGCCACCACTACGGATACACGTTCTTCATCGCCCGGCGACCGTGAGCGGGTCCTGTCGCGAGTAGCGGCTTGCGCGTGGCGCGCGATGCCCACACGCTTCGCCCCCGTGTCAACGGATGAGCAGCAGGGTCAGACCCTGTTTTTGAGCTTGAAGGGTCGCGGCCGAATCCGCGTGGTCGAGCACCAGGGCCCCGAGGGCGCTCCGGCGCTGATGTTGCTCCACGGCCTGGGTGCGACCGGGCCGCTGAATTGGTTCTCTGCTTTTTCGGATCTCGCCACGCGCTACCGCGTCGTGGCGGTCGATCATCGCGGCCACGGCCAAGGGATCCCGACGCGCAGCTTTCGATTGGAAGATTGCGCCGACGACGCCGCTGCCGTGGCAGATGTCCTCGGCATCCAGCAGTTCATTGCGGTTGGATACTCGATGGGCGGGCCCATCGCGAAGCTCTGTTGGAGCCGGCACCCCGCGCGCGTCCGCGGGTTGGTGCTCTGCGCGACGGCAAAGCATTTCAGGCTGCGGCAGTATTCCGCTCTCACGCGGGCAATCCTGCCAGGCGCCGTCATCGGGGCCCGCGTGGCGCCCAAGCTCGTGCTCGACCAGATCATCGAAAGCATGGTCCGCGACATCCCGTCGCCCAAGGCCAGAGCCTACGTGCGCCAGGAGATGTCCGGCTCCGATCCGGCGGCCCTCGCGCAAGCGACCCGTGCCGTCCTTCGGTTTTCATCTCACGACTGGGTTTCGACGATCGCGGTTCCGACGGCCGTCGTCGTCATGACGCGCGACAAGATCGTCCCGACGCGTCGTCAGTACGCGCTGGCGGCCGCCGTTCCAGGCGCCAAACAATTCGAAGTCGACGGCGACCACTACGCTTGCGCCAAGAAGGAAACGAACTTCGTGCCGGCGTTGGTCGCTGCCTGCGACCACGTCAGTGCTTTCGCGTTCGGCATCCAGCCGAGTGAGCCGGCCGATCGGGCGGCAGGGTAGCCCCCGGATTTGTGATTCTGCTTACATTGCACGCCGTGGCTTTGATGCTCCGCCACTCGTGTTATCATCGGCGGCCGAGGAGATTTCCTGATGGCCCATTCCCCCCGAAGCCGACGGCTGGCTGGCTTGCTCTCAGGCGCCCTTTTGTTCGCGGGTTGCGGCAGTGGCGAAACGGACACGACGGGTGGCCTCGCGCTTCAGCTCGAGCTCTCCGATGGTACCCAGATCGACGAGGTGAGCTTTTCGATCACCGGCAACGGCATGGAACCGATGACGGGCACGATCGATACGAGCGCTCCCAGCGCGACCGCTTCGGTCGAAGTGTACGGCCTGCCGTCAGGTCAAGGCTATCAGATCATGATGACCGCGCTTTCGACCGACGGCGCGTCGTCTTGCTCCGGCTCAGCCGAGTTCGACGTCGAGGTAGGCGCGGCTACGGAGCTGATGGTGATGCTGCGTTGCAAGTCATCACAGCGACTCGGCGGCGTGCGCGTGAACGGCAAGCTCAACGTGTGCGCCGAGCTGACCAAAGCCGTCGTCTCTCCCCTGCAGACCTCCGTCGGGAGCTCGATCGACTTGTCCGCGCAGGCCACTGACGCCGATGGCGATGAAGTCGATTTTGCCTGGAGCGGCACCGGCGGCTCGTTCGCAGACGTTGGAGCGGTAGCGACCACATATACTTGCGAACAAGCGGGCGCGCACGCGATCACCATCGCCGTGTCAGACGACGGCTTCATGCACTGCAACTCCAACTGGACCGTCGACGTCATCTGTGTCGACGGCACTGGCGCCGGCGGCTCGGGCGGCAGCGCGGGTGCCGGGGGAAGCGCGGGTTCAGGGGGCGACGGCGGGTCGGCAGGGGCCGGCGGTGCAGCGGGCGCTGGCGGCCAGGGCGGTGCGGGGGGAACAGCAGTCTTTCCACCAGGCGCCGTGCTTCTCAACTTCTCGATCGACGACACGGCCAACAGGACCTACGACGCGACCGACGGCTTGGCCTGGAAAGGCTCGTTCAACTTCGACGCCGCGACACGCGAGCTCACTTACGACCCCACATGGGGCGGCCCCTACGCTGTGTTGTTCGACGACGGGCCTTGGACCGAGGGCGGCCATGAGCCGCGCGACGCGACGGCAGGGGACGGGATTTGGGGTATTACGGCGTGGACCGACCCTCCGGACACGACCATCACGCTCGGGTACGGTGCGATTCGAGGCTCCGTCGACGGATCGGATGGCGAATGGATCTGGATCGGCGCCAACGGCACGGTCGACATCGAGCCCGAAAGCGACGAAGTCACGGCGCCAGGGCTCACGATCCCCGCCTTTGGCACCATCGACATCCGATGGGAGCTGGACCTTCCCAGCATCGACCCCAGCTTCGCCGATTGGAGCACCTTGTCGACGGTCGCGGTCAAGACGAGCGTTGGCGGGTTTCGAGAGATCGCGATGGTCGATGATGGCACCGCAGGCGATCAAACCGCCGGAGACGACGTCTATACGATGCTCCTCTCCGAAAATCTCGGGAAGCACGAGGGCCTTCGCAAGATCGGCGAGGTGATCGACTTCATGTTCGTGCTCGATGGGATCGAGTATCGAGTGGGAGACGTGGCGTCGGACGCCGGCGTCACCGTGTCGTCGGATGCGGCCGATCCCGAAGTCGCTACCGTGAGCTCTAGCGGCCTGCTGCAAATCACCGTCGGTCCCGAGTAGCGCTGGGCGCTCTTCGTGGACACCATGCGTGCGATCGCGCATCGACCGGACCGCACCCATTCTGATGATTGAAAGACGCCTCTGCTAGTTGCGGCGTGCTCGCGCGCGCTTTTGGCGCCGCTTCTGGTGGATGGAAAGCGAGCCTTTGCCCGAGGCGGGTGGGATCAAGCACCGTTCGGCGCTTCCGATGAGGTCGCCTCGGCCTGCTTGGATCAGCGCTTGCCGCGCGAGGTCGTGCTGGGAGACGTCCCAGTACTGCAGAAGCGCCTTTTGCATGCGCTTTTCGCGGAGGCTCCTCGGGACGTAGACTGGCTCTTGGGTGAACGGATCGAGCCCGGTCACGTACATGCTGGTCGCCATGCTCATCGGAGTCGGGATGAAATCCTGCACCTGCCTCGGCCTCAGCCCACGCCTCTTCAAGTAGAGCGCGAGGTCGATCATGGAGTCCATCGTCGAGCCCGGGTGGCCGCTGATGTAATACGGCACGAGGTGCTGGTCCTTGCCGGCTTTTTCACTGGCGCACGCGAACATGTCGGCAAAGCGCTCGTAGCTCTCGGCGCCGGGCTTTTTCATCTTGTCGAGCACGTCGTCGTCGATGTGCTCGGGCGCGACCGAGAGCTGGCCGCCGGTGTGATGCTTGGCCAGCACCTCGACGAACTCCGGGCTCCGCTCCGCGAGGTCGTAGCGCACGCCCGACGCGATGAACGCCTTCTTCACGCCCGGCTCGTGCCGCACTTTGTCGAGCAACTGCACGAGTGGCCCGTGGTCGGTGACGAGATTTTCGCAAACCCCCGGGTGCACGCAGCTCAGACGCCGGC
>CAZBWQ010000159.1:0-4293 GCA_964495565.1 uncultured Sandaracinaceae bacterium | reverse complement strand
CATGCGCAGCCACGAGTGCTTTCGATCAGCCAGGCGACCGAGGTCGGCGTCGTGTACACTCCCGAGGAGGTCCGCGAGCTCTCCGATTTCGTCCACGGACGAGGCATGCTTCTTCACATGGACGGCGCCCGGATCTCCAATGCGGCGGCCTTCTTGCAGTGCTCACTCCGAGACATCACGGGCGAGGTGGGCGTGGATCTGCTCAGCTTCGGCGGCACCAAAAATGGTCTTCTCGGCGGCGAGGCGATGGTGTTCTTCGACCGAGCGCTCTTTGCCTCTGCGCCGTTCGTCCACAAGCAGAGCATGCAGCTCGCCTCCAAGATGCGTTTCATCGCGGTTCAGCTCGAGGCCTTGCTCACCGACGAGCTCTGGCGTCGCACGGCGGCGCACGCCAACGCGATGGCGCAACGCTTGGCAAAGGCTGTCCGAGACGTACCCAATCTCGAGCTCGTTGCGCCGGTCCAGACCAATGCGGTGTTTGCGAGGATCCCGCCCCGGCGAATCGCGACGCTCCAAGAGCACGCGTTCTTTCACGTGTGGGACGAGGAAGTCCCCATCGTTCGCTGGATGACCTCGTTCGACACCACCGAAGAGGACGTCGACACATTCGCCGAGCACGTGCGTCGGACGCTGTCCTGAGCCACGAGCCGCGACTCCGAGCCACGAAGGGTTGCGTTTCGCTTTTTGCCGAGCCCGGAGGGCTTTCGGCGTTTTCGACTCCTCGCGGCACACATGGGCGAGAAAACTCAGACGAGATCGAGGTTTTCTCCCCCGTTGTGTCTTTTCGACCCGGCCGGTACCCTCAACCTTTCGCCAACCAAGGAGGATGCGATGGGTTACGCCCTTCGACTTGGAACGCTCTTGCTCGCCTTGGCGCTCGTCGGGTGCAGCGACGATGGGTCCGATGATTCGGGCACGGGTGGCACCGCCGGTACCGCGGGCACGGCCGGTACGGGCGGCAGCTCGGGCACGGGCGGCACCGCCGGCACCGGAGGCATGGATGGGACGGGCGGAAGCTCGGGAGCCGGTGGCATGGCCGGTATCGGAGGCGAGGGAGGCACCGGCGGCACGGTCGAGCTCTGCTCCGATGACGGCATGTGCAGCGCCGAGGACGACTGCGTCTGTCCCGAGTGCGACGACGATCTCTTCTGCAGCGATCCCAGCAACTGCGAGGACGACGGAACGTGCCAACAGTTCGAAGAGGGATGCGTGTGCGCGGACTGCGCCGATCTTCCCGTCTGCGAGCGCTGACCCACTCGGCCGTCTCGCGACTGTCGGGCGATGCCGACCCTTCGCACGGGTGCTATGCTCCGGCGCATGTACCGTTGGCTGATCTGTCTCTACTCGTCTCTTCTCCTCGCCTCCTGTGCGACCACCGTCGGCTCGAAAGATCCATCCACCCTCCCTGAAAACGCCACCGAAACCTGCGCCTCGCAATGCGAAGCTCTGGGGCTCGAGCTCGACGCGGTCGCCATCGGGGACCGACATGTGAATTGCGTTTGCGAGCCTGCCGAGGACTGACGAGCGTTCGCTTTCGGGTCCCGTCATTCTCTTGACTCGCCGCTTCAATGTCGAGATCGTGCCGGGGCCGATGAAAGAATGGATCCCCCAACTTCCGTTGATCGCGTCCGGCCTGACGATCGTGCTAGGCGCGCTCGGGTTGCTCAATCCGAACGGCGCCCAAAGCCTGGCGGGGGTTCGCGCGAGCGCGCGCGAGGGTGTGTCGGAGGTGCGCGCCACCTACGGAGGATTCTTTTTGGCACTGGGTGTGCTTGCGCTCACCGTCCGAGAGCCCTGGGTCTTCGCGACCGTGGGGGTCGGTTGGTGCGGGGCGGCGGCGGCTCGTTTCATTTCGCTCTTCGTCGATCGGGTTTGGACGCCCAAGAACATGGGTGCGGTGATCTTCGAGGCGGCCGTCGGTGCCGCGTTTCTAGCCCCGCGAATCGCCAAGATGCTTTGAGCCAGCTTGCCTCCGAGACCGCTTCCGCTTCTTGCGGGACTATGCGAGCCTTCGCTCGGCTTTCGAACCTCCGGAGTGAAGAATGACGTCATCCAAGATCCGCTGTCGCACCGCCGCATTCATCCTTTCGTCGCTCCTCCTGAGCGCCTGCGGAAACGATGGGTCGAGCGGCAGCGGCGGCTCGGCCGGGGAGGGTGGCTCGGGCGGCGCGCCCACGACCTCGTCGTTCGAGCTCGAGACGGTCGATCTCCCGAGCGCAGCAGAGCCTGCACACACACCCGGCAGCCCCGGGGTCACGGTGACCAACCCCAAGCTGATCGAGCAATTCGGCACCGCCGACATCGATCTGAACCAGGCACGGTACACCCGGTACTACTTGTCCGACCAGGCCGATAGCCAGCCCGATGCCATCGTGGTCCTCGTCCCGGGCTTCGAGGGAGGCGCGTCGACCTTTGCTGCCCTTGCCGAGGGGCTCGCTCGACGAGCCAAGCGCGATGCGTCGTTGGTAGTCGAAGTCTGGGCCATCGATCGCCGCTCGAACCAGCTCGAGGACACCGTGGGATTGGATCTCGCGGAGGACGAGCAGGACCCCCTGCTCGGGCTCGACTTCTTGTTCGGCGAGCAGCTCGGGCTCGACATGCACCCGACCTTGGCGGCCGAGCTCGACCGGCGCGCGATCTTTCACGGCACTGGCGAGGATCTCGCTTTCATGGCCCAGTGGACGGGGCTCGTGCACTCGCAGGACATCGACGCCGTGGTCGAGGAGGCGCGCACGGTGGCGCGAAATGCGAACGTCTTTCTCGGTGGTCACTCCGCCGGCACGGGCTACACCGCGCGCTATGCCGCGACGGACTTCAATCTCGAGGGTGGCGATCCCGACCCAGGTTATGAAAAGCTCCGGGGCCTGGTGATGCTCGAGGGCGGCGGCGGAAGCCTGCCGAGCGAGGCGCCAAGCGAGGAGCTGCTCGATCGGATCGAGGCACGCTTCGATGGGGGACTCTACGGGGCCGTGTCGAGCCAAGAGGCTCGCTGCATCGACGGTCAGACCCCATGCACCGTCGAAACCGAGGAACAGGACTGCGAGGCATTCGAAAACAGATCCTGCACGGAGCCGGTCACGGCGTATTCGGTCGTGGCGGGTCTGCTGTCGCCTCAGCTCTTGGCCGTGTCCGAGGTCGCGGCGCTCGAGGGTGACCTCGTCGGCGATGCCGGCATCTCGATCCTTCAAGCCGACCAGAATGGGACCGAAGGCAACAACGCCGTCAGCCAGGTGCCCGAGCTCGCGGCGCTGACCGCGCTTCTGGGCACGGAGCCCACGACCTCCGTCGCCTTGATCGGCTTGTTCTTGGACGACGATGGGCCAGCCGCCGCGCTCGCGAGCTTCGTGGCCACCTCGCTCGGGACGATCGGGCCCGCCGTCGAAGGTGCTCGCACCTGGCTCGGCTATGGTGACGAGTTGCCGGCGAGCGTGCTGCCCGACAACGGCCCTCCTCCGACGGAGCTTGCCGACGCGCGCCCGTGGGGCGTGGAGGTCGAGCCCACCGATCTCGAAGGGCGGATGATGCCGTCGTTCTATCGAGGCGGAACCAATTTCTCGGATTGGTACTACCCGAGCTCGGGGCTCGGTGTCGTGTCGGGCCTCGGGCTCGACACCACGCCACTTTCCGCGCCGCCTCCCGAGGGGCGAGGGCGCTCCGACATCGACAACCTCACCCAGGCGCGAAACGTGAACGTTCCGGTGATCGCGTTCGGCGGCACCAATGGCCTGGTGCCGGTGCCCGGGCGCATGCTCGCGTACGCGGATTCGCTCGGGCTTTGTACGGCGGCGAGCTGCGATGGCTCGACACCTCGGATCGTCGACCGAGAGCAACCGAGCACTGCCTTTCCGACGTTCGGCGATGCAGCCGGAGGCTTCGAGGTCTTCATGTCCGAAGGCTACAGCCACGTCGACATCGTCTCGGCCGAAGACGACGCGACGAACCAGGTGATCGCCCCGTTGCTTCAGTTCCTGGAACGCAACATCCAGCGGTAAGCCCTCGTCGCGTGCATCGCCGAGATCGGGTTCGGGATCCCCGATCAGCCCGCGTTCAGGGTCCGGAAGACGTCGACGATGGCGGGGTCGTCGGGGTTCGGAGCGGTTTCGAAGCCTAGAAACTGCATCAGCTTGAGCATGTTGCCGTTCTCCTTGAGAACCTCGCCCTGGATGCGTTTGATGCCTTTCTGTTTGGCCGCATTCATCAGTTGTCGCATCAGCTCCGAGCCTACGCCGCGGCCTTGCCACTCGTCCGCCACCACCACGGCGAATTCGCACGTCTCCCCGTCCGGATTCGTCG
>CAZBWQ010000158.1:0-4325 GCA_964495565.1 uncultured Sandaracinaceae bacterium | reverse complement strand
CGGCATCGAGCACGTCTTCGTCAACGGCCATCCGATCCTTCGCGCGGGCGCGATTCGTGATGGACGGGGAGCAGGCCGCGTGCTGACCCAGTGACCGCGGGGGCGTCACGTTGACCTCGCCGCTCGTTGCTTCCAAAAAGCTCGCCTAGTCAAGCCATGATTCGACTGCCCGCATCGCTCTTGCGACTGCTGATACGGCTCGGGTTCAAGCCCTGGGTCGGCCCACCGTTTCCATTCGGGTTTCAGCGGCTTTGGCTTCGCCTGATGTCCAGCGTCAACCGTCCCGCCAGAAGTTGCGCCTGGCGCGAGCTCGACATGGGCGGCCTGCGGGCCCTCGAAGCGAAGCCGCGACAGCGTGCGCCGCGCCCGGTCGTGCTCTACCTCCACGGGGGCGGGTACTGTGTCGGTAGTTGGGGCACCCATCTCGGGCTCATCACGCACCTCGCCGTGCGCGCCGATGCCACCGTGTACGCGCCGAACTACCGTCTGGCGCCGGAGGACCCCCACCCGGCGGCCCTGCACGATGCCGTCGGCGCGTATCGGTGGCTCCTCGACCGGGGCGTACCCGCGGCCGACGTGATCTTGGCAGGCGATTCCGCGGGAGGCGGGTTGGCGCTGGCCACGGCGATGTCGGTTCGCGATGCCGAGCTACCGCCGCCGGCCGGTCTCGTCTTGTTGTCGCCGTGGGTCGACCTCACCGGAGATTCCGAGTCCATGCGCCGCAACGCTCACCTCGATCCGATGTTGCGGCCCAGTTGGTCCCGGCAGTGTGCGCGTGCCTATCTCGGAGGCCGACCCGCCACAGATCCGGCCTGCTCTCCATTGTTCGCGCGCCACGAGGGCCTGCCTCCCGTCTTGATTCAGGTAGGGAGCGACGAGCTGATCCTCGATGACTCGACCCGTCTTGCCGATCGGTGTCGGGAGGCCGGTCTGGACGTCAACCTTCACCAGTACGAGGGTATGTGGCACGACTTCCAGCTCCACGCGGGAGCCCTCGACACGGCCGATCGGGCCCTCGACGAGATCGCGGCCTTCATCGCAGACGCGATGCACGAGCTCGATTCACGGAAAGATCCCGTCCATCGCGTAGGAGTTGGCCACGCTTTCGATCGCGGTTAGGTAGGCCGAAGTGCGGAAGTCCGGCAGTGATCTTCGTCTCCATGGCTCGCGGATCTTCTCGTAGGAGATGGCCATCGTATTTTCGAGTGCGGTGCGCACGAAGTCGATCTCGTTGGGCGCTTGGAGCAGCATGGCAGCATCCTCGGGGGGAAGCGGCTTTCCAGTGAGACGCGTGATGACGCTCAGCAAGCGGTTGTTCGCGATCTGTTGGTACCGTCGGGTCATGCGCTCGAAGCTGATGTGGGACAAATTCTTGATCCATTCGAAATAGGAAACGACGACGCCTCCGGCGTTGGCATAGATGTCGGGTATGATGGTGACGCCCTGGTTCCGGAGTAGCTCGTCGGCCTCGGGCGTGACGGGCCCGTTGGCGGCTTCGACGATGATCTTGGCCTGAATCCGCGGTGCGTTGTCGGCCGTGATCTGATGCTCGAGCGCGGCGGGAATGAGGACGTCGCACGGCTGCTCGACGACGGCGTCCGGGTCGGCAAAGTAGCGGGCATCCGAGAAGCCTCGAAGCGAGCCGGTCTCCGTGCGGTGCTGAAGCACGGCTTCGACGTCGAGGCCTCCTTCGTCGTAGAGCCCGCCATCGCTCACCGAGACGCCCACGACGATGGCATCGCGATCGATGGCCGCGCGTGCCGCGTGAATGCCTACCTTGCCCAACCCCGACACGATGAGCCGTTTGCCGGCGAGCCCCGTCTCGAGCCCCAACGGTTTCACGTCTTCTTGCTCTGCCAAAAACAGCTCGAGCGCGATGATCGTCCCGAGCCCAGTGGCCTCCCGGCGCCCCGCGACTCCATGCATCCCGAGTGCCTTTCCGGTGACGCACGCGAGCGAGTTCAAGGTATCGGGCCCCTGCGCCTTGTAGGTGTCGGCGATCCACCCCATTTCGCGTTCCCCCGTACCCACGTCTGGTGCAGGCACGTCGACATCGGGACCGATGAACCGCTTCCGAATGAGCTCGCTCGTGTATCGACGGGTGACCCGTTCTAGGAAGGAGGCGGACTCGGTTCGCGGATCGACGCAAACGCCGCCCTTGGCGCCCCCAAACGGCACGTCGACCACGGCGCACTTGTAGGTCATGAGTGCCGAGAGGGCCATCACTTCGGCCTGAGAGACGTCGAGCGCGTAGCGAATCCCTCCCTTGGTCGGAAGACGATGATGGCTGTGCTCGGCGCGGTAGCCAGTCACCACGACCACGTCGCCGTCATCGCGCCGCACCGGAAAGCGCACCCGGTAGACCGCATTGCAGCATCGAATCTGATCCAAGATTCCCTTGGGAACGTCGGTGTGGCGGCAAGCCGCATCGAAGTATTGGTTGACGTCTTCGAAGAAGCTCGAGGTCATGGCGCGCGCAGCATAGCGTGGAAGACATCGACCCAAAAATGGAAACGCGGTCTCAGGGTTCGTAATAGCGCACGGTCGGGTAAGCCAGATCGATCCTCTCGTGCTGCCCGAACCGTTCCAGAATCTGCTCCCAGATCTGCTCTTCGGTGCCCCGCCTGGTCTTCGGCTTGGTCAGATACCGAATCGTGAGCAATACGCCGCTGTCACGGACGGTGGTGTAGACGATCGGGGTCATTTTTCCCGTGTAGATGAGGTAGCGCGAGGCGGCCTGACGCACTTGGCGAGCCACCTCTTCCTCGACCTGGAACGCCTCCGCGCTGACGATGCGTTCCAAAATCGCCTTCGCGGCCTTCCAGTCGCTCTCGAACGTGATGAGAACCGGGATCTCGTGCCAGATGTACTCGAACCCACGGGTGAAGCTCGCTGTCCGCATACGAAGCACTTTGCCGTTCGGCACGTGCATGATGCGGCCCGTGCTCTGATCGGCATCGACCCAATTTCCGATCTCGAGCAGGCTGAACTGAAAGAGTCGAATGTCGATCACGTCCCCAGCCGTTCCGTCGATCTCGATCCGGTCTCCCACCTCGAATGGGCGCCGAAACACGATGAACAGAAAGCCCGCGATGTTTGCGACGCTGTCGTGCAAAGCGACGGCCAAGCCGGCACCGAGAATGCCGGCAAAGGTGGCAAGCGACTGAAGCCCCGAGAACCAGGTCGGAACCAGGATCAGGACGATCAAGACCCCGATGGCCGTAGTGAAGCCCCGGCTCCACCGATAGCGCTGCGCGACGTCGGCCACGTTGCGTCGGATCAACCGCAGAACGAAAGAACGCAGCAAGAGAAAGGCCAGCACGACCACGGCCGATCGCAGCAGCTTCTGCTGCGTCTCGAAGCCGATGCCGAACCAGGTTTGCCCCTCGGTGAGAAACCCCTCCACGCGGCTACCTTACAGCCGCAAAGCATTTGACGGAAGCGTTTCAGTCAGCGCAGAGTCCGCTCGATACCGCTTGGGAGAACGGTGAGCCTGCAACGTACCGAGTCGAGCCCTCGAATTGCCTATCGCACGTTCGGTCATCGAGGCCCGCGGGTTCTGTTCATCATGGGCTTCGGCATGCCGGGGAGCGTTTGGACGCCCCAAGTCGAAGAGCTGAAGGCGGACCACCAGTGTTGCTACTACGATCACCTCGGGGTCGGTGAGAGCGATCGCGGTCCGCTTTTTCGTACCATCCCCGGCATGGCCGACGATGCCGTTCGGGTACTCGATGAGCTGCAATGGGATCGCGCGCACGTGGTAGGGGTCTCGATGGGTGGCATGATCGCACAGGAGCTCGGGCTGCGCTTCGCGGACCGCATTCACAGCCTCACCCTGATCGCGACTCACGGCGGTGCGGCGATCGCCTCGTGCCCGACCCCGAAAGGCATCTGGTTGTTCCTCAAAGGACTCTTTGGAGGCCGTCGGGCAAGAATGCGCTCGCTGCCTCGGCTTCTCTACACTCGAGAATTTCTCGATTCGATCGACTCCGATCTGCTTCGTCAGCACATGGGCGCTCGTCTCGGCAAGCCTCCCGCCTTCCACACCGTCCTCGGGCAGCTGGCCGCGGTCCTGCGACATTCCACGGAATCGAGACTCTGGCAGCTCGGTGCGCCCACCCTTCTCGTGCGTCCTGGTCAGGACATCTTGATTCGGCCGAGCCAAACCGACCGTTTGGCCGAGCGTATCCCGGGCGCGCGGGTTTTGCGCTTCGATGATGCCGGCCACGGCGTGACCTTTCAAAAAGCTGCAGAGCTAAACGCGGCGCTGCGTGATCACTTCGAACGGGTGCAATCGAAACCGCGTCGGACGGACCCTGGCGTTC
>CAZBWQ010000157.1:0-4486 GCA_964495565.1 uncultured Sandaracinaceae bacterium | reverse complement strand
GACGGGGCTCAACACGCATCCCGAGTATGCAGAGCGGGTGGCAGCGAAGATAAGCGAGCTGAGTGGAACCCACCTCGTTTCGGCTCCGAACAAGTTTGCAGCGCTCGCGGCGCACGACGCGTTCGTCGGCACGAGCGGCGCGCTCAAGCAGCTGGCGGTCGCCTTGATGAAGATCGCAAACGACGTGCGATGGCTGGCCTCTGGACCGCGGTCCGGGATCGGTGAGATTCGAATTCCGGAAAACGAGCCTGGCAGCTCGATCATGCCGGGCAAGGTCAATCCCACTCAGTGCGAGGCGATGACCATGGTGTGCACGCAGGTGATGGGCAACGACGTCACCATTGGCATCGCCGGCTCGCAGGGCAACTTCGAGCTCAACGTCTACAAGCCGGTCATGGCGTACAACCTGCTCCAATCGATCCGGCTTCTCGGCGACGTGTGCCAAAGCTTCAACGACAATTGCGCCGTGGGCATCGAGCCCAATCTCCAGACCATCGACGACAAGCTCCGACGTTCCCTCATGCTCGTGACGGCGCTCAATCCGATCATCGGCTACGACAATGCGGCGAAGGTCGCCAAGCACGCCTACAAGAACGACACGACTCTGCGCGAGGCGGCCATCGAGCTCGGATTGCTGACCGGAGAACAGTTCGACGAAGCGGTGAAGCCCGAGGACATGGTCGGTCCCCTCGAGAAATGAGCGTCGAGATCAAACAGCACCGACCTGGCGAGGATTTGGACGATTTCGTCCAGGTCGCTTACGAGGTCTACCGCGACGACCCCGCGTGGGTGCCTCCACTTCAAATGGAGGTGCGCGACCGTCTGACGCCCAGCAAGAACCCCTTCTTCGAGCACGCCGAGGTGGCGTTGTTCACCGCGTGGAAGGACGGCAAGCCGGTCGGAAGGATTTCCGCTCAGATCGATCACGAGCATCTGCGCATCCACGCCGACGACGCGGGCTTTTTCGGGTTCTTCGACACGGTGAACGACCAGCGTGTCGCTTCCGAGCTCGTACGCAGCGCATCCCGTTGGCTCGCGGAGCGCGGAATGACCACCATCCGCGGACCGTTCTCGCTTTCGATCAACGAAGAAACCGGGATGCTGGTCGAAGGATTCGACTCGCCGCCGACGATCATGTCGCCGCACCACCGGCCGTACCAAGGGGCGCTGGCCGAGGGCGCGGGCTTGCGCAAGGTCAAGGATTGCTACGGTTGGAAGTACCACGTGGTCCCTGCGCCGGCGCGAGCCCAAAAGGCGCTGGACATGATCGACAGCCTGCCCGAGGTTCGGTTTCGCTCGGTGACGCCGCGCAAGCTCAAGACCGAGGTTCACGACATCCTGGACGTGTTCAACGACGCCTGGCAGCACAACTGGGGATTCGTACCGGCGACCGACTCGGAGGCCAAGAAGATGGCAGCCGACTTGCAGCTCATCTTGGACAAAGAGATCTCGTTTTTTGCCGACATCGATGGGCGTCCCGTCGCGATCTGCATCTGCCTTCCAAACTTGAACGAGGTCATCGCCGATTTCGACGGAAAGCTCAATCCGGTCAACGTCGCGAAGCTGATTTGGCGCCTGAAGGTGCGAGGCCCCAAGTCCGCCCGATTGATGCTGCTCGGCATTCGCACAGAGCTCCGAGGCAGGAGACGCTATGCGCCGCTCGCGACCGCGGTCATCGCGGAGCTCGTGCGGCGTGGGCTCAAAGAGGGGTACGAGTGGGCCGAGCTCGGCTGGACGTTGGAAGACAACCGCCTGATCAACGCGGCGATTCGCAGCATGGGCGCGACGATCTACAAGCGTTACCGTTTGTTCGAGATGCCGATCGGCGGCTAGTCGACGAGCTCGAGGCGCTCACCATCGGTGAAGAGGATGACGCCGCCTTCGATGTCGGTCCGAATCACCCGTGCACCGGCGGCACGGAGGCGCGCGAGGACCGAGGGGCTCGGGTGCCCGTATCGATTGCCCGCGCCACTGCTGATCACGGCAAACGCCGGGCAGACCGCATCGACGATCGCCGGTGACGACGAAGTCTTCGAGCCGTGATGCGCTACCTTGAGCACGTCG
The DNA here is from genome assembly GCA_964495565.1 of uncultured Sandaracinaceae bacterium. Taxonomy (GTDB): domain Bacteria; phylum Myxococcota_A; class Polyangia; order Polyangiales; family Houyiibacteriaceae; genus SG8-38. The sequence continues at coordinate 2,422 of CAZBWQ010000157.1, read as the reverse complement.
CTCGAAGCGATGCGCCCCGCCTCGATCAACCGATGCTCGGCTTCGGCTTCGATGTCGCCGGTCAGAAGAAAGGAGCGCCGGCCGAGGCCCACGCGGAGCGTGATCGAGTTGTCGTTCAGACCGAGCGCGGGATCGTAGCGAGGACAAGGCCAGAGGACCTCGACCTCGGCAGAGCCGAAGTGGTGCGCTCGCTCGCACAGATCCGGCACGAATCGGAGGTCGACGCCGCGTCTGAGGGCCTTCGAGGCGAGCTTGGTCATCGATGCGTCGCGCTCTTCGACGAGGAGTTGGCCGTTGAGCCAGATCTCCCCGATCTCGATCTCGTCGAGAAGCATCGAAAGCCCGCCGTAGTGGTCGGGATGGCCGTGCGTGAGCACGAGCACGTCGATTCTTCGACGCCGTCGAGCCGCCAGCAGCTCCCGGAGCTCGCGGGCTGCGGGGTGCCGTCCTCCGCGCCCCGTGTCGACGAGGGCCGCGCGGCCGTCCGGAAAGTCGATCCATGTCGCGTCACCTTGGCCGACGTCGACGAAGGTGATGCGAAGACCGTGACGGGGATGCTCCCGCGCCACCAGTGCGAGCTCCGCGGCGAGCCAACAGAGAGTCGCGACGAGGACGACCGCCGCACGGGGGCGCCATGCCCGGATGCCCAAGAGGAGCGCACACGATGCGACGACGACGAGCCCCTGCGGCACGTCGAGGGTGGGAAGGCGCTTGGTGAAGGAGATTCCGGCGAAGACGTCGCACAGGGCCAGCAAGGCGTTGACCGCCACGGTCAGGGCAGCTCCCACCCAAGGATCGAGTGCCGGGATCCACGCGGCGAGCGCGAAGAGGTGCGCAAGCGGCACGACGATCCAGCTACCCAAGGGAAGCACCACGACGTTGGTGATCCAGCCGACCAGGGGAACGCCTCCGAACCACCACCAGACCATCGGAGTCGTCGCGATCAAGGTGCGCGCGCTCACCGCGGCCGAAGCCCGGAGCCGCCCCCATCGAAGATCTCGCGTGCGCGGCGGGACGGTCAGGATGGCGGCGGTGGCCACGATCGAGAGTAGAAACGCCGGTCTGAGCGCGAGGGTCGGATCCGGCGTCGACAGGACGAGCGCCGCGGTTGCGGCTGCGCCGGCCGAGGAGGGCCGGCGGCCGAGGACGACGATCGTCCATCCAATCGCGGCGGTCGCGGCAGCGCGCCAGGCGCTGGGAGAGCCTCCTGCAAACGACGCGTGCAACAACGTCAGCGGAATCCCGAGCGCCGCAGCCAAGCGCCGCGAATCGAACCCGAGGGCCCAACCGCGAAGGAGCCACGACAAGATCCGGACGCAGGTGCCGCTCACGAGCGCGACGTGCAAACCCGACACGGCAAACAAATGGGCGAGGCCGGCTGCCGCGACGGTCTTGCGCTGCTCGTAGCCGAGGGCCGCACCATCGCCCAACACCAACGCGCGGGCGACCCCCGCGGTGTCTTGGGGCAACGATTCGCTCATGAACGCGCGAAGACGCGTGCGGGTCTCGTGAATCGTTCGGCCGAGATGCGAGAGCCCTTGGACCTCGATCGACCGCTCGTCGATACGCGCCCAGCACGCGCCCGTCTTGCGTGGAATCAGCTGCGGGTGGGGCGAAGGATTGGAAAGCTCGGTCCTGGGTCGAAGCTCGGCGGTCAGCCGCATCGTGCTTCCAGCCGGCGGCGCCCGGTCGCTTGCCACCCGCGCCTCGAGGCGGATGCCCGGCGGAAGCGAGTGTCCGGATGAGACCAGACGCCCTTCGAGGAGGCGCAGCCGCAACCGGGCGTCGCCGACTCCGTGGCGCACGCTGTCGACCCGAGCCACCAGCATGGCGCTTCCCCGGACCGCGCAACGGGCTGTGCCGGAAGGAGATACCCCGAGCCCGCAGAGCAGCGCCAGCGCGGACAGAGGACCTACCCAGAGCCTCGCCTCGAGCTCGTTTCCCCGGAGCGCCAGCCCGACCGCACCGAGCGACGCGATCGCGACGAGGGCGGGGGCGTGACTCCACTGCCATTGTGCACCCAAGAAGAGACCGGTCAGCCAGGCGCCTGCGATCCAGGGAAGCACGTGCAGCACCAAGCAAGAGGCGTGCCCGTCCGACGAGCCCACGAAATGCCTTCTCGCGGGTCGGTCGCTTCGGGCGACCGCCGGCGGACCACGTCATTTCCGCAACTGAATCGAGCGGACCGGTGCGAAGCCGACTTCGGGGGTGCGCATCGTTGCGTGTTGCCGATCCGTTGGGTAAAGGCTGTCCCAAACGACGCGACCGGGATTAAGGGGATCTCCATGACGAACAAGTGGATCTATACGCTCGACGAGCTCGACCAGGCCGAAGCCGCCGTGGGGGGCGACTGGGACCAGGTACGGGGGCTGCTCGGGGGCAAGGGCGCTAACCTGTGTGAGATGACCCAGATCGGACTGAA
>CAZBWQ010000156.1:0-4586 GCA_964495565.1 uncultured Sandaracinaceae bacterium | reverse complement strand
GAACGCGGCAAAGAACAAAAGATAGACGAGAACCCCATAAAGCAGGATGGCGATACGCTTCAGGGTGCCAATCCGAGGACGCACGTCATCTGCAGGGTGTGCCTGGTCAGGCATCATGCACCTCCACTGCAGTTGGACCCGATGGTCTCGCCCCGAGCCTGGATAGTCAAGGGGGGCAGTGCGCCTCCACCGTGACGCGCCACGAATGCCGCGACCGAGGACCAGGCCTCGCGGCTCTCCTCGAGCCAGGGAAGGGTGAGTGGCCAGTCGTGTTGCATCTCTCGTCCAACGTGAAGCGTGGAGTCGACGCCGGCTGCCAGCGCGTGCTCGTGAGCTTGGCGCGCATCGTCGAGTAGGACCTCGCAATCCCCGACCAGCAGCAACATCGGAGGAAGCGCTTCGAGGCTCGAGTAAATCGGGGAGACTCGAGGGTCGCGCGGGTCTCCATCCCCTACGTAGTAGCGAGCCCATCGTTCGCAATGCGCGCGACTCAGCCAGACGTCGCTCCGATCGTTGTCATCGAACGAGCGGCCAGACGCCGTCATGTCGGTCCACGGCGAGAACAGCACCGCGCCGTCTGGCAGAGGGAGCCCTTGATCGCGTAGCGCCACCATCAACGCGATGGCGAGCCCCCCGCCAGCGGAGTCGCCTGAGACGAACATCGGCACACCAGGGCGGAGACGCCGTAGCTCGCACCAGGCGTCGAGCGCATCCTCGAGCGCTGCGGGCGCAGGGTGCTCGGGCGCGAGCCGATAATCCGGCGCGAAGACCTCGGCGTTGCACCGGTAGCTCAGTCGCATGGAGCGGCTGCGATACGATGCCGGGGTTCCCATGAAATAGGCTCCTCCGTGAAGATGCATCAGAACGCACGACGGTGACTCCACGGCTTTGACGGACTCCATTTCGCGCTCTCCGAAGCCGTGATCCTCGAAGACGAGATTTGGGTACTTGCGCTGCAGCTTCTGCCGCGGCGCTCGTGCGAACCGCTCGAAGCGCGCGCGCATGGCGAGCGGGTCGGCATCTGCGGGAAACAAGCGGCGCGTCACGAGGCCGTAGGCCTGCACCGAGAGCCAGCGCTTCCACGCCGGAGACTGAAGGCTCGCTCCTTCGGGTGTGGCCTGTGGCATCGTTTCTGCTGTCGTCATCTGAGCCTCCTCGGGGATTTCCCCTTCTGGAGGCCAAGCTAGCGAGGACGAAGGAAAGAAGACTTTGGCGTGTCTGAGGCTTTTCTGAAAGCTTTCTGAAGGCAGTAGGCGTCAGGGCCGCGCGGCAAGAAACGAGTGAATTTCGGACTCCATGCGCGCCCATGCCGGTTCGTCGGCCAAGGGAATGTGACTCTTGGTTTCGAGAGGGACGAATCGCGCCCCTGGGATCCCCGCGGCTAGCTCTTTGCCGTCGTTGAAGGGAATGACCATGTCGTTCCGTCCGTGAACGACCAGCGTCGGCGCACGAACGTTCACAAGCTCGGCTCGGATGTCGATGTCGCCGATCGCCGACAGCATGCGAATGGCGTTTTGCGGGGTAGCCGAACGGCGCTGGAGCTCGCTGAATCCATCCAGCGCTTCTTTGGACGCATCAGGGAAGAACGCCGTGCTGAAGATCTGCCGAAAGGCGGGATTGTCCTGGCCCCAGCCCCCATCCATCAACGAGAGCAGAGCCTCGAAGTGACGCGTCACCCGCGGATGCCCCTTGACCCGCCAGCCCCGTGCCAGGCCGCAGACGAGCACGAGCGCGGACACGCGCTCGGGGTGCCGCGCCGCATAGGCCGCAGCGACCGATGCTCCCTGGGAAATCCCGATGAGCGCAAATCGATCCAAGCGCGCGGCTTCGACGACCGTCCCGAGATCGCGCACCCAGCGCTCGAAGCTGATCTCGTCGACGTCGTGATCGGAAAGCCCGTTTCCCCGCGCATCGTATCGAATCAAACGACGCCCGTTGCTGAGCGATGCCAAGATGTGGCGCCACACCAAACTCTCGCGGTCGAGCTCCAAGTGGCTGCACCAGTTTCCTGCTTTGACCAGCGGCGGCCCTTCGCCGAGCTCTGCCCATGCCAATTGCACATCGTCGGACGTTTGGCAGAAGTGGATCTTCTGACGCGGTGCTTCCTCGCCCTGTGTGGGCGCACCGGCCGACGTCGGGGCAGGCTTCGCGCCATCTGTCGAGAGCCGCTGCACCTCGGCGACCAAACGGTAGCCACGGCCGCGCAGCGTCTCGATCCGCACCGTCGAGCCGGCCAAGGCTTTTCGCAAAATGGAGATGTTGTGCTGCAGATTGTTGGGCTCGACGCTCACGTCGGGCCAGAGGCTGTCGATGAGCTCTTGCTGCGTTTGTAGCCGACCCGCCTCTTCGACGAGCAGGACCAGGGTATCGAACACCTTGTCACGCAGGGGCACGAGCGTATCGTCTCGCCACAAGCGCCGCTCCCGGACGTCGAGGCGAAAACGGTCGAAACGATAAAGGTCTTCGCCCATGGCCTTCGAGACTATTCGGATACGGCTTCGAGGTTCAAGCGTCCGTCAGTCGTCTGCGATGTCGACGCGCCCGCGCGCCCGTTTTCGCTCGCTGCGACGGCGTTTGTCTTCCAAGCGTTTGCGCTTGTGAGCCTTCGTTGGAGATGTCGCCACGCGTCGTTTCGGGGCGACGAGCGCTTGGCGAATCAAACGGCGGAGCCCGTCGCGCGCCCGCTCGAGGTTTTGCTGCTGAGAGCGCTCGGCTTGTGCGCTGATGAGAAGCCCGCCTTCGGCGTCCAAGCGGCGGCCTGCGAGCGCACGGAGCCGACGCTTCTGCTCTCTGGTGAGGGCTTGGCTTCCCTCCAAGTCGAAACGCAGAGTCACTTTGGTCTCGACCTTGTTCACGTTCTGGCCCCCGGGCCCGGAAGCGCGCGCCGCCCGCCAGGAGAGATCCCGAGCGGGAATGGTCAAGCGTTCATCGATGGGCAAGGACTTCACGAAAATCCAGCGGCGACGGCCGCAGCGATTCCTTACGCAGTTGCCGGTGCGCTCGCAAGCGCGATCGGCGTGTGGTGGTGCGCCGACGATGGTTCTCTTCGCCTGCGCGAACGCGGCCCACGACAACACGACGAAATCGCCGCCGCGCTCGGTGTCTTCGGCGCAACTTCGGTCGGATCTCCTGTTCTTGGCCGTGGTTGACACTCACTTGCCCGCCGTGAGAGGCTGCACCCTGTGAGGTAAGCTCATGACCCAGAGCAAGCGCGGAGCGAAGCGATCCCGCCGATTGACGTTGGCTTTGCTCATCGTGTGCTTGCCGCTGACCATGGGGCAGCTCGAAGACTGCCAGCCTCCTGCCCCCCAGCTCAACCGCCGTCCTCTTGCCCTCGATTGTGTCGTGGCCGGAACGCAGACCTTCATGCCGATCAACATGATGGCCATGGCGGATCGAGCCTTCGTGGCGTTGAAGGGTGGAGCGTTCCTGGACACGACCGTGACCTTGCGCGTTCCATCCGCGATGTTCTGCGAGCTCGAGAACGCGCAGGCGACCCAGACCGACATGGAGTCCGGTGCTGTTGGGATCAACTTCGACGGCGTGAGGGAGCCGGGCGACTTCTTTGCGCTCCACACGGCGGTCAACCTGCCGATCCAAGACATCAATCTCTCGGACGCCTGCGCCGGAGCCTACGGTCCGGACGTCTTGGTGGACTTCGGCACCACCCAATCGGTTCCGTGGACGGGCGACGGTTTCAGGATCGACCTGACGATCGGACAACCACCCGCATTCTCACTTTTGCTGAAGAATATCGACTTGCCGGGACTGCCGGTCCCCGGCCCGACGGTGAATATGCTGTCGCTCTGCGATCCGACCGACAAGAGCGTGCCTCCCAATGGAAGCACCGACGACCCCGAAGACAGCCCGCGCATCGCCTCGGACCGAGACGGCGACGGAGTGTACGAGTCGTTGGCAACGGCGGAAGACCACATCCAATTCAACGTCGTGGGGTACTGCGCCGGCGCTCCCTGTAACGACGTCGACGACTGTACGATCGATCATTGCAACCCCAACGCGCCCGCTCCCTACGGGTGCACCTGGGACAACGCGCCCGATGGCACTTCGTGCGACCTCGCTGGCGCGCCGGGAGTGTGTAGCGCGGGCACCTGCGTGCCCCCGAGCGGAAGTGATCCTTGCGACCTCTCTCCGCTCGACTGCACTAGGGCGATCACCCTCAGCTGCACGAACAACATCACGGCTGATGTCACGATGCAGAGCTTCGAGCTCACAGTGACGCCGGCTCCGCTGATCCCAGGCGCGGCGGTTGCCGTCGACTATGGTGGCAACGTCGTGTTCCCAGAGCTCTTCCTCGATGCAGCACAGGGCGGGGTGCCCGGTGGCATCGAGAGCGGACATCTCGTCGATGCTCGGGCGACGGTTCACGTGCGTTCCGGTGCGACCGCACCGGATGTCACACTCACCGCGCCAGCACTTCCCACGACTTGCTTGCTCGACGGGACGAGCTGCGATCCGGTCAACGACCTGCCAAGCATACCCGGGCTCAGGGGAAACACGGACTGCGTTCCGACGGGCACCTTCAACCCGTGTTTGTCCTTCGTGTCTTTCCCGATGAGCACCGATTG
>CAZBWQ010000155.1:0-4692 GCA_964495565.1 uncultured Sandaracinaceae bacterium | reverse complement strand
CTGCGACAGCGACGACGATGGAGACGGGGGTTCGGGCGGCACGGCGGGTACCGGTGGCACGGCGGGTACCGGCGGCACGGCGGGTACCGGTGGCACCGGAGGCACCGTCGATCCGGCGGCTGCATTTTGTGACGAGTTCGAGGCCCTCTGCACATACGGCGGCGACAACTACGAGGATCGCGCCGACTGCCTCAGCTTCTACAACACCGAGGACCCTGCGCGCGTCGCCTGCGTGGAGGTGCACATCGGTCTGGCCGCGGAGGCCACGGGAGCCGAAAGAGAGCTCCACTGCGGACACGCGTCGGGCCTCCCGCCGTGTGACTGACGCTGCCGCCAACGGCCCCTATCCGGGTTTCTCGGCGACGATTCTCCAGTTCAAGTCTGCGATCTTGGCCTTTTCGGCATCGGTCCAGGCTTGGCCACCGCTTTGAAGCAGCTCGAGCGACTCTTCGATCCAAGAGGGCAAGAGGCGAGCGGCTTCGAGCGTCCTGATGACTTTTCGGGCCACGAGAATCAGATCTCTTTTTTGCTCGCAAATCGGCCAAGCTGGCCTTTTTGAAGGAGCCGACAGGGCGACGCGAAACCCGGCCCTTTCGAGGGCGGTGCAAACCTCGGCCGGATACCTGGACTGCGTGGCGGCAAGCGTCGGTAGATATGCCTTGTGCAGCCTCACGTGCTCTTCGTCGTTCCAGTCGAAGTGGGGCGTCAATAGATACTCGGAGCACGCATATCGCGCGCCCGGCTTCAACACGCGGAACATCTCTGCGGCGTGGGCGTCCAGCTCCTCCTTCTTGAAGAACGGCCAGACGGCCTGGAAGGAATAGCACCCATCGAAGGTTTCCGACTCGTACTCGAGAGGCCGATGATGGTTTCCCACCTCGAAGTGGAGTCGCTCACTCATCCCGCACTCGGCCGCCCAGTCGATGGCGCTCTCGATCTGATTGGGATCGATGTTGTATCCGGATACCTGCCCGCCCGTCCGCGTGGCGAAGTGGTGCGCGATTCTCCCCCGTCCGCACCCCATGTCCAACAGATGCGATTCCTTCGGGCTTTCTAGGTCGAGCTGCTCGAGCACGGCTTGCTCGCACAAGAGTTGGTTTCCGTAGAGGCCTTGGGATTCGTCTAGCTGCGGTGGAATGTAGAGCTTCTCGAGGTCGAAGACCGAGAGGAGGTTGTTGAGGACCTTGTAGTAAGCCGCGACGGCCTTCGTCTCGTCCTCCGTCTCGGTTGCCTCGCCATCCTGCATTCGCTGAAAGAACTTGAAGGCGTCGATGCAGGCTTCTTTGTCTTCGTTCGTCAGCTCGGCCAGCCGCTTGAGGCCGATGAGGGCGGTTTGAATGCGGTACCAGTTCATCGTGCATGCCTATCATCGAACGCGGTCGCGGTCGTGTTGAAGGAGCGTAGACGCACGGTATGTTAGCTTGGCATAAGACGCCATGGAGGGAACATCATGAAGCAGCTTTTCGTGCCATTTGCGCCGCTTTTGATCGGTGCTCTCTTCGTTTTGGCGCCCACGGCGGCCGCGCAGGAAAACGAAGCCTCCGAAAACGGAACCGCGGCGACATCTGCAGATGCACCGGGCGGGGAGACAGGCGCGACCGATTGGTCCTACCCGAAGACCTATTCGGTGCGGCCGCTGACGATGGAGCAGGGCATGGTCCGGGCAAACTTCATTTTCACGGTTTGGGACGACGGCGTCGACACCGTCCTCGGGATGACCATGGGCGGTTCCATCGGCGTGCTCGACAACTTGGAGCTCGGCATCAACAACTACCGCATCGGTTCTTCGCTCCAACAACGATACGAAGGACTGATTCCCGTCATCTTCTCGCCGTCCGCCGGCTTCGGGAACATGCCGCTCTATGGCCGGTACCGTTTCGTGAAACGCGAGAAGCTCGACTTTGCGGGTGACTTGATCTTCGTCTTGCCGGTCGACACCGCGTTTGCGCTCGAGATGGCTCTGCCCTTCCGAATCAAGCCCAACGACCGACTCTCGGTCGACACGGGGCTCGAAGTCCGCGGCACGTTTGGCTCGGCGAAGCGTGCAGACATCCGCATCCCGGCGATCGTCAACTACAACTTTTCCGATCGGGCCTTCATCAGCGGTGAAACGGGAGTGCAGCTCGTGAACTTGGGCAAGGGGTTCAATACGGCACCCGCGGATATCCAAGGCCTTGCGGTCCCCATTGGGTTTCGGGCCGGCGGGACGTGGAAGAAAGACGGAAAGTTCATCGCGGATCTCTTCGCGGGCTTCGCGTTTCCGCGGCTCGTCGAAGCCGGCACCAGCCGAAAGACCGTCGAGTTCGGCATTTGGGACTTGTTCGTCGGCGTCGCGTTCTACACACGGCCTCTCTTCTGACCGAACGCCCGAGGGCGCCACTCGGAGCGACCCCGTGTCGCTGGAATTCACGGCGTGTGGTGTTTCGTACCCGGCGTCGAACGCCCTGCCGTTCCGCTGCCAGCGCTTCGTGTAAGTCGGTGTTGATGGCACGCCGGTTGCATCATTCGGCTTGCAGGAGGCAACCATGATGAAACCCACGTTCGTTATCTGGCTCGGCGCGATGACGATGATGGCGTGCCTCTCTTCCTGTGCCGATGACGGGTCGCCGCCCTTGCCGCTGCCCGAAGGGGGCTGGGGTGGGCCGGCGAGGCTTGCGAGCTGTGACGAGGCCGACATGTGTGAGCTCGATCGTTGGGCAAGCGCCAGCACATTCGAGCTGATCGTGACGAGCTCGGATGCGGAGGTATCCAGCAACGACCCAAGTGTTCTGGAGATCCTGAGCGCCGAAGCGCGATCCGAGGTCGAGCGGCCCTTCTTCTGTGTATTGGACTGTGCCCCGAGAACCGTCACATTCCTCACCGTGTTCGCTCGTACGCACGGTCCCGGCCGTGCCGAGCTCGTGATCGATGGGCCTGCAGGCGACCAGGCCCGCTTGCCCGTGACCGTGATCGACGTCGAGCGCTTTCAGATCGTCGATCTCGTGTCCGGAGAGGTCGTCGAAGCGATCGACCGAGAGCACTTCTTCGTGAGGCTCGAAGCCCATGATTGGCAAGGCTCGAGGCTTGCGGCCCAGGGCCGATGGACCGTCGGGGCTCCGGACGTCGTCGACCTGCGCGTCGATTTCTTCGACCAGGTGACGGACCCGCTCGAATACTCTGCGACTGCGCTTCTATTCGCCGAGGCACCGGTGACGACCACGCTGGAAGTGGAGGTCGGAGAGACGATCATCGAGCTCCCCGTCGAGTTTTGAGGCGGGTTTTCGCGGTGTGGGTCGTAAGGGGTTGGAAATGTTGACCTTGGGACCCGGGTGCGTGTCCCCTCAGCGGCGGGTTGCGCCCCGGTAGGTCAGCACCCGGCGAACGGCGGGCCTGAGGTTGGCGATCGCAAAGGCCTCGCGAAGCTTTGGGATGTCTTCGTCGTGCCCCATGAACAACACGCTGTCTTCCTCGGCAAAGGTGAAGTGTTTCTCGGGATTTCGGACGAGCTGGCCACCGGCCCGGCGCACCGCGACGACCAGGAAGCCCCCGTCGCCGCTGCTTTCGAGCTCGCCGACGGTGCGCCCGATCAACGAGGAGCCGCCGTCGACCTCGAATTGCTCGATCTGGACCCCGAGCCCACGAAGCTCCTGCTCGAGACCCGAGAGATCCTGGTTCGCGAAGAAGTCCACCATCGCGGGGCGCAAAATCATCTGCGCGGCGCGCTCACCCGAAACCGTCGACGGCAAGACGACTTTGTCTGCGCCCGCCTGCATCATCTTTCGCTCCGAGGTCGGGTCTTCCGCTCTCGCAATGATGCGAATGTCCGGGTTGAGATTGCGGGCGGTGAGCGTGATGAACACGTTCAAGGCATCGTCCGAGAGCACGGTGGCGAGGGAACGTGCCCGTTGCACGCCCGCTTGGATCAGAACCGCGTCGGAGGTCGCGTCCCCCACGATTCCGTATCCCCCGTCGCTCGTGACCGAGGAGACCCGTTCCGGGTCGTTGTCGACCAGCACCGACGTCGCTCCGGCGGCTTCGAGGTCACTCCAAACGACACGCCCGATGCGACCCAAGCCGCAAACGATCACATGACCCGAAAGCTCTTCGATGTTCTTTTTCATTTTTCGGTTTCCAAGCATGCGATTGAGCTCTCCGTCCGCGATCAGCTGGAAGAAGCCGCCCAGGATGTAGATGAGCGACGAGCAGCCGAGCACGACCACGGCGATCGTCAGCCAGCGCGCCGGCCCCAACACGGGTTGCACCTCGCCATATCCGACGCTGAAGATCGTGATGACGACCATGTAGATCGCGTCCGAAAAGCTCCACCCGAGAAGCACGTACGCCATCACAGACACCGAGCAGACGCCGCCGAGAACGACGAAGCCTTGTGCGATTCGCCGGTGCGCCGGGTCGAGGTGGGCGAGCATGCGGTGCCATTGTAGGGGCCAGAACCGATGTCATCGGGGGGACCCACCGTCGGCACCGCCGTTTTAACGCGCTCGAAACCGCCAGGTCATCCTCGGTTCACATTCGCGTCCGGGGGGGATCGCTCGCCGCGCCAGGTCGGTCGCAACCACGACGAGCCGTGGAGCGCCCTCTGAGGCTTGCTTCAAAACTCGACGATGAACCGGCCGGCGGCTTCACCCGCAGTGCGTCCGTCGATGTGAAGGACCCCGAAGCCAGCTTGGATCTGAAAACGAGCGCAGGCCTGCC
>CAZBWQ010000154.1:0-4694 GCA_964495565.1 uncultured Sandaracinaceae bacterium | reverse complement strand
GAATCGTTCTCCGCGGAGTTGGTCTACTGCGACAACGCTGCGGTCGCCGCGCCAGCCTGCTCGCTCGCAGGCTACTCGCTGGCGGACGACTCTGCCCTGCGCGCGAAGCTCGAGGGGTGCACCCTGGCGGGTTGCCACGGGAGGACCTCCGGGCTCTCGGCTACGACTTGGACTCTCGACCTCTCGGGATCGGTGGCGGAGGCGCTTTCGAGCCTGAACACCTTTGCCGACGACAGTCCGTATTTCTTGGTCGACGATCTCGATCCCGACTGTAGCCAACTCTTGAGCGAAGTGACCAGCAAGCCGGTGGGCGCGGTTCGCATGCCCGTGACCGGTGGCTTCTGGAGCTCGGACGAGACCGACTGCTTCCGCGCGTATCTCCACGAGCTCTACCCGCAGTAGGCGGCGAACAATCAGCCGTGCTTGGCGCGGCGAATGCCGAGATTCACGATCTTCTGAAGCAGATCGGGGTATTCGATTCCCGCCGCTTTCGCCGCGGCGGCGAATTCCTCTTCTTCGGCGATGTCGGGATTGGGGTTGGCTTCGAGGAAGTAGAGCTCACCCGACTGATCGAGACGAAAGTCGATGCGCACGTAGCCGTCGGTCCCGAGCCGGCGGCAGATGCGCCGCGCCAGCGGCCCGATTCTACGTTCCACGTCCTCGGCTAGCTTTCGGGCGCGCCCGATGCGGACTCCGTACTTTTCTTGGTAGCCGAGGTCCCACTTCACTTTCCGCGTCGCGATTTTGGGCGCGTCGTCTCGAATCTTGTCGAGAAACAGCTCCCAGGTGGGAAGCACCTGCAACCGGTGATTGCCGAGGACCGCGGCGTAGAGCTCACGGCCTTCGATGTACTGCTCCACCACCGCGTCGGTCTGAATGCGCTCGTGAATGAACGCGACGCGCTCTTCGAGAGCCTTGTCGTTGTAGACGACCGATGCTTGCGCGATGCCGTAGCTTCCTTCTTCGATCAGCGACTTGACGATGAGGGGGAACTGCAGCCGTTTGGGGCGTCTGATCTTCCGATACCGGGGAAACACCCGAAAGCGGGGAACTTGAATGCGATGATAGCTCAAGACCTTCTTCGAAAGCGCTTTGTCTCGCGCCAGCAGCAGACCACGCGGGTTGCACCCCGTGTAGGGCGTCCGTTGAAGCTCCAAGTACCCGACTACGTGGGTGTCGAACATCGCCTCGCCGCCGAACTCCTCGAGCAGGTTGAACACCACGTGTGGCTTGAACTCTTCGATGGCTTTCCGAAGGGGTGCGAGCTCGTCTCCGAGTCCGACCATGAGCACTTCGTGGCCCAGGAAGCGCAACGACTCGCGCACGTCGAACTCGGTTTGGAAGGGAGCGATTTCGGCAGGTGAGAGCTGGCTGATGTCGTCTGGCGGGATCAGATTTTCGTGGACGAGAACGATGATTCGCCGTCGCTTTACAGTGGATGCCATGTGTCCCGCCGGTGCAGAAGGTGCACGGTGTGCACCGTCAACATGATGGCAAAGTCGAGCTTCGTCTGACGCTCCCCTTTGGTGAGCCGCAACCTGAGCTCGCGGCACCGGCCGATGATATCACGAAGCACTTGATCCACGGTGAACTGATACTCCCCCGTGAAAAGTGCGACTTGCTCGCGGATCTGCCGCCGGTTTCGACGCAAGAAAGAAGCGGCGGTCTCGTTGTTCCGGTAGCGGGGAGAATCACTGAAGATCTTCATCAGATCCCGATCGTATTCCCTGCTGAAGCCAGGGCTGTAGTGTGCTTGCCGTCGCTCGTAGTGCGTCCGCAACGTGTATCGAAGGCGGGACAAGGAGTACGGTCGAGCACGGGTACGCACCGGAGGCTTTTGGTCGGCGAGGTCTGCGGCGAGCTCATCGACGTACTTCAGCTTCCGAAGCGCAGGCCAACCTTCGTATTGCTTGCGCCACTGCGACCGCGGTGCGAGCCAAACGGCAAAGGTTTCGGCAAAGTCCTCGACCGGGTGAGCCTGCGCGTACCATCCGTCGAGGTGCTGCACGAAGCTCTTGCTCACCGGGTTGGGCCGGTAGAAGTCGGGATAAGGCTCGGACGAGCGCCCAAAGGTACGTTGCCAGCGTTTGCGCCGTTGCAGGTTGTACGCATGTTGCAAGGCGTGCCCCGATTCGTGCCGCAATAGACGCATACACTCGGTGCGAGTTCCTCCCTCGACCTCGAACATCATCTGTCGCTCCAGACGAATCAGTCTCGGATGTGCCAAGTAGAAGGGAATTCCGATACCTGGAATGCCGTCGGGAGAGCACCACTCGTCGGCGAGCCAGCCGTGAGGACGGAACCGACGAAGACCCCGCGACCGGAGCTCCTCATGCAGGCGAGTGAAACAGTCTTCGAGCCAGGTGCCAGGGAGGGTCAGCCCCAAGTCGCACAAGCGGACGTCGAGTAGCTCCTCGGTTGGTAGATTTTCCCAATCGATGGACAAGACCGAGCCAGCTTGAAGGATCGAATCGCTTACGACAACAGATGTCTGGAAAAGGAACCGAGGCTCACCACGGCAGACGCTCGCCGTTGGCGTGCCAAAAACCTCCCGACGTGTCGAGAGTGAGCTCGTCGATGCGCGCGATCAAGCCTTCCGCCGACTCCTCCGGAGGAATGCCGTGATCACCAGTCATCCGAGTTGCCACCATGCCAGGGTGCAGAATTCCCACCGCGATCCGTCGATTGCGCAGGTCGTGCGCCAGATTGACGCCAGCCATGTTCAGCGCAGCCTTGGAGATCCGATATCCATAATAGTTTCCCGAGCCGTTGTCGCCGATCGAGCCCATGCGGCTGGTCATCAGAATCACTTTCGATCCCTCGTGAAGACGATCGTACAGAGCGGTCGTCACACGAAGCGGGCCGAGCGTGTTCACTTCGACCTGCTTCCGAATCGAATCGAGATCCAGATTGGGGAACTCCTCGTCGAGCATGATGCCGGCATTGTTGATCAAAACGTCGATCTCGACGTCAGCCAGCTCGCGGGATGCTGCCTCCAGCGCTTCGGCATCGGTCACATCGACGTTTTCCACGATGCGCACGCCCAACTCGCGGAGCTCGGGGCTCGCTTCTCTGCATAGCGCGACGACTCGATCGCCACGCTCTTCGAGCTGTCGAGCAAGCTCGAGACCAATCCCCCGGTTCGCGCCCGTGATGACGACGGTTGCCATGAGCCTATCCTCCTCGAGTCGGATCATAGCGCTCTCGACCCGGTGTCCAGGCCCGATCAGCGAATTGGGACGCAGATGCGGTCCCCCGCGATGAGCTCGCAACCGAACCCCGCGCCGAGGTCACAGTCCGCATCGACGATGCAGCGCTCCACGCAAATTCGCGATGTGATCGGCCCACCCAAGATGGCGTGGTCGATGCAAGCACCTGGCAATGCGTTGAATTCGGAAACGGCGCAGTCCAAATCGTCGAAACAGCCGAAGGTGCAAATTGCGTTGACGTAGTCCGTGTAGCGGTCGGCCGGAAGCGCGAGCTCCTCGCAGTATCCGGTCCAACAATCCACGTCCGAGTAACACGTCTCGTAGGTGAGCGACGTGGGTTGGACGGGCTCGTAGAAATCGTCGTAGTCCCCGACGAAGATGCACCCGGAAAGCCAGTAGGCGCATAGGGCGGCGACGACACGGCGTGAGGCGAAATCGAGTCGAAGTGGCATGGCTGAGCTCTCCTCCCACGGATAGACGCTCGGCCTGGCCCCGGATTCAATCGTTCCGATTTTACGGGCGAAAACGGCTAGATCGTGACGTGAACGACGTGGCCCTCGTACGCCGCGATGCCCTCGTCGACCTTTTCTCCGAGCTTGCGTGCCAGCACGACCAAGGCGCGGGCTATCGCGAGCTCGTCCCCGATCATCGGCCGATTGGGATCCTCGGGATTCCTGCGGGCCAGACCTCGGCCCACCAGCTCCTCACCGTCGATTGTGAGCCGCGCCGTCGCATCCGTCGTGTGACCGTCCTCGACGACCTCCAAGCTCACGCTGAATGTCTTTGATGCGGACATCGAATACCTCCTCGATCGACTTGCAGCATAGGGGACTCGGGCGGTCGCAGTCCATGCTCATCATCAAATCCCTCCGAGGGTATCGTCATGCATGGTGATGCGGGGTTGCCATCACCCCTTGGGGGTGCGTCGGCGTGGCCCACGTGCCAGCATTGCCGCCGAGCCGCTCCGCGGCAGGGAGAGTGAAACATGCGCTCAGCGACTTCGATCTCGATTGTCTGTCTGTTGGCCGTCGTCGCCTCCGCATGCAGCAACGAAAGTGACCCGGGTGGGAGCTGGACCGTCGATGCGGGCGCGCTGAAGCTGCGCGTCACCGAAGACCCCTGGAACATGCGTTTCTTCGACGAGGACGGAAACGAAGTGCTGGTCGAGCATGACGGCACCGGGAGCGGGCCGACGGGAAACCTTGCCGTGCATCTCGGCCCCCCGCTGCCGGGCAGCGGACAGCAACCTACGCTTCCGCGCGTGCGTGACGGAGAGCCCGCGACTCCTCCGGAGCTCGACGAAGGGTGGCTCCATGCCGTGGCGGTGGAGTCCGCGCGGTACGAAGGGGGGTCGTACGTCGCGACGATCTCCACGACGGCGGCCGGCCGAACGCTCGAGCTCGTGGCGAGCCCCCAAGCCGATGGGATCATCGAGATCGTGGTGAGGGCGATCGACGCGGCCGACGTGCAGGCGTTCGGGATCGG
>CAZBWQ010000153.1:0-4840 GCA_964495565.1 uncultured Sandaracinaceae bacterium | reverse complement strand
GGCACGGGCTCCGAGGGTGTGGCCACGGCGGGGGCGTCTTTTCCGACGGTCGACGAGATTTCCCGCGCGCTCGTACGGTCGGCATGCATCCGCTCTTCGACCAACGCCCCAAGCCGTTTGTGGACGCGCGGCGACGGAGAAAGCTCGGCGAGCTCCTCGATCAAGTCGGCCGCGCTTTGCAGGCGCTTTTCCGGATCGGGGTCGATCAAGCGCTCGATCACTTCACAGAGCTTGGGGGGCGCGTTCGGAGCCCACTCGGCGAGCTCGGCATGATCGCCGTTCAGAATTTGCATGATGGTCGCCGGGTCGTTCGCCCCCTCGTAGGGGCGTATCCCGGCCAACGCTTCGAAGAGCACCACGCCGACCGCAAACAAGTCGGAACGCCCATCGACCGGCTCGGCCCGAAGCTGCTCGGGCGACATGTAGGGGAACTTGCCCTTCGCCTCGCTCGATTTGCGCCGCACGTCGGCGGTGTCTTTGGCCACGCCGAAGTCGCTCAACATGACCTCACCCTGGCGGCTGATCAGCACGTTCGATGGGGAGATATCGCGGTGCACGAGCCCCTCGAATCCGGATCCCGGCGGCGGGCTGTGCGCATGCACGAGGGCCGCGGCCAGGTCGAGCCCGATCAGCACGACCAGCTCCGGGTCGAGCCGGTTGCCTTCGTGCGTGTCGAGCAAGGTGCGCAGATCGATGCCGTCGATCAGCTCGAGCGCGATGTACGAGCGCCCGCCGATCTCGCCGAAGTCGATGACACCGACGATGTTTCGGTGCCGGAGCTTCGCGGCCAAGCGGGCTTCCCGCTCGAAGAGCCGCATGAAGATCTCGTCGTCGCGATAAAACGGCAAAGCGACCTTCAAGCAAACCCGCTGAGTGAAGCCCCCCGGCCCCCGTCGAATCGCTTCGAATGTTTCCGCCGTGCCGCCGACGCCCAAGCGCCGAACCAGCTCGTAAGCTCCAAATTGTGCGCCAACGTCGACGGGGATCGATGTTTCCAAGCTCGGCATGCAAGAAGGCCCGACTCCGCATGGGAACCCACGAGGGCGGGATAGGGGGAGATCAGGCGAGGCGATGGTACTTGCCAAGCGATACGATGACCAGACCGTAACGACGCCACACGCGCCGAAATTAGGGGATGGGACAATGGAGACGCGCTCGGACGGCTGCATTTTTTGCGCCTGGGTTCGCGGACGTAGGGCACCTCACCAGTCACCTCCTTCTCGCTGCTTGCGGAATGCAGCAGAAATTGTGCCAGCTCCGTGACCGCGTGAGCGCCGCGGCGATTTGTCGATCTGCCGACAAAACGAGGCCGCCACGGTGGTCCATCGCGCGTTTGGGTGTCGGGAGCCGTCAGGGCTGACGACTCACGACATCAGCCGTCTTTGAGCTCGTCGACGTCGATTCCGAAGGTGGTGATGCGGCTGATGAGGCCCGTTCGCGGGATCGAAAGCACCCGTGCGGTCTTGGCGACGATGCCTTTGCAGGCGCGAAGGGCGTCGGTGACGATCTCCTGCTCGAGCGTGCTCAGCGACTTTTGCTGCTCGGCGAGCTGGTCCCAGCGGTGCCGAAGGGTGGCCAGCGTGTCCTCGTCGTCACTCCCCGAGGCCGGTGCCACGACCGGCGCCTCCCCGAGGCCGAGGTGGCGCGCTCCGATGACAGAACCCGCCGATTCGTCACGCCGGGCGCGATTTCGGGCTCGCTCCATCACCGATTCGAGCTCGCGGATGTTGCCCGGCCAACGCAGCTTCGGCGAGGTGAGCAGCTCGATCGCGTCGCCGTCGAGCTCCCAGACGGGGCGGGCGTCGGTGTGGTTCAGGTAGCGCGTGGCAAGGCGCGGGATGTCCCCCCGGCGCTCCCGCAGGGGCGGCAACACGATCGGCACGACCGCCAACCGGTAATAGAGGTCTTGGCGAAACGTGCCTTGGCGGACGGCCCTTTCGATGTCGCCGTTGGTGACCGAGATCAGACGCACGGCCGCGCGCTTCGGGCGCCGCCCTTGGTAGCCGAGCGGCCGGTAGGTGCCGAATTGCGTGAAGTCGAGCAGGAGCTGTTGGGCGTTCGGTGGCAGATTCAGCACCTCGTCGAGGATCAGCGTGCCTTCGTTGGCGTACTCGACGAGCCCCTTGCGACGGGAGACCGCGCCCGAAAAAGCGCCGCGCTCGTGGCCGAAGAGCTCCGAGGTGATCGTGTTGAGGTCGTCACTGTGACCGAGCGTCGCGCGCACGATGGGCTCTTTTTGGCTGGCGCGCGCAAACGCGGTCGAAAGCTGGGTCTTTCCTGTGCCTGATTCGCCGAGCATCATCACCGAGGCGTTGCTTTCGAGCGCGCCAAGCAGGTCCTCGCGGATCTGATGCATGCTCGGGGGCGCAAGCAACTCGTCGAGCTCCAAATAGTGCTCGTGGTGGTCCCGCGCCCGCTCGACGCGCAGGTCTTCGCGGGTCGCTTCGATCGTGGATTGTTGCGCGATGAGCCCTCCGAGCAGCGAAGCCGTGCACTCGATCACCTCGACCACCGGCTCCTGCGTCGCCTGCTCGCCCGCAAATTCCAGATACATCGCGCCGACCAGGTTCTTTGCGTCCTTGGGCGCGCTCAAGTCGCCCCAGAGCGGCACGCCGGCAAACGATCCCGTGGTCGCATAGGGCACGAACCCGGCGACTGTGCGGAGCTCGCGCTGGACTTGCGCCAGGGTTTCGGTGACGTGCTGTGCGAGGATGGCGGGCGCGACGCCTCGGAAGCTCGTCGTTCGCGAGCGATGCATCGGCGTGCCGCTCTTGGTTTCGAGCGTGCTCCAGGCGGAGGTCGCGCCGAGCTCCGTGCATAGCGCTTCGAGGCCTTCCTCGATGAACCGCCCGCTTCGGAGCGCAGTCACCACCGTGGTGACGATCTCGCGAAGCCGAGGCCAGGGGTCGGTCGTGTGGGGAGCCGACATCCGAGGCTCAGGTTACATGCTTGCGCGCCGGGCAGCTACTTCGTTTCGCACTCGAACCCCCGGAGCTTGAGGACGAGCTCCGCTTGGGTCCGGACACCGAGCTTGCGCATGGCGCTCTTGAGCGAAGCCGACACCCGCTGACGGCTGATCCCTAGCTGGTAGCCGATCAGCTTTCCGCTTTCGCCGCGCGCGGCGAGCGTCGCCACCTGGCGCTCGCGCTTGGTGAGGCCGCGCGGGTCCACGACGCCGGGCTGGTTGGGAAGGGCCACCACGAAGCGCCGTCCGTCCGCGTCGAACCAGTCGACCAGCGACCAGCGTCCGCCAAGGAGCGAATCCCAGGCCGAAAGCGCCTTTTGCGGGTCTTGTTCTCGGAGCCTGCCCCGAGACTTGTCGATGCGGATGGCCGCCTCGCGCAGGGCTCGCCTCGCGGATTCGTCCCGTGCCGCGCCTTCGGCATGGGTCACCGCGAAGTCGCGAGGATCGATCACGGCGGCATCGTCGGTGGGCAAGCTCGGACGGGTTTCGGTGGCGCTGGCCGTCATCGAGGCGAGCTTTGATCGAAGCCGATGGCCCGCTTCGAGATGGGCTGCGATTCGGCGCCAGCGAAGGCGTGTGTGCTCTTTCAGCGCGAGCGGCTCGGGGGAGGGGGCGACGACACCGACCCCGTGAAAGTCGAAGCTGGTCGCCCACAAGCCCAACACGTCGGGGCAGCCGAGGTGCCGCTCGAACGTCCAGAGGAAGTTCGGCCGGTCGAGCTCGGACTCGGTTGCGACGCGCACGCCGCCTCGGTCGGCTGGCGAGGCCTGTGTGCTGGAAGAGGAAGGCTCGCGAAGCGCGCGCGCAAAGCCTGGGCCAAGCTCGGGCCGCGCGGTGCCCACCGAGGCCTGGGCGACGATCGGCCGTCGATCCTCGGAGTGCCCCGCCCACAGGACCGCCGCGCATCCAAGCCCGCGATCGAAGAGGCTCTCGCCTTTACGCAGCAGACTCGGGAGCCACTCCGCGGTGGGAGTCTCGAGGTCGTACGCGGCTTCGACGAGATCGATGGCCGCTGCGCTGGCCGGTTCCATGCCGAGGAACCAGAGCACGAGCCGTGCCAGCCGGGTTTTCGGTGTTTTTGCCCGAGAAGCGGCCCGAAGGCCCCGAAATGGGCGACGCGCGCCGACACCCCTGTCGGCAGCCGACACACCCCGACGGGTGTCGATCGGCGGCGCGGGGGTGCCGGCGCATGCGCCTCACGGAGCGGACACCGGATCGCAGGTGACGATGGCTTGCGTGATGAAGCCCGCACGCACCGGCATTCGGACCGAGCTCTCGTCGGCTCCCGGCCACGCGGCGGCCGCCACGCAGTTGCTTGCGGTGCCGCCAAGCGTCACTTCGAGGGTGCCCGGCTCGAGCTCGATGAACCCGGCGGCGCCCGAAGGCTCGGCGGTCGCCGTCCCATCGAGCCGGGGGATTTCGTTCTCATCGAGGTAATACGAGATCGCCTGCCGATCGGGCGTAAGCGTGATGCCTCCGATGCCTTCGTTGTTTGCCGTCGTGAGTTCGGTGACCATCGAGAGGGCGATGACGCCGGTGCCGTCGAATGGGTAGGGCGTGCCGAGAATGCCCGCGAGCAGCTCGACGATGGTGTCGCTCAGAAGCGGAGACAGCAACGTCGGCACGTCTTGGTCGGTCGTCGTGAGGGGTGTCAGCGTCGCCCCGTAGCCGTCGGCCGTCACCTCGAACACGATCTCCGCGTTGGCCTCGACCTCGAGCGTGGCGAGCCCGTCGGCATTCGAGGTGACGCAGTTCGTGCTGTCGGCCACGCACACTTCGGCGCCTTCGAGCGGCACATCGTCCATCCCCGGCTCGAACTCGACGACGCTCAACGTGACCGTCACCGTGCCGGCCTCGTCCGAATCATCCCCGCAA
>CAZBWQ010000152.1:0-4867 GCA_964495565.1 uncultured Sandaracinaceae bacterium | reverse complement strand
AGCAACGATCTCGCCAACGCATTTCCGCGGCGCGCGCACGCGGTGATCACCGAGCGGCCCAATGGCACGTACTTGGTGAGCGTGCGAGCGCCCCTCGAGAACAAGCAGGGCGCCGACGCCCTTTGCAGAACGTTTCCGACCGGAGGAGGGCGTGCGGCCGCAGCGGGCATCAACGCACTTCCTGCCGGGCAGCTCGACTCGTTCTTGCGAGCGTTCGCCGACGCCTACGATCGGTGAGCACGCTCGCGCCCGATTCCGGCCCACATGCTGGCGTGGAGACGGTTGGCCACTTCCTCAGCGTCGGGCTTGACGTCGCAGACCTTCAACCCTTCGTCGATGAGCAGGAACGCTGCGCCATGGACCGCCGACCAGGCGAGGAGCCCCGCTTCGAGCGGGCTCTGTCGTAACAAGCCATCCCGGGCGCATGCGGTCAGGATGTCGACGAGCACCGCGAACGCCTGATCGCCGCTTTCGTAGAGCTCGGGCACGTCTCGGGCCGGCATCCAACCGAACATCAGACGGAACAGCTCCCGGTTGCTCGAAGCAAAGCGCAGGTATCCGATGCCGCCGCGGCGGAGCCGATCCTCGGCGTCGACTGCTCCCTCTTGGGCGTCGAGCATCATCTGCCGCAGCCGTTTGAAGCCTCGAGTCGCGAGCGCGGCGAGCAATCCGTCCTTGTCCTCGAAGTGCCGATAGGGTGCACCAGGGCTCACCCCGAGCTCGCGCCCGAGCTTTCGCAGGGAAAGCCCGGCTGGCCCCTCTTTTTCGAGCTGCGCTTCGGCCGCCTCGAGGAGAGACTCGCGCAACTCGCCGTGATGATAAGCCTTTCGGGCAATTCCCATGATTGAGTGTAACTTAATTCTCGGCCCGGTGTAAACAGTGTTGACATTCGAAGTGAACGACGTATACATTGATGTATACGGTGAATACATAAGGAGGTCGACATGAACAAGCCACTACTGACAATCGGAATTTTGCTTTCCTTCGGCACCCTCGGGTGCGCGGGGCTTGGGACCCAGCACGCCTCGACGCTGGGCGCGCAGCTCGGCGAGGAGCGCGGCCTAGGCTCTCTGTGGACCAGCGGCGAAGCCCCGGCGCAGCAGGCGCTCGAGCCCACCGGATATGCGGGACGGGCGCTCGGTCTTTGGGACCGCGACGAGCGCGGACCGACGCCGGAGGCCGACCGAGGCTACTACCAGAGCCGAAGCGGAGGCGATCTCTGGAATCCCGCTTCGGTCAGCCGGAGTTGGGACCGCACGCCTTCGAGCACGCCCGGAACCGCAGGCGGCGGATTCGTACTCAGTGAGGAGCGGAGCGGCTCGCGTCGCGCTCGGCAGGCGGTCTACTAGGCGGAGCAGGCAGCCCCGCAACCACAAAGAATTACACTTTGTTAAGTTGCGGGGCCCAGAGGGCTAGTTTACTTTATGTTAAGTAAAATGAGCCTGACTTCCGAAGCATCCCAGCACCTTGGCCCACCTCGACCCATTCCGCGGCACCGCGGCCACTGGCTGTGGGGCGGGACTTTTGATTTTCAGCGGAGCCCTGCCGAGTTCGTGCTCGAGGGACACGAGCGCTACGGGGACGTCTTCATGACGCGGGTCCTGACGGGTCACTCGTACTTCATCCGCGACCCGGAAGTCGTCAACGCGATCAACGTCACCCATGCGAAGCACATCTACAAGCCCAAGGTGGTCAAGCAGATGTGGAAGCCGTTCCTCGGCAACGGCCTGGTCCCCAACGACGGGGAATCGTGGAAGCGGCAGCATCGCTTGATCATGCCGGGCTTCCACAAGATGCGCATCGACGCGTACGCGCCGACGATGGCGCAATACACCCGCGATCTGGTGCGCGGATGGAAAGAGGGCGAGCAACGCGATTTTCGCAAGGAGATGGTCGAGCTCACGCTCCGGGTCGTCGCCAAGACCTTGTTCGATACCGATCTCGCAAGCGATTCCGAAACGGTTCACGATGCGATCCAGGACATCAGCGAGGCGCTGATCGATCACGCGCAGACGCCGATACCGGCTCCGCGGTGGTGGCCGTCCGAGCGGAACCGCCGAATGGTTCGTGCGCTCGACGCCATGGACGGCGTGATCGAGCGACTCATCGCCGCTCGACGTGAACAACGGGAAGACCGAGGCGATCTGATGTCGCACATGGTGTTCGCGACCGACGAGCAGGGAGGCATGTCGGACAAACAGCTCCGCGACGAGCTGATGACGCTGATTTTCGCAGGTCACGAGACGACGGCGCACACGCTCACCTGGGCTTGGTACCTCTTGGCGACCCATCGCGACAAGCTCGCCAAAGCGCAACGCGAAATCGACATCACGCTCGGCGGCAAGCCGATCGGAGTCGATGATTTGCGCGAGCTTCCCTATCTCGAAATGTGCCTCAAGGAGTCGCTTCGCCGCCTGCCCGCCGTTTGGATCTTCGGCCGCGAGGCCCAGGAGGACTTGCGCCTGGGAGCCTACTTCTTCCCCAAGGGAGCCATCCTCGCGATCAGCCCGCTCGCCCTCGGCCGAAACGAACGCTATTTCGACGACCCGCTCGACTACCGGCCCGAGCGGTGGACGCGGGACTTCGAGCGTAGCCTTCCGCGGGGGGCCTACGTCCCGTTTGCGGCCGGGCCCCGCGTCTGTCTCGGCAAGCAGTTTGCGATGATGGAGATGCGCATCGTGCTCGGGACGCTGATCCAGAACGTCGACATCAACGTCTTGGACGGCTTCGAGCCGGATTTTCTGCCCGAGCTGTCTCTCCATCCCGGCGAGCGAGGCATGCAGATGACGGTTCGGTTCCGAAAAGACGCCCCCGTGCTGACCGGTGCCCGGCCGCGCGATTCCGGGTGGATTGGCGCGCAGGCCGTCTGAAAGGCGAGCCTAGTTTCACTCAAGGCGGAATATTAAATCATACCTAAGCCTTGACGCGGTGCGTCGCAACCCCCACGTTGGAAGCTCAGGACGGCTATCCCCGTCCTGTGGGAGTTTCCCCATGGATACAGCACTTCTCGTTGCCATCCTTTCCATCGTCGCCCTGCACGTGGCCGCGCTCGTCGGCGGCGGGCTGGCCCTCGGTGTGATGCGGCTGCTCGGACGTCATCCGGCTCGCGCCGGCAGGGATTCCGAAGCCTAGTCGGGTCGGCGGTCGGTCAGCACCACGACGCACGGTTACCCGGACGTTCGAGCAACTCCCTGAGGTTGGCGGACACCACGCGGTAGCCCACGTTGCCGTATAGCTTCTGCCTGCCTTGGTTGAGGTAGTACGTGGGGCTGCCCTCGATCTTGTGTTGATCGCGGAGCTCGATGTCGCGGCATGCCTCCGCCATCGCCTCCCCCGATTCGACCTTGGCATCGATTGCCGAGGTAGGCAGGCCTGCGCGATGCAAGACGTCGCGCACCACGTCCCGTTTCGAGATGTCCCGGGCCTGTTGAAAGAAAGCCGATCGAACCTGCCAAATCGCTTCTTCGAAGAGGGTTCGCCCCCCGAGGTTGTCGTGCCGGGATCCATCGATGACGCCCTCGTCCGCGAGCAGCCGTGCGCCGCACAGCATCTCGTGTGCGATCGCCGAGGTCGTCGGTGCCACCTCGCTCCATATGCGATCGCTCACCGACACGTGATCGAACCCGGATGCGATTCTCCGGACGTGCTCGCCATAGCCTGCGTAGCTGCCTCGGTCGCTCCAGCCCTCGCCGATTCGGTAGCGATTGGCTCCGAAGAGCGGGAGAAAGCGATACTCCAAATCGACCGACGGACAGTACTCCTTGCGAAGCTGATCGAGCCTCGCTTCGGCGACGTAGGCCCAAATGCACAGCACGTCGGAAAAATACGACACTTGGATGGTCATCGATAAAACAGGTACACGAGGCCGGCGATGAAGAGAAGGGCGAAGACCACCAACCACTGGCGCCAAATGTCGCTTTGGAGGGCCGAGTCGTCGGCGGGCTCGACGGCTTCGGTGCGGCCGCATTTCGGGCATCGAGGGTCGCCTTCCGAAGGGTCGACGCTGAGCTCGTAGTCGCAGTCGGCGCAGCGGTACTTCGACTGGCCGGCCCCTACCATTGACCGATTCCGCCCAAGTCGTGGACGTTCTCGAAGCCGTTTCGCTCGAGCATTTTCTTCGCGATGGCGCTGCGGCCGCCGCTCTGGCAGTAGACCACGATTCCGGCGTTCGCTTGGTCGAGCTCGTTCAGGCGGCTCTTCAGGTCCCCGATGGGGATGTTGATCGCGCCTTCGATGTGGCCGCTCGAGAATTCAGCCGGGGTCCGGACGTCGAGCAGCAGGGCGCCCTGGTCGACGAGCTGGCGGGCTTCGGGGCCCGAGATCCGGGCGACACCGAAACGCAGGTACAAGACGGCGATCACGACGATCACCGCGACGAGGAGAAGAATTTTGGTCAGCATGCGCACTGTCGCGAAGGATAGTCCCGCTCCATGCCGGCGCCACAGGACCGCCTCGGACCCTTGGCATGCAGCGAGAAGCCACGCGGGAGCGCCCCCAGAAAAACCGCGCTAGACCTGCGCCATGAGCGATCCGAAGGGCAGGGCCGAGGGCCAGGAAAACGCCCCGAGCTTCATCCACGACCTGATTCGCGAGGACATCCGGACCGGCACGCACGGCGGGGTGGTCGTGACGCGATTTCCACCCGAGCCCAACGGCTACCTGCACATCGGTCACGCCAAGTCGATCTGTTTGAACTTCAGCGCGGCCGCGCTTTCCGATGAGGGGCGTTGTCACCTTCGATTCGACGACACCAACCCCGAGGCCGAGGACGTCGAGTACGTCGAGGCGATTCGGCGCGACGTTCGTTGGCTGGGGTTCGATTGGGGCAGCCACGAGTACTTCGCATCGGACTACTTCGAGCGCCTCT
>CAZBWQ010000151.1:0-5113 GCA_964495565.1 uncultured Sandaracinaceae bacterium | reverse complement strand
CGAGCGAGTTTCCTCGCATCCGGCGGCGCGCCACTCGTCGGGGAACATGCAAGCACCGAGGGATCGCGCGTCGACGCCCCCAGGCGCCCGTGATTCTCGCCTGCCGAGCGGTGACTCGGTGTTGCCGAGCTCGCTCAGCAACCTGCCGCCGGCGCAGACGCTGTCCGGCGAGATCGTGGCCCCGCGAGAGCTTCCTCCGGACCCGCCCCCCGAGCTGACCCCCGAGCACAAGAAGCGTTGGGAGGAAGCCACAAGGGTCATCAGCATGCTCGACAGGCAGAACTATTTCGAGATGCTGGGCACCAAAGAATCCGCCGATCGCAACGAGATCCGCCAGAAGTACGTGAACCTCGCCAAGAAATGGCACCCGGATCGCTTGCCTCCGGATCTCGTCGAGCTCCGGCCGTGGGTCGAGGAGATCTTCCACCTGATCACGGTGGCGAGCGACACGCTGAGCGACCCCAAAAAGCGGGCCGAATACCAGAAAACCGTCATGCAGGGTGGAGGCACCCCCGAGGCCGAGCGGAAGCTCAACGTGATGGTCGAGGCCGCGATCAACTACCAGAAGGTCGACATCCTGGTGAAACGGCGCCGTTTCGCCGAAGCGATCGAAATCTGCGACTCGGCCATGCAAGTCGTGCGCAAGGAACCCGACTACCCCGCCATGAAAGCGTGGATCCTCTTGCTTCAGCATGGAGTCCAAGACGAATCGGTCGCCCACGAGATCCGCGAGTTGCTGCGGAAGACCTTTTCGCTGAACCCGGATCACGTCCATGGTCACTTCGTCCGCGCGCACTTTCTGAAGCGAATCGGCGATCACGAAAAAGCGCTCAAACACTTCAAGAAGGTGGCGCGCCTCGATCCGAAGAACCTCGAGGCTCTGCGCGAGGTCCGCATCGGCGAGATGCGCAAGCAAAAAGGCCGCACGACCGCCCCACCCCCGCGAAGCGACAGCAAGCGCCCGAGCATCTTCGGTAAGTTCTTCAAGAAGTAGAGCGGGAGAAGCGGGACGAACGGTCGCCGGCGTCTGGGGCTCGGCCGCCTGACGACGGCCGCTCACGTGGGCGAGATCGCGCTCGAGGGAGGTGGCACCCCGACTGCAAGCAGGGCTCGTCGATGGAGACTCCGCGGCAGCGTCTTTCCCGGCTCGGCGCGTCGGCGCTGTGCGACATCGAGTTGCTGTCGCTCGTGCTCGGCCGGGGGCCCAAAGGCGAGGACGCGAGGTCCTTGGCTCGGCGGCTCGTCGCCGCCGGCGGCGGTCCGTGGCGTCTGGCTCAAACGAGCCTGCGGGAGCTCGCGCGGCTCCCGGGGATGGGCCCCGCAAAGGCCGCGCGCCTGAGCGCCGCATTCGAGCTCGGTTCGCGGGCCTTGGCGGTGCCCTCGAGCTCCTCGCAGCCCCTTTGCCACAGCGAAATGGTGTTCCACCGCTACGGGCGGCCGCTCGCGGCGAGCCGGGTGGAGCGCTTCTGGGTCGTCTCGGTCGATGCGAAGAATCGGCCTCG
Organism: uncultured Sandaracinaceae bacterium; assembly: GCA_964495565.1. Lineage (GTDB taxonomy): Bacteria > Myxococcota_A > Polyangia > Polyangiales > Houyiibacteriaceae > SG8-38. The sequence goes on along the minus strand of CAZBWQ010000151.1, from coordinate 3,611 downwards.
GGCCGAATGGGAGGTCGCCAAAGGCGGACGCATGGCGTGCCAAGTCGATCCCGCCGAAATCTTTCGTCTGCTCCTCGGCGACTCGGCCTCGGGCGCGATCTTCGTGCACAATCACCCGAGCGGGGATCCCTCGCCAAGCGCCCAGGATCTCGCCATCACACGGCGCCTGGTGGCCGCCGGGTCGCTGCTCGACGTTCGCGTCCTCGATCATCTCATCGTCGGCGGCACGTCGTACACCAGCCTCCGAGACGCTGGTTTGTGGCCCAGAATCGACTGAAATCAGGCACTTGCGGTTGGCACAGCCGGTGATTTCGGCGGCTTGACACCCCGCGCCGCGCGTGCTTTCTTGCCGCCCTCTTATTTCTCGGGAGCGTTGTTGTGAAGCGGACCTATCAACCACATCGCAAGCGCCGTCTTCGGACACACGGGTTCCGCGCGCGGATGAAGACCAGGGGCGGACGGAGCGTGCTCAACGCCCGTCGCCGCAAGGGACGGAAGCGTCTCGCGGTCTCTTGCTACAAGAAGTAGTGGAAACCGTGCGAAGATGCCTGCGGCATCCGGAACGACCGGGCACGAGGGCGAGGGGCGGCAGCGTCTCGAGCGCGCGGACCGGCTGAGGAAGCGTTACGAATTCAGGCAGGTACAACTCAAGGGCCGACGCATCCACACTCGTCGCTTTCTCATCGTCGTCGAGCCGAACCAATCACCGAACACGCGACTTGGGATCACCGTGACGAAGAAAGTGGGTACCGCCGTACAAAGAAACCGAATCAAGCGGGTGGTACGCGAAGCCTTTCGCCGAAATCGGGCGCTCTTCCCTCGCGGCCACGACGTGGTATTCATCGCCAAACGAGACGCGGTGGGCGTCGACTACGACTCGCTGCTGAGCGAGCTGCGCGGAGCGGCCAGCAAGCTCCGCCCGAGGGATGCGCGATGATCGGTAGGGCGCTTCTGATCCTGATTCGCCTCTACCAGATGACGCTTTCGCGTTTGATTGGGCCCACCTGCCGGTTCGAGCCATCGTGCTCTCGGTACACCGCCACGTGCATCGAGCGCTTCGGCGCAGCACGGGGGTCGTGGTTGGGAATCAAGCGAATCGCTCGCTGTCACCCGTTCCACCCCGGCGGTTACGATCCCCCACCGCGGCTCGCCGGAGGCCATCCACACGCCCCCCACTGCCACGAGGCCGAACGTGGATGATCGAAAGCAGCCTCCGGCCATCTTGATGATGTTGCCGCTGATCGCCCTGGGCGTGTTCTTGGCGGTGGAGTATTTCGCGCCTCCCAACGCCGAGACCGACACCCCGGCGGCCGCGCAAGAAGCGGCGACGGGGAACGCTCCAGAGGATTCGAAGTCCCCAAGTTCGTCGGGGGCGGAGGCCGAGGCGCGGGTCGAGTCGCAGGAGATCTACGAGCTACAAAACGACCGGCTCGTGGTCTCCTTCACCACCTTGAACACCGCCGTGACCAGCGTGCGGGTCAAGGGGGAGCGGTATCACGACGCGGATGGAGAGCCCCATCAGCTCGTCACGACCGACAAAGAGCGATACTTGCCACTGGCACCGAGCCTGACGGGGGTGTCGATCCCGGCGGACGCGCGTTGGACCGTGATCGAATCATCGGACTCGCGTCTCCGCTTTCAATGGTCGGGGGACGACGTTTCGGTCACGCGGACGTGGGAGCTCAGCGATGCTCCCTACCAGCTCCTGTCGACGATCGAGGTTCGCAATACCGGCTCGAGCACCAGGTCGGTCGGATTGGGAATCACGAGCGCACACTACGTTCGGCGTGAGGACGAAAAGGGAGGCTTCTTCGGGAGACCATCTCCGGCGTTGAGCCATGGCATCTGCCAAGTCGGCGACGAGACGATCCGGGAGGATCGCGAAGGCCTTTTGAGCGAGGACGAATCGAGGCCGCTGCAACCGCACAGCTACGGCCCGGACGTCGAGTTCGTGTCGCTGAGTAGCGTCTACTTCGCCATCGTCGCGGCGCCTGCCGACGGAACTGCACAACGGTGCGACCTGCTCAGCACCGATCGTGGTGGAGCTCCCGGCGATCCCGATGGCAGCTTGTTCGAGGCGCAGCTCGTGTACGCGCCCGAGGCGATTCAGGCCGGCGAGGAAGCCGTATTTCGAACTGCGGTCTACGCGGGTCCCAAGGACTTCGATGCGCTGGAAGCTTTCGGGCACGAAGCGACCAACATCATCGATCTCGGCTGGTTCAGCTTCATCGCGCGAGGAATGAGCTGGCTCCTGCGAACGATCTACGGCTTCGTCGGCAACTGGGGCGTCGCCATCATCCTGCTCACTTTGTTGGTGCGGGTGTTGTTGCTGCCCTTCGTCGTCCCCCAGTTTCGCAACATGGCGAAACAGCGCGCCCTGAAGCCCGAAATCGACCGCATCAACGAGCTCTACAAGGACGACCGCGAAAAGAAGGGCGCCGCCATGATGGAGCTCTGGCGGAAGCACAAGGTGAACCCGCTCGGAGGATGCCTGCCGGTGCTGCTGCAGATGCCCATCTTCTTCGCCTTGTATCAGACGCTCTCGACCAGCATCGAGCTCTACCATGCACCGTTCGTCTTGTGGTGGACCGACCTGTCGTCGCCGGATCCCTACTACGTTCTCCCGATCGTCCTCGGCGGCCTCATGTTCATTCAGCAGAAGCTGACTCCGGTACAGATGGATGCGACGCAGGCCAAGGTCATGCTGTACGCCATGCCGCTCATGATGACGTTTTTCATGTTGCTGTTGCCGACCGGTCTGTGCCTATACATGGTCACGAGCTCGGCTGTCGGCATCGCCCAACAACGATACATGTACTGGAAGATGGACCAGGAATCGGCCGCCGCGGAGACGGCCGCCGAAGACGGAGATGGCGAACAAAGCGAGCCAGCGGCCGAGGCCGCTGCACCGAAGCGGGCGCAGCCCCGCAGAAAGAAGAGGACTCGCCGTGGACGAGCATAAAAACAAACCACGTGATGGAGCGCTGTTTCTGGAAGAACCCTCGACGGAGCCAGACCCCTCCCAGTTCGCGGGAGACGGAAAGGCGGAAGAGGCCGCAGAGATTCTCGAGGAGCTCATCAACTTGATGGACCTCGAGGTGCAGGTCCGCGTTCGCACCGACGCGGAGCGAATCGAGCTCGACGTCACCGGGCCTGACTCGGGACGCGTCATCGGGAAAAAGGGCGCCACCCTCGACGCACTCCAGTTTTTGATCAACAAGATGGTCAACCGCTTCCCGGAGGGCCGGCGGCACGTCGTCATCGACTCCGGAGACTACCGCGAACGCCACGACGACGGGCTCGTCTCGATGGCCAAGCGTCAGGCGCAACGCGCCGTCAGCGAAGGCCGTGTCGTGACCTTGCAGCCCATGAGCGCGCGCGACCGCCGCGTGATTCACATGTCGCTCGCCAAATTCGAAGGCGTGAGCACGATGTCCCAAGGCGAAGGCAGCCGTCGCCGAATCCAAATCATCCCCGCAAGACGCCGCCGCTGACCCCCCGCGCCAGCCCGGCTCTCTGCGGAACACGACACGGGCATTGCGCGTTCCGGGCCTCGGGTCTGGGGCCCCGATTCCCGGATCTCGATCCTCCAACCTCGAGTCTCGCGCCTC
>CAZBWQ010000150.1:0-5286 GCA_964495565.1 uncultured Sandaracinaceae bacterium | reverse complement strand
TTCCGTATGTGTTTCGAGGACGCCCTCGGCTTCCCAGGCGATCACCCCGCAGGCTACGCGAGCGCCCGCGTCTCCCGTCGGTTGGGTGCCCTTGTCCTTCTGCGCGTGGACGATCACCGCGCGGCCTACCACCGACCGATCTCCTTCCAAGGCGAACGTGTCGAACGTCCGTTCGATCTTGGCCTCGCCTTGCTCGTCGGCCGTGATGTTGCCCATGTCTCCGGCGTGCCGATCACCGGATGGCGGAAGCCCATGAGGTTTATCCTCGGGCGCATAGTGTCCGCCGGCGCTGGTTGCATCGGGCGCGCTGCAATCGCCCTTTTCGTGAATGTGAAACCCATGAACCGAACCTGGCTCGAGCCCCATGATCGTTGCACGGACCGTCACGCCGTCGTCCGTCGGTTCGAAGTACACGATCCCGCTCACGTCGTTCCCTTCGGTGGGCTTCATCTGCGCCACGGCTCGTACGACTTCTTTTTCGGCCTGCTCACCTTCCTCGGCTTCGGCGGCAGCCTCCTGCTCCATCGGTTCGTCGGCCGCTTTTTCGGCGGGCTCGCTCGAAGTCGTCGTGCGTTCACAACCTAGGAACGCCAACGAGGCCGCAAGGAGAGCGGCGACGAGGAACGGCGGACCCAAGCGCCTCCCATGTCTAGATGAAATCTCCATTTCAGCTCCTTTCCTGTGTCTCGTGGGTAAAGCAAGCCCCATGCCATCACCGGGTCGCCTGGCGGATTGCCACGGCGTCGGAGCCTCGTGCGCACCGCAGCTCACGCATCGGAGTGCACTGATCGAGGGTCAGGGCGACGTGGGATTGATGATGATTTCATCGGCATTTTCGGTCGTCAGCGGTTCCTCCAACATCACGCCATTGGCATCGAGCGCGAAGGCCAAGATGTCGACATAGGCCTGGGTAGCCAGCGTGCCCGGCGCATCGAAGGGCATGTTCTCGCTCGCGAACGCGAAAACGTCCGCGGCGGTGCGAAATTGGCTGGTTCGAAGCGTGCGCTCGGGAGGTGGATCCAGGGGCAAGGCATCCGGCCCGACCAAAGCAGGCCCGAGTACGGTTCCCATGCCCATCGACCCGTGGCACCGGGCGCAGCTCTCCGCGAAGAGCTCGGCGCCCCGCTCGAGCTGAGCCTCCACGGGATCCGCCACCATTCCCGGGGGCACCACGCGGTAGACTTCTCCGGTCGTTCCGGTCGGGCCGGGCTGCTGGCTGGTCAAAACGTATACCTCGCCGCTGTCGTCCTGTCCGAAGCCACGCAAGAACGCGCCGAGCTCGCCGTCCGCGCGACCGTCGATCGAAAGCTCACGCATCGGCCACATGCTTTGGCTCTCAGCCGGTTGCATGGCCGCAAAGAGCTTTCCTCTCGGCTCATCGGGCGCGGAGCTGTAGTCCCCGAAAATGTAAGCTCCCGCGAGCTCCGGCAGGACGCTGCCACGATAAACGAAACCACCAATGACGACGAGGCCGATGCCTCCTTCGGCATTCGCGTTCTTGTACTCGATGATCGGATCGATCAGCGTCTGACCCTCGGGCCCCACGTCAGGACACGTGTCGGGAGACTCGGTCGGATTGTCGGGATCGAAGCAATGCGTTCCCTCCTTGATGTTCCAACCGTAGTTTCCGCCGGCGGTGACGATGCTGACTTCCTCCCACAGGTCCTGGCCGGCGTCGCCAACGAACAGGCTTCGATCGCCTCCTTGGTCGAAAGACATTCGGAAGGGATTACGAAAGCCGCGGGCGAAGATCTCGTCGCGACCCTCCGCTCCGACGTAAGGATTGTCGTCGGGGATGGCGAACGGGTCGCCTCGGTCGACGTCGATACGCAGGATCGAGCCGAGCAAAGTGCTCCAATCCTGGCCGTTTCCGAGTGGCGGATGTCCTTCGCCGACGTCGTTGGCGCCGCCCCCATCGCCGAGGGAGATGTAGAGAAACCCATCTGGGCCAAACGCGAGCGTACCCGCGTCGTGGTTGAACTGCGGCTGATCGACCTGCAGGATGATTCGTTCGGAGCTTGCATCCGCGACGTTCGGATCGGTGTCGGATACGGTCAGCTCCGAGACGTGGCTGGTATGGTCATAGCCTTCAGGAGCTTCTTCGCGCAGCGGTGCGCTGTAGTAGACGAAGAATCGACCGTTGGAGTCGTATTCGGGGTGGAACGCCAAGCCGAGCAATCCTCGCTCGTCGAAGCTCGGCATCAGATCCACGAGCTCGTCTCGCAGGTCCAGGAACGGCGTCTCGAGCAGATCTCCATCCGGGGTCAGGATCCGAATCACACCGGCTTGATCGACGATGAAGAGGCGGCCCGAGTCGTCGGGCGCCTCCCGCAACAAAACCGGGCTGTTGAGCCCGTCCGCAATCAGCTCGAGCCCCACCGTGTCGAGGGGCTCTTGCATTTCGCCGTCGCCGTCGTCGCTGCAACCGCTCCACGCGACGAGGAACGAAAGCAAAGGAATCAAGAGTCCAGATCGTAAGGTTCGTAAGCACATTTCACTTCTCCCATCTGTCGCCAGGCAAAGTGCAAATGCCGCTGCAAACGCCGTTCCAACACCGAAGGGCTGGACGGGTCCGGGAGAATGGGCGCGAGAATGCCACACTGTGGCAAAGCGTCGCGCACCAGCGCGACGGGCTGGCTCGCGGTGCCTGTCGCTCGATGCAGTCGCGGGCTCGTCCTTTTCACACGGCGTCGCCTACGATAGATTCTTCGCGTTCGCGGATTCACCCATGCTGATCAAAGTCGTCTTGTCGTTCGAGGAGCTGGTGGACCTCGTCCACCAACTTGCGCCCATCCGCATCCACATCGGGCCGGATGACGACGTGACCCGCTGCGTCGAGCTCGAAAACCCACACGACATCCATCTCGCGCCGGATGAGGGTTTGCGCCTGGAGGCTTCCGGCCGAGTTCGATACGACGTGCTCGGAATCACCTTCTCCGCCACGATCTCGAAGGTGCAGCTCCTCATCGAGCCGCGTATCGAGGAAAGACCTGCGGGCTCCGAAGAAGGCTCCCCAGTCCTGCTTTTCGCGATTCACATCGAGGGTGGAAGCCTTCGACTCGTGCCGAGCATGATCGACCAAAGCATCATCAGCCGCGTGAACGAGGTGCTCACGCCCGATGCCACCAAGATGTTGTGGGAGTTTCCCGACACCTTGACCCAATCGTTCTCGCTCCCGGACCGCTTGCGACCACTCGAGGCATTTCTCATCGAATCGGGCGCCGGCGAGGTCGAGGTCACCGATCACGACGTGAGCTTTGCGGTGAAGCTCGATGCGGATCTGGCCCGAAAAGCAATTTCAGACTGAAGCCTCGAGCGCTCGGGAGTGATTTTCTGTCGAGCCTTCGAGGCCATGTCTGTAGTAAAGTCCCCGCCACCATGGGCAACGGCGCACACGCTTTGATTCACACGTTGGTGAACGCAGGCATCGATACCTGCTTCACCAATCCTGGCACTTCGGAGATGCACTTCGTCGCGGCGCTCGACGACGCGGACATGCGCTTGTTCGAGGGGGTGGCTTCGGGTGCGGCCGATGGATACGCGCGGATGGCGGACAAACCGGCTGCCACGCTCCTGCATCTGGGGTGTGGGCTCGGCAACGCCCTCGCAAATCTGCACAACGCGCGCAAGGCACGGGTGCCGATGGTCAACATCATCGGCGATCATGCGACCTACCACACCCAATACGATGCGCAGCTGCAGTCGGACATCGAGACGGTGGCGAAGAACGTTTCGAAATGGATCAAGACCACCCCGGAAACGAGCGAGCTCGCCGCCGACGCCGCGGAAGCGGTGGCCGTGGCCAAGGGCCCGCCTGCGCAAATCGCGACGCTCATCTTACCGGCCGACGTGTCATGGAACGAAGGCGCTGAGCCTGCACGACCGCGCGCTCCCGCGAAGGCACGGCCTGCTCCCGATGCGACGGTGCAGGCAGTGGCCGGGGTGATCAAGAAGTCGGGCAAAAAGGTTGCGCTCCTCTTGGGCAATCGGGTGCTCCGAGAGCAAGGCCTGCGAGCCGCATCGCAGATCGCGCAAAAGACGGGCGCCAAGCTCTTTTGCGAGGTCTTTCCAACTCGGCTTCAGCGAGGCGAGGGGCTGCCTTCCATCGAGCGCATCGCCTATCTCGCCGAGCTGGCCTCGGTGCAGCTCAGTGGCTACGACCATTTGGTTCTCGTCGATGCGAAAGCGCCCGTTTCGTTCTTCGCCTACCCGGGCAAGAAGAGCTACTTGGTTCCCGACGATTGTGCCGTCCACGACCTAGTGCAGCCCCACGAAGATGCGGTGGCCTCGTTGCTGGCTCTCGTCGAGGCGGTGGGCGCGTCCGAGGCCGCTCCCAAGCTGCAAGCCGCCGGACGTCCGGAGCTGCCCAAAGGCAAGCTCACCGCCGCCAAGGCATGTCAGGCCATCGGCGCGTTGTTGCCTGCCAACGCGATCATCTCGGACGAGGCGCAGACTTCCGGCATCAAGCTGCCGACGTTCACGGCGGGGGCGCCTCGACACGATCTGCTCACCTTGACCGGAGGATCGATCGGCCAAGGCCTCCCAGTTGCCGTCGGGGCCGCGGTGGCCTCGCCGGGCCGCCCGGTTCTCGCACTCGTGGGCGACGGCTCTGCGATGTATACGATTCAGGCATTGTGGACGATCGCGCGTGAAGGGCTGGACGTGACGACGGTCATCTTCAACAACCGCTCGTACGGAATCCTCAACATCGAGCTCGAGCGCGTCGGAGCAGAGAAGATCGGGCCCGAGGCGAAGGCGCAGTTGGATCTGTCGGAGCCCGCCATCGACTTCGTCTCGATGGCGCAAGGCATGGGCGTGCCCGCACGGCGCGTGACACGGGCCGAAGACTTCAGCGCCGCGCTCGAGAACGCATTCGCGTCGCACGGCCCGTTCTTGATCGACGCGATCGTGCCGAGCGAATACGAGGGCCTGAAGCTCAAAGCGTTGCCCCACATGCTGAACGCGCTCGGCATCGTCCCAGGGCCGGTGGCCAAGGCGATCAAGAAGAAGATCGTGCCTTGAGAGACGCTACGGCGTCAATCGAGTAGGTGCACCCACTTGTAGAAGCGGCCGCGCATCCCGCCGTTGGTGTCGCCTTTGATCATGAGGGCTTCGAAGATGCGAAGCATGTGAGAAAGAGGACAGTGGCAACGCAACGGGACACGAGCGGTCACGTATACCCCAGATGCCCCCCGCTCGAAACAATCAATTGCTCGCTCTCTTGCAAAGCGGCAAAGCGGGAATGGTGCGTCGCCAATCTTCGGCAACGTCTTGGTCACTGATGAC
>CAZBWQ010000149.1:0-5286 GCA_964495565.1 uncultured Sandaracinaceae bacterium | reverse complement strand
CGGCGCCGACGAGATCGCCGAGGCGATCGTCTCCATGACCTCACCCGTCTGGACCGGGCCTCGCACTGCCTTTCCGACTCCGGTGGCACGACCGGAGGCTTCCTTCACGATTCGGTCACCCTTCGCCCTGGTGGCGGTTCATGACGCCAACCCGGCCAGACCGCAGACGGCGCAGAGGGTGTTGCGGGCGCTGGAGCACGCGCGAGCCCGCCTCGACGCGCTCGGGTGGCCCGCGCCGCTTTCCGACGGAGACCTTGGAGGAGGCCCGGAGCTCGACCTCTACGTGACCGACGCGTTGCCCGAAGGGGGTCACGCCGACGGAATGGTGTCGTGGGCTTACCTCGATCGCGCCTCCACCTTTGCCGTGATCCACCCCGCCGGGCTTGGCGACGGCCTCGAGACGCACGTCACCCGTGTCTACGCGGAGGCCATGCTGCTGAGCCTCGATCCCGCCGAGGCGCGCGCATGGCGGCGCGCGACCGCCTCGTGGCTGGCCTGGGAGCTGACCGGCCAGCCCGGCTGCGACGACGCGATCTTTCAGCAACAGGCCGAGCCCCACCGCTCTTGGATAGAAGGCGCCGCGGGAGACGGCGCGGGAGGAGCGATTTGGCTCGCGTATCTCGCGGGACGCCACGACGACGGCTCCCACGGGTTCATCCGCGACGTGTGGAGCCTCGCCACCCAGCGCACTTGGGAAGGCGCTGGGTTGCGTGCCGAGCCCGACCTGTGGTCCGCGATGGATGTGGCGATCACGCTGAGCGGCGATCGTTTGCTCGACAACGTGGAAGAGCTCGCCGTCCTCCGATGGTTCGTGGGTCGCGGCCCGCGTCCTCACCCACTCGTCGCCGCCATGGACGCCGATGCCAAGACGCCGGTCGCGCGGCGCATGACCCGCCTCCCCTCGCGAGTGACCGCGCCCCATCCGTTGCAACCATTCGGAAGCACATACGTGCTCATCCGTGCGTCGGCGTGGCAGGACGCCACGCGGCTCCACGCCTGGTTGCAGGGAGAGTACGGGGTACGTTGGTCGCTCGTCGCAGTGCAGCTCGATCGGGATCGGGCAGAGCTCGCCCGTATCTCGACGCCCCATACCGCGACGACGCCCAGGGCCTATTTGCCGATCGAGCTCGACCCGCGGGCCCGCGAGCTGTTGTTGGTAATCACGAACCTATCGCATGGTCTGCCCGATGCCGACGAGCCCGACATCCACGAACGCGCCTTCGAGCTCATCGTGGATCGCATGCACTAGTGTCGCGGCCGGCGACGGCGGCGGCGGCGCTTGCTGCGGGGCTCGGCACTGTAGACCGCCTCGGTTGGCTCGTGAGCCCACTTCGGCGGCTCCTTTCCGCGAGCGATGCAATCGAGCGCGAACAACGTGGCCGCATCGGAGAAGTACTCGCGCCGGGCGATCGACTGAATCTTGCCGGTGCGAAGGCGTCGTTGCGCCATCGTCAGCAAGCGGATGCGGTCTTTCAAACGTCGAGGCAGAGAGAGGCGGAGCGACAGCTCGCGGATGAACTCTTCGTACGCCGTGGGAACGTCTGCGACCCCCTCCAACGCTTCGTCGATCGGCCCGAGCAGCAGCGTGGCGAGCAGCACGGCATCGCTCGGGAGACGATCCTCTGCAGCCCAGGCATCGATGGCTTGGAGCCGGCCGAACGTCAGTGCGGCCCCTTGGACCTCGTCGTCGAGAAAAGAGGCCACCTCGGGCAAGACTTCGCTCAGCACGCCGACGTCCCACGCGAGAAAAACGGAGCGGTGGGCGGAGCCCCCTCGCAAAAAACGGAGGATCTCCTCGAGCACCCTCGGCGCCGCGGCCCGCTGCAGGTCGCTGCGGTGACGAACCATGGCGTCGTAGACGTCCGGGTCGAGCCCCATGTCGAGACGTGCGCTGAACTTGATGGCGCGCAAAATCCGAACGGGATCCTCCCGAAACCTCACGTTCGGATCGCCGATGGTGCGAAGAAGATGCTCCTCCAGATCGGCAACGCCCCCCACGAAATCGATCACCTCACCTCGCTCGAGATCGTAGAACAAGGCATTGATCGTGAAATCGCGCCGAATCGCGTCTTCGTGCGGCTCACCGAAGACGTTGTCGTTGGTGATCAACAGGTCGGCGTCCTCGCTTTCGGTGATGGCCTGTCGCGAAGGGATCAAACGCACCGGCTCGGGACCGGCACACAGGGGAATCTTCTTCGCGATCTTGGGTTTGATCACTTCGTATTGCTGCGAAGGATCGCGCCGGAACGTGGCCACCTCGATGACCTTGCCGCCGGAAAACAAGACGTGCGCCAGCCGAAATCGCCTTCCGATGACACGGCAGTTGCGAAAGAGGTCCCGCACCTCGTACGGACGCGCGCTCGTGGCCACGTCGAAATCTTTCGGCTTGCGGCCCAACATGAGATCCCGAACCCCGCCACCGACCAGATAGGCCGTATGCCCGTGTCGGGTGAGACGCCGAATGACCTTGGCCGCATCTTGGTCGACCAGCCGTCGTGGAATCTCGTGCGCGTAGACGACGGGCTCCGGCGTGTCTTCGGTCTCGCCGGACGCCTCGTCGCCGCGCTGACCGAAGTCGGAATCGATGATTCGAGCCATTGAAAACCAGAGGCCGCCGAGGCCGGGAAGCTACGTTGGATTTGTAGCAACAACGTCCGCTGCCTGCAATGGAGGACCGGTGCTACCGTACGCGGAGACATGCGCGATCTCGAAAAGTTGGCAGGCAGCGTCATCGTCTGCGGGTTCGAGGGATCGACCGCACCCGAAACGGTTCGCCGATGGGTCGCGCGAGCCTGGGTAGCAGGGGTGATCCTGTTTCGCCGCAACGTCGCGAGCGCGGCACAGGCTGCCGAGTTGATCGAATCGATCTCCGCTGTGAGCGCCGTGCCCCTTCCTCTCCTGGCGTGTGTCGACCAAGAAGGAGGCAGGGTCGCGCGCTTCGGCGATCCCGTTCTCCGACTGCCACCGATGCGTTCGTTGGCTGCTGCCGGAGACCCCGAGCTCACGCGACGCGCGGCCATGGTCCTCGCTCGGCAGCTGAGGGCGCTCGGCATCAATCTGAGCTTCGCCCCCGTGCTGGATGTCGATACCAATCCGGACAACCCCGTGATCGGCGATCGCTCGTTCGGACGCACTCCGGGAGCCGTGATCGAGCACGGCCTCGCATTCGCCGACGGGCTTCACGAAGGTGGCGTCTTGTCGTGCGGCAAGCACTTTCCCGGGCACGGAGACACCGACCTGGATAGCCATCTCGCGTTGCCTGTCCTGCGCCACGGACGCGCGCGACTCGATGAAGTCGAGCTGCTGCCTTTCGTCGCCGCCGCCGCGCGACTCCCATCGATGATGACGGCGCACGTGGTGTTCGACGCTCTCGATCCTGAGGTCCCGGCGACCATGTCGCCGCGTGTCGTCCAAGGCTTACTGCGCGACGAGATCGGTTTCGAAGGAGCGGTCTTTTCGGACGATCTGGAGATGAAGGCGATCTCCGATCGATATTCAATCGAGGAAGCGGGCATCTCGGCCATCGAGGCAGGATGCGACCTGCTGCTGGTGTGCTCGGACCTCGAGGCTGCAGGCAGGCTTCGAGAGGCATTGGCGGCGAAAGCCGGTCACAGCGATGATTTTCACGCGCGGCTCACGCAAGCAGCGACGCGCGCGGACGCGTTGCGTCGACGCATCTTGGATCTGCCTCCTGCCCTCCCGTTCGAAAACGCGCTACACAGTGCCGAAGCGCGAAGCGTCGACGCCCGACTTCGCGAATTGGAATGACCACCGCGCATCCCCTCCCCCAAGCACCCAGCTCGTTTCGCGTCGGCGATCGATGGCAGCTCGGCGTCTATCGCACGCCGTTCACGAACCCCGAGCTGAGCACGCGGGGCTGGAGGCGCTATCGCCTCAAGGAGTGGCATTACCTCTCCTTCACGACGGAACGGTGGTACGTGGCGTTGGGGCTCGTGCAGCTCGGTTACGTGGCCAACCTGTTCTCGTACGCGGTCGAGAGAAACGGCCACGCGGTGGAGCACGGAGCGCTGTCGCCCGCGGGGCGCGCGCTTCGCTTCGCGCCGAGCTCGGTGCGGGGACGCACGGCATGGACCAGCCGCTCGGCCCGGGTGGCGATCGATGCCCGTGATGGCTGGGACGTCGAGCTCGACATCCCGCTCGGCCGCGACCGGCTCCGTGGAAGCGCGCACGTCGAGGCCCGCGACTCGCTGGCGATGCTGCACCCCTTGGGCCCTCGCCGCGTCGCCTACACGCACAAAGCAGCGGGTTGGCCCGCATCGGGCCGGCTGACCTTGGGCGAGCGCACCATCGACCTCGACGGCGGTCTCGCAGCGAGCGACTGGACCCGCTCCCAGGCAAACCGTGTGACCGAGTGGAAGTGGGCCTCGTTGAGCGGATTCGTGAGCGGAGGAACCGCCCTTGGGCTGAATCTTTCGGCGCAAGTCTACGACGACGAACGAGGACACTCGGTGGAAAACGCCCTGTGGATTGATGGAAAGGTGCGAAGGTTGAGCGGGGTTCGATTCGAGCTTCCGCCGGACCCGAAGCGGGGACGATGGCACGTTCGCAGCCTGGACACCGACGAGGTGGACATCGAGTTCGAGCCCCAGGGGGCTCGCGAGGAACGCAGCAACTTCGGCCTGGTCCGAACCGAGTTCGTGCAGCCTTACGGTAACTTCATGGGCCGTGTGTGCGGATACGACGTGGGGGGTTGCTTTGGTGTCGTCGAGACACACCTTTCGGTCTGGTGACTTCCATGGAGATTTTCGGCGATACGAGCGGCCTCAGCCCCTCGGACACCAAAGCCCTGCAACGCATCTACCGCAGGCGCGTTCCGCTGGACCGGCTCACGACCCCGGAGCTCACCCGGGCGCTGGTCGGCGTCTCGCATGCGACCGGCCGTCAGGTAGGCGTGCTCGTGGACCGTGGGGGCACCGTGCACCACGTCATCATCGGCGATGCGTCCAAATTGATGTTGCCCGACGTCGGCCGCTTGCGCGCGGGCGCTGGCCGTTTGCGCGGCCTTCGGCTGATCCACACCCATCTGCGGAACGAGCCATTGAGCCGCGACGATCTGGTCGACTTGACCCGCCTCCGATTGGACATGGTCGTGGCGATTTGCTTGGCACCCGGCGAAGAGCGCGCCCTCTGCTTGTATTACGGGCACAACTTCCCCGTGGCCGAGGATTCCGCGGAGCAGCCATTCCGCACCTTCGGCCCGATCCCGTACGCGAAGGCGCACGACAATCCCGCCGAGGTGATCGCCGCGCTCGAGCAGGAATTCGC
>CAZBWQ010000148.1:0-5293 GCA_964495565.1 uncultured Sandaracinaceae bacterium | reverse complement strand
GCTCTCGGACTTCACGCCGAGGCGGCGCTGCACCGCGGGCAAGAGGGTCTCCAAGACCAGGCTGCTCTTGCCCGAGCCGCTCACGCCGGTGATGCAGGTCATCACGCCCAACGGAATGGCGACGTCGATCGACTGTAGGTTGTGACCCGTCGCCCCCGAGATTTCGATCCAGCCCTGGGCCTCCCGGCGAGGCCGCTTGACCAGCGCCGGATCCGACAGTGCGATGCCCGTGGCGGTGCCTGCGCGCCGTAGATTGGCCGGCGTGCCATCGAAGACGATTTGGCCGCCGCTCTCGCCCGCCCCAGGCCCGAGCTCCACGACGCGATCGGCGCCGAGAATCATCTCCGGATCGTGCTCGACGACCACCGCGACGTTGTCTCCCTTGGACAGGGCACGCACGACTCCGAGCAATCGCTCCACGTCGCGCGGATGCAGCCCGACCGTGGGCTCGTCGAGCACGAACATGGCGCCATTGAGCGTGGCTCCCAACGCGCTGGTCAGCGCGACCCGCTGCGTTTCGCCACCGGAGAGGGTCCGAGACGTGCGATCCAAGGAAAGGTAACCGAGACCGACGTTCGCGAGCGCTTGCAAACGTCCCACGGCCTCCCGCCACAACAAGGCAGCCCCTGGATCGCTCGCGAATCTCGGCTCTTGGCGCTCGAGGAACGACAAGGCGTCGGCGGCCGGCCACGCGTATAGCTCGGGGAGGCTCACGTCGTCGATGTGCCAGGCGAGCGCTTCGGGCTTGAGTCGGGTGCCTCGGCAGTCCCGGCACGTCTCGTACTTTCGATACCGCGACAGGAAGACGCGCACGTGCATCTTGTAGGCGCGCGACTCCATCCATTGAAACCAGCTCCGAATGCCCCACCAGCCGTCCGGATAGCCGACTTCGTCGCCTTCGATCAGCCAATCGAGCTGCGCTGGGCTCCACTGCCGCAGCGGCTCGTGGAGTGGAATGCCGGCCAGCTTGGCTTGCTTTTTGAGCTCCCGACGCTCCCACGCCGTCGCTTTGCCCTGCCACGCACGAATCGCGCCTCGATCGGGGGAGAGATCATAGTCGGGAATGACGCGGTCGAAATCGATCTCGATGGTGCGGCCGAATCCCCGACACGTCTCGCAAGCTCCGATGGGGCTGTTGAAGCTGAATAACCCGGGCGTCGCGCGGCGAAACCATCGATCGCAAGTCGGGCAATGCAACCCCTCCGAAAAGGGAAGCTCGGTGCCATCCGTGGACCAGACGCTGGCGCGCCCGGCCCCGCGACGCATCGCGTCCTCCAAGGCTTCGACCAAGCGCGCCTGGTCCCGGGGGCGTGCCGTGGTTCGATCGGCGACCACGTCGAGATGCGTGCTGCGGCCGTTCGTCACGTCACTCGGGCGCACCTGGTCGAGATCACGGACCTCGCCGCCGACGCGAACCCGCCGATAGCCTTCTCGGAGCAGGGCCTCGCGAACCCCGATGAAGTGCTCCCCATCGGCGACCGCGACCGGATAGGTGACCAGCAGCTTCTGGCCACCGAGCGCCCCCATGACGGTTTGCGCGGCCCGTGTCGGGGCGTCCCTGTGGACCAGATGTCCGCATCCGGGGCAGTGGAGCTCGGCCGCATGCGCCCAAAGGTGCTTCGCGTAGTCGGCGATTTCGGTCATCGTGCCGACCGTCGAGCGACTGGTTCGTACGGGAGCCTGCCGATCGACGGCGATACCGACCGGGACGGGGTCGAGGTCGTCGACCGGAGGTCTCGAAAGCCGTTCGAGGAATTGCCGCGCGTAGGCGCTGAAGCTCTCCACGTACCGGCGTTGCCCTTCGGCGTAGAGGGTGCCGAACGCGAGCGAGGATTTCCCTGCTCCCGAGGGACCCACGATCGCGAGGTAGGTGCCGGGGGCGATGTCCAGATCGATGGAACGCAGATTGTGCGTGCGTGCGCCGCGTAGCTTGGTCGCCTGCATGAAAGGAAGGGCTAGTTCTAGGATGAAGGCGGCGGATGTCCAGGGAAGCCGATGTGTGACCGGAGAATCGGCCTATCGCCGCCCCCAGCGTCGTC
Organism: uncultured Sandaracinaceae bacterium; assembly: GCA_964495565.1. Lineage (GTDB taxonomy): Bacteria > Myxococcota_A > Polyangia > Polyangiales > Houyiibacteriaceae > SG8-38. Next base: position 3,254 of record CAZBWQ010000148.1, on the reverse strand, counting down.
GAAGCAACCAGGTCGCGCCGAGCAATGCGATCGTGAGGGAGATGAACCAAGGGTTCGAAAGCGGCTGCTTCGACACCAACCCTGCGGCGCGGCGACTGGTCGACACCAGCTCGGATAGTGGAGGCACGTCACGGATTCCCAAAAAGAGGCGGCCTCCGGTTCGTTCGGCGAGCTCGGCCAGCTCTTCGGGATGGGTCTCCAAGTCGGCGAGCTCGTCGCCGCTCCTTTCGACGATGAACACCTCCTGGGCGACGTCCTCGTCGTCGACCGAGGCGACGATCTCGTAGGCGCCGGGCTCTCCCGGTCCGTCGACGGTGACCCGAAGCTCTCCGGCCTCGTCCGTCTCGACGGTGACGACCGGTCCCTCGTCTTCGGCTGGCACGAAGTGCAGGTCGACCTTCGCCTTGCTCAGCGGCTCGTAGCGCTCGTTTCGAAGCCTGCCGGAGACGATGATCGAGCCGTCGACCCCATACCGCTCACGGTCCGTCGAAAGCCGCGCAGGCTCGAGCAGCGGATCGCGGGTCAGCCAGCGCACCATCCGATCCCAGAACAGCTCGTATTCGTCCGCTCCGACGTTGACGTCGTCCGCCGCGAATCGCCATCGCCACGAAGCGTCGGTCATGAGCGCCGCCACGCGCCCGCGACCGGCCTCGCCGACGACGAGAATCGGCAATCGACCTCCCCTCGCGAGGCGGGCGCGCGGGTGTTGCAGCAACACCTGAGCGTCGCTCTTCACCGTGTCGACCACGTTGGCTCCGTGCAAGCTCGGCAGTGCGCTCCAGGTCTGACGGGTGAGGTTGGGATCGGGGCCCAAGGCGACGATCGGGTGCCGTGCGAGGCCCTCGTTCACGATGGCTTTGTACCTGCCCTTGATGATCGACGGGGACCCTAGCTTGACCGGCAAGATCTCTTCGACGGCGGTCCCAGCGTACCGCCCCTCCGAAAACGAACGGTCGCCGCCGATCATGACGAAGGACCCGCCGCGCTGCACGTAGTCGCGGATGCGGGGAAGATAGGTCGCCATTTCGTAGGGCGCGTAATCGAAGTTCTGGAAGATCACGACGTCGAAGCTGCCCAAATGCTCGCGAAAGAGCTCGTCCGTCGGAAACGGGATGAGCGCGAGCTCGTTGGTCGGGGCCGCCGTGAGGTCGGAGGCCGTGCGCAGGATGAAAAAGGAGATGAGGTCGATCGATCCGTCACGCTTCAAGAAGTCGCGTAGAAAGCGCACGTCCCAACTGGGTCGTCCGGCCACGAGCAGTGCTCGGAGGCGTTCTCGCCCTACTCTCAGCAGTGCCGCCCGGTCGTTGTTTTCCGGCACCTGGTCGCTCGCATCGGCCGGGATGAGAAGACGATAAAGAGCTCGGCCCGTGCGCCCAGGTGTGACCTCGAAGGCTACGCCTCCCCGGCCGTTTTCGTCGAGCGTGGCGACCGCTTCTTGCTCCAGGCGGCTCTCGTGCCACAGCTGAACGCGTACTGCGGAGCTCTTCAGCGCTCCGGATGCACCCACTTCGGCACGAATGACCGCGGGCACGCCCACGTACGCCGTGGCGTCGGCGCGAACCGAAAGGATCGCTTGATCGTCGAGCGGATCGTCACCCCCCACCACGACGGCGTGAACGGCCGGCGCGATGGACTCCAGCGCCAGCGCGTCGGCGGTGAAACGTTCGTCGGCTCCATCGGTGATCACGACGATCGAGCCGACGTCTTGCTCGACGGCTCTGTCGAGCACGTCGCGAAGCGCTTCGGAAATGCGAGTGTCGTCATCGACGGGCCGGTAGCGCTCGGCCAAGCCTTCCCACATCGCCGCTCGCGTGCTCGAACCGAACAAGTAGACCGTGGGGCTCACTCGGTCATCTCGTTGCCACTGCCCGATCAATGCGCGCACGGCGTCCTCGCGCGGACCCGCACCGCCCGCAAGAGTCATGCTGCGAGAGCTGTCGAGCAGAACCACCGTCCCCCCGGCGACGTCCTCGAAGGTCTCTCGCACCAGTGTGATCTGCAGAGCCAAGAGGTAAACGGCCGCGATGCCGAGACCGCCCAGGATGCCGAGGGCCCAACGCCGGCGCCGGTTCCCTTCCCCGCGAATCGAGCGAAGCTCCCACGACCAGAAAGCGAGCAAGGCAAGCCCCAGGACCCACGCGAACGTGGTTCCGCCGGGAATGCCGAGCTGCCACTGCCAATCCGACACCGACGACCTCAGGGCCCGCTACCGCGGCGACGCATGATGAACGGCGCATGCACCTGGTCGTCCTTGTAGTCCGTGCAGAGCGCGTACAGCACCAGATTCACCCCGAGGCGGATCGCATGCTCGCGCTGTCTTTCGCCTCCGGGGACCACCGCCTGACTCCACGCGCCGAGCCGGTCACGCTGCAGCGCGCCACCGAGGTCATGCCGTGCATAGACGATGGCGATTCGATCGCCGTACGTGATTCCCTCGAGATACGCGGGCCCCTCCACACGGCCCACTGGACGGTCGAGCAAGTAGAACGATCGGTAGATGGTGTGATTCGAGGGAATCGGTTTCAAAGGGAGTGCCGGGAATGCCCGCAACAGCTCCCGCCGCACCGCACGATCGAACGCCGCGCCGCCTGCCGATGCATCGTCGATCAAGATGAAGCCCCCACGGTGTACGTACTTTCGCAGTCGATCCAGCGCTTCTTCACCGAGTGGCGGGAGCTCCTCGCTGCCACGCCAATACAAGAAGGGGCTCCGAAACAAGGAAGCCTCGTCGAGACGCGCGCGTCCAGGCTCGAGAATGGGCTCGACGCTCGACCGCTTTCGCACTTCCCAGGCCAGTCGCTCGGTGACGTTCTGCGCATCCGCGACGTCTTCGCCGAGCTCGAGCGTCACCAGCTCCACGCCGGTCGCGTCGCCAAAGGCGGCGGCACGGTGAGCCGGGCACACTGAAACGAAGACCAGTATGGCCAACAGACGGCCCCCGCGCGTCCACGAGATGCGTTGCATCGACCCAGACGTACCAATCGCAGCCCAAAGCGCAAGCCGGGTTGACGGGGTGCGCAATCACGACGAGAGTTGCGCGGTGCTTCGTGCATGCGCCGCGATCGCGCTGCTCGCGTGTTGTGTTGGTTGCGACCGGCAGGGACAAAGCGATGAAAGCTCCTCGGCGCGGCCGGGACGCGAGCGGACCGAGCTCCTGACGCGCACGCGACCGCTCATGGGCACGGTGTTCCAGATCCAGATACAATCGCCACCCGAGCACGCCGAGCAGGTGATCGGCCGTGCGTTCCAGGAGA
>CAZBWQ010000147.1:0-5471 GCA_964495565.1 uncultured Sandaracinaceae bacterium | reverse complement strand
CGATTTCCCAGGTTGGGGCGAGCGGGTTAAGCTGCGCGACCCATGGCCCCACGACGACCATTCACGATGATCCGTGAGCTTCACCTCGCCGACTTCTTCACGCTGGCGAACGCCGGCTCCGGCGTCGCGGCGGTGTTTTGCGCGCTGATTTATGTCGACCGCAACGCGCTTTCGTATTTTTACGGTGCGGTGTTCCTGCTCTTCACGGCGCTCGTCTTCGATGTGCTGGACGGGCGGATCGCCCGCTGGCGGCAGAAGCATTCCGTGCTCGGGCGGGAGCTCGACTCGCTCGCCGACGTGATCTCGTTCGGGGTGGGGCCTGCGGTGCTTGCATTCGCCGGTGGCATGCGCGGCGGCTGGGACTGGGCCGTGTTGATCTACTTCGTGTGCTGCGGGGTAGGCCGGCTTGCGCGCTTCAACGTGACCGCCGAGGAGCTATCGCAGGGCAACGACAAGGTGGCCTACTTCGAAGGCACACCGATTCCCACGAGCGTCCTGTTGGTGGCGATCCTCGCGTATGCCGCGTCGCAGGACCGGCTCGGCGAGTCGCTCTACTGGGGCGCGTGGACTCTCGGCCCGGCCGTGCTGCATCCGCTCGTGCTGCTCTTCTTCGCGTCGGGAACGCTGATGATCAGCAGGTTTCGCATTCCGAAGATCTGAAAGGCGAGGGCGATGGGCGGCACGCACCGCCCAAAGACACGCCCCGTCGTCAGCCGAACGTGTTGTCTTTCCCGAGCCCGCGATCGGTCGCGTTGACCAGACAGGCCATATTTCCATGCGGGTGCCGGTTCTCGTACATGAGCTGGTGCGAGGTCGGGATCCCGTCGAAGTCGAACGTCTGGGTCAGACATGGATCGATGCGGCCGCGCAGCACGAGCTCGTTGAACTCCGCCGACTGCTTGTCATTGGCGAAATGCGAGCCCTGGAGCCGCTTCTGCCGCATCCACAGGTACCGCAGATCGGCCATCGCGTTGTATCCGGTCGTGCCCGCGCAGATCACCACCATGCCGCCGGTGTCGCAGACGAAAACCGACGTCGGCACGGTGGCCTGGCCAGGGTGCTCGAACACCAGAGCCGGGTTCTTGCGCTCGCCGACGATGTCCCAAATCGCCTTGCCGAAACGGCGGGCTTCTTTGAGCCAAGCAGCCTGCGCTTCCTGGTCCTGCCAGTCGGGCAAGAGCCCCCAATGGTCGAAGTCCTTGCGGTTGATGCAGCCCTTGGCGCCGAGCTTCTCGCAGAACTCGAACTTGTCCGGCGAGGACACGATCGCGACCGGGGTGCCGCCGAGCTCGCGCACGATTTGGATGGCCATGGACCCGAGCCCGCCGGCTCCTCCCCAGATGAGAACGACGTCGCCAGGACGGACGATGTTGGGCGGCCAGCCGGTGAGCATGCGGTAGGCCGTGGCACCGACGAGCATGTAGGCAGAAGCTTCTTCCCAACTCAGGCCTTTGGGCTTGGGAAGGCACTGATGGGCCTGCACCTTCGTGAACTGGGCGAAGCTTCCCCAGCTCGTTTCGTAGCCCCAGATGCGAAAGCTCGGAGCGTACATCGGGTCGCCGCCCCCGTGCGCGGCCGGGTCTTCACGGCGCCACTGGCCGCAGTGCATGACGACCACGTCACCGACCTTCAGGTTCTGGACGTCGCTTCCGACGGCCCACACGATGCCGGACGCATCACTGCCCCCGATGTGAAATCCCGACGCGTCGGGGAACCAAGGGTCCTTTGGTCGGTTCTTGGTGACGTCGATCGGTGTGCCGAGCCCGGCCCACACGTTGTTGTAGTTGACGCCTGCGGCCATGACATAGACGAGAACCTCGTCGGGGCGAAGCTCCTTCGGCGTGGAAACGACCTCGACCTCGAAGGCTTTCGTGGGTTCGCCAAAGCGTTCCGGCCGGATCACCTGTGCGTACATCTTGTCCGGAACGTGACCGAGGGGAGGGAGCTCGCCGAGCTCGTACAGATCCTTCTTCGTTGCCGACATCTTCTTCTCCAGCTTTCTCAGAAAAATGGGCCTGGCACCCTCACCGCAGTCAGCCCGAATCCCGTGAGCGGCGCCAGCTCGCTAGCGACGAGGGTTAGCCCAACAAACGCGTCCCCGCTAGTCGGCCAAGCTCGACCTCATTGGACGTTCACGAAGGCGATTCGCACCAGCGGTTGGTTGGGGTCGTTCGCGGAGTAGAGCAGCAAGCGATCCCGAAAGCGGAATGCACGCATGTGCGTGCCCGAGATCGGAACTTCGGCCATCCAAGTGCTCCATGCCCGCGTCTTCGGATCATATACTTCGATGCTCTTGGTCGGCGATGCTGAGCCTTCTTCGAGGATGCTTCCGCCGACCAAGAACAGCTTTCCGCCGATCGGCACCAAATCCGGAGAGAGACGGGTGCGGTTCGGGCAAGGCATCGAGTCGAACGTACGCGTCGCGAAGTCGAACACATGGCAGTCTTCGACGAGCTGAAAGCTTTCCTTCATGCCGCCAACCATGTAATAGCGTCCTTCGAGCACTGCGCCGCCGAACGCGCGACGAGACGATGGCAGGCGAACGCCTGAGTCGACGAACGCCTTGCCCGGTTCCGCGATCAATACGTCACGACGGTGGTCGAAGGCCTCTGCGCCGGGCCGGTCTGGGTCGTAGTTGAGCCCGCCGAAGGCCCAAAGCACGCCGTCGTGCTTCGCGAGACCGAACTGACTGCGACCTTGCAACAAGACGGCTGGATCGGGACGCCAGGCACTCTGCCCGACATCGAACGAGAAGGAATCCGAAAACGTCTCCGGCTTGTCACCGTCGTTCCCAAACCCGCCGACAGCCACGAAAGAGCCATCGTCTCGCGGCTGCACGGACATGGTCTGTCGTCGCCTTGGAAAATCGGGAAGCTGCTTCCAAACCAACCTGGTGAGATCGAGCGCGTACCCCTCTGCGAGGAAGTTCTCTGGCTCGAAGTCGTGCTGCCCGATGCTGTTGTTGCCGCCGAAGAGGTAAAGCACATCGTCCTGCAGAAGCCCGCCTTGCCGGTTTTTCGCCTCGCCGACGCTTCGAAGCTCGAGAAGGGTAAGATGCGGTTTGCCGTCGAGTGGGATTCGCTCGATGTGACCAACGCGGTGACCGGTGCGCATGGATTCGATTCCGCCTACCGCGACGAGCTCCCCTCCGTTCATCATCACGAGCTGGTGAAAGAAGCGAGGAAATAGGAGCGTCGACGCCGCGGTCCACTGTGATGCATCCTCGTCGAGGCGGTATACGACTCCATCGGAACCGCTCGCATAGACCAAGCGTTCGACACCCAGGGCTGCGAGACCAAATCCCTGTCCGGGATACGGTGGCCCCTTTCTCCAACGTCTGGTCTCGAGGTCGAGAACGTAGGTAGCATTCGATACATCACGATTGGGATTCAGCCCCCCGGACGAGATCACCGCCTCATCGGTGCATGCGACTCCGGCGGCACGAATACGAAAAGGTGCATCGATCGGATGCCATGAGATGGGGTCGTCGCGAAGGTTCGCCACCCATGTCGTCTCCGCCCATTGCGCTCCACGAGCGTCGCCGGAAAGCTTCCATCCTCCGATCACGAAGAGCTCGTCCCCCGAAATGCAGGCCGCATGCGAGGACCGGGCTTCGGGAAGTGGTGTCAAGTCAGTCCATGTCTGTTCACGCGGATCGAACCAGGACACGTCGGCAACCGAATGGAGGTCAGCCTCGTGTTCGGCATCGTTCATCGCACGCATCCCTCCGACACGCACGAGGCCTCCCGCGTATGGCAGAAGCACCACGCCTTGCGCCGCGTAGGGAAGGCGACCCAGCGACTCCCATGCCCGAGTGCTCGGGTCGTAGCAGCGAAGCTGGTCCGACTGCCCTTCCTTCGAGTACTCGTGAGGCGTTCCATGATAGCCGCCAGCAACGCAGAGTTTCGTTTGCATGGGTGCCGCACCAAAGCTGGTTACCGGGAGCGGCATCCACGCGTGGTATCCGCCGTCGGTGTATTCGATCGCTTCGAGCCGAGCTGCCTGCTCGACCGGCGCCCGGCTGGAAGTCGATGCCGCTCGCGGCGCCCGGACCTTCGGAGCCGCGCATCCGGTGCTCAAAACGGCCAGAATCGCCCAAACAATAGCTTCCTGCTTCACGGTGTACCTCCTCAGCGGGAAGCGGGTGCATCGAGGTCACCCCAGTGAAAGTGCATGAAGCCACTGGTCCCGAACTCGTCGTAGTAATCAACGACGCTGATTCTGAAATAGTTGCCGTCCGTCGAGCGCACGACGTAGACCACGTTGGCGGGTGAGAGCGTATTGTCGACAGGATTGTAGTCGTACCAGCCCCAGCCGGTGATCTCGATGGGAGCATCCCCCGAGTCGTCGACTTCTTCAGCGCTATCGAGATACCCGTCGTTCGGTGCTTGGGTCACATCCGCAGGGTCGGTGTTCTCTAGAATTGCAACCTGGACGCCACCCGTCCCACGGTCGCCCCCGTTGGTGATGACTCGAAAACGCTGCACCCCCAGATCCCATTGGTCATCGTCCTGGGGATCGGCTGGGAAGACCTCCTCGCCCGAATCCAGGTCCCAGTACACCCATCCGTCTTCGGATGTCGCGTCGACGATGCTCAGCAACGTGCCGTCTGCGTTGTCGGAGGTGAGGATCCTGGCTTCTCCGATCGGATCGTCCGAGTCGGAGGTGCCAGAGTTGTCCGAGCCTGGGCCATCCATCTGATCGATGCTGTCTGCGCACCCGGTGATGCTTGCTGCCAGGGTCAATGCCATCCAAGTCCGGTTTCTTCGATTCTTTACTTTCATGGTCTCGTCGTTTGGGTTGGCGCGCCCCGGCGCTCAGTAGCTCATCTCCACGCCGGCTATCACCTCGAGCGGTGGAATCGGCAGGAACTCTGGATCGCCTGCATTGAGGAGGTTCTCGCCGAGAACGTAGACGCGCACATGCTTGCTGACGCCTTGGGAAATGCGGGCATCCACCAGCGCGTAGGGCGCTGCGCGACGGGTTTCATCGACGCCGTCGCCCGTCGTGTCTTCGTAGAATGGTCGAGCGCTCTCCGCGGCAACTCGCATCGTGGCGTCGAAGCGAGCCTTCTGGTTCGAGTAGCGAATCGCGGTGGTGCCACGATGCGTGGCCCTGCCTTCGAGTCTTCTGTCGTTTTCTCGGTCTCGTGTGTCGAGCAGCAGATATCCGAGATCGATCGCGAATCCGGCGAGTGGCTTGAAGCGAACGTGGAGCTCGATCCCTTGGGTGTAAGCGGACGCGATGTTCTGGTACTGAAAACGATCGAACGAGCCGGCTTGCGGATCATCGGACAGCGCCGTGATGATCATGTTCGAAAGATCGTTGCGAAAGCCGTAGAGAGACGCCCAGATCCATTTCGTCGGGCTGACCTCGATGCCTGCGCGGGCACTCCGCGAACGTTCCGGGCGCAGATCTGGGTTGCCGACGACGACATAGCCTACGCCAGCATTTTCGAAATTCAGATAGAG
>CAZBWQ010000146.1:0-5494 GCA_964495565.1 uncultured Sandaracinaceae bacterium | reverse complement strand
CTCATCCGCCGGGTCAACGTGCCGGTCGTGGTCGCCAACGCCGACATCACCTACCCGATGAAGGGCAACGACATCGCCATCGCGGTGGGCAGCCTCGGACACCTTCTTTCGGACATCACCGAAAAGACCTTCGTGCGCTTTGGAAAGCCCGACTCGATGATGTTCGACTACGCCCTCGCTCGGGCGCGCGAAGTCCGGCCGAAGATCGCCAAGCGCGACGTGCTGTTCGTGGGCGACACGCTTCGCACCGACATCATCGGCGCCAACACATTCGGGTTCGACACGACGCTGGTGCTCTCGGGCAACACGCTCCCGGACACGGCTGACTTGATGATCCGCTCTTCGGGCATCATCCCGACTTACATCAGTCAGTCGATCGCGAGCTGATTCGGGACGTCCGGCAAGCCGCTCAAAGCACGTCGAGAAGCGGCTCGAAGCTCGCGAGCTCGAGGTGCGGCAGGTACTCTTCGATCGCCTCGTGCTGCAGCCGATGGCAGATGTCGGGCCGAAAGAAGTGCTCTCCGACGCGCAGAACGTAGTTCAAGATGAAGAAGCGGTAGGCCTCTTTGAGGAAGAGCAGCTCTTCCTTCGTGAGCCGATGCACCTCGTGGTAGGCCTTCAAGAACTTCATGAAGCGCGGGTCGAAAAACGGATCGGCCGTATAGCTGAAGGCGGTCTGGTCGCCCTCGGAGCGAACGACGCGGGCGCAGAAATAGAAGTCCAGCATCCGGGGCTCGATGCGGAACCAGTCGTAGTCCCAGCGCGAAAAGAACTTGAACCCTTCGCCATCGAAGCCGACCGAGAAGTTGCCGATGTTCCAGTCGATGAGCACCGGGATCTTGGTCCACTCGTGGTACCCGAGGGCGTCCGCGTTGCCGAGGAAGGCATCGCAATGGGCGCGCACGTAGCTGACCGAAGAGTCCATGAAGCCGCGGTCGCGCCGCCACTCCGAGCTTCCGATCGCATCGTGAAGGCTGGCCACGTCGGCGCCGAGCGATTGCCAGGTCGGGCGCACGCGGTCGGAGATCTCGAGGCAGGCCCGGTGAAAGAGGCCCATCTCCTCGCCGAACGATTCGACTTGCTCGTCGGTCAGCACCTTCGGAAGAAAGTCGTAAAAGGGTTGCTGCCCGTAAAAGACCACCCAGGCGTCTTCCTCGCGGTAGGTGAAGACTTCACCGTTCTTCAAGAGCACCGGCGCCAGGAAGCTCGCGTACCGCGTCCCCCGGAGCCGGTGGATCCACTCGTGAATTCGGTAGTGGTCTTGGCGAAAGTGCACGTACGAGCCGTAGCTCGAGCGCTTGGCCACCACGGCGTGCCCGTCGTCGAGCACCAGCAAATAGACCGAATTGGTCGAGACTTGGGCGCTGATTTCGCGCACCGAGACCACTTCCCGGTAATCCCCGTAGGCATCCCAGGCCGCGGTCACGATGGGCGGAACGGCAGGCTCGATCACGTCAGTCAAAGCTGAGCGCTTCTTACGCGGCGGAGGCGTGGATGTCCATGATGTCGTGAAGGAGCTTCACCGCATCGGACTCGGACCGCTGGAAGGCGTTTCGGCCCACGATCGACCCGAAGCCTCCCCCCTTGGCGATCTCGCGGATCTCTTCGAGCACGGCGTCGGTGCCCTTGGCGGGGCCGCCCGAGAAGATGACGATGCGCTTGCCGTTGAAGGACGACTGCACCACGTGGCGGATGCGTTCGGCGAGCGTGCCGATGGGAATGTTCTCGTAGGCCTTCTTCGCGTTCTTGTCGTAGACCACGTCCGTCGGCGGCTTGACCTTCACCACGTGCGCGCCGAGCTGGCAGGCGATCTGCGCCGCGTACGCGACGACGTCGACGGCCGTCTCGGCCTCTTTGGGCATCTCGCCGCGCGGATACGACCAAACGATCGTCGGCAGGCCGACCGCTCGCGCCTCGTTGATCAGGTCGCGGAGGTCTTGGTACATCGGATTGCGCAAGCCGCTGCCCGGATAGATCGTGTAACCGATTGCGGCGCAACCAAGCCGAAGCGCGTCGCTCACCGCCGAGGTGAGCGCGGAGCACGGGGCTTCGGGTCCACCCAGCGAGTCGCTGTTGTTGACCTTGAGGATCAGCGGGAGCTTGCCTGCGTACTGGTAGGCGATCGACTCGATGAAGCCGAGCGGCGCCGCGTACCCGTTGCAGCCCGACTCGACCGCGAGCTGCGGATGGTAGGCCGGGTCGTAGCCGGGAGGATTGGGTGCGAAGGAGCGAGCCGGCCCGTGCTCGAAACCCTGGTCGACGGGCAAAATCACGACCTTGCCGGTTCCGGCGAGCCTGCCCGTATTGAGCAGCCGCCTGAGGTTGCCGATCACTCCGGGGTTTTCCCCGGCGTAGTTTGCGAGGATTTGCTCGACTCGTTCGCTCATGCCCTAGCCTCCGTTTCTGGGTCCGACCTTAGCGCACGGAACGCGCGGGGGCTAAGCCCTCGCGGCCTGTGCCGCAGGCTGCGCTTCGACGTAAAAAGAGTCGATTTCGGCCGCGTATTTTTCGCCGACCACGTTCCGCTTCACCTTGAGGGTGGGCGTCAGCTCCCCGGTGTCGACACTAAAGACATTGGGCAGAATGCGAATCTTCTTGATGGTTTGGTAGCGGGCCACCTTCGCGTTGCAGGCTTCCTGCATCTGCTGCTCGATGAACTGCTTGACCTCGGGCTTGCGGGCCGCGGTCGCCACGTCGCCGAGCCCGGTGACGCCCGAAGCCGCCTCGAGCTCGGGCAGGGCCTCGGGGTCGAGGACGATGAGCGCGCAGAGATAGGGCTGCCGGTCGCCGACGACGACCGCTTGGCCGACACCCGGAATCGACTGCAGGTAACCTTCCATCTCCGAAGGCGCGACGTTCTTGCCGCCCGCGGTGATGATGAGGTCCTTCTTGCGGCCGGTGATCGAGATGTAGCCCTCCTCGTCGACGGCGCCGAGGTCGCCGGTGTGCATCCAGCCTTCCTCGTCGTAGAGCTCGGCCGTCTTGTCGGGAAGGCGCAGATAGCCTTTCACCATGTTGATCCCGCGGAGCATGATCTCGCCGTCGTCGGCGATCTTCACCTCGACGCCGGGAAGCGGCTTGCCGATGGTGCCGAAGCGGATCTTGCCGTACGGCTGCACCGACGCGAACGCCGAAGTCTCGGTCATGCCGTAGCCTTCGTGGATGGGCAGGCCGATCGAGGCAAAGAACTCGAGCGTCGAAACCGAGATCGGCGCCGCACCGCTCAGGGCGACCTGGAGCTGATCGAGGCCCAGGGCTTCTTTGATCTTCGAGATGACCAGCTTGTTGGCGAGCGTGCGCGAAAGGCTCTGAACGGGCCGGCCGGTGCGCATCTCCTCACGGAACGCGTCGAGCTCGGTTTGCCGCGCCCAGCTCGCGAGCTTGGCCTTGATGCCGGTGGCCTCGGCGAGCTTGCCACGGAGCGCAGCCTCGAACTTTTCCCACACCCGCGGCACCGCGAGGAAGAACGTCGGGTGCACCTCGACGAGGTAGTCCTTGATCTGCGTGAGATCGTCGCAGAAATACGTTTCGGACTTCACCGTGAGGCCGGCGAAGTTGGTCATGCCCTGCTCGGCCGCGTGGCAAAGCGGCAAGTAGCTGACCGCTCGCGTTTTGGTTTCGAGGAGAAACGGAAACACCTCGACGACCGCATCGCTGATCAGCTTGATGCCGCGATGGGTGAGCATCGCCCCTTTGGGCAAGCCGGTGGTGCCCGACGTGTAGATGAGGAGCGCCGTGTCATCCATCTGCGCCGCGTCGAGCCTCGCATCGAGGTCTGCGTCGGGGATCGAGTCGCCTTTTTGCTTCAGCGCCTCCAGCGTGACGACGCGTGGGTCGCTCGAGCCGAGGTCGTCCATGGTCACGATGTGCTCGAGGGTGCTCTCGGCGTCGGCGATCTTGGTGAGCTTGTCGAGCTGGCTCTGATCGTCGCAGATCGCGATCTTCGCCTGCGCGTTGCCGATGATGTACGCCATCTGGTCGGGCAAGAGTGTGGTGTAGAGCGGCGCGGGCACGCCTTGGGCCGCGTTGATGCCGTGCTGGCTGACGACCCAGTCGCGCCGGTTGGCGCCTACGAGGGCGACGGCATCTCCCGGTTGGAGCCCGAGCGCCATGAGCCCCTTGCCCACGCGCCGCACGTCGTTCCAGTAGTCGGCCCAGGTGCTGGTGGCCCAGGTGCCATCCGCGTTGCGGTCGTGAATGGCGGGCTCGTTGCCAACCGTCTTCGCCCATCGCTCGAGCGTCGAAAGCATCGTTCCTTGCAGCGTCATGGATCCTCCGTGCGAAACAGACGCGGACGCTAGCCGATCCTGGGACGGGGATCCATCGGGCGCGAGAGCAGGCGTCTGAAGCCCGTTTCCATACGTAATTGTCAACCGACGAATGCGGAAGGCCGCATCGGCCAGCGGCGCAAAAGCGACCGATTGCCGGTGACTTCGGTGTCATCGCGCGCGGTCCGATTCACGACCGTTAGGCCGCGGTGGATCATTGCGTATGGAAAAGCACGCGCGAGTCGTCGTTCCCTCGACCGTAGCCTGACCACCAGGAAACGAGGAATGGAGGATACGATGATCGACCCACGCAATTCGGATGCGCGGACCTCTCGTCAGCAGAGGTTATTCACTCACACGCTTTTTGCTTGTGTGTCTCTGACTGCGGTGATGCTCACCACCGCACCCGCTTCGGCGGCTCCGGCAGCAAAAGTCGAAGTCTGCCACATTCCACCCGGAAACCCGGACAACTTCCATACGATCACGATTAGCGAGAATGCGCTCGCAGCGCATCTCGAACACGGAGACTTCGTCGGTGCCTGCAACGAGCTGTGCGCGACTCTTTGTGATGATGGAGATGCATGCACGATTGATGATCCCGCCGACTGGGATTGTGAGGAGCAGGGTTGCCCGCCCATTCCTCGAAGCGAAATAAACTGCGATGATGGCAACGAGTGCAACACCGACAGTTGTGATTCCGCTTCCGGCCAATGTGTCTATATCAATGACAAGGTCGGCCAAGCTTGCAACCAGGACAAATTTTGCCCGTTTCTTTGCGACTCAGCGGGGATCTGCCAACCGGACGAAACCGTCGATTGCTGTGAAGATGATAGCTGGTGTGACGCTACCTACTGCAACGGAAACTACTGCGACCTCGTCGATCATACGTGCCGTTCCACTGGAGACCCGTGTATCGACACTGTCGAATGCACCGTCGACATGTGTTTCAATGACACCGGATGCCAGAACGAGCCCATGGACGAGCTGTGCGACGACGAGGTTTACTGCACCATCGACACCTGCGACTCCGCACTAGGATGCCGGCACGATCCTGACAGCAGCTTGTGCGATGACGGCATTGCATGCACGGTCAACGAGGTCTGCGACCCTGTGTCAGGATGTGGAAGCACGCCCGACAACAGCTTGTGCGATGACGGCATTGCCTGCACGGTCAACGAGGTCTGCAACCCCGAGACCGGATGTGAGAGCACAGCCGATGACAGCCT
>CAZBWQ010000145.1:0-5725 GCA_964495565.1 uncultured Sandaracinaceae bacterium | reverse complement strand
CGATCCCTCGCTCATTCTTGGGGGGCTTCTTCGTCTAGGAGGTCGGGGCCTTCGGCGGCTCGTTCGGCTTCGACTTGATTTTCGAGTTGGGTGTCGACCGCGGTGTCGCCGACTTCGAGCGCGCCGGCGCGCGCACGGAGGGGCTGCTGTGCCGGGCTCTCGACCGATTGCTGTACGTAGAGCCGGTAGATCGGCTCCGGCATCTCGATGTCGGCGTCGTCGAAGGCCGTCTTTACCAGCCGAATCGCTTCGCTTCGGGCCTTGAAGAAGTCGGTGCTCGACTGATCGACCCACGCATGGAGGCGAAGCAAAACGCTCGAATCGCCGAGCTGCCGAATCAGCGTGAAGGGTGGCGGTTGTTCGAGCACCACCTCCATGCTCGAAAGCGTATCGACGGCCAGGTCCTGCACCCGAACCAGATCCTCCTTCACGCCCACGCCGACCTCGAAGTGGAACTGCCGAAGCGGGTTGCGCGTGAAGTTCAACAACACCGCTTTGAATACCTTGGCGTTGGGGATGCGCAGATGGTTCCCCTCGAGCGTCAACAACACGGTGGCCCGCGACGTCAGCCGGACCACCCTGCCTTCGTCGCCGTCGATCGAGACGAAGTCGTTCGGGGAGAACGGACGCCGCATGCTGAGCAGGAGCCCGGCGAGGTAGTTCTCGATGATGTCACGAAACGCGAAGCCCACGGCGATGCCGACCACGCCGGCGGCACCGAGGGCCGCCCCCACCAGCGCAGTCGCGTCGAGCAGCTCGAGGGCGATCAGCAAGCCTGCGCCGAGGATCGTGATTCGCGTGAAGTGACGCGCGAGATCCCGGAGGAACCGGTTTTGAATCCAGCGAAAGAGCCAATCACCGCCGGTCAGCAAACGCGCGACGATCCACGACACGACGACGATGGCGGCGGCCACACCGAGCAAAGGCAGCAACTCGAGAGACCGCTCCGCCAGCGCACCCAGTTGCTCGCGCACGACGTCGATCCGTTTTCCGGTATCTTCGAGCGCCTCGGCGATTTCCAGCTCGGGTTTGGAATCCTGCGCGAATGCCTGCCAGGCATCGAGCAGGACGAAGGCCCACCCCAGCGCTGCCGTTGTCGCTCCCTTGCTCGCCGCCCGCCTCATGATCACACGCTTTGCGCCAAAAACTGCGCGATGAGATCCGCGACCGAGTAGACCCTCAGGAAATCGCCGTCGGCCAGTGCTTGCACGTGTGGCCGCGTGTTGGTGCAGGCGATCCCCGCGAGGACGCCGCTGTCGCGCAATGCGTCGAGCGACGTTTCGCTGAACACCCCGTGCGTGCAGACGGCGAACACTTCGCTGGCGCCCGCCTCGCGATAGGCTTCGGCCGCCGAGATGAGCGAGCCGCCCGTACGGATCATGTCGTCGTAGATGACCACCGAGCGCTCCTCGACGTCTGCCGCGAGCGCCGTCACCTCGGTTTCGCGTTCGGAGAGGCGCCGCTTGAATACGAACGCGGCGTCGACTTGCAGGTCGTTGGCCAAGCTTTCGACCCATTTGGCTCTGCCTGCGTCGGTCGCTCCGAGCACGAAGTCCTCGCCCCCGAAGTCCCGAATCGCCTGCAAGACGACCGACCGTGCTTGCAGATGCACCGGGCGAATGTTGCCCGCGAAGTAGTAGGGGATTCCCTCGGAATGGAGGTCGACCATCACGGCGCGGTTCCCGGAGCCCGCCGTCGGAACCGAAGAAAGCAGCCGTGCGCGGTTCTTCGCGGCGACGATCTCACCTTCCTTGGACGCACGCTCCATCGTCTGATACCCAAACCAAGGAAGCACCAGCGTGAGCGTGTGCACGCCGAGATGCACCAATCCACACGCGAGGTCGTAGATCTCGAGCGTATCCGTGTCTTCGATGGTGCCACCGATCAGAACCACGTCGCGTCGAGAGCACTGCGTTTCGATCCGACGGTACCGCTCCCCGTCGGGAAAGACCTTGCGTTGCACGACGCCCAAGTCGAAGCCGCCCGCGCCGGCTACGTCTTCGCCCAGCTCTTGGTAACGTTCGGTCGCAAAAAGCAGCAGGGGGCGCTTCATGGTGCCGTCTCATCACAGCACAGGATGGTTTCGAGGGCTAGCGTTTGGCCAAGACGTCCATCAGGACGTCCGGAACGTCGGTCATCAGGCCGTCGACACCCGAGGCGAGCAGCCCGTACATCTCCGCCGGGTCGTCGATCGTCCAGATGTGGATTTGGATTCCGTGGTGGTGGGCGGCTTGGACGAATCGGGGCGTGACCACCCGGATACCGTGAAATAGCGGGGGAATTTGAAGCGCATCGAAGGGAAATACCGCGGTTCTCCAAGCTCCGGAGAGCACCCGCGCCCAGAAGCGGAGCGCGCCGCGGCGACCGGCCGAGGTCACGACCCGCCCTCGGCTGTGCCTTCGAAACTCGTCGGTGACCTCGTCGTGCTCGGAGGCGACGAGCACTCGGTCGTGGATGCCATGGTGCTCGATCAGCTCCCAAAGGCGCCGCGCCACTCTGGGGTCCTCCAGCTTGATCTCGAGGTTGAAACGAAGCGAGGAATCGTAGGCAAGCGCGTCCTCGAGACTCGGAATCGTCGCGCCGGCGCCGCGAAAGGCATAGCTTCCACCCTCGACGAAGTTGTACCCCGCATCCAGTCGTTGAAGCTCGGAGAGCGTGTAATCCGACAGATTGCCGCGGCCGTTGGTCGTGCGCTCGAGGGTGGGATCGTGAAAACAAACGAAATGGCCGTCGGCCGTGAGGCGTAGGTCCGTCTCGATGTGACGATACCCGAGCTCGGCGGCCTTCCCGAACGCGAGCAGGGTGTTTTCGGGCCATCGCTTGGCGCCGCCGCGATGGGCGAACGGAATGGGCACCGCAGGGCCGAAATACGGACGAGCCATGAACGGGGCAGCATAGCGCGCTTTGCGCTGCGTGGCGCGCGCCGCTTGTCCACGGTGAATTCTCTGTTCATCGTCCGCCCCGAAAGGGCTTTGGCCATGGACAAGCACTGGAACGGAAAAGTGGCCGTCGTCACCGGCGCAGCGGGCGGTCTCGGGGAGGCTTTGGCTCGAGAGATGGCGGAGCGGGGGGCCCGGGTCGTGCTCGCCGACGTGGACACCGAGCTGGTCGAGCAGGCTGCTTCCGAAATCCGCGCGGCAGGCGGCGACGTCGAAGCGAAGACGGTCGACGTTCGCGATGCGGATGAGGTTGCCCGTGTGATCGAGTCCGCCCGTCGAGATGGTGGCCGGCTCGATTACTTGTTCAACAACGCAGGCATCAACGTGTGCGCAGAGCTTCGTGACACCTCGCTCGACGATTGGAACCGGCTGATCGACGTGAACCTGCGAGGCGTCGTCCATGGCATCCATGCGGCCTATCCCATCATGTGCGAGCAGGGTTTCGGCCACATCGTCAACACCTCGTCTGCTGCGGGGTTGGTTCCCGCCGCCGCCGAAGGGGCGTACAGCGCCACCAAGCACGCCGTGGTCGGCCTCTCGTCGGCGCTCCGCATCGAAGGCGAGGCGTATGGCGTCCAGGTCAGCGTGGTTTGTCCTGGCTTGATCGACACGCCAATCCTCCGGTCCACGAAGTACGTGAATCTCGACCCGAATGCGCTCGTCGCCGTGACGCCTCAAAAACCGATGCCGCCGAAAAAGGCTGCACGGATCATCTTGCGGGGGGTGCAGCGAGGAGAGCATTTCATCGTCGTGACCGCGACGGCCAATGCGATCTGGCGCATCCATCGATACGCTCCCAATGCTTCGATTCGGCTCGGCCGGCTGGCGATCGAGAAATTCCGCTCGATGCGAGTCGCGCGAGACTGAGTCAGCGAAACTCGTCGCCAATGCCGATGACGCGCAGTGCTTCGTCGTGGATCCGAAACTCGGCCGGGCCCACGCCGGGCGCTTCGCCGTCGACGTCCATCCACGCCGTGTTGGCGACCATGTCGATTTCGACGTGCCTGCCGCGGTAGGTGCTGACCAGGGGTGAGCGGACGTGTGTGCCCTTGTAGAGGCCTGCCATGACGGGGAGCCCCCGAAGCGTGGAGGTGGCGCGGATCAAGACGACGTCGAACATTCCGTCGGCGACTCGAGCCTCGGGCGCGAACATCATCGAGCCCCCGGCCCACCGTCCGTTGCACACGCACACGTTGCTGATCTCGTGCTCGCCCTCGTCTTTGCCGTCGATCCGCATTCGAATGCGCGCGGGCTCGTATTTCATCTGGGCGCGCAGGACGGCTTTGAAATACTTCGCCTTGCCGCTGCTCTTCGACTTGGATTCCGCGACGAAACGGTCCACCAAGCCACCCATCCCCATCGACGTGATGTTCAAGAAGAAGCGACTCTCCGGTGTTCCCGCATCCGTGACGTAACGGACCCAACCGATGTCGATGGGGACCGCCGGCTTTTCCCGAATCACGACGCAGGCGCTTTCGAGCTCCTCGGCGCCGGGGATCATTCGGCGAAAATCGCCCCCCGTGCCTGCGTGGAGAATCCCGAGCGTGACTTCGCCGTGCCTGCCGGACTGCATGATCCCATCGACTACTTCACTGTGCGTTCCATCGCCGCCGAACGACAGGATGGTCCGTGCTCCCTTGGCGATGGCTTCCTTTGCCAAACGGGGTCCATCGCCTCGTGATGCAGTCAGCTCGAAGTCGACCGGACCGAGTAGCTGACGGATCCGCTCGCTCAGCTCGGGCCAATGCGCTCCGACGAAGCCGTGCCGAGCCATGGGATTGGCGATCACGATGGTCTGAGTCGGATCGAACACCGCAGAACGCCTCGTACCGCATTTCGATGCTTTGCGGTAGACTCGATCCGTGGGTGCGCGCCTTCCGCTCGCGATTTTGCTGATTGCAGTGACGAGTTGCGGGGGCGGTGACTCCGCCGAGTGCGATCCACTTCGCGCCGAGGCATGCGAGTCGCCGGATGGTGGCGTCGGCTCGAGCATGGATCTCGTCGTGAGCGTCGAGTGGCTGCGTGATCGTCTCGACGACCCCGGGTTGCAGCCCGTCGACACGCGCGCGTCCGGCTTCGAAGACTCCCGAATTCCAGGCGCCATTCACCTGCGGCCGTCTGATCTGACGAGCATCGTGGACGGGATTTCAGGGCAGATCGCGCCATCCGAGGAGGCGCAGTCCGTGCTCCGGAGCACCGGGCTTCGACCCGACGTCACGGTGGTCGTCTACGGCGAGCCTCCCGAGTACGATTCCGCCCGCATCGTCTGGGCGCTTCGCTACTACGGTCACGACGACGTCCGCTATCTCGACGGCGGCTTTGCTGCGTGGGCGCGCGCCGAGGGCGCAGTCGAGCAGAGGCCCCCGGCGGCTACGCCGACCGACTACACGATCGACTCCGTCGTCGACGATCTGCGGGTGAGCGGGGACTGGGTTCGGTCTCAGCTCGGCGATCCTCCGGGAAGCGAAAGCCTCATTCAGCTGGTCGACGCCAGATCCGAGGGCGAGTTTTCGGACGGCCGCATTCCAGGTGCGCGAAGCGTCAACTGGACGCGAAATCTCGAAGGCGGTGCCCTCCGCCCGCAACCGGAGCTCGAGGCTCTCTACGAAGGCTTGGACCCGTCCGTCACGACCGTGACCTACTGCACCACGGGCCTTCGAGGCTCCTTCGCGTGGCTGACCTTGACGGCCCTCGGCTTCGAAGACGTGCGCCTCTACGACGGCTCCTTCGCCGAATGGGCCAACGGCAACTTCCCCATCGAACGCTAACGCCGGCCCGGGCCTCGG
>CAZBWQ010000144.1:0-5743 GCA_964495565.1 uncultured Sandaracinaceae bacterium | reverse complement strand
CGGATGAGGTCGGGTGACACGCCTGAGGCAGAATGCCTCAATGGGCCTACCGGATTCGCGCATGGAAGTCTTGCGAAAGGGTTGGCACGAAGGCTGCGTCATGCGAATCGAGGAGGAATCGGCATGGAAACCATCGATCGACGTTCGCTGCAAGAGAAGATCGAGAACAACCCCAATCTCAAGCTGGTCGAAGTGCTCGACCCGGAGCAGTACGACGACTTTCACCTACCGGGCGCAATGAACGTGCCCCTGGAAAGCGGTTTCGAAGAGAGCATTCAGCAGGCGATCCCGGACAAGACTTCCGAAGTCGTCGTGTACTGTTGGGACGAAGACTGCGACGCATCGCCCAAGGCGGGCCGCAAGATGGAGAAGCTCGGATACGAGCACGTCTATCACTACGAGGCCGGAAAGAAAGACTGGAAGGAAGCGGGCTTGCCAGTCCGCTGAAGCGGGTAGCCCTCGCCGCGTCACTCGCTTTCGCTGACGGGATGCTCACTGCGAGGCTTTCCCTCGCTCAGCGGATCGCCGTGCGCGCCTGTCGCCGACGAGAGCTTGCGATCGGAATACGGGTTCTCGTCAGCCACCGAATCCGGTTGAGGCTCAGGCGCCGATTCGCTGAGGGGCTTCTCGCTACCGGGCTTTCCCTCCGCCAGGGTCGTCGGCCGCTCGCTCCTTCGAGTCGAGGCCGATGACGCTCTGGCTGGGGATGAGGAGGTTCCCTCGTGGTCCGACCGCTCTTCCAGGAGCCCTGCCCACGCCTCTCCCATGCGCTGAGCCAACCATTCGCGGGTTTCGGGCCGAAGAGCTCGCGCCATGGCCAGCAAAGCAACCCCCGCCCTCTCCATGGCGGCAGATGCCTTGACGTCGAGATGTCGTCGCACCCGTTCGTACAGGGCGTCGGGCTCACCGAACATGCGTTCGTGCTCGACGTCACGAATCCAATGCGAAGCGGGAGGCGGAAGCTCGAGCGCCAGTCGCTGCGCTTCGGAAGGGGTCAAGCACTTCGCGAACGCGGTTAGTGTTTCCTCGAGCCACTGCACCGCCGTGGAGCGTTCTTCCATGGCGGTGTGAGCGAGGACATAGTCGGTCAGATCGTCGAAATCTTGCATCGCTCTCGATCCGTCACTCGGGGCCCTGTTTGTTCAGCGTCACGAAGATGCGTGCTTGATCTTCTTTGGGTACGTCGAAGACGCGATGCTCGGTCATCCGACCCTCCGCACGCGCGTGGAGCACGTAGCGCCCGGGGTCCAAATCCGCGAGCACGATGGGCCCGCGGGCTTCGAGCTCGACCAGGCGTTTCCCGGAATCCGTCTCGATCGACAGACGAACGCCGCTCAGGTATGCGCCCTCGGAGTTGCTCATCGTGATTCGAACGCTGTAATCGTCATCCATCCGGTCGAGGGCCGCCTGCTCGCGGTTGCCCACTCCGCCGCTCACGAGCTTGACCCCGTTCTGTGTCTGGGGTGCGAGCTTCTTGGGGGATGCGTCTTGGGCCGCGGCTGCGGGGACCAACAGCAGAATCGAAACGACGCCTGCGAAAAATGCCTTCATCATCGTGCTCCTTTCGGGAGCAGAGGAACGCAAATGGCGTGCCAGCCGTCGAAAGCGAGGCGGTCGCAGCGGGTCCCATGGTCCCGAGGACGCATAGACAGCTCGTGGCGAAATGCCACAGGTGAGACGTGGTGCAACGCGCACGGCTCGGAAGGCCGGGGGTCGGCCCGGAACGAAGCGTCCTGGCCCGCTTCTTGCTCGTTCTTTCCTACTTCACATTCAAGGTTCGAGGAGGGAACGAAAATCATGGCGAAAAGCATTCGAGAAGTGATGACACGAGACACCAAGACCCTGAGCGCGAGTGATTCGCTCACGCAGGCTGCCCAGGCGATGAAGGAGTCCGACATCGGCTGCGTGCTGGTCACGAACGAAGGCTCGTTGCACGGGCTCGTCACCGACCGCGACATCGTGGTGCGCGCGATCGCGGAAAATCGAGATCCGTCGAGCACCACGCTCAACGACATCTGCACGAAGGACACACGGACGCTTTCACCCGATGCCTCGACCGACGAGGCCGTCGAGCTCATGCGAAAGGAGTCGATTCGGCGCGTGCCCGTAGTCGAAGACGGAAAACCGGTCGGTATGGTATCGCTCGGGGACTTGGCCGTGGAGCGAGATCCGAAGTCGGCTCTAGGTCAGATCAGCGCGGCGCCACCGCAGTCCTGACATCACGCCAGCCAAGAGTGAGCAACGGTGGAGGAGCCCGTTCAGATCACGTATCGCGGCATGGACCGCACCGAGGCGGTCGAAAGCCACATACGGGAGCACATAGCGAAGTTGGAGCGCTACTACGACCACATCATCTACTGCAACGTGGTCGTGGAAGCGCCCCCCGGACAACAGCACCACGGTCAGCTCTACGACGTCCGGATCGAACTGGCCATTCCAGGCGAGGAAATCGTCGTCAGCCACCAAGGCCCGAAGAACAAGGCGCATCGCGACTTCTACGTGGCGGTGCGGGATGCGTTCGAGGCTGCCAGAAGGCAGCTCATCGAAGCGGCAGAGCGGCAGCGAAACCAGGTGAAGACTCACGTCACGCTTCCGCACGGTCGCATCACGAGTCTTTTCCCGGAGCAGGGGTACGGTTTTCTGGAAGATCTGGACGGACTTCAGGTGTATTTTCACCAAAATGCCGTCATCGACGACGCATTCGATTCGTTGAGCGTGGGAAGCGTGGTGAGATTCGTATTGGCACGAGGCGAGGGCAAGGAAGGGCCCCAAGCGAGCACCGTCGAGTTGGTGGAACCATGACTCGCGGAAAGTCGCTCTCCGAGTACGAGAGCCGCCGCGATTTTCGACGCACGCCGGAGCCGTCGCCCAAGAGCAAAGACGCTCCGAAGCTCAAGAAGGACCGAAACCCAATCTTCGTGATCCAGCAACACGACGCGAGCACCATGCACTTCGATTTTCGAATCGAGGTAGATGGGGTGCTCAAGTCGTGGGCCGTTCCCAAAGGCCCGTCTACGGACCCGAGCGAAAAGCGCCTGGCCGTAGCGACCGAAGATCACCCGTTGAAGTACGCGGACTTCGAGGGCGTCATCCCCGAAGACGAGTATGGAGCGGGCGCGGTGATCGTGTGGGATGCGGGCCCGTACAAAAACATCACCGAAGACGACGACGGGAAGGAAGTTCCTCTGAAAAAGGCCCTCGATGACGGACTCGCCGAAATCTGGCTGGAGGGGAAGAAGATCCGGGGCGGATATGCGCTGGTTCACAGCAAGCTGCGAGGGAAGAAGAAGAACTGGCTGCTGGTGAAGATGAAAGACGACGGCGCGGACGCGAGACGCAATCCCGTCAGCACGGAGCCGAAGAGTGTCGTCTCGGGACGAACCGTGAAGGAAGTCGCAAAGGATCGAGATGAAGAGGGGTGATCGGTGATGAGGACGCAGCAACCCCCCACGCCGCGGAAGAAGGAGCATCCTCCCGCCGAGCCGCCAGACCCCGAACCGCCGCCCGTGGAGGAGCCCAAGCCCGAGCGGCCACCGGTCGAGCGACCGCGCGACACCCCGCCGCCGGCCGAGCCACCCGAAGACCAGCCACCAGCACGCGCGTGAGCACGCCCGGAGGGACGAAGCATGGACTTTCAGACAGCATATGAACGAACGGCGGAGAAGCTGCGCGGTTGGCTCGAGGGCTTCGTGGACATGCTGCCCAATTTGGCCGTCGCGGTGCTCGTTTTGTTGGTGTTCTGGCTTGTGGCGATGGCAGCGGTCGCCGCAACCCAACGAGCCCTGACACGCCTGAACACGAGACCGAGCATTCGAGGTTTGATTGCGACCGTTCTTCGGATCTCGATCTTGTTCACCGGGCTGATGATCGCCCTCGGAATTCTCAACTTGGACAAAGCGCTGACGTCGATCCTCGCGGGTGCGGGTATCGTGGGCTTGGCGCTCGGCTTCGCGTTTCAAGATTTGGCCGCCAACTTCATCTCGGGTGTCGGTCTTTCTTTGCACCGGACACACCCCTTCAAGGTGGGCGACCTCATCGAAACGAACTCGGTCTTTGGGACCGTTCAGCAAATCACCTTGCGCACCACCGACCTCCGCACCTTGGACGGAAAACAGATCACGATTCCCAACAAGCTCATCTATCAAGACAAGCTGACCAATCATTCCTTTAGTGGCGAACGACGGATCGATCTGCTCTGCGGAATTTCGTACGGCGATGATCTCGAGAAGGTGCGCAGGGTCTCCGTGGCAGCCGTGGAGGGCATCGGAAATCGAAATCGAAGCAGGCCGGTCGAGCTCTACTTTCAGGAATTCGGAGACAGCTCCATCAACTTCGTGGTTTGGTTCTGGATCGAGTTTCACAAACAGACCGACTATCTCGCAGCCATGAGCGAGGCGGTGATGCGGCTGAAGAAGGCCTTCGACGAAAACGACATCACGATCCCCTTCCCCATTCGCACACTGGATTTCGGCATCAAAGGTGGCGAGAGGCTCGGGGAAACCCTGTCGCAGGTGCCAATTCGAGTGCGCGACCATCGCGCAGCCGAATGAGCGCGCGAAAACGTGGGCTTGGCATCGCTCTTGCATCGTTTTGGGCGCAGGAAATCGAGCATGCCTGAGTCCAATCACGTTCGATGGCTGGAGAACCTCGGAAACGAAGACGTCGCGACCGTCGGCGGAAAGAACGCCTCCTTGGGCGAGATGATCCGCAGCCTTCGCGAACGAGGAGTCCGAGTACCGGGTGGCTTCGCGACCACGGCCGAGGCGTATCGTTCGTTTCTCGCGCACAACGATTTGGAGGAAGAGCTCCGAGAGCAAACCGATGCGCTTTCCCGGGGCGACCGCTCCCTGCAAGAAGCGGGCACCGCGATTCGCAAAGCCATTCGACGGGGCGACTTTCCCGAAGACCTCGCGAACGCGATTCGTGAGGCCTACCGAGAGCTCTCGGAACGAAACGAAACCGAGAACGTTTCGGTAGCCGTGAGAAGCAGCGCCACGGCCGAGGACCTTCCCGAAGCGAGCTTCGCCGGACAACAAGAAACCTATCTCAACGTGCAAGGCGAGGAAGACCTGCTCGATGCATGCAAAGATTGCTACGCGTCGCTGTTCACCGATCGCGCGATCAATTACCGAGAGGAGAGAGGTTTCGATCACTCGAAGGTCGCACTTTCCGTCGGCGTCCAGAAGATGGTTCGATCGGACGAGGCGGGCGCAGGCGTGATGTTCTCCCTCGACACCGACACCGGCTTTCCCGACGTCGTCGTCATCAATGCAGCTTGGGGTCTCGGCGAAACCGTCGTTCAGGGAACCGTCAATCCCGACGAGTACCGGGTGTTCAAGCCGCGGCTAGACGATCCCGAGCTACGGCCGATCCTCGCGAAGGTCCGAGGCGACAAGGAAAAGAAGATCGTCTACGCGTCCGGAGGGAAGAGCACCACCAAGACGGTCGATACCCCGGCCTCGGAGCGCAGGCGATTGGTGCTCTCCGAGGACGAAATTCTGACCCTGGCGCGCTGGGCCGTCGCCATCGAGAACCACTACGAGAGACCGATGGACATGGAGTGGGCCAAAGACGGGGAGTCGGGTGAGCTCTACTGTGTTCAGGCGCGGCCCGAGACCGTGCAGTCCCAAAAACGAGGCACAGCCTTGCAGACGTATCGCTTGAAGGAGACCGGCGAGGCGGTGGTGACCGGAATTGCCATCGGACAGGCGATCGCTACGGGCTCAGTCAAGGTTCTCGAGAG
>CAZBWQ010000143.1:0-6047 GCA_964495565.1 uncultured Sandaracinaceae bacterium | reverse complement strand
TTTTCGGCGTCGAAGTTCTCGCCGTGGTCGGCTGCGACGAGGATCAGGGTGTTTTCGAACCGCTTCCGTTGCTGGAGCCCCTCGATGAGCGCACCGAAGTGCTCGTCCATGAAGCAGATCTCGGCGTCGTAAAGGCGCAGGTTTTCGTCGACGGGCCGTTTGAGCCACTCGTTCGAGCTTCCGATGTGGGGCGAAAGGCCCTTGGCGAAACGCTCGCGACAGGCGCCCGAGGGCCGGTAGGGAATGTGGGGGTCGAAGTAGTTGACGAACAAGAACACCCGACGCTCGCCTTGCTGGTCGAGCCAGGAGAGGGCGCGCTGGGTGATCACGTCGGCCCGCCGGGACGCGAGCAAGGTCTCGCCGGCCGGCGCATCGTACGAGTCGAACCCTCGCGCGAGGCCGAAGCGCTCGTTGAGGGTGTGTGCGCCCACGATGGCCGCCGTGGCGTACCCGCGCGCTTTGAGCTGCTCCGCAAGGGTCGGGACGTCGTCACGCAATTGAATGATGCCGCCGCTCGGGTGCGAGTGGGCGCCATGATCGCTTGCGGGCAGCCCGGTGAGCATCGAGGCATGCGTCGGCACGGTCCACGACGAGCTCGCGTACGCTTTGGTGTACAAGTCGGCGGACTTCGCGAAGCGGTCGAGGTTGGGCGAAACCGGCTGCGCGTAGCCGTAGGCGCCGAGGTGGTCGCGCCGGGTCGTGTCGAGGGTGATCAGGATCACGTCGGCCGGACGCGGCGGCTCGGCTTTCGGCTCGGGCGGCGGCTTCTTTTTCGAGCAGGCCATGGCGGCGAGCGCGCCGAGGATGGCGAGAATCCAAACGAAGCGTTGCAGTGCAGGAGTCATGAGCGGCAAACCAGCCTGGCAAGCTGGCATGCACAGCCAACGCGGGCAAATCCCGCCGGATGAGGCACCCCGCGCAATGCAGGTTCGATCTGGTCGGTGCGTCGCGATCGTGGCAGCATCTGCGCCATGTTTGCGATCGAGGTCGAGACGATGATCGACGCGCCGCCGAGCGAGGTGTGGAGCCACTTGGTGGACTTCGAGCGGCACGACGAATGGAGCCGCACCTTCAAGCTGCGGGGCCGGGCCGTCGTCGGTGCGCGCGGCCGGGTCGAGTTTCCGATGTTCGGCCGCGCCGGCGGGTCGGCGGTGGTGAGCGTGCGCGCGGGCGAGGTGCGAGAGCTTCGTTGGCGAGGCGGTCCCAAGGGGCTCCTGACCGGCAGCCATTACTTCATGCTCGAAGGCGTCGGCGGCGGCCAACGCACACGCTTCCGCCACGGCGAGACCTTTGCCGGGGTCCTCGCGCCCATGGTGTGGGCCTTGTTGAAAGCGCAGCTCGGGCCGTCGTATTCGGGCTTCAACGAGGACCTCAAGCGGCGCGCCGAGCGTACCTGAGCCGGCCATGCAGCCGATGCGATTCCCGTCGAGCCTCGATGCGCTGACCCCCGAAATCGTCACCGCCTTGCTCGCCGAGCAACACCCCGGGGTCGTCGTCCGCAATCTGAAGGTGTTGGGCACCGCGATTCGCGGCGACGGGATCGCCTCCACCGCCGACCGCGTCACGCTCGAGCTCGAATACGAGCAGGACGTCGGGCTTCCCTCGCGGATGCTGCTCAAGACGGTGCTGATGAGCCGGCGCCTTCGCTTCGGGCCGTCGGCGATTCAGCTCACGGGAAAGGTCCTTCGGGCGCTCGGCTCGCTTCCGTTTGGCGAGCGGCTTCGGCCGTGGGTGTTTTCGGCGATCGGCGCCTACCAACGGCGCCACCCTCATGCGCCCGATGCGATGTACATGAACGAGGTGCGGTTCTACCGGAGCATCCGTCCCGGGCTGTCGATCGAGGCGCCGCGGTGTTTCGGCAGCCTCTTCGACGAAACGCACCGGAGCTTCGGCGTGCTGATGGAAGACCTCACCCTTCGCGGCGCGCGGTTCCCGAGCGCGCTCATGGACCTGAGCCTCGGAGAGATGGAGGGCCTGATCACGACCCTCGCTGGGCTCCATGCGCGTTACTGGGAGAGCCCTTTGCTCCAATCCGAGCTTCGATGGGTGCCCACCCCGGTCTCGGGCGGCATGGCGCCGGTCTTCGAGGCGCTCGGCCTCGACCTCGTCCGCAACCAGGTCGACACGAACGAGTACAAAGCCGCGCTGATCGAGCCGCTCGGCAAAACAGTCGACGAGCTCTGGGAGGCCATGTGGAAGGGACAGCAGATCCTGACCGAAGGGCCCCAAACGCTCCTTCACGGCGACCCGCACATCGGCAACAGCTACCTCCTGCCAGACGGGCGGGGCGGATTCCTCGATTGGCAGCTCATGATCCGGGGGCGTTGGTCGCACGACGTCACCTACGTGTTGATCACCGGGCTCTCGACCGAAGCGCGCCGCCGGCACGAGCGCGCCTTGCTCGCGCTCTATCTCGACGAGCTCCGCCGGCATGGCGTCGCCGAGCCGCCGAGCGCCGAAGAAGCCTGGCTTCGCTATCGCCAGGCCGCGATTTGGGGCCTGGTCATCGGGTGGCTGATCGCGCCGACCGAAAATTACGGCGAAGCGATCACGGCGGCCAACATCGCGCGGCTGGTGGCCGCGGTCGACGACCTCGAAACCCTGCGCGCGCTCGATTGAGACCCGCGCGGGGCTGGCGCCCGGTCAGTCGGGAGGCCATAGAGGGCTTTCCATGGATCGACACGTTCCGTTGAAGGGGCAGCCCAACTTTCGCGACCTCGGTGGCTACGAAGCCACCGACGGCCGGCGCGTGAAATGGCGATCGCTCTATCGTTCGGGCGAGCTCAGCCAGCTCAGCCCCGAGGACGTCGACAAGCTCGCCGAGCTCGGCATTCGCACGGTCATCGACCTCCGCTCGCCCCAAGAAGTAGCGGCGCGCGGGGAGGGGCGCTTGCCGCCGGGCGCCGAGGTCCGTCCGATGCCCATCGCCTCGAGCGACGTCTTCTCGAAGCTGATCCCGATGTTTTTGAAGGGTGACTTCTCGCAGGTGCCGCCCAATCTGCTCGAGCGGGTCAACCGCCTGCTGGTGACCGAGTTTGCCGCGCAGTTCGGCGGCTTGCTCGGGGCGGTGCTCGACCGGGCGAGCCGGCCGCTCGTCTTTCACTGCACGCAGGGCAAGGACCGGGCGGGCTTCGGCGCGGCGGTCGTGCTGAGCGCGCTCGGGGTGCCCTGGGAGACGGTGGTCGAGGACTATTTGCTCTCGAATCACTACCGAAAAGCCGAAAACGACAAGCTCCTCGCGATGGTCCGGCAGTTTGCGGCCAGCCAAGGAAAAGGCGACGCGGAAGATCTGCCCTTCGGGCGCGTCGGAGGCTTGTTGTACGTGAAAGAGCAAAGCATCCAGGCTGCTTACGCCGAAATCCTCGACCGGCACGGCAGCATCGAGCGATACCTCGTCGAGGGCCTCGGGGCTTCGGAAGAAGCCCTTGCGCGGCTGCGCGACGATTTGCTGGAATGAGCAAAGTGGCTTCGACGAAACGATCCTGGCTCGTGCCCGTGCTGGCGGCGGCGTGCCTCTTCGTCGGCGGGCCCGGCGCGCCTCGGGCCGAGGCCGAGGGCAAGACGGTCATCCGCTACGCGACCCTGGCGCCCGCGGGCTCTGCGTTCGGCAAGGTGCTCAAGGCCTGGAATCGCAGCCTCTTGAAGGAAACCGAGGGGCGGGTCGAGCTCCGGACCTACTCGGGGGGCAGCCAAGGCGACGAGCGCGACGTGATTCGGAAGATCCGCGCGGGGCAAATGGATGCGGCCGGAGTCACGACGGTTGGGCTCAGCATGATCGTCCGGCCGGTGTTGGTGCTGTCCGCCCCGGGCGTCATCGAAACCTACGAGCAGCTCGCACGCGTACGCAAAGCGCTCGACGACCGGTTTTCGAAGATGTTCGACGAGGCTGGCTTCGTGCTCATGGCTTGGTCGGATGCCGGCAAAGGCCGCCTGATGTCGACGACGCCGATCGTCAAGCCCGCCGACCTCCGCACCGCGCGGCCGTGGGCTTGGAAAGACGATCCGATCTTCGCCGAGTTCTTGAAAGTGGTCGGGGCCAATCCCGTGCGGCTCGGGGTCCCGGAGGTGTATCCGGCGCTTCAAACGGGCATGGTCGACGTGGTGCCCGCGTCGGCGATCGGGGCGGTGGCGCTTCAGTGGTTCACCAAGCTCGACTACATGTCGAAGGACAGCTTCGGCATCGTGCTCGGGGCCACGATCATCAAGAAGGACAAGTTCGAGGCGCTGGCCCCCGCCGATCAAAAGACCTTGCTCGACACCGCGCAGCGGGCCGCGCTCGCGCTCGACAAGGTGGTGCGTCGCGACGATGCGCGGGCTTACGACGTCATGATCGAGCGAGGCATCGAGGTCATCGACACCAGCCCCCACCTCGCCGACTGGGAGGCCGCCGCGAAAGAAACCCGCGAGCGGCTCATCGGCCGCATCTACAGCAAGAGCCTGCTGGCCGAGGTGCAAGAGGCGGCCGGGTCGAATTGACGGGACCGGCGAAGCCAACCCCGCCAAGGCCAGGGCCGTGTCACGCGCTGAAGGTGTATTTGTAGATGTCCTCGATGCGGCTCGTGTCCGACATGGTCACGCCGAGGTCGCGCAGGATGCCGTCCGACAGGTCGTAGACCCAACCGTGCAGCACCGGGGATGGGCGGTTGACCCACGCTTCTTGGACGATCGACGTCTTGGCCAGGCCGCGGACGCTCTCGATGATGTTGAGCTCGACCATGCGCCGCTCGAGCGAATCCCCGTCGGTGTACGAAGCGAGCTCCCGATGATGCAAGCGGTACACGTCCTTGATGTAGCGCAGCCATTTGTTGATCAGGCCGTAGCTCTGGTGGGTGAGCGCGGCCGCGACGCCGCCGCACCCGTAGTGGCCGCAGACGATGATGTTCTGTACCTCGAGCACTTCGACCGCGTACTGCAGCACCGAGAGCATGTTGAGGTCGTCGTGCACCACCACGTTGGCGATGTTGCGGTGCACGAAGATGTCGCCCGAGCGCGTCCCGGTGATGACGTTCGCGGGCACGCGGCTGTCGGCGCACCCGATCCAAAGCGAGTGGGGGCGCTGGCCTCCGGAAAGCTTCTTGAAGTAGTCCGGATCGGCCGAGAGCTCTTTGGTGACCCACGCTCTGTTTTGCTCCAGAAGCCGCGCGGCGACGTCGCTTGGCAATTCTCGCTTTTCATCGGTCATAAGCCGACATCATAGCGGCAAATCGTACGAAAAGGGTGACCGCCGGTCATTCGAGGGCTTGAAGCCCGTACGAGGGCGACGCATTCACGAAGACGCCCGCCCGGCACTTCATGCGAACTTCCTCGAATTGCACGTCTTCGGTTTGGCAGCGCAAGTCCTCGTCGGCGAAGTCCTCCGGCGGATACTCGGCGAGCAAGGCCGCTTGCAGCGCCGGATCCTGAACGCATGAAGCCCGCAAGGTGTAGTCGCCCGGTTCGGCGTTGAGGACCAGCACGCCGCCGTCGATCGACGAGTAGCTTCGGCTTCGGTCGGGCAGGACGTCGTCGTTGAAGTAGATGGGGCCCTCTTGAATGTCGAGATCGTTCGGCTCGATGGTGAGCACGGCCCCGGCTTGCCCGTGGGCGCCTGGGTCGCCGATCGTCTTTCCGACTCGGGTAAACGTGGTCACCATCTGGCAGCGGTCCGGGTCGCTCGTGATCCCGAGCCCGAGCTCGATCAGAGAGTAGAGGCCGTTGTTGGGAATCTGAAACGTGAGATCGTCGATGCCGCCTGCCGGGACGGAAAGCGTCGCGGTGTGGGTCAGGGGATAGTCCGGATGCTCGAGCACGAAGGTGGCATCGGATCCGACGGGTAGGTTTTCGATGGTGAAGGCGCCCTCGCTGTCGCTCGTGGTGCTGAGCTCGGGCATTTCGAGCACCGAGATGCTGGCCCCCGCGATGCGGTCGTAGCCTCCGGCCCCCGGCAGGGTGAACCCCCAGGCGATGCCGCCCACCGAAACGGTCTCCACCTCGCTCGAATCGTCGCCACATCCAGCCGACACCACGGCGATCAGAGCGAAGCACGTCATCCAAACCCCAGTGCGATG
>CAZBWQ010000142.1:1825-6421 GCA_964495565.1 uncultured Sandaracinaceae bacterium | reverse complement strand
CGTCACGCACTGAAACCCGAGGTCCAATGCCTCTGCGCACGCTGCCGAAGTTTCGGCCGCGGCGGCCAAGTCGCTTTCGCAACCTTGTCGGCAGCTCGATTCGGTGAAGCTGAACGCCTCGCAAGTTTCGACCACCTTGGCGCAAAAAGCGAGGCACGTGGGCCCGGGCTCGAACATGGTCCCACCCGTCCCAGTGCCGTCGGAGTCGTCACCGCAACCGACGGCACCCACTTGCGCGACAAGCGCCACGACGAAAGCAAATCGAAGCATCTTCATTCTCTCAGTAGGTTCGACCCACGATTTGCTGCACGCGGACGAGCAGCGACTTCGAGTAGAGCCGCCCGACCAGGGAGTCCCGCGCCTTGCGCTGGACCGCCTCCCAGGCGTCCTTGTTGCGCCAGATGTTCACGAACTGAAGACGCTTGGCGAGGGCCTCGGTCGCGTCGGTATCGAATCGACGTCCGCCATCACGAATTTCATCGGCGTGGTCGCGTGCGCTCTGTCGGATGTAGTCCTGCACGTCTTTCGGCAGCGCTTCGAGCTTGTCCTTCCGGATCACGTAGGCTCCGACCACGATGCCGCCTCCCGGCTTGGTCATGGTCTTGAGTCGGGTGTGCCACTGAAAGCTCAGCACGCCCACCGACGAGGCGATCACCGTGTCGACCATCCCCGTCTGCAGCGCGGAAAACACCTCGGGCAACCCGAGCGTGACCCCGTTGGCCCCCGCCGCATCGATGAAGGCCTTCATGGTCGGAGAGCCGCGCCACACCCAAGGGCGCACGTTTCGCAGATCGTTGGGGTGCACGATCTCGTGCGTGGAAAAGATGCGAACCTGCCCCGAATCACCCCAGGAGATCAGCGCATAGCCCGCCTTGTCGAACAAAGCTTCGAGCTCGGGGGCGAGCTGCTTGCGCACGTCGTCGAGCTCCGGGTAGCTGCGGATCAGCCCGGGCGCTTGCAAGACGAGCACCTGCGGCACCAATGCGCCGAGCCCGGTCGAGGTGAGCAGCGCGCCATCGAGCTGCCCGATCCGCATCTTGCGCACCACCGTGAGCTCGTCGCCGGCGACACCGCCGTGGTACATCTTGAGCTCGACCTGGCCCTGGGTACGCTCTCGAAGGTTTTTGCGCAGATCCTGAAAGGCTGCACCGAGCTCCGACTGCCGAGGTGCCAGCGTCGCGATTCGAAGTTGCTGAACCGGGGCCGGCTCCTCCGTGCCAGCGGCCTCCTCAGCCCCGGCACGGCTCGGAAACGGCTCGCCACCGATCAGCGAGGTCAGCAAGAGGAGGCACGACCAAAGGAATGCGCTTCGCATCTTGGAACCAAACCACGAACCGCCGGATGACTCAAGGTGACCCTACCGGGTGGCGCGCAAGACACCGCTGCCGGGCAGATCGAGGCCATCGAGACAGCCCGAAAGGTCTTCGACGAGCTGAGGCACCTTCGAGACGTCGGCGATCGGATTCACCACACAGACGTCGACGCCCGCCTCAGCATACGCCCGAATCCGCGCGCGAACCGCATCGCGGTCGCCGACCAGCGCCATGGCGTCGCAAAGGCGGTCGGAGACGCCCTGCGCCACGCCCGCGCGGTCGCCCTTGGCGAAGGATTCGCGGATTTGGCGTGCCTCGGCGGCGAATCCAAGCCACTCGAAGCAACGGTTGTAGCCGGGCGTCGCGGCATAGGCCCCGAACACGGTGCGGACCAAGTTGCGGCCCATCGTCGGATCGTCGACCATCACCACGTGAAGCCGCGCGACGACCTCGATCGCATCGGGGTCCCGGCCGGCTTCCTCGGCCCCTGTGCGCACCTCCGCGAGCACCTGGGGCAAGGCCGACTCGGGCACCATGTTGAGGCAGACGCCGTCGCAAAGCGCCCCGGTCAATCGCAGCATCTTCGGATTGAGCGCGCCGAGGTAGATCGGCACGTCGCCGACGGTCGCCCCACCCATTCGAAAGCCCTCGACCTGCAGGGTCTTGCCTTCGTAGCTGGTCTTTGCGCCGCTGAGCATCTGTCGAAGCACTTCGACGTGCTCGCGCATTCGGGTGAGCGGCTGGTCATGCGGTTGGCCTGCCCAATCGCGAACGATGTTGGGCGACGAAAGCCCGAGCCCCAAAATGAAGTTGCCGCCGGTGAGCTGACTCAGGGTCATCGCCGCCATGGCGTGAACCATCGGCGTGCGGGTCTGCGCGGGAACCACCGCGGTTCCGATCCGCATCCCAGGGACGCCCTGCGCCACCGCGCCGGCCAACGCGTAGGAGTCGCCACCATTGACCTCGGCCATCCAAGCTTCTTCGTAACCGCGGTCGAAAGCATGGCGTGCGAGCTCGACGGCTCGATCCGCGCCGCCGATGGGAACCGTCATTCCGAGTCGAACGTTCTTGCGGGTGCGTTCCATGGGCCAAAGCTAACCCACGCGTCGGGAGCCGGGTCTTTTTTGTCCCACCCCGCCCTACAAATGGCCGCGCTGTAACTTTGCCCTGAAGCAAACGTGCTACGAGCGAAGCTGCCGGGTGCGGAGCGCCCACCTGGGCCTTCTGTGAGCATCCTCACAAGGATTGCGCGTTTTGCATTTGATCTGGCAGGTGACGCTCTGTTAAACACGGATTTCGCCCCCCTCTTGACCGGCCCGCCTCATCGATGCGATTCCGATACTTAGCCGTCCTTTGCTGCGCTGGTGCGCTTGCAGCCTGCGGAGAGCAAGGTTCTGCCGGCAACACGAACATCCGTCTGACCATCGGCAACGATCTCGGCGCCCAGGCGGGAGATCCCGCGTTCGAGGCCGACCGCGTCGACTACCGGATCACCTGTGCAGGCACCACGCCGGGCTCTCAACCGATCCCGCCCGATGGAACGGGAGGTGACTACCCGTACGACGACTCGGTCGACATCAGCGGGGCTTTTCAGATCGTCGGTGACGACCCGAGCGCCTCGGTCTGGCAGACGGTCGAAGACCTGCCGCCCGGGGACTGCACGGCCTCACTCTCCGTCTTCCGCAACGGCCAGGTCGTCTGCACCGGGTCGCAGCCATTCACCGTCTTGGCAGACGCGACGACGCAGCTCGACATCACGCTTCTTTGCGAGCTGAGCATCGGCCTGCCCGACGGATCGAGTGACGCCGAGGGGGACTTTCAAATCGAGATCGGCAACGAGTGCCCCAAGCTCTTCGATTTGAGCGCGCACCCGTACGTCGTCGCCGACGGCCAGAGCAGCACCCTCGTCCAAGTCGTCGCGAGCGATTTGGACGGAACGTGCGGCGACCGTTGCGATCCGCAAACCTGCGACTCGTCCAACCCTCCGGTTTGCACGCCCGGGCCCGACCTCGGATTGGTGACGACATTCTCCGCGCCGGTCGGGAGCTTCGACGACGCCAATGCAGCCCTCGCCACCTACACGTGCGATCCGGCATTTCCCGGGCCGATCGAGGTCTGCGTCGAGATCAGCGACGGCGACCTCGACTGCGACAAGGCGGCCTGCATCGCCGTCTACTGCCCAGACCCGTGCGAGGGCATCCTCTGCAACGACGGCAACGAGTGCACCGCGGACTATTGCGACCCGTCGCTTGGTCAATGCGTCTTCGACGTCGCTCCGGACGGAATCGCCTGCGATAGCTGCAACAGCACCTGCCAAGCGGGCGTCTGTGACCCGGGTGTGCCCTTCACCGCCGCACAAAACGGTCAAAACATGACGTTCCAGGGTCTCAACCGAGTCTTCAACGACAGTTGGATGAATCCCTACAGCGGCTTCACCTTCTCCCTGCTCGGGCCGCTCAACAACAACATCACCACTTACAAGGGTGTGAGCGCTACCGACGCCATCCTGATGACGCCGTCGGGCGATGCGCTCTTCTTGAGTGACCCAGGGTTGGCGCCCCAGACCGTCTGCGGGGTCGAGACGATCCTCGCCGGCAATGCGGGGGACGTCGTTCACCTGGCCGACCAGTTCATCACCCTGGTCGACATGTCGATCGACGGCGGGCGTGAAGGCGACATCTTGTGGGCGAACGCCGGCGACGACGTGCTGATCGGCAACAACGGCAACGACACGATCGACGGCGGACGTGGGAGCGACACGATCTTGGCGGGGTCGGGCAACGACCAGATCACCATGGGGCCTAAAGACGGCTTCGATTCGGTATTCGGCGGCTCTGGAACCGATCGGTTCTCCGTCTCGGCGCTCTTGAGTCAGCTCGAAATCACCCCGGCGGCCAATCCATCGTACACGTTCGACATCTACTACCTCGGGACGCCGATCGCGCAGATCACGGGTGTCGAGCTCTTCTTCGCCTTGAACGGCTCCATCGACCTCACCGCGTGTGTCGGCGGCGTGTGCAATCTTTGCGGCAATGGCACGCTCAACGGTGGGGAAGAGTGCGACGACGGAAACCTCCTCGCTGGCGATGGATGTGCCTCCGACTGCACCCTGGAGTGAGCGCCCCTAGCGCCCCGCGCGCGATCAAAGCTCGATGAATTCCGTCGACCAGGTTCAGCTCAACTTCGACCCAGCGACGCTGACGCTCCTGAACGCGTTGATCGGCTTGATCATGTTCGGTGTCGCCCTCGACATTCGAGTCGAGGATTTCAAGCGCGTCGTGCG
>CAZBWQ010000142.1:0-1725 GCA_964495565.1 uncultured Sandaracinaceae bacterium | reverse complement strand
GAAAACGTCGGCTACGTCGCCTTGGCGGTCGCGCTCCACAACGCGACTGCGCTCGCGCTGGGGTACGGAACCGCTCGGTCGCTCGGCTGTCCCAAGTACGACGCGCGGGCGATCTCGATCGAGGTCGGCATCCAGAACTCGGCGCTCGCGCTCGTTCTCATCTTCGGGTTCTTCGACGGCCTCGGCGGCATGGCGATCATCGCGGCGTGGTGGGGCGTGTGGCATCTGATTGCGGGGCTGTCGGTCGCGACGTACTGGTCGCTCCGCCCCACGCCCGTTCCTCAGCCGAGTTGACCCAAGCCAGCCGGCTCAGCTCTTGCCTGCGATCTTGGCCCAAGAATCCTTGAGCTGAATCGTGCGGTTGTAGACTGGCCGCTCGGTCGTGCTGTCCGGGTCGACGACGAAATAGCCGAGTCGCTCGAACTGAACCCGCTCGCCAGGGCCGCGCGCCGCGAGCCCCGGCTCCAACTTCGCGCCGCGGACGACCTCGAGCGACGTAGGATTGATGCGCTCGGTGAATTCGCCCTCGTGCGCATCGTCGAGCGGATCTTCCTCGTGGAAGAGTCGGTCGTAGAGACGCACCTCGGCATCCACGGCGTGCTTCGCGCTCACCCAGTGGATGGTGCCACGGACTTTGCGACCGTCTGGCGCATTGCCGCCCTTCGAGTCGGGATCCCAGGTGCATCGAAGCTCGACGACGCGGCCGGCCTCGTCTTTGACGACTTTCGTGCAGGTCACCAGCGCACCGTACCGGAGTCGGACCTCTTTTCCGGGCGCCAATCGAAACCACTTCTTGGCCGGCTCCTCCATGAAGTCGTCCTGCTCGATGAAAAGCTCACGAGTCAGATGCAGCCGGCGCGATCCGAAGCTCTCGTCCTCGGGGCTGTAGGGCGCGTCGAGCTCGATTTCTTCGTCCTCGGAAAGGTTCTCGATGACGAGCTTGAGAGGCCGCAAGACCGCCATGGTGCGCGGCGAGGTCGCATTGAGATCCTCGCGCAACGCATGCTCGAGGAGCCCCACGTCGACGATGCTGTCACGCCGCGAAACGCCGATTCGCTCCGCAAACCGTCGAATGGCCGCTGGCGTGTACCCACGCCGTCTCATTCCGGCGATGGTCGGCATCCGGGGATCGTCCCATCCGCTCACGTGCCCTTCGTCGACCAGGCGTTTGAGCAGACGCTTGCTCATGACCGTGTAGGTGAGATTCAAACGCGCAAACTCGTATTGGCGAGGCGTCGGATCGAATTCGAAATGCGAGACGAACCACTGGTAAAGAGGATTGTGATGCGCGAATTCGAGCGTGCAGATGGAGTGCGTCACGCCCTCGAAGGCATCAGACATCGGATGCGCATAGTCGTACATGGGATAGATGCACCAATCGTCGCCCGTACGATGATGGGTCACCTTGCGAATCCGGTACATCAGAGGGTCGCGTAGATTCACGTCCTTCGAGGCCATGTCGATCTTCGCACGCAAGACGTGGGAGCCCTCGTCGAGCTCGCCTGAACGCATCCGGGCGAATAGATCGAGGTTCTCTTCGACGCTGCGCTCTCGAAACGGGCTGTTCACACCGGGGCGGTAGAAATCACCGCGCCCTTCACGAATCTCCGACAAGCTTTGACTGTCCACGTAGGCCAAACCGCGCTCGATCAAGCTCACGGCGCACTCGTAGAGGCGCTCGAAGTAGTCCGATGCGAAGTACTCGTGGCTGCCCCAATCGAACCC
>CAZBWQ010000141.1:1481-6459 GCA_964495565.1 uncultured Sandaracinaceae bacterium | reverse complement strand
ACCCCCTCTCAAACCTTCCACATTTCAACCACTTACAACCCACACCGCGAAAACCCATCCGAGCGAGGCGCGCTGTTCGACCTCCGATCGGATTTTCGCGGTCTGGGTCGTAAGGGGCTGTGATCGTTTGTGTTTTGGGGGGTGAGCGTGTCCCCTACCAGAGATGCGGGATCAGGGCACGGCGTTCTTCGGGGTAGTCGGAGAAGCGCTCCTTGTACCACCGGTGCGTCTGTGCCGCCCGGGGGACCAGGTTCGCGATGGTGACGAGCACGATGAAGGTCGCGCCGAGGGACCAGGTCGCGATGGCGAATCCGGTGAACGCGGTGATCTCGGTGAGGTACGACGGGTTGGTCACCCATCGGAAGAGGCCGCCTCTCGGGATCCGATAGACCTTCTCGCCACGTTGCACCTCCTCGACGCTCCGCAGGTTCCGAATGATCGCGTCCGAGTGGATGTTGAGCACGAACGACGCGTAGTAAATCGTGATGCCGACCAGGAACCGGGGGTCGGCAAACCAGTCGAGCGTGAAATGCGTTCCGAGGCCGCTGATGAAGCGGGCATTGAGGTATCCGTGTAGCGTCGTCACGAGCCACCCCGCGGTGACCACCGCGATTCCAAACGAGGCCTTGGCGCCTCGGGGCGTGCGGATGAGATACGGAAAGACGAATCCGCGGTTCCCGTAATGGATGAGCCAGACCGCCAAGAAGAACAGCGGCACCGGCTCGAAGCGATTCCGCCCCTGAAAATAAAAAAACACGAAGCTCAACGTCGCGGGCAGCTCCATCAGAAACCACCCGAGCCGCGGATTCAGGCTCAAGCCCCACGCATCCGACGCGAACCGCCCGTAGGGGCTCTTGGCAAACGCCGCGCCGAGGAAGACCAGCAACGCCAAGCCGTACGCGCACGTCAACACCGTGTCGTAGGTCGGATCGCCGGTGTACCAGGTCATCGTTTGCAAGCTTTCGCGCCTCGTTCCGCCGTGCGCGGACGCGGGATGCTACCATGAGCGCATGCGCCTTGGCGCCAAGAGCCTCGTTCTCGTGCTTTTCGCCGCTGTAACCACTGCGACCGCTGCGCTCGGTTGCGCCGATGCGACCGGGAGCGTCGGTGGCGCCGGCGGTGCCGGGGGGATTGGTGGGAGCGGCGGCTTGCCCACGCCCACGCGCGAATTCATCCGGGACGAGCAGGGTGGGGCATTGCTCTTGCACGGGCTCAACGTCGCCAACGACGCCAAGTCCGATCCGCTGCGGGTAGGCGCCACCACGCGCGACTTCATCTTGCACATGGCCCGGGTCTGGGGCTTCAACGTTTCGCGACACTTGATCTTTTGGGACGCCATCGAGCCCGAGCCCGGCGCGTACGACAGCGCGTACCTCGATCGACTGGCCGAGCGATTGGACTGGTATGCCGAGGCGGGGATCTGGGTGGTCCTCGACATGCATCAAGACGTGTACAGCCAAGTCTTTTGTTGCGATGGCGCCCCCGAATGGGCGGTTCGCACCGACGGCATCCCCTTCGAGCAGCAGGATCCCTGGTGGCAGAACTACGCCGAGCCGGCGGTGCAGCGCGCGTTCGACAACTTCTGGGACCACGACGGGGAGCACGCCGACGTGCAAGCCGCGTATATCGAAGCATGGATGCAGATCGTTCAGCGCTTCCATGATCACCCGGCGCTCCTCGGCTACGACTTGATGAACGAGCCCCACCAAGGGTCGATCGACACCTCGGACTTCGAGCGCACCGTCTTGCCCGCCTTTTACGACCGGCTCATCGCGCGCATCCGGCAGGTCGATCCGGACGCGTGGATCTTCTACGAGCCGACGGCGTTCATCGTGAACCCGGGTGGCCCGTCCGACCTCGGCCCCGTCCAAGATTCACGCGACGGCCCACCGCACCTGGTCTACGCACCGCACCTCTACGATCCGACCGTGTTCTTGGGCATTGGTTACGATGGGCCGAGCGCCATCGAGCGTTGGGAAGAAAACCGAATCGTCGAGCTCGAGGAGCGCCACCCCGCGCCCTTGGTCATCGGCGAGCTCGGCGAGGGGCCGTCGGCATACCACCAGGACGTGTTCGCCATGGCTGATCGGCTCGGCGCCGGGTGGATCCGCTGGTCGTCGGATTCGTTTTTCGAGGCCTTCACGGCGGGTCGCGAGCCCGAGGACATCTTGGATCTCGTGCGCGTGTATCCGCGACGCATTGCCGGCGACCCCATCGAGATCGCATTCGACGCGGAGCGACGCGTGTTCAGCCTGGTCTTCGTCGAGCGGGAAGGCGTCGAAGGGCCTACCGAGATCTTCGTTCCCGAGGCCCGTCTCTATCCGGGCGGCTGGACGTTGAGCGTCAGCGACCCCGAAGGGACCTGGTCGAGTCAGTGGGATCCGGAACGGAGGATTTTGTCGGTCGAAACCGATCCGAGCCAAGCCCAACACGTCCTTCGGATCGACCCCGGCAAGGGCACCACCGCGCCGTAGCTCCGAGCCTAGATCGGGCTGCCGCCGATCGCGTTGGTGATGAACGCCTTTTCGAGCGGAAACTCGCTCGGTTTGTCACCCACGGGAAAGGTGCGCTGCAACAGGTTGAGGACACGGCTGGTCGTGG
Organism: uncultured Sandaracinaceae bacterium; assembly: GCA_964495565.1. Taxonomy (GTDB): domain Bacteria; phylum Myxococcota_A; class Polyangia; order Polyangiales; family Houyiibacteriaceae; genus SG8-38. The sequence continues at coordinate 3,858 of CAZBWQ010000141.1, read as the reverse complement.
CGGGCAACACCCGATTGCTGAACGCGAAGTACACGCCGATGGGGGTCATCACACGCCGCTTTCGGTCGACCACGCCGTCGAGGATCATCGTCGCCGCGCGTTCGGGGGTCATCACGTCTCGGCGTCCGGAGTATTCCTCGACTGGCGCCATCATGTCGGTCTTGACCAAGGGCAAATAGACCGAGGAGACGTGAATCCCTTCGTGCTGAAGCTCGGCCATGAGCGAATCGCCAAACGCATCGAGCGCCGCTTTCGTCGCCAGATAGGCGGCGAAGTACGGCCCCGGGATCAGCACGCCCATCGTCAGCACGTGCGAGATGGTGCCTCCCCGTTCTCGCAACGAGGGCAAGAGGCGCAGCGTCAGGCGGACCGGACCGAAGTAATTCAGGGCCATGGTCCGCTCGTAATCGTGGAACCGGTCGAGCGACGCGAGGATCGGCCGGCGGATCGAGTGCGCTGCATTGTGGACGAGCACGTCGACGCCGCCGTGCTCGGCAAGCACGGACGCGGCCAACGCATCGACCGCATCGAGCGAGGACAGATCGGCAGCATGAGGTGTCGCTCGTCCTCCGGAAGCGCGAATTTCGTCGGCGACCTGTCCGAGCCGCTCGGCATCACGCGCCACCAGCAGCACGTGCGCGCCTGCACGCGCGGCCATCTTCGCGACCACCAGCCCGATGCCACGGGATGCGCCGGTCACGAGCACGACCTTGCCGGACAAGGCGCGCTGGTATCGCCAGTCGCGGCGAGCAGTCGGGTCGAGATGATCCTCGTAGTACCGAAAAAGCGTCTTCGCGTAGCTCTTCACCGCAGGGCAGGAGATGCCCGAGCCCGCCAGGGCCGCCTGGGTGTTCCGGTCGTCGAATCGGACTTTGACGTTCATCGCGCCGAGCCCGTCGGCCGGCAGGCCCAAGTCGCTCAGGAGCGCGTCTCGGAGCTCACGGACGCTCGGAAGCATCGCGGCAAGCGCGGTGGTCTTCTTGACCCCGGGAAGCTGGTCGATGCGCAACGGCGGGCCCAAGCGCGGCCCCTTGGCCGCCTCCATGAACATGTTGGTCATCTTGAGCAGGGACGGCGGCTTCGGATCCACCACGTGAAACACCCGTGCCTCGACGTCGCTCAGCGCGATGTGCACGATGGCATCGGCCACGTAGTCGACCGGCACCAAGTTGAACGCACCGCGAACGTGAGGCACGGGCACCCGCATCCATCGTGGCACGGCGCGGGCGATCTTCTGAATCGCCGCAAAGCCGTAATAGACACCATCGATGCGATCGATGGCGCCGGTCTTCGAGTCGCCCACGACCGAGCTCGGCCGGTAGATGCGATGATCGAGCCCACACTCGCGAACGAGCCGTTCCGACTCCAGCTTGCTGCGATGGTAGGCGTGCGGAAGCTTCTGGCCCTCCTCGAACATCGTTTCGGTGAAGGTGCCCGCGTAATCGCCTGCCACGGCGATCGAGCTCACATGGTGCAAGCGCCCGGCGAACCCGGCCTCGCGCAACGCCGCGATCAAGCTTCGCGTGCCTTCGACGTTGACGCGCTCGATCGTGCCCGGGTCCGCTTCGATGTCGTAAAGCGCCGCGAGATGAAAGCAGTGCCCCGCTTCGGAGAGCGCGGCCAGGCCTTCGGCGGTCAAGCCCAGCTTCGGCTCGGCGAGATCCCCTCGCACGTGACGGATGGACCCACCCGCTTCGTTCGCGATGTCCGCGAGAGCCCGAAGCTCGGATCGTCGCCGCGCGTCACTGCCGTCGCGCAGCATGAGTGTCACGTGCACGCCGCGTCTCAGCAGGCGCTCGACCACCGCGCGCCCGATCAGCCCGGTGCCCCCCGTGACGAACGCGTGGATCGGCAAGCTCATCGGTCCCGGCCTCCGACCGTCGGCCCGTCGAACATCCCCGTGCGAGGCACCTTATTGCTCAGGAGCGCACGAAAGAAGATCGGAAGCTCGATCACGACCGTGAGGCCGGCGAGCCCCAAGGCACCCCACAGCGCGATCCGTCCCGCCTGCTGGTCTTGCGGCATCCAGAGCCAAAAGCCGAGCACGAAGAGCGCGGTCGCGGCGAACCCGGCAAGCGACATGATCAAGAACTGATCGCGCGAGTTCCGCTCGGCGTCGTAGCTGAACAGGAACGGAGAGATCAAGCGTCGCGCCGGCACGTAGACGCTGTCGGTGAGGTGCGCACCCAAGAGGTGGCCCCATTCGTGGAGATTGTAGGCGCAAACGGCCGCGCCGACGCCGGCGCCGATCGAAAGCGCCGAGGCGAGCGTCGTTCCGGGCTCGGCCGACAGGCTCGCCCACCAGAGCGCCGCGGTGGCCAGCAAGATGGTGACGTCGCGAATGGCAAAGCGCCGGAACATGCCCCGAGCCTATGCG
>CAZBWQ010000141.1:0-1381 GCA_964495565.1 uncultured Sandaracinaceae bacterium | reverse complement strand
CAAGATGGTGACGTCGCGAATGGCAAAGCGCCGGAACATGCCCCGAGCCTATGCGCCCGGCGGGTGCCGTCAAGCCCCGGTCAGCTTCCCCGAAGAAGCTGACGGCTGATCAAGATGCGCTGAACGTCCGAGGTGCCTTCGTAGATCTGGGCCACTCGCACGTCCCGGTAAATCTTCTCGACGGGAAGCTCCCGGGAGTATCCGTAGCCCCCGAAGATCTGGATGGCGTCCGAGCAGATTCGCTCGGCAGCCTCCGAAGCGAAGAGCTTGGCCATGCACGCCTGCTGAAGGCACGGCTGCCCTGCATCGCGAAGCGAGGCCGCCGCCAGCACCATGGTGGTCGCGGCGTGCAACTGCGTCGCCATGTCCGCCAAGCGGAAGGCAACCGCTTGGTGATTCGCGATGGGCGTACCGAAGGCTTGGCGATCCTTGGCGTAGGCGACGGCATGATCGAGCGCGGCGCGTGCCATGCCCACGCATTGCGCGGCGATGCCGATGCGGCCGCTTTCGAGATTGGCGAGGGCGATTCGATAGCCATCGCCCTCCCGGCCAATGAGGTGATCGGCCGGTACGAATGCGGCATCGAAGGCAAGCTGGGCGGTGTCCGACGCCTCTTGCCCCATCTTGTCCTCGAGAGAGGCCACCGTCATGCCAGGCGTTCCCGCCGGCACGACAAACGCGGAGATCCCCCGCTTGCCCGCCGACGGGTCGGTGACGGCGAACACGATCACCGCGCCGGCGATCTTGCCCGAGGTGATGAATTGCTTGGTGCCCGTGATCTCGTAGCCGTCGTCCCGGCGGACGGCGCGGGTTTGCAACGCGGAGGCGTCCGAGCCTGCTTGCGGCTCGGTGAGCGCAAACGCGCCGATCATCTCTCCGGCCGCCAACGGTCTCAGATACTTCTCTTGCAGCGTCTCGTTCGCCGACGATTCCAAGATCGCACACACCGGCGCGTTGTTGACGCTCATGATCGTCGAGACGGCTCCGTCGCCTGCCGCGATTTCGATCAGTGCGAGCGCGTACGAAACGTAGTCGAGACCGGCACCTCCGAGACGCTCGGGCACCGTCATCCCCATGAACCCGAGCTCGCCCATTTCCCTCAGCACCTCGGGGTCCACGGCGCCCTCGGCCTCCCACCGTCGGCTGTGGGGCGCGAGACGCTCCGCGGCAAAGCGAGCCGCCGACTCCCGAATCATCGCCTGCTGCTCGGTCAGAATCATCGCTCTGCCCCGAGATAGAACACCCGCGGCCCGCGCGCTAGCCCCGTCCGAGGCTGTCGTAGTATTGCCGTGCCTCGATGGCCGTCCGTCGCAAGCCTTCTTCGGTGTGGAGCAGGGGTCGATAGCCGAGATCGCGTTTGGCTTTTTCGATCGAGAAGTAG
>CAZBWQ010000140.1:0-6527 GCA_964495565.1 uncultured Sandaracinaceae bacterium | reverse complement strand
GGCAAGGCGCTGCCCGACGAGATCCTGAAGACGCGGATCCCGCGCGGCACCGCGGTTCCGGACCTGTCACCGCCGCTCTACCGCGCCCGAAAGGCCGTGGTTCGGCAACTGCCTCCTTGGGCGACGCGTGCGCTGGCAAATGCACGCAAGCGATTGGCTCGCTAGTCGGCTTTGAAGAGCTGCCAGGGCCCCGAGCGTCCGAGGAACGTGACCGGAGCGCCCAAGCTCGCCAAGAACGGCGACGGCTCCTTTCCGAAATCGCGAACCACGAAGTAGTCGTAGGTGTCACCCCCGTGCTCCTTCCAAATCAGCAGTCGTGGGTTCCAGACGAACAAGCGTGGGATGCCTGGCTCCGCCTCGGGACGATACCGAAACAGAAGCGGGAAGTTGATCGCGAACGAGAAGTCGACCACGCCGCCTTTTTCCGCCTGATACCACGAGGGAGTGTGCAAGAACACGGGTGTCCTCACGTATCGGCTGTTCCGCTGGATCGGCACCGACAACACGCGTGCGTTTTCCGGGATTCGCTCGATGATCTGGGACAGGCCGAGGACCTCCGGCTCGTAAGACCAGAACTGCAGTGTCGTCATGAACGTGCATGTCGCGGCGAGCGCAGGGCCGAGCACGAGTCGAATGCTGGATTCTTGCTGCGGCGCCTTTCGCTCCATCGCATAGAGCCAGGTCGGAATCACGAAGACGGCGAATCGCGAGTACAAGAAGGCGGTACCGAGGAACTCGTGGGGGACCATCAGAAAGACGACCATCGTGGTGGCAAACGGGATCCAGCGCGTGGGATTGGACGACGGACGAGCTCCCAAGAACAGCGGAAGCGCAAACGAAAAAATGCCCGCAAACAAAGTCCAGGCGGACATCGCGTCGCCCGCCACTTCGGAAAAAAGCCGGAGAAGCCTCGGTGTCAGATTCGGCAATTCCCAGATCATCGCCCGATGTGTGAGAACCTCGGTGTCGCGCGTGATCACGAGCCAAATCAAGACCAGCGGAAGCAGAACGAGCACGGGCATCAAGGTCAGCAGGCCGCGCTTCCAGTCCTCGTGCTTGGCCGCCACGGTAATCCCCAAGATGAGCGCCACGTAGATGAACAGGAGAATGTGCACGAAGAACAAGCCCGCGAAACCTGCCATCAGGTACACGCCAGCTCGTCGCGTCGGGTCTTTCGCGTAGCGCAACGCGAAGACCAACAGAACGAGGGTGAGTGGAATACCCACGACGAAATTGAAGAAGCCCCAGTCGAAAGAGAATCCGAATACGCCTGGAAACACGGCGAAGACCCACCAACGGTTGCCGCCAACCTCTCGGATGAGGAGCCGTGTCGCGAGGGGAATGCCGACCACGGCCGCCGTGATCACCGTGGTCAGCGCCGCCTTGACGGTCATGAATGGAGTCAGGGCGAAGGTCAGCAAGTAGCCGAATAGATAGGGCGTGAACCAGTTTTGCGTGTAGATGCGCTGGTAGCCGAATTCGGGATCGGACCATCGGGTCCAGATCGAGATCTGCGCCGCGTGCTGCGGGAGGTCTGCCATCGGCAGGTACTCGACGCTCCACAGCGGCACGGCCAGCAGCGCGCAGCACACCCAGAAGCTGACCGAAAACCAGCGCTTGGCCCCCATCGGCGCGATCGTATCTCAGCGGCATCTCGGGCTGCAAATCCCACGCGCGCCGTGAATTCGGTCCGAGCACGGAGGGGACAGTAGACTGCCCCAGGGGGCAGAGCTTGGTCATCATCCATGTGCTCATCTGTGCAGCGCTTTACGCGCTGACTTGGCGCAAGCTGTTCTTCGAAGTCTGCTTGCTACCCAGGTCACTCTACGAAGAGGGCTCGATCGTGCTCGGGCTGCTCCGGCACGAGCCGACTCTGGTCTTGCTGTTGGTCGGCGTTCTTCCGCTGATCGTCTTTCGCAAGCGAATCTCGTGGGAGCTGATCGACGTCTCGATGCGGATGCGCAACTTCGTCTGGATCGTAGCGGCGGTCATGGGCGTCAACTTCATCCTGTCAGACTACAACTATTACTACGACCATTCGTTTCTCTTCGATCGTGCCGTGCTCGGCGTGCTCTTGCTTCTGATCCGCGTCCACCCCGGCTTTCTCTTCCCCTTCCTGGTCACACTGATGGCCTTCGCCTTGCAGATCCATCACCCGCTTCCAGAGGCCATGTGGAACTGGCCGGATAAGCGGATGCCGACGCACTTGCTGATCGCATTGGTGTGGTTCGTCTATCTTCGAATCTTCGTCCGCACCGACTCACGGCTGCCCTTGATTTTGGGTCTGGTCGTGGCCGGTTCGACGTACGCCCACGCGGGGTTGTCCAAGATCGCAATCGGGCCAGAGCTCACGACCTGGTTGCTCGAAAATCCGACGTCCAACATTTTCGTTTCCGCCTACCAGAACGGAAACTGGCTCGGCCATCTGAGCGAGTCCCAAGTCGTCACCGTGGCTGGGATTCTCGGCAAGGTGGATGTCCTCAACAACGCGTTCACCCTGATCGCCGAGCTCGGCGCAGCTTTGGTGTTGCTCGACCGACGCGTCGCACGTCTGTTTCTAGCCGCGTGCATCTTGCTCCATCTCGGCATTCTGGCGACCACGGGGATTTTCTTCTGGAAGTGGATCATCATCGACGCCGCCATGATCTGGTACGCAGGCACCCTCTGGAAGTGGGGCCTGCCCGACCCGACGGTCAGCAAGGCCTACGCAGCCGGCCTGACCGCGCTGACAATTGCCTTCGCCGTCAGCCACTTCAAGACGACGGGCGTGCTGTTCGCATGGTGGGATACGAGGCACTGCCAGTTCTTCTCGTACGAAGTCGAAACCGAAGATGGGGAACGCTCCCGCCTCGACCCACGGTACTTCGCTCCCTACGACATCATGTTCGTGCAAAGCCGTTTCTATTACGTCTTGCCGTGGCCGGTGTTGCCAGGCACCTTTGGCGTCACACACCGGTACCCGGTTTTCGAGGCGCTCGAAACTGCAGAGATCGAGGATCTTCCCGGAATCTATGAACGATACGCGATCCGCTTCTTTCTCCCCGATCGACGATACGACTTCGGCAGATTCATCCAGCGCTACGTCACTGCGGCCATGCGGCGCCCGCAAAAGGAACGCTTGCCGAAGTGGCTGTCGATGCCCTATCACTTTCAGACGTCATTCCCGCCCGACGACTACACCGGAGAGGCGAAGATCGAGACGGTACACGTCTATTTCGAGGAGCATTTCTACGATGGAGAGCAGATTCACGATCTGCGGCGCGTCGAGGTGATGACCATCCCGATCGGCGAAGAAGCGCTCCGCCAGTGACGACACGTCACTTTTCTGGTAACAGGAACGGTCTTGACTCGTTTGGTCAAGTACCTATGAATGGCGGAATGTCGACGGAGGAGCTTTCAGGCGATTTCGAGCGCGTCCGCGGGCAGACCGAAGCCCTCGCGGCGCCACTGTCGCCCGAAGACCAGTGCGTGCAGAGCATGCCGGACGCGAGCCCGACCAAGTGGCACCGTGCCCATACGACTTGGTTCTTCGAGACGTTCGTGCTGGGTCCAGCCGGCATCTCGGGGTTGTCGCCTGAGCCGTACGCGTTTTTGTTCAACAGCTACTACAACGCCGTTGGAGAGCAGTATCACCGGCCTTCGCGCGGGCTTTTGACGCGACCGTCGAGCGACGAGGTGACGGCTTATCGCAAGCGGGTCGACGCGGCCATGTTGGAGCTACTCGGCTCTGGGGTCGACGACGCTGCCGCCTCGCGCATCGAGATCGGCCTTCACCACGAGCAACAACATCAAGAGCTTCTCCTGACCGACATCAAGCACTTGCTTTCATGCAACCCGCTTCAATCGCCCTACCGCGATGGAGAGCGGGTTGCCGGCGAGGGCTCGCCGCCCGCCGATAGGTGGGCGACTCACGCAGGCGGCATCGCTCGCATCGGTTGCGATCCCGCCCACTTTCACTTCGACAACGAAGGGCCCGTGCACGACACGCTCGTGCATCCTTTCCAAATCAGTCAGCGCCTCGTGACGAACCAGGAGTACATCGCATTCATCGACGATGGAGGGTACGAGCGCCCAGAGCTCTGGCTGAGTGATGGGTGGCAGACGGTCGGCCTCCAGAAGTGGCGCGCCCCGGGCTACTGGCGCCTCGAGGAAGGCGAATGGACCACCTACACGCTCTTCGGACGGCGACCCGTGCGACCTCACGAGCCCGTGGTCCACGTGAGCTACTACGAAGCCGACGCATATGCACGGTGGGCCGGCGCTCGGTTGCCCACGGAGTACGAATGGGAGACCGCGACGGCGCCTCCCGAGCCCGCGCCCATGTGTGGGCGCAGCCCCTCGCTTCATCCGACCTCGACGAGCATCTACGGCTCGGCATGGCAGTGGACCAGCTCGAGCTACGCACCGTATCCCGGCTATCACCCGGCCGCCGGAGCCATCGGTGAATACAACGGCAAGTTCATGTGCAGTCAGTACGTCTTGCGGGGCAGTAGCTGCTTCACGCCGGCGGGCCACGCCCGTCGAAGCTATCGCAACTTCTTCCCGCCTGGCGCCCGGTGGCAGCTCACGGGCATTCGATTGGCACGAGACGGGGGTTGAGTCGGTGATTGCATTCGAAAAGCGCGCCGGCGAAGAGCGGGTACGGATGATCGATCTTCATCCGGACGTGGGCGATCTGCGCGCCGAGGCCGCCGAGGGGCTGTTGCGCTCGCCGAAGACGCTTCCTTGCAAGTACTTCTACGATTCGCTTGGGGCGAGGCTCTTCGAGGCGATTACCGAGCTCGACGAGTACTACCCGACTCGAACCGAGCTCGCGATCATGAGCCGCTACGTCCACGAGATGGCCCAAACCATCGGCGTCCACGCGACGTTGATCGAGTTCGGGTCCGGGGTGGGTCTCAAGACTCGCAAGCTCCTCGACGCCTTGATCGAGCCGAGCGGCTGCGTGCTCATCGACATCAGTAAGGCGGCGCTGCAAAGCTCGGCCCGCCAGCTCGCGGATCGTCATCCGAAGATGGAGGTCGTGGCCGTCTGTGCCGATTATACCCAGCCGCTTCGGCTACCTCGTCCGCAACGCCCGAGCGCCCGGACGGTGGCCTATTTCCCCGGCAGCACCATCGGCAACTTCACCCATGCCGAGGCGGTGGCCTTTCTACGACGAGTCGCAGATCTCGTCGGACCAGGTGGCGGGCTGCTGATCGGAATCGATCGGAAGAAGGATCCGAAGATCATCGAACGAGCGTACAACGACCCACTGGGCGTGACCGCCGCGTTCAATCTGAACATTCTCAGAAGGCTCAACGAAACCGGGGCCAGCTTCGATCTAGACAACTTCCGCCACCACGCTCCCTACGTCCAGAGCGAAGGCCGAATCGAGATGCGCCTCGTCAGCGAGGTGAACCAACGGGTGCGGGTGGGAAACGCCGACATCACCTTGCAGGCCGGAGAGCACATCGTGACCGAGCACTCCCACAAGTACGACTTGGCGCAGTTCGAGAACATGGCCCAGGGCGCCGGCTTTCGCCTGACCCGGCAATGGAGTGACGAGCAAAGCTGGTTCAGCGTCTGCTTTTTGGAAGTCGATTCGAGCGATTCCTGAAGCGTCGCGCAGGTTCGATGGGAAGCCCTGGAACGCCTCGCTCTATCGACGAGACAGGGCTGCCACCAGCTCGAGCTGCGCAGAGTAGACCGTGGCGTAGTGTCGAAAATCGTCGCCGCGATCGGTGTAGCTGAGCTCGAAGCGGTAGGTCCCCGGCAAGAGGCTCGCGCCCGAGGCGCTTTTGAGCTCGGACAGGCTTTGCACCACGAAGTGCCGGGTCGCGCCGGGGGCAATCTCCACGGCCCCAATGCGGCAACCTTCGCTCTTGGTCGGCTCGTATTGGGTTTCCCATTCATCTTCTTTCTTCCGAGCCCGGTAGAAGGGCGAGCCGCACACGGTCTTCACGGAGATCTTGCGCTTCGATTCGTTGGTGACCCGGGCTTTGATCGCGTCGTCGAGCGTGACGCGAGGCGGCCGGACCTCCACCCGAATGTCCCGCGCCTCCGTGTGAACGACGGCCTTGCAGCCCCGCGTGGTCCAGCGATGGCTCGAGGGACACTCGCAAGGCTTGCACGAAGCGCATCGTTCGTTGGGAGAGCACTGGGGGCAACCGACATACGTGCCCCTCGTCCGCTCACAAAGCGTCTCGACGCTCCGTCCACGGCGGAATAGATCCGGCGGCTCGTCCGTGAGCACGCAGGCGCCTTCGAAGCATTTGCCGAACGGGGTCGCGCACTCGAAGTCACAAGACTCGAGCTCGCGTTGACCGCGGCACTGTGCGAGCTCTTGCTGGTAGCGGAGCACGAAGTCCTCGTGCACGGCCACCCCGCATTCGCAGCCTCGTGACGTGCAGCTCGTCTCGACGACGCCACAGGCCTCGCCCTCCTCGCAAGAGCGGTGGGCGGAGGCGACTTCGATGCGCGCTGGGGGCTCCTTCGCCTCCTCGCACCCCGACGTCGAGATGCAGGCGACCCCAATCAAAACGATC
>CAZBWQ010000139.1:0-6539 GCA_964495565.1 uncultured Sandaracinaceae bacterium | reverse complement strand
ACGTCGCCAAGAACATCGTCGCCTCGAAGGTCGCATCGCGTTGCGAGGTCCAAGTGGCGTACGCGATCGGTGTCGCCAAGCCGATGGGCGTCTACGTGACCACGTTTGGGACCGGGGCCGTGCCTGATGAGCGCATCAGCGAGGTGGTCGCCCGCACGTTCGATTTTCGGCCGGCGGCCATCATCGAGACGTTGGACCTCTTGCGGCCCATCTACACGCCCACCGCGGCCTACGGACACTTCGGACGCACCGAGAAGACGTTCACGTGGGAGCGCACCGATCGGGCGGACGAGCTCCGTGAGGAGCTGCTCCCGCGGCGCAGTCGTTAGGGCTTCGCGCCGCACCGCGCTACACTCTGCGGAACATGAACGCGCCACCGATTTCCACGCTTTCGGGTTGGGGTCGACATTCGGCCGAAGGGCGCGAGCTCTTCGGTGAGGACCTCGAGCGGCTGAGCGAGGAGGCGAGCCTGTCCCGTGGTCTCGGACGTTCCTACGGAGACTCGTCGCTCCCCGCTGCGGATCACCCCGAGGTGCTCAATACCACCCTCGCGGATCGCATCTTGAGCTTCGACGAGAGCACCGGTCTCTTCCGCGCCGAATCCGGCTTCGCGCTGAGCGAGCTCAACCGCCTTTTCATGCCTCGGGGCTACTTCAGCCCGGTTTCTCCCGGCACGAAGTTCGTGACCCTCGGCGGCATGGTGGCTGCGGACGTGCACGGGAAGAATCAGCACAAGGACGGCAACTTCGGTCACCACGTGACGGCCCTTCGAATGCGGGTTGCAGACGGCCGGGTGCTCGACTGCTCTCCGGAGCAACATGCCGATCTCTTCCATGGGACCATCGGCGGGATGGGCCTCACCGGTCACATCTTGGAGGTCGAGTTCGGTCTCCATCGCATCCCCTCGCAATGGATCTGGCAAGAGAGCCGTCGCATTCACGACATCGACGAGTTTCAGGATGCATTGGAGCAATCGGCCCCCGAGTGGCCGTACACCATGGGCTGGATCGACGGGCTTGCTCGCGGCAAGAGCATGGGCCGCGGCATCCTCATGACGGGCCGATGGGCGGATCCCGCCGAGGCGCCGATTCGAACGCCCAAGAGCCGCTTTCAGCCACGCCTGCGCTTCGACTGGCCGGAATGGATTCTCAACGGGCTCACGATTCGGCTCTTCAACGAGCTCTACTACCGAAAGCAGTGGAGAAGACGCTCGAGTGGAATCGTCAGTCATGAATCGTTCTACTACCCGCTCGACGCGATTCGCTCTTGGAACCGCATGTATGGGCGCCGCGGGTTCACCCAATATCAATGCGTGCTTCCCCGCGAGGCCGGCAGGGGCTCGGCACGCCGCGTGCTCGAAGTCCTGACCAAGCACGGTGGAGCGTCCTTTCTTTGCGTAATCAAGGACTTCGGTCAGCAGAGCGTCGGTGTGCTGTCTTTTCCGCGACCAGGCATCACGCTCGCGCTCGACATCGCGGTCCGAGACGACACGCAAGTGCTGGTCGATGCGCTCAACGAGCAGGTGCTCCAAGAAGGCGGTCGCATCTATTTGGCCAAGGATTCCTTCACGCGGCGAGAGCATTTCGAAACGATGGAAAAAGATCGTCTCGACGAGTTCCGGGCGATTCGCGATCGCTGGGATCCCCACCGCCGCTTTCGGAGCGCGCAATCGGTGCGCTTGATGGGAGATTGACATGAGGGTTGCGTTTCTCGGCGCTACGAAGGGCATGGGTCGAGCGCTCGCGCGCTCGATGGCAGAGCGAGGTGACTCGATGTGCCTCTTGGGAAGACGCCTCGACGACCTCGAACGAAGCGCCTCGGATCTCCGCGTGCGTGGCGCCGGGACGACCGTCTCGTGTGCGGAATGTGACCTCGAGCAGCCGGAGACGTTTTCCGCCGCGATCGAATCGGCGCGGAGGGCGCTCGGGGGCCTCGACGCGGTCGTCGTGACAGCAGGTCTCTTCGCGACTCAAGAGGAGCTGGAGGCCGATGCAAAGCTCGCCGAGCGCTTGTTGCGCGTCGACTTCGTGAACACCGTCTTGTTCTGCGAAGCAGCCAAGAACGCGCTGCTCGAAGAGGGTGGTGGCAGTCTATGCGTATTCAGCTCGGTCGCCGGAGAGCGCGGTCGCAAGCCCGTCATTCTCTACGGCGCTGCCAAGGCGGGCCTGACGCGATACCTCGAAGGGCTCGATCACAAGCATCGCGCCGATGGGTTGCACGTCGTGACGGTCAAGCCGGGGTTCGTGAAGACCGGAATGACGGCGGGGCTCGAGCCGCCCCCTTTCGCAGGCGAGCCTGCCGAGGTGGCCGAGCGCGTTCTGCGCGCGATCGACCGCGGGTCTCCGGTCGTCTACGCGCCAGCGCCCTGGGCCCTCATCATGGCCGTCATCCGCGCACTGCCGCGGGCGGTGATGCGTCGGGTGCAGTTCTAGGGGCCTCCTCTGGACTCGGCGGCCGATTCGATGAAGCGCCGAATGTCGGGACGAGTCGCTCGGTAAAGAGCGACGAGATGCAGGGTCGCGCTCATGACGCTGACGAGCGCCACCCCTGCGACGATCTCGGACATCGACACGCCCGAACGGTCCAGCGGAACGGGGGCGATCGTTCCTCGAATGTGTTGGATGAGCGAAAACGTGTAGACCGCAATCCAAATGAGCTTTGCCAACACGGCTTGCTTGAGCCACCACTGCGCGAGCTTGCGTCGCCAGCTCAGCATGAAGCTTCCGATCAAGACCAGGGCGGAGACGACGACGTTCGCGGCGCCGAGGGGCCGGCGGTACGGATTGCTCAACTGCGCCTCGAGGACCTGAACCTCCGCGTCGGACAGATCGGCGTCGGGATCGTAGAGCTCGCGAACGTCTTCTGGAAGCGGCGCCAGCGACAGGTCATAAGCGCCCCGCAGGACTCCGGCGATACCCAACATCGTCAGCAACGTGGATGTCAGAAGGGTCGCGATCACGACCCGCTTCTGGCTCGATTCTCCTGCCATCTTCAGGCCGGATCGTTGTAACCTGGTCAATGCTTCGGATCGACCCCAAATGGCCCGAGTGAATCATGGCCCCTGAATCTCCACGTGCGAGCGTGTTCGCCGACTCTTTCGAGCGTGACGATTTCACGGCCGATCGGATCCGTTGGCTGATTTCTCTGCGCTGGGTTGCGATGGCCGGTGTGCTCGTGGCCACGGGTTTTGCCGCCTCCGGCTACTTTCCCGGGGTCGCCTGGCCGGTCTTTCTCCTCGTCGTGGCCGCTGGCAGCACGTACAACCTTCTGTTGCTTCGTCGCGTGCCCGGACCGGGAACCGGGCAGCGAGCCGCAGTTTCTCAAGCGCTGGTGGACCTGGTGTTGCTCACCATCGTGCTGTGGGCGGCCGGAGGCATTTCCTCTCCGTTCATCGCCTTCTACGTCTTTCACCTCGCCCTCATCGGCATCCTCGGCGGGCCGGGCGCGACCCTCGTGGCAACCGCCGCCGCCTTTGCCGGCGCCGGCTTCCTGGCGCTCACCGAGTGGGTTCCCGCGCTCCAGATAGGCCGATGGAATCCCACGCCTCCCTGGGACACCATCGCCAACGTGGCGGCCTTCACCACCACGGCGGGGGCGGTCGCCTACGTCGTGCTCCACGCGGTTCGAGAGCTCCGCGACCGAGAGCGGGCGCTTGCGCGGGCTCGCGATCAAGCCGAGCTCGAGTATCAGGTCATCTCCAACACCCTCGACGAGCTGCAAGCCGGTTTGGAGGTCGTTTCGTCGGATGGGCGCATCGAGTGGAGAAATCGGCTCGCCGACGAGCTTGCCCCCGCACCCACGGACAACGGGTTTTGGGAGTGCCCGGTGGCGACCCGCATGTGCGAGACGACTCCCTCCGGGCTCTGTCCCCTGTGGCGCGCCCGAGACGAGGGAACGGAAGGTCGCTGTCGGTTTTCGGTCGGGGAGCGTTGGTTCGAGATGCTTTCTTTTCCGTTGGAATCGCGGGGGGGCGATCCGCCGCGCATCATGAATCTCTACGTCGACCGAACCGAGATCTTGTTGGCCGAGCGGCGCCTGCTTCACGCGGAACGCTTGGCGAGCCTCGGGCGCGTCGCGCAGGGCGTCGCGCACGAGCTCAACACGCCGTTGGCCACGATTCGAACGCTTGCTGCGGACATGCGCGAGGCGATCCGGGTTCTCGAGGTCGACGACTCGATCCGCTCCGATCTCGCCGAGTCGGCGGCGCTCATCCGGGACGAGACCGGCCGATTGGGTCAGATCACGCACTCCCTACTGACCGGGGGCAGCCTGCCGCGGCTCCGCCTGGATTCCTCCGCGCGCTTGCGGCCAATCGTCGATCGAGCACGCGCTTTGGTGTTTGCCGGCTCGAAAGAGGGTGGGCCAAAGCTCGAAATCGACGATTCCGTCGAAGAGATGTCGGTCGCGGCCGACCCGGACAGACTGCTCCAAGTGCTCGTCAACCTCCTGCAGAACGCGGTCGACGCAAATCGCGAAGCGGGGGGCCGCTTGGTTTGGATTTCGGCCGCCCGCCGCGGTTCCCTGGTGCACGTCATGGTCGAAGACGAGGGCGTTGGTCTCGATCCCGGCATCGAACCGCGGCTTTTCGAGCCTTTTGCGACGACCAAGCCTCCTGGCGAGGGCACTGGTCTCGGCCTCTATGCGTCTTATATGCTGGTGCAGACGATGGGTGGAGATTTGACCATCGAGAACCGTGAACCCCGCGGTGCCTGCGCCAGAATCAAGCTCCCCGCCGGGCTTGCCAAAGTGCGTTCCGTGCACCACCGTGCCCGGGCATGATGCGCGGCAGCGTTCTCATCATCGACGATGACGGGGCCTTTCGTTTCGCGATGGCCAAAGCGCTGCGGCGAGCGGGCTACGCGGTTTCCGAAGCGAGCAGCGGCGAGGAGGCGCTCGAGATCCTCGGTGACCTCGCTCCTCCGGACGTCGCGCTTCTCGACCTGAAGATGAAGGGGATCGGCGGGCTCGAAGTCCTGCGGCGCCGAGGCTCGACTGCGACGAACATCATCGTCTTGACCGGCCATGGCACGGTCAAGTCTGCAGTCGAGGCCATGCAGCTCGGGGCGTTTTCCTTCCTCGAGAAGCCGGTCGACGCCGACATGCTCAAGCCGCTGCTCCAGCAAGCCTTGGCCGAGAGGGTGCGGGCCGAGGCCGGTGTCGCTTCGGACCTGGTGCCCTTGGTCGGTGACAGTCCCATGATGGACGAGGTCCGGAGCTTCGTTCGAACCGTGGCCCCGACCGACGAGACCGTGTTGATTTTCGGGGAAACCGGCACCGGGAAAGAGGTCCTCGCGCGACAGATCCACGGGCAAAGCAAGCGGGCGGCCCAGCCGTTCGTCGCGATGAATGCGGCCTGCGTGCCGAGGGAGCTGTTCGAGAGCGAGCTGTTCGGCCACAAGCGCGGAGCGTTCACCGGCGCTCACACCGACCGGCAAGGGCTCTTTCGAGAGGCCGACGGAGGAACACTCTTCATCGACGAGCTCGCCGAGCTTCCCTTGGAGAGCCAGGCGAAGCTCTTGCGGGCGATCGAGACGAAATCGATCCGTCCGGTCGGTGAATCGGGTGAGGTCGAAGTCGACGTTCGCATCATCGCCGCCACCAACCGCGATCTGTGGGTCGAAACCCAGGAGGGCAGGTTTCGTGAGGATCTCTACTTCCGGCTGCAGGTCTTTCCGGTGGTCATACGGCCTTTGCGTGAACGCACCGAAGACATCGAGCCGCTCGCCCGGCATCTGCTCGGTCGCCTCGGCAAGGACGACATCGAGCTCGACGCGGAATCGCTCGCGGCGCTTCGCGAATACGACTGGCCCGGGAACGTTCGCGAGCTTCTCAACGTGCTTCGACGGGCGTCGCTCTTTTCGATCTCCGACGCGGTGGACCCCGACTTGATTCGA
The DNA here is from genome assembly GCA_964495565.1 of uncultured Sandaracinaceae bacterium. Taxonomy (GTDB): domain Bacteria; phylum Myxococcota_A; class Polyangia; order Polyangiales; family Houyiibacteriaceae; genus SG8-38. Next base: position 645 of record CAZBWQ010000139.1, on the reverse strand, counting down.
CGCATGATCGCCGCCAGCGTGTTCGGAAACGCCCGAGAGACGCTCCCGCGTCCGCCGGAATCGGGCAGTCAAAACACCAGCCTCGCCCAAGTCGAGCGAGACCACATCGAGCGCGTGTTGCGAGAAATGGACGGGAACGTCACTCGCGCTGCGGCGGCCCTCGGCATCGACCGCCGAACCCTTCAGCGAAAGCTCCGCGCCTACGGCATGGAAGCCCCCTGACGCGCCCTGCTCGCAGCCAACCGGGTCTCGACAGAACACGACACGGGGTCGTGCCGGACGGCTCGGCTTGCATCGTTGGCGCACAAGGCCGGGTCTCGAAAAAACACGACACGGGGTTCTGCGGAACAGGACGGCTTCAACGAACACGCCGGAGAAGCCATCGCGACGCCCGTGCTCGCGAGCGGGACCTAGGCGCTCGTGTGGGGGAGGCGGGGTGGGGATGAAGGGTTCACGCTCTGCGTCCACACCTCTGCGTGAGTCGACCTACGGCCGGATCGTGATCGGAGGATCGCGGCCCGAGGGCCGCGAGTCTCGATCCTCGGATCTCGGACTACGAGTCTCGATCCCCGAGCCTGGGTCCGAGGATCGAGCTTGGAGGTTCGAGACTCGAGAGCCGTGGGCCGGGACCCGCGGATCGTGGGC
>CAZBWQ010000138.1:0-6783 GCA_964495565.1 uncultured Sandaracinaceae bacterium | reverse complement strand
TCCATGCCGCCGTCGTCCATGCCGCCATCGGGCATGCCGCCGTCGGGCACGTCGCCATCGCACTGAGCATCGGAATCGAAGCGCTCGCCATATCCGGGACCATCCCCAGAGGCGTTGTTGCCAGCCTTGACCCATACGGTGACGATCTCGCGTTCACCGCCACCAAAGGTTCCGTAGTGTCCGTGGAGCCCGTCGAACTTGTAGTGCTCGCCGTCGGCGAATTCCAAGACTACGTTCGAGAGCTCCTTGCACGAGACGACGTGCACTTCGTAGCACTCGAATCGCACGGCGATCGGTCCGGTGGGGCCGCCTTGCGGACAGTCGAGCTTGCACTCGTCGTGGTAGCCGTCTGCGGTCTTCCAATCGGTGCACCCGTCGTCGTACCAGCCTTGGTCCGCGCGCGGCATCAGGGAGAAACCGTCGTTCGCTCCCGTGCCGTCCTGGCCGGCCGAGGAACATCCCCACGCGGTCGCGAGGACCGCAAACAACATCAACTGAAGCCTAGACATACGTCCAACGGTACGATGCATGGGGCGCTCAGGAAAGGAAGTTTTCCGCGATGGAGCGACTCCGAATCGGCGCGATCTCGTTTGTAATCGCCCTTACTCAATCAAGCCGTAGGAATCCGGCGTTGGTGCTCTTGCCCATCGGCCCATTCTTTAGAGACCGGAAGTTTCGACCAGGGCGAGAATCGCAGCACCCACGCCGTAGCTCAGGTCTTCCTCGAGAGGTACCGCGGCGTACTCCTCGAAGGTCGACACATCGGTCGGTCCGGAAATGTCGGTGACGTACGGCCGGCCTTGCGCGTCGTACTCGACCTTGTCGATGACCGCCGCCACGGCGTCTTTTGCAGCGGCGAGCTCTTCGTCGCCGAGCACGCCAAAACGGTAGCCGCGGGCCAACCCGTAGGCGAAGAGCGCCGTCGCGCTGGTTTCGAGATACGTCTCACCCGGACGATTCATGATGGTCCACCACATCCCGGAGGCTTCGTCGCGGGTGGCCATGACGCCCTCCACGTGATCCTCGAACATGCGTGTGGCGACGCGATCGGACTCTCCGCGCTGCGACAGGATCCGAAGATAGTCCGCGAGCGCTGCGGTGACCCAGCCGTTGCCTCGTCCCCAGTAGATGTCGGTGTCGAAGGGCTGGGGCCAGTCGTCCGCATGCACCAAGAGGCCGTTGTCGTCCTGGAGCACGTCCGCAAAGATGCCGAGCTGCTCGGACATCAGTGCGAGCGCATCGGCGTCGTCCTCGAGCTCTCCTTGCCGGTTGAGCACCATGCCGAACATGAAGAGGCTGTCGACCCAGATCGTGGGATATATGTCCCCGTAGTGACTGATGCCGCCGTCTGCGGTGCGCTCCGCGGTGCGGAGGTATTCGAGCACGTCATCGACGGTCTCTCGGTAACGCGTCTCGCCGGTTTCTTCCCACAGCGCGAGGGCCGTGAGCGCCGGCGGGCAGGAGTCGCTCCAAAAGAGGCGGTAGCCTTCGGCGATGTGGAAATCCATGTACTCGCGGTAGTAATCGCGAATCTTGGCGTCGTCGGTGACGTCCGCGAGCTCGGTGAGCGCGAACATCAACACCCCGGACGTCCAGTCCCAAAACTCTTCGGTAGCCGGATGCTCGTCGATGTACCGATGTGCGATCGCCGTTGCCAGCGCGACCTGCTCGGATTCGGGATCGGGATCACAATCTTCGCACACGCCCGCGTCGTCCGAGCAGCCTGCCTGGAAGGTGAGCAGGCCTCCGAGGAGGATTGCCCAGTTTGCTTTGCTACGCATGTCTCTACCTCTCATTCGATGAAGCTGCTCGCCTCACGCGTTTGCGCTGCCAAATCGAGAACGAGCGACTCGCCTGCGTGCTCGAACGAAATCACGCTGCCCGGAAACTCGGCCGACCCGTAGGGGTTTTCGTAGCGTGGGAATCCATCCAGCAGGAGGGGCTCGCCGTCTTGGAGGACCGGCCCGTCCCAGCCCATCTCGAGCTGACCTTGGGAGGGCGACAGGTAGCTCACGGTCAGCGCGGAGGCATCGGCCGTCAGTGGGGCGCTGGCGATCGCCGTTTTGAAGGCCTCGAAGCTCCCGTGCTCTGCCGCGCTTCCGAGCTCGCAGATCCAGATGGTCTTTTCGCCCTCGGCGATGATCTCGTACTCGCCAAACTCGGCGTCGTCGGGATCGAGCCAAGCCGCATCGGCTGGCGTCCAGTCGGCATTCGGATCGGAGGTCCACAGGGCCACATACCCTTCGCCCTTGCGCGCGAAGAACCACCCGTCCTCTTTGTAGGCCTCGTCGAACTTGGCTTTCGACAAAAAGGCGTGGGTGAACAGAAGCTGGCTTTCGACGTAGAGCCCGAGACGCGTATCCACGTCGTAGAGGGACATCACGACGTTCTTCACTTGCGCGACCCTGGGCATCGTTCCGTAGCCCACCCAATACCGGGGCGTCGCACCGTCCAAGTCGTAGTTGGTCGGATGTGTCGTGAACACCGACGTTTCCGTGCCGAGCGTCGCCTGCCAAAGCGACTGCTGATCGCCGCCGAAACCCTTGCGCCAATCCTGCGCGCTGCTGAGCATGTAGCTAGGCGTGCGATACGTGTAGATGTTGACCTCCGGGCGCATGTTTCGCGTGATGTCCCACTCGAACGCCGTCGCCAGGCCGTCCCGAACCACCGGGTCCTCGAGAAGCTCTTGATAAGGCCCGAACGGCGCAAAGTCGTCGTGCGTCCACCATTTGTAGGCGTTCAGCATGTCGACGAAGAGACCGATGGTGAGCGGGTGCGTATACGCCTCCAAGGTCAGGAACGTCATGCCGTCCTCGAGGCGCGTCGTGTCGAGCCCCCAACGCGAGGCTTCCTCGATTTTGATGCTCATGCGCTGCCGGTTTTCATACTCGGCTCGCTCGGAATCGCGGGCCATCTCGTAGATCACCGTGGGCAGACGATAGCCATCGCTGAGGGCGAGCATCGTCGAGCTCATGTTTCCCGGGCTGAAGTCGTTCAGGTCGAAAAGCAGCTTGAAGGTGGAGCCGGTATTGTCCCGTTTGCCGCTCATCTTGTCTTGGTAGGTGCGCCCGTGCGTGCTTCCGAAGCTTCCGCGGAAGTGGTTCGACGCCATGTCGGCAGAAATCAAATCGAGAACCATTTGGGAGAGCGCCACGATCTCTTCGTCCTCGGCGAAATCGACGAGGGCGACGAGGGCGGGGATGTCCTCGTCGTAGTACACGTTCGAGAGCCACTCGCTGAAGCCGGTTTGGTAGCGAAGCGTGAGCCAGCGCATGATGCGCGGCCGAAAGGTTTGCATCTTTTGCGCGCCGGTCTCTCCGCTCGCGGTGAAAATCGCGTCCGGGTAGAGCTGGCCCGCGAGGTATGCACCCGAGGCGAACAAGATGAAGTGATTTTCGGTCCAGTAGACCATGCTGTCGGTCTCGTCTGGGCTGGCCTCGGTCTCGAGCTCGTCGGGCCAGTACTTGAAAGTCAAGAGTGCCTGCTCGATCTCGTCCCGAAGCTCGGTGCTGAGCAAGTCCGAGTCGGCGTACGCGTACATGAGGCGCAAGAGCCCAGGGAGCTTGAAGTCTGCGGTGTCGCGCCGCTCGTTCATGCGATCGAGATCTTCGCGGATCTTCGATTCGTCCAACGTGACCTCGGCGCTCGGATCCGCTCGATGCACGTGGAGCCGAACGATCTCCGAGTACGTGTTGCGGCTCGGGCTGCCGAGCGTGGCCTCGAAGAAAGCTTGCTGCCGTTGCGCGAAGCTCGTCCCTTGGGTTCCCTCGTCTTCCGAGCAGCCGATCGAGGCGGCTGCGACGACGAGGAAGGCAAAGCTAGCCAGCCGTCTCATGGTCATCTCCCTTCGCCCGGACACCGTCCCCCCTACGTCGTAATTCCGACCGACGCAAGAGCCGGCTCGTGCCCGACGGCGCTAGGGGTCGACAGGGCAGGTGAACGGCTGGACACCCGGGAACGCAGCGACCAGGTTGCCCTCTTCGACGCGATCGACGACCGACTCGGGATCGTCCACCGCGCCGCCTATCCATTCGGCCAGCGTCACGCCCGCGATCTGGAGGGAATTGAGCTCGGGCCCGGTCAACAGACCCCCGTGCACCGACTGCGGAACCGCATCCAAGAAGTAGTGAACGCCCGGCAAGCCGGTTCCGTTGCAATACGCGGACCGCGCCGCGTTGGTCCAGGCGACCGTCGATGGAAAGCTGGTGGTGTCTCGCTGCACGTTGTCGATTTGATTGGACACTTGCAGGAGCTGTTGGTCGGGAACGGCGCGAAGCCGCTGGGAGTGTGCGAAGCTCATGACCGGGCCGACACCGCAAAGCGGCTCCGAGCAGTAAGGCGGAATCGCCGCCGTGACGTTCCAAACGGGGAACTTGGCAAAGCCGAGCCCGATGATGCCGTCGGTCTGTCCATTGTCGAGAGCCAACGCCGCGCCGGCCACACCCGTGGTGTGGACCCATCGCAGGTCGTCGATCGGGTAGTGCAAGTTGTAGAGCGTCCCGAAGCCACCCGCGGAGTTGCCCGTGAACAGCAGCGTCACGAGGTCCGGGCGGTACCCGATTTCCGAGTCGTCGTACATCTCTGCCCAAATCAAGTTGCGCACGTACTGAAGCGCCGCGCGCACGTTGCGGGCGCCGTACCGATGCACGGTCACGTTCGCAAAGGTCTCGGTGGCGTCCATGCCTGCAAACACGTCCTGCGTGCAGTAGGGAAGAAAGACCTTGGTCCAGTTGGCAAACGGATTGGCGATCGGATCGGAATCGAACAGCCCGTCGTTGGGAAACCCGTCCGAGGTGGCCTCGAAAAGCCCTGGGCTGCTCGAAAAACGAGCCGCACAATCGTCGTTGAAGACGCAGACCCCGCCCCCCTGCATGAAGACGACGACGTTTTCGACGGCTGCGCCTTGCGGAGCGAGCGATACCCAGAACGCGTACGGGCTTCCGTTGCCGCAGCGGGTGCCCCACACGCTCGAGTCGAGGACGATCTGGGTCGGCGTGCCCCGCGGAGGCTGGGCGATGCTCGGGCCGATCGTCGTCGGACCGCAGTCACCCTCCGGCACCGGCCATCGATTGCCGATCGCCGCCGAAGTCATGCAGTCGGCCTGGTTCATGGCCCGTGTCACGAGCTCTTGCTCGTCCAAGCCGATGAGCGACTTCAGACTGGCGGCGGTGCAGCTCGTGCTGACGTTGGAAATCGCGGCCGCGCGTGCGGCGGCGATGGTGGCCTCGGTCGTCGGCAGGTCGCAGGGACCGCCGATCAAATCGGGGGCTTGCGCGCAAAGCCGATGCTCGTCGAACACCTTGGCAATGAGGGCTGCACTTTCGGTGAAGGCTGCCTCGAGGCACGCTTGATTGGCCGCATTGCCGGCGGAGATCGCGTCGTTGAGCACGACGGCATGTGGCCCACCAAAGGAACGAGCGGCCAGGCTCGCGACTTGTCCGGTGCACTCCTCGGCCAAGCGCGCGGCGAGGTCGGGCCCGTGCATCTTCGCGCCGTAATCCGCGAGCTGAGGCCGGCTTCCCGCGCACGAGCCCTCGACCTGGCTGCGCAAATAAGAGAGATGGCCGTCGAGGTCGGCCGCATCGCAGGGAGCTCCCGTGCTCAGGTAACAATCGGCAGCGGCCGCCGCGACCTGCTCGAAACAAAAGCGCATGTCGAACGCTGCGCGTCGCTCGCATAGACCGGCCTCGTCGCACGACGGGGCCATCAGCAGCACAACGACGGCGATCGCCGCCGCGATCGGGATCAGCTTTGGCACGGGCACGGACGAATGTACCCGAGGCCCCGAGGTGTGCCAAGCTTGCCCCTCGTCTACCCAGACGGTCCGAAAGACACGCACGATGTTCGAGCCCGGTTACATGGTGATCGCCTTCCTTTCGAGTGCAACGGCTCAGCGTCTATCCGAGCCGGATCGGGGCGTGTACCAGATTGGCGAGGTATAAGCGCGCTCCTGCTGCACGAGCACCGCGTCGCCCGGCAGGTCGACGGACTCTCCGTAGAATGCCTTGTCGTGGGCCAGCCACGATGGCGTAGGAATCTCGAGCACCCGCAAGTAGTAGAACGCGCGCTCCTCCGTGTCGAAGTCGGGATCGCGCCAGAAAGCCGCCAGATAAGGCGCGCCAATGTCGTTCCGGTAGGAGGCGGATTCGACGTTCACGGTGCTGCCGACCGGTTTCTCGCAGCGACGCCCGACGATCTCACGGCCGTCCGAGCAGGCGATGTCGTAGATGCGCTCATGGAGCTTGCCTTCGTCATCACGCCAGCCTTTGACCACCTGAACCCGATCGAGGTTGGCGCCGTCGGGATCGCGGATCGCTCTGACGAGTAGCGTCGGCGCAGCGCCGTCGGCCGCTGCGGTCAGATCACCGCCCATCGGCACGCCGTTGGCGTAGCCGTGCTCCGCGAAATCGGGCCGCGCCACATCGCTTTCGGCAAAATGCCATCCGGCAAATACGCGCACCGTGATCCGCGTGCCGGTGGTCGCATACACCTCCCGTCGTTTCATCGCATCCCAGATCGACTCGCGCGTGTTGTCACGTGCCCAGACTGCGGCGAGGCCCGACGCGAGCGACTCGTAGTGCCGAATCGTCGGATCGGACCCGTCCCGCGACGGAACGACTCCAGTGATCTTCTCGATGTAGCGCTCTTCGCCCGTACCCGGCTCCACGGGCGTCGCCTTGCCGAAGTAGTTCTCTTCTCGCGTCGTCGCGAGCGAGGTGTGGCTGTCGGTGGACCCGATCAGGCCGAACTTGAAGGGGTTGACGCCGAGCGCCTCCTCGTAGG
>CAZBWQ010000137.1:3829-6926 GCA_964495565.1 uncultured Sandaracinaceae bacterium | reverse complement strand
TCGCGACCCTACGGAAGCTGCTGAGGCACGACGGCAGGAAAGCCGACGCCACTGCACGAGGTGAGATCCAAATTGCACGGATCCACGACACACTGACTACACGGCAGCGTGTTGGTTCCGCGATCGTTGCAACTCTCTGCGCAGTTGGTGTCGATGCACGTCGCATACTCGCCGTAGCAGTCCGAGCAAGCGGTGGAGAGCCCGGGTGTTTCCGCGAGACACGTCTCGACCGAGAGCGCGATGTCCCCGTCAGCCGCGTCGTAACAGCCCCAGAACTGACCTGCGAACTCGATGCTCGTCGCCGCGGACAGGTCAGGCTCTTCGTTGCACGCGCTCGTCAGCCCGTTGCCGGCCGTGCCGCCGGTGCCCGACGTGCCACCCGTACCCGACATGCCGCCCCCACCGGCCGTGCCGCCCGTACCGGACATGCCAGCCCCACCGGCCGTGCCGCCCGTGCCATCGTCGTCGTCTCCACAACCCAACACCCCAACCGCCAGGGCGAGGGTCCATGCCACGGCTACCATGCGAACCATTGTCTTCCTCCTTCGTGCGCCCACTCGATGGAAGCGGGCCGGTCCCATTGATAACACGATGAGCTGAGAAAAAACACGGCGACGCAAGAGCTGACCGAGGCGAGGCTCTCCAGCCACGAGGAGAGCGACTTGGGACCTGATCACTGGCGTCTGAGCACGCCGACGGCTGGCGCCTCGGCTCCGCTTTCAGACCCGGCGGCCCGTGCACCGGTGAACAGCCTCGTCTCGAATCCGGCAGCGAAGTCGACGTTGGTGACCGAGTCGGTGATCTCGACGAACAAGGGATCGGTCAAGGTGGGATAGCCACCAAGCGCTTCGCCCGCGTCGTCGATGAAGCCGTCGTTGTTGTAGTCGGTGCCCGCGAAGATGGCGTATCGACCGGGAGCGACGCCGGAGATCGTATAACGGTATCCGTCCGATGAGGCGGTGACGGCTTGGGCCAGCGTTTGGTACTGATCGTTCACCAGCAGAACGTAGAGCGTTCCGATCTCACCTCCGCCCGTGGGCGCCGACGCCGCGCCGACCGTCGTCCGGACGGAGACCGACTCGGAGCCGCCATTCGATACGAAGGACACCATTCCCAAATAGATTCCGTCGGCGAGGCTCGCGACGTCTGCCGTGATCTGATAGCTGCCTGCGGACCCGGACGTGGGGCTCACCTGCAACCACGGTTGATCGCTGGTGACCTGCGTGATCGTGAGATCGCCCGCGCCTCCGTTTCGGGCCGTCACGGTGGCGCTCGGCTGGGCCGCGGTCAGCTCGACCGACCGCGGGCTGACTTGAAGAAACGGATCTTCCAGCGTGATGCCCTGAAGCGCGCTTGCTGCGCGAACGGCGCCGAGCGCATCGACCAGACCGTATCCATACTGGTCGTCTTTCCCTGGCGCGCCGAGGTCCTCGGCAATCGCGATCTGGGTGCCGGGATGCGTGCCTTGAAGCAGGAGATCGAGGTCGTTGGGCGTGAGGTCGGGGTTCACCGATTTCATCAATGCCACGACCCCGGCGAAGTGGGGCGCCGCCATGGATGTTCCGTTTTGGAAACCGTAGAAGAAGTCGCCCGCATCGTCCGCGAGCGTGCTCAGGACTCCATCCGCGTAGCCATCCCCATTGATGTCGGCTTGCACGTCGCCACCGGGCGCCGCGACGTCGACTCTCTGTCCGAAGTTCGAGTAGAAGGCCTTTTGCTTGTTGATGTCGACTGCAGAGACCGTGAACGCGTCGGGGATTCCGGCGAGCGAGATGTTGTCCGCGTTTTGATTGTCGTTTCCAGCGGCGACGACCACGAAAATGCCTTTCGCACGCGCCGCATCGATCGCGTCGACCATGCACTGCTCGATGGGGCCTCCGCCGAGCGACATGTTGATCACGTCGGCCGGCGGTGAGGCCCCGTTGTTCACGGAGTTGGGCTCCCCTGCGGCGAAAAGCATGGCCTGGCAAATGTCGAACGACGTCCCGCCACCGACACCGAGCACGCGAACCGGCATGATCGACGCGCCCCAGGCGACACCCGCCACGCCTTGGCCATTGTTCGATGCCGCCGCAATCGTGCCCGCCACGTGGGTGCCGTGGAAGCTACTGCCGCTGCCGTTCTGTCCGAGGTCGCCCGGATCCTCGGGATTGGGATCCACCCCATCGCCATCACGTGCGATCTGAGGGTCGGAGATGAAGTCGTAGCCGGCGACGATCTTGCCCTGAAAGTCGGGATGGGCGGAGACGATCCCCGTGTCGAGCACGGCGACCGTCACGCCATCGCCCTGGGACAGCTCCCAGGCCTGCTCCAAACCGATGAGTGGGTAGTGCCACTGAAACGAGTAGAACTCGTCATTCGGGACGGCCGTGGCGCGGAGGATGTAGTTTGGAGACGCGCTTCGGGTGCCGGAGCGGCGCAGGGCCTTGACGGCGGCGATCGTGGGTGACCATTCGATCGCGCTCCCCCAGCGAGAGCGCACGACGGGCGTCGAGGGCAGCGCCTTGGCCGCCTGGGACCGAACCTTCCATCGCTCCACGACCGGCGCTCCGAGCTCGAGCCGGATGTCGAGGCGATCGCTCAAGCGGCGCCAGCCTCCGGGCGAGCGGGCTTTTGGCGCTCTCACCGTGTCGCCCTCGGAGATGAGCACGTCGCCTTCGACGAAGTCGTGCGACGCCGAAAGCTGGCCTTCCACCGTGGAGCTGATGGACACGGTGCCGATGCTCAAGTTGTAGATGCCGGGGCCACCCGTCGAGCACAGCTCGTCGAGGCAGGCGGTCACGAGAAGGAAATGGTCGCCCCCCTCGACCGCGCGAACCCAATCGAGCTCGCCCGTGTTGATCGAGGAGGCCACCAGCTCCCCCGTGCTGTCGAAGAGATACAAATCGAAGTCGGTGTTGACCGGGTCGGGGATGTAGAGCGTCGCGCCTTGCCCGGCGGCCAGGGTGATCGTGTACCAGTCTTCCACGTCGGGGCTGCCATCGATGGGACCGAGGTAGCCCCCGAGGACGCCCGGGTTGCCGAGTGACTGAATGTCGCTGCCGTCCTCGCTCAGGAAGTCGTTGCCTTGCCGCGGGTTGTTGGGATCGTTGGTATC
>CAZBWQ010000137.1:0-3729 GCA_964495565.1 uncultured Sandaracinaceae bacterium | reverse complement strand
CAAGAACGCTCGCGACCTCGTCATTCCCATGAGCTCCATCGTCGGACCCCTTTGCTCGGACTTCTTACTGCGATGGCCGAATCTCATCGCGCGACGGAGAGGCTCTTTCGAGGCACCTCCGCAACTGCTCGGTATCCGTCCATCCGCAACGGCCATCGTCCTGCACGGTGCACTCCGCGTCGTCGTAGCAAGCAAAGTGGGGCTGCCACTCGCAGGCCGTCATCACCTGATCAGAATCTGCGCTCACACACAGCTCTCCCGAGCAGCCCGCTCGCTTACAGGCCGGCGCGCCCGACATCTGCTTGGTCGGCTTTGCCCCTTCGGAAGCGCCCTGCTCTGCCGACCTGACTGGAGGCTCGTTGGAGCTCTTGCTCGCGCAACCGGCAAGCAGACCAGACACCACGACCCACATGCATGCTTGCTTTCTCAAGACGAAGCTCCTCGACTCAAGCCTTCCACAGCCGCCTGCCGCTGCTCCTAGGTACGTCTTGACGCGTTTTTTGGCAAGAGGGAAAGCGATGCGACGACGGGCTACCGCCCTTCATCGCAAGACGAGCCGCTACATCACGGGCTGCCGGCGACGCTCGAGAAATCGAAGGTCGGCCTGGTCGCGATGCTCGGCCGGTAGCGCTGCATCGCCTTTGCTTCCCTTGTTGAAGAGGTCCCGCTTGCACGCCAAGGGCGTCATGACCGCGCCTGCGAGGGGTATGATCCAAGAGACCATCGAGATCTTCTCGTTCCTGTTGAAGTCGCAGTTGGCTGCCGATGCTTGAGACGGGGCCAGCCACAACGCGCCTGCGAACGCCACGCCAACGAGGGTCATCAGAAGTTTCTCAATCATTCTTTGTCTCCATTCGCGGCGGCGTGAGCTCGGACCGGGTGGTGTTCCGCCACCGGCGCCACTCTAGTCCTCGTCCGCGGCCTGTCGATCCCCTGAGAAAATGCCTCAGTGGTTCGCCAAGAGCACGAGTGCTCTCAAAGGCGTCGAGGACAAAGGCGCTCGAATAGGTTGGCACTCTAGTCATGGATCCCCATAAACGGCAGATGGATACGAAGCTCAAAGACTTCTACATCGTCAGTTTGGTTGCGGTCGCACTCGGCGCCGCCGCCGCATGCGAACAGACGAAGCCTTCCCCAGAATCTTCACCGGAGAGCCCGGTGGAGCAATCGACCAGCGAGGCTACCGTGCAACTCGACCCCGGGGAAGCCAAGCCCAACGAATACTGGTGGCCGAAGTCGCTCGACCTCGAGCCTCTCCGAAACAACTCCCCCGAGTCCAACCCGCTCGGTCCCGACTTCGATTACCGAGCCGAGTTCGCCAAGGTGGACTACGCCCAGCTCAAAGAAGACCTCGAGGCGATTCTGACGGACTCGAAGGACTGGTGGCCCGCCGACTACGGCAACTACGGACCCCTTTTCATTCGCATGGCATGGCACAGCGCCGGCACGTATCGGGTGAGTGACGGCCGTGGCGGCGCCGATGGGGGACAGCAGCGCTTCAAGCCCCTCAACAGCTGGCCCGACAATGCGAACCTCGACAAGGCGCGCCGCCTCCTCTGGCCGGTCAAACAGAAGTACGGCCAGAGCGTTTCCTGGGCTGACCTGATGATCCTCTCCGCCAACGTGGCCATGGAGCAGATGGGCTTCGAGACCCTCGGCTTCTCCGGGGGCCGTGTGGACGACTGGGAGGCGGACCTGGTGTACTGGGGACCTGAAGAGGAAATGCTCGGCTCTAGCCCGGAGCGCTTTCACGGCGGCAAGGAGCGCACGGTTGCGAAGGGCCTCGGCGCGTCTCACATGGGGCTCATCTACGTGAACCCGGAGGGCCCGGACGGCAATCCAGACCCAGCGGCTGCAGCGCACGACATCCGGAGCACGTTTGCCAACATGGCCATGAACGACGAAGAGACGGTCGCTTTGATTGCCGGCGGCCACACCTTTGGCAAGACACATGGCGCGCGCCCGATGGACTGCGTGGGCAAGGAACCCGCGGCATCCGACATCGAGGCGCAGGGATTCGGCTGGCACAATGCGTGCGGCAAGGGGAATGCGGAGGACACCACGACCAGCGGGCTCGAAGGCGCGTGGACCTCGGCGCCGGTCAGCTGGACCCACCAGTATCTCACCAACTTGTTCAACTTCGAATGGTCGCTGACGAAGAGCCCGGCGGGCGCTCATCAGTGGGAACCCGAGGGCGACGTCAAAACCGTCCCGGACGCCCACGTTGCAGGCGAGATGCACGAGCCGATGATGCTCACCACCGACCTCTCGATGCGCATGGACCCGAAGTACCAGAAGATTGCAAAACGCTTTCTCGAAAACCGAGACGAGTTCGAGGATGCATTTGCCAAAGCCTGGTTCAAGCTCATCCACCGCGACCTCGGACCGAAGTCTCGCTATGTCGGCCCCGAGGTGCCCGAGGAAGACTTTCTCTGGCAGGATCCAGTGCCCGAGGTCGATCATCCCCTCATCGGCACGAAAGATGTCGCGCGTCTGAAGAAGGCGATCCTGGCTGCGGGCATCTCGGTGCCGGACCTGGTGCGCACCGCCTGGGCGGCAGCTTCGAGCTATCGGAGCACCGACATGCGCGGCGGCGCCAATGGCGCTCGCATTCGGCTCGAGCCGCAGAGGGATTGGGCTGCGAACGATCCCGCGACACTCTCGACAGTTCTGAATAAGCTCGAAGCCGTCCAGTCCGAGCTCAACGCCTCGCTAAAGGGCAAGAAGCGAGTTTCGCTTGCCGACGTCATCGTCCTTGGCGGGGCTGCAGCCATCGAAAAGGCTGCCGAGGATGCAGGGCTCGAAGTGACCGTGCCCTTCGCCCCGGGCCGCACCGACGCGTCGCAGGAGCAAACGGACGTCGACTCGTTCCGCTATCTCGAGCCGCGGTTCGACGGTTTCCGCAACTACTACGCGGGTGACGATGCCGACGAACGAGGGCGTTCCCCATCGCAGCTATTGATCGAAAAGGCGGATTTGCTCGACCTCACGGTCCCTGAAATGACCGTGCTCGTGGGCGGAATGCGCGCACTCGATGCAAACGCCGGGGGGTCGAAGGCGGGAGTTCTCACCAAGCGTCCTGGGGCGTTGTCGAACGACTTCTTCGTGAACCTCCTCGACATGGATACGAAGTGGAGCAAGACGGGCGAGAACGCATTCGAGGGAGTCGACCGGGACTCCGGCGACCCCAAGTGGACCGCCACGGAGGTCGATCTGGTCTTCGGTTCGAACTCGGAGCTACGAGCCGTTGCAGAGCTCTATGCTTCCGATCAGCAGAAGTTCGCGAACGACTTCGTGTCGGCGTGGACCAAGGTCATGCAGGCCGACCGCTTCGACCTCGAGTAGCTGGCACCTTGCTCGTGTCGTGCTCGCCGCGATGGCACCCAGACTCATCCTGATCGAGTCGTTCAGCCTGTAGTTGAAGACACGAGCAAATCACCCGCCGCTTGCTTCGTTTGCGGCCACGTCGCCGGTCGGCGCTTCGCCTCGGCCTTGCGCGCGGGCTTGCAAGGCGAGCTCCCGGACCTTGGCGATGTCTTCATCGGAGTACACGCCATTGACGCCCGAAATCGCGGCGAGCCGCATGCCGTGCTTCAGCCCGAGCTTGTAGATTTCGTGCACCTTTTCCCACTCGATGCTCCGCCCGAGCGTGAAGTTTTCGAACCGACCCTCCAGCGTCAGCACGATGGTCTCTGCAAGGCATGCATACACCACGTTGTGGTCTTCGAA
>CAZBWQ010000136.1:5706-7036 GCA_964495565.1 uncultured Sandaracinaceae bacterium | reverse complement strand
CGCCGTAGGTCTCGGCGATCCGGCCCAGCAGGTAGCGGGCCATCATCATGTGATCCCCGACCTCGGTGACACCGGCGGGCCCGATCTGGAACTCCCACTGACCCGGCATGACCTCCGCATTGATGCCCGAGATCTTGAGGCCGGCCTTGATGCAGGCGTCCATGTGCTCTTCGACGATCTCGCGCCCGAAGATGTACTTGGAGCCCACGCCGCAGTAGTACGGACCCTGCGGACCTGGGTAGCCGCCCTCTGGGAATCCGAGCGGCCAGCCGTCCTTCATCATGGTGTACTCTTGCTCCATGCCGAACCAGGGGTCCAACGCCTTCGTCCGCTCTTCCACCTCGGCCGCGGCACGTCGCGTGTTGGTCGGATGGGGTTTGCCATCGTGCGTGTAGACCTCGCACAGCACGAGCAGATTGTCGCCGCCTCGAAGCGGATCCCGGCATGCAAAGACGGGCACCAACTGGCAGTCCGAATCGTCTCCGGTCGCCTGGTTGGTGCTCGACCCGTCGAAGCCCCATTTGGGAAGCGCAGCCACACCGGTGATCGCGCCGAGCACTTTCTCGATGACGTTGGCCTCCAGCATTTTCGTCTTCGAACGAAGAAGCGGCGTCGGCTCGGTGCCGTCGGTCCAGATGTATTCAGCCTTGATGATGCTCATCGTTACTACTCCTACAGATGTTCTCGTCGCCGGGGCACCAGCGAACGCAGTCGGCGGTGTACCACGGAGCCTGAACCCCCGGCCGTTGATTTACAGGGCCGAAGACCGGGATGCCGGATCTCTGGACCGCGATTGTTTCCGCCAGGTTTCAGACCCCTTTCCGCCATGAAAAAACGCTTGGCGATGGCTCGGCACACCCTCTACGCCAGGCGTCCTCGGGGCTGCGCACATCGGCGAAAGCTGCCGATTTCTGGCGAATTTTGGTGCGTCGCGCAGGATGGCGCCCGGGCAGGGAGCTTGAAATCTGTTCAAGGTGTCGGTTCCGCGGGCGGAATCCGCTCCAGGACGCACACCCAGGATTGCATCTTGTACAATATAATCGTAGATTATTGGTGTTACTGTCTTTGCGGTCAGGGAGCGTGGCATGCGTAGTTGGCTTTGGATGATTCTCGTGGGCCTTGGCGGTCTCCTCTTTCTCGCGTGTGGGGGCGAGGGATCGGGGGGCACCGGCGGGCCTTTCGGCGGCGGCGGCACCGGGGGCACCGGGGCCGGCCTCGATTGTGCCACGCTGACCCCGCCTCCTGCGGGTTGCAACGAGGCTTGCGACAGTGACTCGGGGTGTGCGCTCGGCACGTTCTGCGAGAACGGAACGTGCAACGCGCAGTGCAC
>CAZBWQ010000136.1:0-5606 GCA_964495565.1 uncultured Sandaracinaceae bacterium | reverse complement strand
AGCATCTCGTGCGAGGTGCAGATCGACAAGCCGTTCGACGACCGGGTCAAGGCCTGCAACGAGGGCGACGTGCGGCTCAATGGGACGCCACTGAGCTGCCCGGCCGACTGGCAGGTTAAAGACGAGCCACCCTACAACGTCATCGAGCTCGTGGGCTCGGCATGCGACGAATTCAAGAGCGGCGATTCGACGTTCACGGCGTCGTTTCCGTGCGGCGCCATCGTCGTCGACTGATTCATTCGACGAGTTGGATCTCGAGCTCTCTGCGTGCGCCGGCCTCGAGCCGAACGACACGCGTCTGCGAGGGCAGCTCTCGTCCGACTTTGACGACGTGACGGCCTCTGGGCAGCCGCGCCTTCACCGGGGCGCGGCCCATCCACACGCCATCGATCCACACGTTGCCCCAAGGCTGCACGATGACGTGAAGCCAGCCCCGGCTCACCCGTGCCGGGGTCGACGCCGCCGCTGATTTCGTGGCCGCCGGCTGGGTGGTGGCAGCGGCGGTCTGCGCTTCCACGCCGGTCGTGGTGGAGCTCGCCGTCGCGACGGCAGGTGCTGGCGAGGCAGGAGCGGTTGCCGCACTCGGTGCGGATGATGCCTCCGGCGATGGGAGCTTCACCACCGCGGCAGCCGAAGAGCTTGGCTCCGGAGCTTCGTCCGCGACACTTGGGAAGAAAGACCGTGCCCCGAGCCCCATGGCGACCAATGCGATCGCCGCGCCGATGACACCCCAGGTCTTGCGCCAATCGGTCGTCTCGGGTTTTTCGGATGCCGACAAGGGCAGGGAAGCCGGCGGCTTGCTCAGCTCGGTGTCGCGCTCGTCGTCACGGGCGCGCACGTGCACGCGCGCCAGCGGACCTCCGCGGTGGCCCTCCACCATGTCGGCCAGCCGTCTACGCGTCCCGGGAGCGGAAGCCATCGGCGCCAACTCCTCGACGAGCTGCGCCGCGTTCGCGGTGCGGTCGTCGGGTTCGACCTCCAGCAAGCGTTCGATCGCTTCCCGCAGCGGAGCGGGCGTGTCGGGAGCCACGTCGATCAGGCAGAGGCGGTCCCCCTCCAGCACCCTGTGCATGGTTTCGACGTCGTGCGCGCCATCGAAGGGACGCACACCCGCGACACACTCGAACATCACCACGCCGAGCGAGAACAAGTCCGCACGAGCATCGATTCGGTCGCCGCGCATCTGCTCGGGCGCCATGTAGGGGATCGTGCCTCGAGTGCTTCGGCTGGCCGTGACCATCGCGCCGTCCATGGCCTTCGCCAGCCCGAAGTCGGCGAGCTTTGCTTCCCCGGCGCGGCTCACCAACACGTTCGACGTCGACACGTCACGATGCACGAGCGTTTGGTGCGCATGCTCCAGGGCTCGCGCGACGTCGAATCCGATCAGGGCCGCCATTTCCGGCGGAATCTTCCGACCCGGACACGATCGCAGGAGCGAACGCAAGTCCACGCCGTCGACGAGCTCCAGTGCCATGTACGGTACCCCGTCGACTTCTCCGAAATCGATGACACCCACGACGTGGGTATGCCTGAGCTGCGCCGCGAGCCGGGCTTCGCTGCGGAAACGGGCTGCAAAGTCGCGGTCGTCGCTGAACGCCGGGAGCATGCGCTTCAGGCAAACGCGCTGCTCGAATCCGCTCGACTCGGCACGAATGGCTTCGAACGTTTCGGCGGTGCCACCGACGCCCAGACGGCGAATCAGCTCGTAGGGACCGAACTCGCGAGGCTCACCGGCCATGACCGGTGAAGCGTAGCATCAATCACGAAATCGCTGGCGCCGTGATCGGGGTCGATTCAAGGTCGTGCGCGACTCATGGCGGCCAAGTCCGGTCCATCTACAGGCGCCAAGCGCACGATTTTCCGTCGCCTGTTCGACCTCGCCCTCCCGATCATCGGGTTGAACCTCTTGAGCGTGATCACGCTGGCGGTCGATACGGCGATGTGCGGTCGACTCGTCGAAGCCGAAGAGGCGCTCACCGCGCTGGGATTCGCAAGCCAGCTCATCTTCTTGCTGATGGTGGCGATGCTCGGGCTCACCGTGGGCACCGTGGCCTTCGTCGCACGTGCGCATGGGGCTGGCGAAACGTGGCGCATCAACCACGTGCTCCAGCAAAGCATTCTGCTGACCTACCTGGTGTCGATTGCGGTGGCCGTGGTCGGCAACCTCGGGGCCGGCATTGCGCTCGAGTGGCTCGGCGCGCGAGACGAGGTGCGCGAGCTCGGCCTCTCGTACGTTCGTCCGCTCTTCACGTTCACGGTTTTCTATTACTTGAACATGCTCTTCGCGGCCGCGCTTCGCGCCGTGGGAAACACGTTTCTGCCGTTTGCCATCGCCTTGCTCAGCAGCGGGCTCAACGTCGTCCTGAACTATGGGCTCATCTTGGGCCGCCTTGGGCTTCCTGCATTGGGTGTCGGCGGGGCTGCATGGGGCACTGTGATCTCGCAAGCGGTCGCTGTCGCCCTGATGGTGCTCATCTTGAAGAGGGACGTCGTTCCCGGGATGCGTGCCCGCTTGGGGCTCGCGCCCATCGATCGTCCTCTTGCCCGTGATCTCTTTCGGGTGGGTGCGCCCGCAGCGCTCGACATGGTCATCCTCAATGTCGCGTTCTTGTCGATCGTCGGAATGCTCGCGCGTGTCGCCCAGGTGACGGTCGCTGCGCACGGCATCGGCCTTCGCATTCAGTCGTTGGCTTTCGTGCCCGGTCTCGGCGTGTCGCAAGCGATCGGGGCCATGGTGGGCAATGCGCTCGGGGCGGACGACGTGCCCGAAGCGCGAGAGGTCGTGCGCGGCGGCGTGATCCTCTCGACGGCCATCATGAGCGCCATCGGCTCGAGCATCATCATCGGGGCGGAGCCCATCATCGCCATCTTCGACGTCGCGCCCACCACCGAGCTCGGACGCTACTCGCTTCTTTGGATGCGAATCCTCGGTCTCGGCATGCCGGTGGTCGGCGTGCACATCGCGCTCATCGGAATGTTGCGCGGGGCGGGCGCCACCAACACGAGCCTTTGGATCAACGTCATCGGCACCTTGATCGTTCAGGTGCCCCTGAGTTGGCTTCTCGGATTCGTCGTGGGCTGGGGTGCATTGGGCATCTGGGTCGCCCTGCCCATTTCCTTCGTGGTCCGGATGTTGCTCGGCATTTTGGCCTATCGGCACGGTGCTTGGGCCCGCGTCGGAGCCTCGGTCTGAGCCACGCCTCGACCCGAGATTTTCGCGGGGTTGTTTGATTTTGATACGCTTGCCCCATGATCAACGCCTTGATCCGGGTGCTCTACCGGTTGGCGCACTGGGCGTTACGCGTGCTGTGGTTCATTCGGCGACCGGAGACGACGGGCGCCCTGGTTGCCGTCTGGTACCGCGGGCGCATTCTGCTGGTGAAGAATTCCTATCGTCCACAGCTCACGCTGCCCGGCGGTTACGTGAAGGCCCGGGAGGATCGTCGCACGACGGCTGCGCGCGAGCTTCGTGAGGAGGTCGGGATCCAAGCCCAGCCAAAGCGCCTGGTCCACGCCTACCACGGGACCCACCTCTTCGAGCACCGCAAGGACACACTCGACATCTACGAGCTCGAAGTGGATGACGAGCCTCGCGTTCGAGTCGATGATCGCGAAGTCGTCGCCGCCGAGTTTCATTCGCCGGAAGAGGCACTGAGGCTCGAGATCGTGCCACACCTCGAGGAGTACCTGGCTCGACGCATAGCACGAACGTCGGACTGAGCGATGAGCTCCTCGCAGACGCTCGCTCGGGAGGCTCTTCGACTCCACGATCGATACCAGAAGGAGCTCATCGAACGCTTTTCGGTTTGCCCGTGGGCCAAGACCGCCCGGCTCGCGGGACGCGTTCGCACGCACGTTTTGACCGAACGCATCTGCGACGTCGGCCGAGTCGCTCCTACGCTCGAAGAATGGTGTGCCGACGAAACCGTCGACGTCGCGTTCGTCATCGCACCACGGTTTCGCGGGGGCCCAAACGCCTTTGCCGCGTGGTCGGAAACGCTCGGTCAGTCCACTGGCGGCGTCTTCGTCGCCGCCCCGTTTCACCCGGAGGCTCGGGGCCCAGGTGGGATCGTCCAGTTCTTCAGGCAGACGCCCGATCCGACGACGCAACTGGTGCGAAGAACACTGCTCGACTCGATCCGTGCGCAGGACCCACCCCATTACGCCGACATCTTCGAGCTCGACCTCCGGGAGCTCGAAGCGGGCAGACCCATACGGACCGTCGCGGCCTCCGTGTTGGCACACAACACCCAGCTCGTGGACCGACTCGGCAAGGATCACCTCCAGGCGATCATCGACGACATTCACGCGGACAGAGAACGCAGCTACGCGAGCTTGAACGCCCGCTGACGGGGCAGGGTCAGTCATAGCAGCAGGGTCAGTCACAGCGGCAGCAACAGCCGCAGTGGCAGCGACAACGGCAGCGACAGCCTCGGACCCCGGCCCTCGGCCCTCGATCCCCGGCCCTCGGCCCTCGGGCCCCGATCAACCCCCGCGCTTTCGGTCGAGATAGCCCGAGGACAGCACGCCCCAGGCGGCGCCCGCGATGAGGCCGCCCGAGTGGACCCAATTCGCGATTGGGCCGACCCATCCGGTGAATCCCAAGGCCAGCCAGATCAGCATGAAGGTCACGAGCTGTTGCGGCATGCGATACGGGAAGCTCGGGTCGAGTCGGCCGCGTATCCAAATGAAGGCGAACAGCCCGTAGACCACGCCGGACATGCCCCCGAAAGTGGTCGGACCCGACATCACGTATTCGAGCACGTGCGAAAACACCCCGATGGTGAGCACCAAGATCAAGAGGTAACGAGCGGAGAACACCCGCTCGATCGCCGTGCCTAGATCCTTGAGCCACCACAGGTTGAACAGAATGTGCAGAAGCCCGAAATGCAAGAACATCGGCGTGATCAACCGCCATGGTTGCCCCGTCCAAATCGTGCTCACGTCTCCGAACACGTAGCCGCCCCGAACCGGAATCAGCGGAACGAACGTGAACAGTCGCACGACGTCGGTCTTTTCACCCATGCCGGTGAAGATGAATACGACCACGCAGATCACCATGAGACCGGCCGTCACCGTGCCGATTCGCATGCTTTGACGGGCCGCGATCTGCCTTTGGATCTTTTCGGTGCGCGCCCGAAGCCGCTCGTCGGCTTTGGCTTCTTCCCGCTTCCGCGCTCGGGCTCGTCGGGCCATTTCGGCGAAACGAGTGGCTTGTGGATCGAATCTACCGAGGAACGCCTTTGCCTTGTCCATGTCGTCTTCGTCGTGGACCCACACGGCAAAGTCGCCGTCCCGCGTCTCTTTCACCGTCGTGGCAACGCCATCCGCGTAGAGCGCATCGCCGAGCGTTTGCGCTTCGGAACGTGTGGTGACGGTGGTCAGCAGGCGCATCGGCCCGCCGAGTGTAGCCGCTTCGATCTCCGGTTCAATCGCCGCGCGTCAACGAATACATCAGACAGTCGCGAGGAATCTTCGACCGATTCGGATGGTGGCCGTAGCGGCGGAGCCGCCCTTCGAAAGTCATGCCGACCTTTTCCATCACACGTGAAGAGCGCCGGTTTTCCTCGTCGCAAAGGGCTTGGATGCGAAAAATTCGGCTATCC
>CAZBWQ010000135.1:0-7268 GCA_964495565.1 uncultured Sandaracinaceae bacterium | reverse complement strand
ATGTGGCCCATCGGACGGAACGACGAGAGCTCCCACTTTCCCCCGAGGATGCCTGTCATGCAGACGACGCCGCCCGAACGCGCACACTGTAGCGAGTCGAGTAGCGTTGTGGTCCCGATGAGCTCGAGGACGCGGTCGACCCCTTGGGGATGGGACGCACGGACTTGCTCCGCGACGGTGCCTGCGTCGATCACGACTTCGTCGGCACCCGCAGCCTCGAGCACGTCCGCCTTCGCTTCGGTTCGGGAAGTCGAGATGACCTCGAGCCCCGCCTGTTTTGCCATCGCGAGGGTCGCAAGCCCAATCGATGACGTGCCGCCTCGAATGAGCAGCGTCTCGCCGGCCTGCACTTCCAGGCCGGTGTGAAGCGAGCCGTGGCATGTCTGCAACATCTCGGGCAGCGCGCCGAGGATTTCCCACGGAAGCTCGGTATCGAGCGGAAAGACGCTCGACGAGGGGACACTCGTGTACTCGGCGTACGAGCCGTCGAACTGTCGGCCCATGCCGCCCATCATCGCCGCAACGCGCCGTCCCACCGCGAGCTCTCCGCTCGGGTCGCTGACCACGGTCCCCACGCACTCGATGCCCAGGACGCGCGGGAGCTTCACCGTTGGCGACTCGCCGATGCGCGTGAACCACTCCGAGCGGTTGAGCCCGAAGGCGCGGACTTCGATGAGCACTTCCCCCGCTGCGGGTTCAGGTCTCGGCATCTCCTCGAGGACGAACGCGTCGGGGCCGCCAGGTCGATGCAGTCTCCAAGCTTTCATGGCTTCATCCTCTCGGCTGGGTCGTCGAGAAGATGTAGCGGCCGATTTTCCACGCGCCGCCATTCTCGGTGCGCACGAGCACAAAGAGCTCTTGATTGCCCTCGGATACCTGGGCGTCATTGGCGATGATAGTCGTGGTGCCCATGCTCCGGGTGCGGGCGTACGCGACGGTCGGCGATACTACGACGACCTCGTCGATCTCGAAACGGATTTCGAGACGGATCATCCCGAAGATCTCTCGATAGGCCCTCTCGATCCGCTCCCGACCGACTGCCGGGCTTCGATGCTGCGCCATGAACACCGCGTCAGGTGCGTAGAGCGAGACGATTGCCTGGACGTCACCACGGTTGAGTGCGTCCTCGTACTGCCGAAGCACCGACGTGGCAGGCTGAACCTGCTCGGATGCGTTGAAGGTCGGGGACGTGGCTTGGCTTGCCGGTGTCGATGCACAACCAATCGACAAGCAAGCGACCGCGAAGCCCGCCAGAAGAACTAAGGTGGTCTTTTGCTCGCTCATTGGAATGTCCCGTCTTTTCGATTGCTTTTGCCGTGCAGGCATTTCTCCCTGCCCGTCGGTAGGACGAATGTAGACCTCTCGAATTCGATGCGGTAGATATGAATGAGAGATGTATCCTCTCAAATACGAGAGGATCGGGCACAAATGGGAATGGACCTCAACGCGGTGAAGCTCTTCGTGCAGGCGGCGGAGGCCGGCAGCATTTCGGAGGCTGCTCGCCGGACCGGCATCCCGCTGCCGACCCTGAGTCGGCAGCTTCGCAAGCTCGAGGACGACCTCGGTATGCGCCTGCTCGAGCGGGGTCCCCGAGGCCTGGCGCTGACCCCGGCGGGAAACCAACTCATCTCGGATGCTCAGCCCGCGCTGGCTTCCCTGGCGCAGGCTGAACAACGCCTCCACGACGCATCCGGTGTCGCCGGGCGGCTGCGCATCTCCATGCCCCCCCACCTCGAAGCGCTGTGGCCGGTCTTGCGCGCCTTCGGCCGTCGGTACGCTGCGGTGACGTTCGATGTGTTCGTCACGGATCGACGTGTGGACTTGGTCGCCGATGGGATCGACATCGCCATCCGGGTCGGCGAGCGGGGCAGCGCCGGCTACGTAGGACGCACGCTGACGCGCTATCGGCATCGGCTCGTCGCCTCACCTGAGTTCGTGGCCACTCACTCGATCACCTCTCCGTCGGATCTGACCCGTGTCCCATGCGCTTGCTGGCGCAGTCCAGGATCGACTGTTTGGCGTCTTGGCGACACCGAGGTCGAGCTCGAGCCCGTGCTGATCACGAACGACTACGCGCACCTGCTGCAGCTCGCCGAGGCCGGTGATGTCATCACCGAGGTTCCCCCGTTCCTTGCTGCGCAAAGCTTCGAGCACGGACGACTGGTCGAGCCACTGCCGGAGCACCCTCTGCCGGAGAACGCGATGCGGGCTCTCGTCGTCGAACGACGATCGATGTCGCCGCTGGTGCGACAGTTTCTCGACTACGCCAGCGAGAACGTGGCCCACGCCTTGGGCGTTGCCGCCGATTCGCGTGCGCAATTCGCGTAGCGTTTTGCCGAATTCACGCATCCAATGTCCCGAGGGCTCCCGCGCTGCTCGGTGAAACGGCTAGCTCGAGGACGCTGCGAGAAGGGTCGGTAACATGATGCGCTGGATATCCATCGTTGGACGATAGTGCATGACGAGACCGCCGAGCGTGGCGAACACGCGGCCGATCATCACGAAGTGGTCCGGGATATGCACGACTGGATCTTCTTCCGCCGCTTTGAGAAGCCGAATCCATTCCTCGATCATGTCCGCATTCGACATCTCGCGCGTGAGGGGGTTTCCCTCGATGCGCAGCTTGTCGAGCATCAGCTTCGCGAACCAGAGCAAGGTATCGGGCCGGCCGCTTCGGGTCCGGAAACCGAGGTCGTGAAGGAGCTGGCTCACGCGCTTTTCGTCTTGCACGAAGAAGGCCTGAAGCAGCTGCGCGTAGGCGCGTCGCGCCTCGGCCTCGACGACCTTGGTGCATCCGAAATCCAGGATCACCAAGGTATGGTCGCGCTCGACCAAGATGTTGCCAGGGTGCGGATCGGCCTGGAACCGCCCGAGCTCCAGCATTTGTCGGGCGTAGGCTTCCACCAGCTTGTTCAGAAGACGCGATAGCTCGGCATGGGCGGCGTCATCTCCTGCATCACGGGCTTCGGCGAGTCGATCGAGGACGGACGTGATCTTTTCGCCGTCGATGAGCTCGGTGACGAGCACGCGCCTGCTCTGAAGAGGACCTATCGGCTTCGGTGCACGGACCCCTTCGAGCGTAGCGAGGTAGTCACCGACGACGGAGGTGTGATCTCGCTCCGTCTGATAGTCGAGCTCCTCGGCGATGGTCGAGCGAACCTCCTTGACGATGGTCTCGTAGTCTGCCGGGGGCAGGGAGGTCTTCATCGCTTCGAGGAAGGCCACCAGGATGCGCATGTCGAGCTCGATCACGGAGTCGATCGAAGGACGCTGCACCTTGACGGCGACGAGTGTTTGGTCCTTCAGAGCTGCGCGGTGAACCTGACCGATGCTGGCCGAGGCGATCGGCGTTCGTTCGAAGTCGCAGAATGCCTCGCCGACTGGAACCCCAAATTCCGTCTCGAGAAGCGCTACGATGCGGTCTTCGTCTTCGGAGGGGACCTCGTCTTGAAGGATGGTAAGCGCTTCGATCCACGCCGGCGGCAGCAGATCCGGACGCGCCGAAAGAAGCTGGCCGACCTTCAGGAACCCCCCGCCGTGGGAAACGCACACCGCCGTGAAGCGCTGCGCGTTCTTGACGTGCAAACGCTCGAGCATCCCCGTGGCCCGTGACCGGCTCACGAACGCAGCCCGGGTGAGGTGCAGTCGGTAGCTCGTGGCGATCTTGGTCAGTGTCCAACCGATGCTCACGAGCCGGGCAGTCTGCTGTTGCCAGCTTTCGAGCTCGCTTTGCGCGTCCCGAAACCCGTCGACCCAATCGACCCACTCTTCACGGCTCGTGCGACACGCTTCGGCCGTTTGGCGCCGCAAACGCCAGACCGTCTCTTCGATCACCCGAAGCACCCCGTCGATGACACCGAGCCAGTGGCGCAAGGACGAGTGTGCTTCAGGCGAGCGATGCGTCGAGGAGCTTCCTTGAATCGCAATCAACGAATCAGGCCTTCTTCGCGGTGTCGTCGATGCGATTCGAGAGCTTCCCCATGGACTCCGCGATCGTGCTGATCGTCCTGGAGGTGCTGGCGAGCGTCTTGGCCGCCGCATCGGTTGCAGTGCGTGCAACGCCGAGCCAGGTCGCCATGACCTGGCGACCGAGCGAGACGGCCGAGCCCGCGACCTTCGTCGCTTGGTCGACCGCTACGTTGACGTTCTCTTCTACTTGGCTTTGGGTTCTGTATTGCTCAGTCATTGGCTTTCTCCTGTTTGGATGTCGATCCTCGGGGCAAAGCGTCCGTGCCCGTGATCAGTTGGCGGCGTGGGTCTTCGAACAACACCATGTAGGCTTCCGACCCGGCCGGAAGCGTCCTTCCGGTGAGGCCGCACACCGCGTCGTGCACCAAGGTGATCGGCGTCACGCCGACCGCACCTTCCAATGGATCGGTGGGTGGCGCCTCGCTGCGGGTCGGCGGCTCACTGCGCTCCGCGGTCGACTTTTGGCGAATCCGGTGCCGCTCCGAGGCGAGCTTCTCTGCAACTCCGCGGAGCTCGTCCTCGGCCTTGGCGCCTACGATGTCGATCGTGTCGAGCGCGTCCTCGAGCAAGGCGCGGACGACATTGGAAACGGGAACACGCCAGGCATTCGCCACACGCTTGAGCTCCTGCTCGAGCACCGCAGGCACCCGCGTGTGCAACACGCGCTCCTTGCGGCCTTCTCGTCGTTCCTTGGGGTCGTCCTCGTCACTCATGCTCCTTTTGTGACACAACGTGATACACGGGCAAGCACTTTGTATCACAGATCGTGTAAGTATTTGTAATTATTATATCGTCAGCCTCGGATGTGATAGCCGCCGTCGACGTTTCGGACATCCCCGGTGATGCGCGTGTCGGGCGCGAACAGATACGCGACCTCCGCAGCCAGATCCTCCGGCCGCGCGTTGCCGAGCGGACTGAGCTCTTCGCAAATTCGCTCCGCCTCGGCGAGCCCTGGAATGGCGCCGCCCGCTTTGCTGCCCGTGTACGGAGAAAAGCGGACGCCATTGACGCGCATCTGATGGCTCCGGCCCAGCTCGTCGGCGAGCTCCCGAATGATCCGCTCGAGGGCCGCCTTTGCTACGCCGACGTTTTTGTACGGGTGGCGCATGACGCGCTCGGCGCCGCGGTAGCTCACCGCCACGATCGAGGCCCGCTCCGAGAGAACGCCTCTGTTCAGGAGCGCACGGGTGAGCGAGATCAGCGAATAGGCCGACACGTTCATCGCCTGCATGAACTCCTCGCGGGTGACCTCGAGCAGAGGCTTGACCGCACCCGCGCGGATCGTCTTGTCCATCGCGATCGAATGGAAGAGCCCAGCCAGCGAAATGCCCTGGCTCTCGAGCCGCCGTGCAAGCTCGTCGATGCTCGCATCGAGCGTCACGTCGAGCGGCAAGACCATCGCATCGGAGCCATAGCGCTCGGAGACGGTGCGTTCGAAGGATGCGTACGTCGCTTCGAGGAACGCGCGCGCCTTGTCGGAAACGAGCTCGTGATGCGGTGTGAGGCCGAGACCCGTGCAGACGAGCCGGTGACCGTCCGCCGCGAGTCGGTCGGCGACGGCCGTCGCCAGAGACTTCTCGTCGTTGATTCCGGTGATCAGGTAAGCCAGGCGGTCGGTGTTCGTCGTCATCCAGAGGCCTCCTTCATGGCCCGAGCGGGTTCATGCGATCTAAAAATCGCGAAAACACTTTCGCCTTTCTAGGCCAAAACCCCGTGAACGCAAGGGCGAGGGCTCTTCATGCGGGAACGCCGGGCGGTTTGCGCAGGCGCTGGGCCCTGGCCAATGTCGGGGGTGGCCCTCGTTCCCCTCTCGAAGAAGCATGCACGGCGCCGGCGCGGGCTAGACACGACCGCGTTCTTGCCGACCAGCCGCGCGGAAATGGAGGCCCGCGGTTGGGACGAGCTCGATGTGCTCCTCGTCAATGGAGATGCCTACGTCGACCATCCGGCGTTCGGGGCCGCGCTCATCGGCCGGTTCCTCGAGGGACGTGGGTACCGGGTCGGCATGATCGCGCAGCCGCGGTGGCAAGACACCGCCGACGTGTCTCGCATGGGCGCACCGCGCCTCTTCGTCGGCATCACCGCCGGCAACTTGGACAGCATGCTCAACAAGCTGACCGCGCAAAAGAAGGTGCGCTCCGACGACCAGTACTCGCCGGGAGGGCGGACGAACATGCGGCCCAATCGGGCGAGCATCGTCTATGGCAATCTCTGTCGGCAGGCGTTTCCGGGCGTGCCGATCGTGCTCGGCGGCATCGAAGCATCGCTTCGGCGCATCGCGCACTACGACTACTGGAGCGACTCGATTCGCCGGAGTGTTTTGCTCGATGCCAAGGCCGACCTCTTGATCTTCGGGATGGGCGAGCGGCCGGTGTGGGAAGTCGCCGATCGCTTGGCGGCCGGCGAAACGATTCGCGATTTGCGCGACGTCCGCGGAACGGCGCACGTGTTGCGGAAAGGGGAGTGGGAGCACGTCGAGACGAGCCGCTTCGTCGTGGACGGCAAACCGGTGCGGCTGCCGAGCTACGAGGAAGTCAACGAGAGCAAAGCTCGGTTCAGCGAGATGAGCGGCGCATTCCAAAAGGAGACCAACCCAGGCAACGGACGGCCGTTGATCCAGCCGCACGGACACGAGGCGGTATATCTCAACCCGCCGGCCGAACCGCTCAGCACGGAGCTCATGGACGGGCTCTACGACCTTCCCTTCACGCGCCTTCCGCATCCTTCGTACGAGGAGCCGATTCCCGCATACGAGACGGTCAAGCACAGCATCGTGACCATGCGTGGCTGCTTCGGTGGCTGCAGCTTCTGCTCGATCACCGAGCACGAAGGGCGCGTGATTCAATCGCGCAGCGAGGAAAGCGTCCTACGCGAGGTGCGCGCGCTTCGGCGAATGGATGGCTTTTCCGGCGTGATCACCGACGTCGGCGGGCCGACCGCGAACATGTACCAGATGAAGTGCAGGGAGGAGCGCATCGAAAAGGCGTGTCGCCGCTTGAGCTGTGTCCACCCCGGCGTCTGCGAAAACCTCGTCACCGACCACGGCCCCTTGGTGCAGCTCCTCGACAAGGTACGACACGAGCCGGGCGTGAAGAAGGCGTTCATCGCGTCGGGCGTTCGCTACGACCTCGCCGAACGGAGCCCGGAGTTCATCGAGGTGCTTGCCAAGCATCACACCGGAGGCCAGCTCTCGGTCGCGCCCGAGCACATCGACGAAGACGTGCTCGACAAGATGAAAAAGCCGGGCGCCGAAAGCTACGAGCGCTTTGCGGACATGTTCGCCTGCGCCAGCGAAAAGG
>CAZBWQ010000134.1:0-7427 GCA_964495565.1 uncultured Sandaracinaceae bacterium | reverse complement strand
CTTTCACTGTGCGTTTTCCATGCGGTCGGGCTCCGGTCGTCGAAGTGGGCTCAAAACGCGCTCGTCGTCGTCAAAGGGCTGCTCGTGTTGTCGTTCATCGCGTTTGGTCTCGCGCTCGGCGACAACCGGTGGCCGAGCTGGGAGCCTGCTTCCGAGACTGCGAGCCCACTGTTGCCATTTGCGACGAGCCTTCTTTTCGTCGCGTATGCGTTTTCGGGTTGGAACGCGGCCGCCTACGCCGCCGAGGAGTTCTACCGCCCGAGAAGAGACGTTCCTCGTGCCATGCTGATCGGCTGCGCGCTCGTGGCCATCGCCTACCTCTTGGTCAACTGGATCCTGATTGCAAACCTCACGCCCGAGCGTGCGGAGGTGGTTTTCGAATACGAAAAAACACGGGTCACGCTCGGACACGTCGTGGCTCGGGATTTCCTCGGACCGAGCGGCTCGAACGCGATGTCGCTCGGCATCGCGGCGATCATGATCTCGAGCACCAGCGCCATGCTCTTGGTCGGTCCGCGCGTCTACGCCGAGATGGCGCGGGACGGCTTTCTGCCCTCGGCCCTCGCGGGCAAGCCGGGCGTGCCTCCACGAGTCTCCATCGTCTTGCAGAGCGCCCTCGCGATCGTCCTTCTGTACGTGCATCGAATCGGAGACCTACTCCTGAACGTCGGCGGCATCCTGGTGCTCTTTTCCGCGCTGGTCGCCGCGGGGCTCTTCGGAATCGAGCGGCGCAAACCCGCGCTCGGCGCGCCTCGGCTCGGTGCCCTGATTGCGGCGGGAGCGTATACGGCCTTTTCCGCGTGGATGCTCTATCACGCGTTCAAAGCGAAAACGGGCTTGGTTCCGTGGATCGCGATCGCGGCGCTCGCCGCGCTGCTCGGCTACGCAGCGAGCCTCAGGAAGGCTCCTCGACGATGAAGTCGAGCGCCCGGGC
Source organism: uncultured Sandaracinaceae bacterium (assembly GCA_964495565.1). Classification (GTDB taxonomy): domain Bacteria; phylum Myxococcota_A; class Polyangia; order Polyangiales; family Houyiibacteriaceae; genus SG8-38. Next base: position 6,493 of record CAZBWQ010000134.1, on the reverse strand, counting down.
GTGAGATTCGGCGAGCTCTTCGACCGGCACGTCGAGAAGGTCCTCGATACACAAGGTCGTGCCCTCGACGCGACCGATCTTCTGGAAGGGCACGCCGTAGCGGCGGCAGATTTCGCTGACCTCCGCCGCCTCGCCGGGCGAGAAGCTCACGACGATGCGCGAAGGCTCCTCGCTGAACAGCAATGCATGGGCGGGCGCATCGTCGCTTGGAGGGAGCGAGACGCGGGCGCCCAGACCCTCGGCGATGCAGCACTCCGCCACGCAGACGGCGAACCCTCCGTCGCTGACGTCGTGTGCGCTGTGAAGCAGCCCGCGGCGGATGAGCTCCAGCATGGCTCGTTGCAACGCGGCTTCGGCATCGAGGTCGATTCCCACGGGGGCGCCGGTGACCGAGCCCGTCCGTTGCACCAACCACTCGGAGCCCCCCAGAACGCCGCGTGAGGGATGTCCAAGGTGTGCGATCGCATCCCCTTCGCGCACGAATCCGAGGCCGAGGCGATGGTCGGGCTCCTGCAGCTGGCCGACCGCGGCAACCGTCGGCGTCGGAAGGATCGATTTGCCGTCGGTCTCGTTGTAAAAGCTCACGTTGCCCGACACGACGGGGGCGTCGAGCGCTTTGCACGCCGCCGCGAGGCCGTCGATGGCTCGTGCGAAGCGCCACATCTGCTCGGGAACCTCGGGATTGCCGAAGTTGAGGCAGTCGGTCAATCCCAAGGGCTTGGCGCCGACGCACACCAGGTTTCGCGTGCACTCCGCAACGGCCATCGCCGCTCCGGAAAAAGGCTCGAGCTCGACGTGCCTTCCGTTGCAGTCGGCTGCGATCGCCAGGAACTTCTCGCGAGTGCCCTCGGCGTCCTCGCAGAACACGCGAATGACGGCAGCGTCGCCGTCGCCCGGGCGAAGGACCGTCCCGTCTTGCACGATGTGGTCGTATTGCCGCCAGATCCAAGAGCGACTGCCGATGTTGGGCGAGCCGACGAGTCGCACGAGCTCGGCTCCGAGATCCTCGGGCGCATCGCCGGTCATGGCGACGATGGCTGCTCGTTCCTCACGGGGTCGCTGCGGACGATCGTATTTGGGTGCGGCATCGGTCAGCAGGTCGACGGGAAGATCCACGACGACGACGGGGTCCGGCGCGCCCACTCCGTCGAATGGATCGTAACCCGGGGTCGCTTTGCACACGAAGCGCCCGGTGTCGGTCACTCGTCCGACGATCGAGGCGTCCAAGTCCCACTTGGCGCAAATGTCGAAGACCTCTTGCTCCCGGCCTTCCTTGGCCACCATCAGCATCCGCTCCTGGGACTCGCTCAGGAGCATCTCATATGGGCTCAACGCCTTGGTGCGGCGTGGAATGGCGTCGAGATTCAGCTCGACGCCGTTTCCCGCACGTGCGGCCATCTCCACCGACGAGGAGGTGAGGCCTGCGGCCCCCATGTCCTGCACCCCCGCGAGGCAGTCGGTCGCGAAGATTTCGAGGCAAGCCTCCAACAAGAGCTTCTCCATGAAGGGATCGCCCACCTGCACGGTGGGCAGCTTGCTCTCGGTGTCCTCTCCGAACTCGGCGCTCGCCATGGTCGCGCCGTGGATCCCGTCTCGACCCGTCTTCGCGCCGACGTAGATGATCGGATTGCCCACACCTTCCGCCACGCCGAAGAACAACTCTTCGGTCTTGGCGATCCCGACGGTGAATGCGTTCACCAGGATGTTGCCGTCATAGCTCGCATCGAACTGCACCTCCCCACCGACGGTGGGCACACCGATGCAGTTTCCGTAGCCGCCGATGCCCGCGACCACGCCCTTGAGCAGGTGCGGAGTCTTCGGATGGTCCGGCCTGCCGAAGCGGAGCGAATTGAGCGAGGCCACCGGTCGCGCGCCCATCGTGAACACGTCGCGCAGAATGCCGCCGACGCCGGTGGCTGCGCCCTGATAGGGCTCGATGTACGAGGGGTGGTTGTGGGACTCCATCTTGAAGACGGCGCAAAAGCCATCGCCGATGTCGACCGCGCCGGCGTTTTCCCCGGGACCTTGGACCACCTGAGGTCCGGTCGTCGGCAGTCGCCCCAAGTGGACTCTCGAGGACTTGTACGAACAGTGCTCGGACCACATCACGCTGATGACGCCGAGCTCCGCGTAACTCGGCCTCCGCGAAAGGGTCGCCAACACGCGCTCCCACTCGTCTTCGGACAGACCGAACCCGCGAGCGATCTCGAGGGAGCTGTCGGGTTCTCCAGGAAAATTGATCGGTGCGCTCATTCGAATCCCAAGTGGCGACGAAGTGATTGGAAGATGGCGAGCCCGTCGTCATTGCCGAGGATCGCTTCGCTTGCTCGCTCCGGATGCGGCATCATGCCGAGCACGTTCTTGTCGCGGTTGTAGATGCCCGCGATGTCGCCGACCGAGCCGTTCGGATTGGCGTCGCTTCCGTTTGGTGCCTCCCCTCGGCGCGTGCTGTATCGAAAGGCGATTTGGCCGTGGCGCTCGAGCTCCGACAGCCCCTCGGGCGTAGTGTGATACCGGCCATCCGCGTGCGCGATGGGCAGCCGGAGGACCGATCCTTCGCCCATGTCGGTGAATGGGCCCTCGCTTTCGACGCGCACGTAGACGTCGCGGCACTCGAAGCGAAGATGGGCGTTGCGGGTCAGCGCGCCAGGCAACAGACCCATCTCGGTGAGGATCTGAAACCCGTTGCAAATGCCCAGAATCGGTCCGCCCCGTGCGGCGAACTCCCGGATGGCGCTCACGATGGGACTGAAGCCGGCGATGGCGCCGGCACGGAGGTAGTCCCCATAGGAAAATCCCCCGGGGATCACCACGGCGTCGACCTCGCCGAGAGTCGAGCGTTTGTGGAACACGTATCTCGCATCGGCTCCCAGCACGTCTCGGACGGCGTGAAGGGCATCCCAGTCGGCATTCGATCCTGGAAACTGGATGACGGCAACTTTCATCGGTTCGGGCGGCCTCCGGCGCGCGCAGCATAGGACGGACCGCGAGCCAGGCAACGCGGATGCGCGTTCATCGAATCGGCTCGAAATAGCCGTGGGCCAATGCCGGGTCGGGGGCATCGGCGGGGGTCAGACGGAAGACGATGTTGCCGCGGCAGCCGTTTGCGTCGACGGTCCCGTAGGCCCGGCTGTCCTGTCCCATTTGCGCACGGTTGTCGCCGAGCAGATAGAGCTCGCCGGCGGGAATCGCCGTCTTGCGGATCGAGGGGCGGCGATCGTCCTCGATGAAGAGCAGATGCGGTCGTGATCCCAAATGCTCTTCGCCCCAGATCAGGGTGCGCGTGCGATCGGTATCGGCATTGTGAAACGATGTCGTGCCCTTGCGGTCGAATGGAACCGACTCTCCGTCGATGCGAAGCTCCCCGCCCGACGAGCCGATCGTCATGCCCGGGGTCGCCGCCACCCGGCCGACCACCCAGCCGTCTTCCGTCGGATGACGGCAGACCGCGATCGAGCCGAGGGTAGGGTCCGCTCCTTTTCGGATGAGAACGCGCTCACCACGCAGCAGCGTGGGCGCCATGCCGTTGTGCGCGACCTCGGCCACGTCGAACACGAAGGCCTTGAGCAGCAGCGCAATGACGATGACGATGGCCCCAACCCAGGAGAGAATCCCGAGCCCGCTTCGAACCGCACCCACGAGGCTCGCTATGCGCGCTGGTCGGGCTGTTTGTCAAGCGCGCGAACGAAAGCCCGAAGGGCCTCACGAGGCTCGGTGGAATCGTAGATCGCCCGCCGAATCGCGACCCCTTCGGCCCCCGACGCATGGAGAGCAGGCACGTGGGCGTCCGAGAGCCCTCCGAGCGCAAACGTCGGGATGCCGACACCCACGATCGCATCGCGGAACCCGTGTATGCCGAGGGGAGGGCCTTTGCCCGGAACGTCGAGCACCGGGCTCAAAAAGGCGTAGGACGCGCCGTGCCGAGCAGCCTCCTCGAGGCCGCGTCGATCGTGGCGGGACACCCCGATCAGCCGGAATTCCGGAAAGACCCGGGCGACCTGCTCGGGAAGAAGCCCACGCTCCCCCAAGTGGACGCCGTCCGCCTCGACGATCTGGGCGACGTCGGGCCGACCATTGACCGTCAAGAAGGCTCCGCTTTGCGCGGTCAGCTCTCGAAGCTCGCGGCCCCAGGAGACGAGCTGCCGATCGGAGCTCCTCTTGGCGCGTAGCTGCACGCCGACCATCCCCTCGGGGCAGCCTTTCAAGGCTCGTCGCAGCGGGGCGACCGGTCCGTCGGGGTGCGCGGGCTCGGTGATGATCCAGATCCGCGGCAGCCGGCGGGCCATGTGCGGGCTCAGGACCGCCCGTCTTGCTTCGAGCCGATCACGCCCTCGAGCGGGCTCGAGGCCGTGGCGTAGAGCTTTCTCGGAATTCGCCCGGCCAAGAACGCGTCGCGTCCGGCCTCCACCGCGGCTTTCATGGCGCGCGCCATGCGCACGGGATCCCGGGCACCTGCGATCGCGGTGTTCATCAAGACGCCATCGATGCCGAGCTCCATGGCGACCGCCGCATCGGACGCCGTGCCGACACCCGCGTCGACGATGACGGGCACGCTCGCGTGCTCCACGATGATCTCGATGTTGAAGGGATTGCGCACTCCGAGCCCGCTGCCGATTGGCGCTGCGAGCGGCATCACGGCGGCGCAACCCAAGTCTTCGAGGCGTCGGGCGGTGACCGGATCGTCGTTGAAGTAGGGAAGGACGGTGAAGCCCTCCGCGACCAGTGTTTTCGCCGCCTCCAGCGTGGCTGGGACGTCGGGGAAGAGAGTCTTCTCGTCCCCGATGACCTCGAGCTTCACGAGCGGCGTGTCGAGAATCTCGCGAGCCAGCCTCGCGGTTCGAACCGCGTCCTGCGCTGTGTAACAGCCCGCCGTGTTCGGAAGGATCGTGTAAGGTCCCTCCCGAAGCACCGTCATGATCGAATCCGTTCCGGCGGCTTTCAAATCCACCCGTCGGACCGCCACCGTGACGACCTCGCATCCGGAGGCCTCGAGCGCGCGTCGCGCCGTCTCGAGATCGGGGTACTTGCCGGTCCCGGTAAACAATCGAGACTCGAATTCGAATTCGCCGATCCTCAAGAGATCTTCAGACACTCAACCGCCTCCCACGAAATGCACCACCTCGACTCGGTCGCCCTCACGTAGCAACGTGCTCGGATGTTGGGCACGAGGGATCACTTCGTCGTTGCGCTCCACGGCGACGAGTGTCTCGCCGAGCCCGAGTAGGGCGAGCAGCTCCTGCACCGTCGTTCGTTCCTCGACCTGCTTTTCCTCTCCGTTCACCAAGAGTCGCACTCGCAGATGCTAGGGCGCTCCGATGGGGCCCGCAAGCAGCCTTTGCGTGGGCCGGTCCGCCGACGGGTGGTACGCTCGCGCCCGTGAGACGAATCCTACGAGGAGACAATCTGGACGTCCTTCCGAAGCTCCCACGCGGATTCGCGCGTCTCGCTTACATCGATCCTCCCTTCAACACCGGCCGGAAGCAGTCTCGGCGACGCATGCAGGTGAGGGCGAATCCCGAGGGTCGTCGCCCGGGCTTCGGCGGTCGGCGCTACGACGTGGATGAGCTGAAAAGCCCCGTGTACGACGACGCCTTCGACGACTACGTGCCGTTCCTCGTCGAACGCATCGAGGCGGCCTTGCCCTGCCTGACCGACGACGGGTCGCTCTTCGTTCACCTCGACTATCGCGAGGTGCATTACGTGAAAGTAGCCCTCGATCGTCTGCTCGGGCGCGAGCGGTTCCGGAACGAGATCATCTGGGCTTACGACTTCGGCGGACGCCCCAAGCGTTGGTGGCCCACCAAGCACGACACGATCCTCTGGTACGTGCTCGACCCGGACCACTACGTCTTTCGGTTCGAGGAGATGGACCGAATTCCCTACATGGCGCCCGGCTTGGTGGGGAAAGAAAAGGCGGCGCGTGGCAAGACTCCCACGGACGTCTGGTGGCACACGATCGTGCCGACCCACGGCAAGGAAAAGACGGGGTACCCTACCCAAAAGCCTCTCGGCGTCCTCGAGCGCATCATCAAGGTGCACACGGAGCCGGGCGACGTGGTGCTCGACTTCTTCGCCGGCAGCGGGACGGTGGGCGAAGCCGCCGCCCGATTGGATCGCGGCTTCGTGCTGATCGACGAGCATCCGGAGGCCATCGCGATCATGCGCGAGCGCCTCTCCCGATGGGAGCCGGAGGAGGAGCTGCCGGACCTCTAGCGCGGCACCAGCTCCACCTCGAACACTCGAGGCCAAAGCTTTCCAGTCAACAAGAACGTGCCGCTTTCCGAGTTGTACGCGATTCCATTGAGCACGTCGGCGCGCGCGGCATCACGGCTCGACAGCAGGCCGCTGGCGTCGATGACCGCCGTGACGCGACCGGTTTCAGCGTCGATGCGGAGGATTTCGTCGCGTTGCCAGACGTTGGCGTACACGTCCGACCCCACGCACTCGAGCTCGTTGAGCCTCGAGACGGGGTGACCGTTTCGCAGCACGCTGA
>CAZBWQ010000133.1:0-7476 GCA_964495565.1 uncultured Sandaracinaceae bacterium | reverse complement strand
TCGGGAAACGGCGGCTACGTCTGTGGCTTGATCGCCAACGCGATCGATGGGCCCGCGGTCTGCACCCTTCGGAAGCCACCGCCGCTCGACCGCGAGCTCAGCCTCGAAACCACCGAGGAGGGCAAAGCGATTCTTCGCGACGGCGACGTCGTCATCGGGGAGGGCGCTTCCGAGCCCTTGAGCCTCGAGCTCCCCGAGCCGCCTTCTTTTGACGAAGCGGCCGAGGCGAGCCGGCACTACGTGGGCTTCGACGCGCACCTCTTCCCGACCTGCTTCGTGTGCGGGCCAGGGCGACCTCTCGACGATGGCATGCGCCTCTATCCAGGCGCGCTTGGGGAAGACTCGATCGTCGCGACGCCCTGGACGCCAGACGCCTCGATGCCTCACGAAGGCGATCGCATCCGCGACGAAATCCTCTGGGCCGCCCTCGACTGCACGAGTTACTTCCCCCACTACCCCGCGCCGGCGGTTCTCGGCCGCTTGCATGCCCAGCTCCTTCATGAGGTCAACGTCGGTCAGCGCTACGTCGTCGTCGGTTGGAAGATCGGCGGCGAGGGCCGAAAGCGCTGGTCCGGCTCCGCGGTGTTCGACGAAAACGGCCAGCCCTGCGCCTTGGCCAAAGCCACCTGGATCGAGCTCAAGCCCGACCAATCCGGCTTCCGCGTCGACGCGGCCGTTTGAGTCGCGCGCAAGCCGGGTAGGCGCGATTCGGCGCAGGCGTTCGACCTGCGAGGCGCGCTATCGCTTCGCCGCGAGCTCGACGCTTACGGAACCACTTAATGAAGCGCGGTCGGCGTTCTGCTCGGCGCTTGGCGTCGACGCGTCTTCTCGCACGAGCGCGTCTTCACGCACCGGTGCGGCCGGAGCCTTCGCCGAGGCGGCCGACACCTGAAGCGTCGAGAGCCATGCACCCCGGTCCGTTTGTTGCGCAAAAGGCGCGAGCATCAGCAGCAGCGCGCACGCTGCGACGAGCTGCACCCACTTGGTCCGTTTTCGTCGCCCCATGTCTCCCATCGCTCCCACCTGCAAGGATACCAAGCCGAGCATCGCCGACCCAAAAACGGTGAGCGAGCTTTCACTCCATCGAAATCTTGCAAGCTGAACAAGCGAAGCGGGCACGACAGCGCCGTCCGCCGTTGTCTCATCAGATCTCGCCACGGTACCATCACCTCCTCATGCCCAAGACCACGCGCACCTATTTCAACCCACTCTCGGACGCGCATCGCGGCGACTGGCAACCGATCGAAGGCCTCGAAGGCATGGCCGAGGAGCTCACCCTCGCCATCGACGAAATCACCGGCGACTACACGCGCCTCACCCGCTTTGCACCGGGCACCGACACCAGCGCCTTTGGCAGCAAATCGCACGACTATCCGGAAGAGGTGTTCATCGTCGAAGGAAGCCTCTACGACGCCGCCTTCGATCGCTGGCTACACAAAGGCGATTACGCAAGCCGTCCGCCAGGCGAAGCCCACGGTCCATTTCGCACCGACGAAGGCTGCCTCGTATTGGAGATGTCGTACCCGAGTCAGTCGGTGAAGACCTAGTACGGAGGACGAGCATATACCAAGCGGTCACACTTTGATACGCTCGACCGATCTCCTCGTTCCGGCATACGCTCCTCGCGGCATGGATCGCGTTCGCGCTCCTTGGTTGTGGCGGCAGCGGAGACGAGAGCGAGACGCCAGGGCCCGATGGAGGTCCGGCGCAAACCTGGACGGTGAGCCTCGGTACGCCCGCCCATGGCGGCCCCTGCTTTCGACCGGGTCAGCCCCTGCCACTCGAGATCGCCGTCTACGATCGCGACGGCCAGCTCCTCACCGATCCGAGCATCGAGCTCACCGGCGACGCCCAAACCGCCTTCGAACCGGACGGGGAGGGTGGCTGGGTCATTCGCGACGAGGGCGCACTTCGTTTCGAGGTCCGTTATGCCGGCGACCTCGAAGAGGGGGCCGAGCTCGCGCCCGCCAGCTTCGAGCTGCTCAGTGATCAAACGCCGCCCGCGATCACCGTGACCGCTCCGGCCCGCGCGGCGATGATCACGACCGACGCCGACGTCGCGGTGCAAGCCCAAGTCCGCGACGCCGTGAGCATGCTTCAAAGCGTGATGCTCGACGGAGAAGAGCAGCTCGACGCGGCCGACCGGCAGGAGCTGGTGATCGATGCCACCCCGCCCGGCCGATGGGGTCTCAACACGGTGCGCATCGCGGCGACCGACGCCTGCGGCAACACCAAGCGCCACGCCCAGAGCTACCTTCGAAGCGAGCAATACCTACCACCCGCCACCACGGACCACGCTCCTGCCCGCGTGCCGAACGGCCAGAGCCTCCGCATGGCACAGCCCGTGATCGACGACGGCGATCGCAACGACCTCGACGACCTCGCCACCTTGATGGAGCGCTACCTCGAGCGGAACCTCAACCCCGCATTGCGGCAATCCACGGCCGGCTCACTCGTCTACCAACAGGACGGCGTCGCTTGCAGCTGGCTCACCCGAATCACGATCGGGAACACCGGCATCTCGGTGGCCGACCCGAACGTCACCTCCGTCGATCTGATCACCGACGGGCTCCGCCATCGCCTGGCTTTCGGCAGCGTGCAAATGCCGATCGACATCACCGCCCGCGTCTACAATCCGCTCACCTGCGGCTACACCGAAGCCCGCTATGCCGCCTTCGTGACGCTCGACATGACCGCCACCGTCGACACGCTTTCTTCGGTGCAAAACGGCACCGTCCGCATGCAAACCCAAGCGCCGACCGTATCGATATCCAACTTGGCCGTCACCGCGACGGGGGTCACGGCCATCGACTCGCTTCTGAGCTCGTTGCTGAGCTTGTTCGAGTCGACGATCCGTGATGCCATCGAAACCGAGATGGAGGCAGCGCTTCCTGCCATCGTCGATCCAGTGCTCAACCAGTTGCTGGCGGGCACGGTTTCCTTGTCGGGTGAGGCCTACGGCTACGAGCTCCATGCGGTGAGCGGCATCGACGGCCAAGCGATCGACCCAAGCGCGCTCACCCAAAGCGCGTTCGCGCAAATCTACCCATCCACCGCCGCACCGCCCGGCGCAGACGAAGGCTCTTTGGCTCGGCCGATCGGCCCGGCCGTCTTTTCGGACGCAAGCGAGCCGCTGACCTATGCGCTGAACGACAACCTGGTCAACCAAGGCTTGTGGGCGCTGTGGTACGGCGGTTACTTGGATCTCGACGACCTCTTCGGTCTCGGAGGCGTCACCATGCGAACGCGCGCCGGGCTTCCTCCGGTCCTGATGCCCGGCCCCACGGATGATCTGAGCACACTCGGCCTCGGCGAGCTCGAGATCACGCTCGAGGTGAGCTTGCCCGAAGGTCTCGTGTCCGGTGTCACCGGCGAGCTGTCGGTCGATGCGTTCGTGAGCCAGTACGTCGTGGGCACGTTCCACTACAGTGCAGCCACCGGCCAGCTCGAGCTGAGCCCCGAGCTCGGGCAGAGCGAGTCGTACGTGCAGATCGACTCCACTTCGGTGAACGGCGAGCCGATCACCGACCCCGAGCAGGCTACCGCTGTCGAGGACTATGCCGAGAATCTGATCCGCGGTGCGACCCGCATGCTCTTGAACGACAGCCTGGGCGCGATCCCGCTCCCGCCCCTGACCCTCGATTTCAGCGAGACGGTGGGCGGCGGCACGGTCACTGCCGTCGAGCTCACGCTGCTCGAGGTGAGAGACGGCGCGGACGCCATCTTCTTGGGCTTCCGTGTCAACGCGCAGAGCTCGCCCCGATGCGGACCGAGCGACACCCTCAGCAGCAACCATCGCTGGGACGACGCGGTGCTGATCGATCAAGGGGTGCCGTACCTCGATGGAAGCATCGATTACCCCGTCTGTCCCTCCGAGCCGTATTGCCCCGACAAGGCCCGGCCATACGAGGTCACCGTCGGTCAGTACCAAAGCCAATTCGCTGCATGCGAAGCGGCAGGCACGTATCGCGGAGCCGCCAAGTGCTTGACGAGCTGGCGATTGCCGCTCGCCTACGGTTGGTTTTGCGGCGGGGGAAGGCCGGTTCTCGACGAGGATGCCGGCGACAGCTTCTGGACGGCGCCGATCCTCGACCCGGTCGACTTCTGCTGCAAGCTCCACGACCTGAACCTCTGGGATCAAGACAAGAATGCCACCTCTCCGCTCAACGCCTGCGGCTTTGCCATGTGCCTTCATCAGGCTGCCACGTCGAGCGCCGACATCTTCCGCTGCATGCCGAACGTCGCCCGAGCCCGCGTGAGCATGTACAACCAAGCGGCCATCCTCTGCACCTCCGAAGGAGGCGACACCCTCGCGCCGGTCGGCGATCCCCACGTGGGCTCGCTTTCGGAATGAGCCCGCGCGACGGCCCGCGGGCACGCAACGCCACGCGTAGCCGGCCGACAAGCAAGCATGCTCGATCCCATCCTCGACTTTGCAGACATAGAACGTCCCGCCCTGCCCACGGCCGCCGTCGTGCACTGGAACGGCGTCGACCTTCCCGAAGCGCTCAAGGCCCTCGAAAAGGGAAGCTACGTGCTGGTCGCGCTCGATGAGCCGCCGGACACAACGCCAGAGCCCGGCGACCGTTGATCATTCGAGGGCAGGTGATCGCTCGCAGGCGGGCGCTCGGACACAACCTCAGGCCACCGCCGACGTGTCGGTCCGGCGACGCACGCGCCCGAGGGTGCCATCGAGATACTGCTCTCGCGTCTGCGAGCGTTGAAGCTTGCCGCTGGTGGTCTTCGGCAACGAGCCGGGCTCGATCAGCACGACCTCCGACACGGTCAGGCCGACATCGCGCCGAACCGCGCGCACGACCTCCGCTTCGATGGTTTCTGGATCGCCCTCGCGATACTCGGCCGCTACCACGATCCGCTCGGTGAGCTCGCCTGGCACCGCAAACGCCGCCACGTTGCCCATGCGCACGCCACGCACGCGCCCCGCGGCCACCTCGATCGGCGTCGGATCGTAGTTGCGACCACGAACGATGAGCGTGTCCTTCAAACGACCCATCACGTAGAGCTCGCCTGCGGACAGATAGCCGAGATCACCCGTCTTGACCCCGCCGTCGACGAAGACACGGCTCGTCGCTTCTTCGTTGTCCCAGTAACCCGCCGTCACGCTGGGGCCCTCGACGAAGATTTCACCGACCTGCCCTTCGGGAAGCTTCTCGCCATTTGCTCCGAGAATCGAAACTTGATGCCGGGGGAGGGGCCGCCCGCAGGACACCACCGGAACGCGGCGATCGAGGCGATGAAGGCCCGACTCGTCCTCGGCGCTCGGCTCGGGCTCGATCGCGAGATGATCCACCTTGAGCTCGTCCTGCATGCCGGCAAAGGTCACGGCCAACGTGGTTTCCGCCATGCCGTAGCACGCGAGGAACGCGCTCGGCTTCAAGCCCGCCTCGCGGAATCGATCGAAGAAACCATCGATGGCCTCGGGCTGAATCGGCTCGGCCCCGCACCCAAGCACCCGCACCTGCGACAAATCCAGCCCCTCGGTCGACGTGGTGCGCCGCGCGGTCAAGGCATACCCGAAGTTCGGTGCAAACGAGATCGTGCCGCGGTCTTCCGACAAGGTGCGCACCCAGGTCTCCGGGCGCTTCAGAAAGTCGAGCGTGGAAATGAAGGTCACCGGCGTGTGCGTGACGAGCGGCGAGATCACGAAGCCGATCAACCCCATGTCGTGGTAGAGCGGAAGCCAGCTCACACCCCGGTCGTCCGAAGTGGCGCCCAGCCCGTCGACCATGATCGCATGGGCATTGGCCCAAAGGCTTCCATGCGTGACGCGAACCCCGCGAGGCGCCGACGTGCTCCCCGAGGTGAACTGCAAAAACACCACCTGATCCTCGCTTGCACCGCCAAGCACCAGCTCCCCGCCGTCCGGAAGCTCGTCGATCGACACCACCTCGCGCAGTGACGGAATCTGATCGGGAAGCGCGCGCAGGGTGTACGCCACAGGCGGGTCGGCCAGCACCAAAGTTGTCCGCGCGGTGGCCAACATGCGGCCGGTGGTCTCGGCCCAGGACGCGAGCTGACCGAGCGTGAGCGGCGGATACAACGGCACCGCCACGAATCCGGCGCGCATGCATCCGAGGAACGCCGGAATGAAGTCCCGCGCACGATGCAAAATGATGCCGACGCGATCACCCCGCCGCGCGCCGAGGCGGTGCATGCCTCGGGCCAGGCGATCGGCTTCGGCGATGAGCTCGCCGTAGGTCAGCTCGGCGACCGAGCCGTGCTCCCGATATCGATGCGCATGACGCTCCGACTTCGCGAGCTGCTCGAGAAGTTGGGAGAAGTCGTTTGCTTGCATGTCACTGGCTCCAATCGCACCGGGCACGCAATCGCGCCCCGTGCCTTTGCAGCCGTTTGTGCACGCATCAGCCGTGCCAAGCGCACATGCCCTGATTTCCGGCGGTTTTTGGAATTCCGGCCGGCCGACCAACGTGCACCTGTGAATGAGAGGCACACGCAGTGGCAACACGTAATTTTCCACTCTGCTCGTCTATTCAGAGTCCTACCCGAGGAGACGGGCCGCGCCGATGAAAAAAATGAGCCGGCTCGAGCCGTCCAGGACACTGAGCCTCTAGACACTGGTCCTATAAACGGCAGGCGGATGCCTGTCTCAGACACCATGGGCTGGCTCGACGAGAATTCGGTGGAACAGCCCGCAACGGAGGAGTCCGTCTTTGACCATGAAGCGCTCGTCGATTCGCTCATCTTGGGAGAGCCCGAGGCGCGCGCCTGGTTTTTCGATGCGTACGGGCGCTATGTCGAGCGGCTGCTCGTGCGGGTTCTCGGCCCGGATCCCGAGGTGGAAGACCTGCTTCACGATGTTTTTGCCGAGGCCCTGGGCAACGTCCACACGCTCCGAGACCCAGCCCGTCTCAAGGCTTGGCTCACGCGCATGACCGTGTTCATCGCCCGCGGAAGGCTCAGGCGTCGTCGGAGGCAGAGTTGGCTGTCCTTCATGTCGGAGCAAGAGCTTCCGATGCCTCCTTCACCCTCGACACCGCCCGAGGCGCTCGATCTGCTGCAGCGGGTCTTCGCCGTGCTGGAGAGGCTTCGCCCCAACCATCGGATCGCGTTTACCCTTCGCTATATCGAGGGCATGACGCTGCCGGAAGCGGCGGATGCGAGTGGGGTGTCGCTCGCGACGTTCAAGCGATGGCTGAAGGCCGCGGACCGCGCATTCATGGACCGCGTGCAACGCACGGACCAAGCCCTCCACGAGCAATTGCTCGAGACGCCGCGCTGGGGAGGGCAGCCATGAGCGAGCGCCTCGAAAAGCTCGGCGCCGAGGTGGCGCGGATCCAAGACGAGTCTTTGCGGGACGGCCGGCGGCGCGCGGCGGTCCGTCGACGGCTTCTCACAGAGGCTCGCGAGGCACCCCGAGAGGGCGCTCCCCGTTGGGCGCCGGTGATCGCCTGGGCCGGCGCGATGGCGGTCATCGCGCTCGGTGCCGTCGCGCTT
>CAZBWQ010000132.1:0-7673 GCA_964495565.1 uncultured Sandaracinaceae bacterium | reverse complement strand
CCCGAGAGCGCGTATCGGCAAGCGCGGGGCTTTCCGCCGGACTTGATGGTCTACATCGACGATCTCGCCCTGCGCGCGATCGGCTCGGTCGGGCACGGCCGACGCGTCGTCGTGGAAAACGACACCGGCCCGGACAGCTGCAACCACGATTGGGACGGCATCTTCGCGATGGCCGGCCCAGACCTCCCCGCACGCGGACGCATCGAAGGCGCGCAGATCTACGACGTCACCCCGACCATCCTCGGCGCCTTCGGAATCCCCCGGCCCCCCGACATCCTAGGCCGCGACTGGACACGCTGACGAGCGACAACCCCCGGGCCTCGGCACTCGGCGCTCGGCTCGCGGCCCTCGATCCTCCAACCTCGATGCTCGCGCCTGGAATCTGGATCCTCCTACCAGGGCCGGGGATCGAGATTCGAGGCCCGTGGTCCGCGGCCCGAGAGTCGGGGATCGCGATTCGCTAAGCCGAGCCACTCAGCCCTGTCGGGCCACATCTGCAAGCCGTCCTGTTCCGCAGAACCCCGTGTCGTGTTTTTTCGAGACCCGGCACTGCGGGCCCCGATCGTGGTGTGGGGGAGCGGAGCGGGCTAGGCTGCGCGGATGGCTGCGCGCGCATTGGTGCTGGGGCTCGACGGGCTCGACCTTCGAGTCGTGAAAGAGCTCGGAGCCGACCGGCTCCCCCACCTCCATGCGTTGATGCAGCGCGGCGCGTATGCCGCGCTCGAGTCGGTGCAGCCTCCAGCGACCCTGCCGAATTGGACGACCTTCTTGACGGGCCTCGACCCCGGCCGTCACGGGGTTTTCGATTTCACGACGCGGCGAGGCTACCAAGTTCGGTTCGCGGGCGGAACCGCACGGGAGGCACCGACGATATTCGCCCAGCTCGACGCGCTCGGTCTTCGCTGCGCTTGCCTCAGCTTTCCGGCCACTTGGCCGCCCGAACGGCTTGCAAACGGGATCTTCGTGAGCGGTTGGGATGCTCCCGTGGCCTTCGAGGCGGACCGTTCGTTCATGTGGCCGCCTTCGTTGTACGACGAAACGTTGCGTCAGTTCGGCCGGCCCACCTTCGACGACGTCAACGAGTTCCACGCCGACAGCCCGGGGTGGATCGAGAGCCTTCCCCAAGCGCTCGAGCGCCGTGTAGAGCAAAAGACCGAATGGGCGCGCTGGCTGTTGGGACGCCAAGACTGGGACGTGTTCGCGCTCTACTACGGGGAAAGCGACACGGCGTCGCACTATCTGTGGGCGCATCACGATCCGGGCTCGCCCCGACGCCCCGCGCAGGTCTCGGGCGATCTCGGCGCAGGACTGGGCCGAGTGTATCAGGCGCTCGACCGGGCCGTCGGCGCGCTGCTCGACGACGCGGGGGGCGCGTCGACCGAGGTGACCGTCTTGAGCGACCATGGCTCCGGAGGGTCGTCCGACAAGGTGCTCTACCTGAACCGTTTGTTGGAAGCGCATGGCCTGCTTCGTTTTCGTCCTGGCGCGGGACGTGCGGGCGCCGGCCTCAAAGAGCTGGCGCTCCGCCGCTTTCCCCCAAAAATTCGCGAGCGATTGTTTCGGCTCGGCAATGCGTGGCTTCCAAGCCGGCTCGAATCGAACGTCCGCTTCGGCGCGATCGACATGCGGCACACCATCGCCTTCAGCGACGAGCTCAACTACTTCCCCGGGGTGCATCTGAACATCGCCGGGCGGGAGCCGCGAGGCGTCGTGCTGCCGACGCAACGGGCCGAGGTGATGCGTCGAGTCCGCTCGGCGCTCCTCGACGTGCGGGACCCTTGGACCGGTCGGGCGGTGTTCCGCGACATCATCCCGCGCGAGGCGCTCTTCGAGGGGCCTTGGGTCGATCGGGCCCCGGATTTGCTGCTCGACCTCCATCTCGACGACGGCTACTCGTACAACCTCATGCCGAGCGGCCAGGCCCCAGGAGGCGGAAGCTTCCGACGGCTCGAGGAGCACGAAAAGATCGGAAAAAAGGGACGAAGCCTGCCAGGCAGCCACCGATCGCACGGCTTCATGGCCATGGCCGGCCCGCGCATCCTCGCCGCCGGCGAGATCGACGCGCACATCGCCGACGTGCCCGCGAATTTGTTGTGCCGGCTCGGGCTCGCGGTGCCGCCGACGTTCAAAGGCCGCGTCTCCTGGGAGGCCCTCCGAGACGTCGGTGACAGCCAGGCCGCTTCGCTTCCGGAGCCGAGTCGAGGCAAGAGCCCCCACCACGGAAATGCGAGCGTCGTCGAATCGAGGCTCCGCGCGCTTGGTTACATCGAATGATCCTGCACGTCGCCTGCCTTCCCTTTCCCACCTTCCAAGGCACGCAAGCAGCCATCGATGCCATGCTGCGCGCCTCGGCGAAGAGCGGACGATCCGTGTGCTTGCTTGCCTACGCCCACGGCGCGTACGTGCCGGACGCGCCCTACGAGATTCATCGCATCGGCGACTTCCCCAAGGTTCGGTCGCTTCGGTCGGGCCCTTCGATCGGAAAGGTCGCGCTCGATGCGCGATGCATCTTCGAGACGCGGCGGCTGGTGCGCCGCCTGCAACCGGACGCCATCGTCGCCCATCACATCGAAGCCGCCATCGCGACCTTGGCCGCCGGGCTGAAGCCCGTCTACTACCTGGCCCATACGTCGCTGAGCCGCGAGCTTCCGGTCTATCTTCGTCCCTTGCCCCGGCCGCTCGTCGAGGCCGCCGCCGCAAGGAGCGAAGCGTGGGTCTGTAGGCGGGCCCAAGGGGTCGCCGCCGTCGCACCGGCGCTCACGAAGCTGGTCGCCCCACGCGCCCTGTACGTGCCGGTGCCTTGGCCCCGGACGGACGCCGGCATGGCGTCGCGCATTGCCCGCGCACGGGCTCGTGAGGCACTGCGCCTGCCGGCCGAGTCGCCGATTTGTCTCTACGCGGGGAACCTCGATCGGTACCAGGGCTGGGAGTCCCTGCTCGCCGCACTGGTCGCGCTTAGGCAGACCCACCGGCGCGCCTCCCTTCTTTTCGCCACCGAATCCGACCCAAGCCCGGTTCGGCGCGCCGCCGATCGGTTTGCGCTCGAGGACGCGGTGCACGTGCGGCGGCTCGACGGCGAAGCCGCACGTGCGGCGGTCCACGCTGCGGCCGATCTGGCGTGGATTCCGCGGCGGATCGAGGGTGGCCTCCCCATCAAGATGCTCGACGCCTTTTCCCGAGGCCTTCCCGTGGTCGCGATGCGGAGGGCCACCGCCGGGTTGCCGGTCGAAAGCGCGTGTCTCGTCACCGGGGACGACGACCCGCTGGCCCTCGCCGAGGGCGCCCGCGGGATCCTCGACGATCCGCGGCAGGCCGAGCGTCTGCGTACCCGGGCGTTTCGCTACTTGGACACCCACCACGGCGCCGGAAGCTTCCTCGCGGCCCTCGACGCGCTCATGGGCGTCGGCCCGAGCGCGCAGTCGATGCAAGACGTGCCGCCTGCACCAACGGACCTGGAACCCCGAGCGCGCTGAGCTCGTCGACCCCGCACCATCGAAAGTCGTCGTGCTCGTCCGACATGACGACCTCGCCTTCTTGGTGGTCGGCGGCAAATACGACGACGGTCATCGGCTCGCCTCGCCGGGTCGCCGAATACGCGGTCACGGGCCGCGGCTCCACGCTCACCTGAAGCCCCGTCTCCTCGCCAACCTCGCGACGGGCGGCAAGGAGCGGATCCTCCCCGGCTCGGACTCGCCCCGAGACGCCTTCCCACAAGCCCGGTGCCGCATCCTGGGTGGCCGCGCGCCGCATCGTCAACACCTGTCCGCTACGAAACACGAGCACCGTGACCGCGACCCATTGCTTCGTCTCTTGCCCCATCGTCGTCCCGCGCTGTCAACATAAGCGCCGATGCGCGCTTTTTTGGATCCGTGTGAAGAGCACCAAGTACCATTTTCGTTCCCGACACGCCTCGGTAAAGCACCATGGTCGCCCACTTGGACGAATCGGTTTCATACGCCCAAAAACGCACGAATTCCGCGGTTTCGAGGCTCCTTCTCGGAGCCGGCCTCGACGTGGAGGTCCCGGCCTTGGCCGATCTCACGGCCGCCGTGGTCGCGCTCGCGATCGGCTCGAGGCGCAAGGCCCTCTTGCCGCTGGCCTCGGCGGCGATCGAGTACGCGCTCGTTCGTCGCGGGGATTCGATCTTGGTCAGCTGCTACGGGACGGCGAGCTCCCCGGTGGCGTATCAGCTCGATCGCGCGGTTCCGCTTCGCCTTCTGCTCGATACCTGCGCGCAATCCATGCTCGAGGCAGCCACGCAAGAGCTCGACCCGACGGCGCGGCAGATCGCGGTACGCGTCGCCGAACGTGCCATGTGCACGAAGGTCGCGCCCGACCCGGAGGGGCTCGCGGCGCCGATCGTCCAGCGAGGGGGCGAGCTCGACTCGCCCGGAGATCACGTTCCGCTCGCGTTCGGATACGAAGCGTCGTTTCATCCTTGCTCGTCGTCGCCGCAGGGCCGCTCCTCCCGCGCCGACGTGCACGCGTTGCTGTTCGAGGGTCACCTGTGGGCCTACGTCCGCGGCCGCAAGCTCTCCTTGGCCCGGGGCCCGATCATGTTGGCGGCGCACCGGATGGTGGTCGCGGTGCGCACGCTGATCGAGGCGTGGGAAGGTGCGCGCCCGACGCACGTGCGGCTTCGCGCGGGCGGTTTTCACGTCGCCATGCGCAAGTCGTCGCATCAACTGGTGAGCGTGGAGCTCTCCTCCGAGGGCCAGGGAGATCTCACGGCGACGTCGCTCACGATCGCCGAGGCGGCGCTTCCGGTCCTCAAGCTGGCAAGCGATCTGCTCCGCAGCCTGGCCTCCGCCGATCGCGGCCAAAGCCGCAATTTGCGTGTGCGGGCGTTGCGCCAGGAAGTCCGCGCGCTTCGACGCGAGATCCGGGCGCGGCGAAGCGCCGACAGCTTCGTGAACCTCGACCCCGATCGGCTGCGCATGCACAACCAAGCCGAGCTGGGCAAGGTGTCGAACGGCGCAGCTCTACCCTCGTTGCTTTTCGAGGAGCGCTGGCGCATTTGCCTCGAAGGGCTCGATGCAAACTCGGTGTTCATGTGCGGAGACCGGCTCGTCATCGCCACCCAGACGCACGTCGTCGCGGTGTCGCGCGATGATGGCAAGGTGCTGTGGGCGCGGCCGGGTCAGTCCGCCGCCACCCTGATGGCAGGCGCCTCGTTGATTCGGCTTTCGGCGGAGGGTGACGTCGAGCTCTGCAGCGTCGACGACGGGGAGCCCTACTGCACCACGCACATCACGCCTCGGATTGGAGGGCCGCCCGTCGGCTTGATGGCGGGCGGCGGCAACATCCCGCCCGTGGCCGTGCTCACCGAGGGAAGCCACCGGCTGGTGGCGATCGACGTGCGCACCGGGGAGCCGCGGTGGCGCTTCACCTCGAGAAGCGGCGGAGAGTTTCGCTTGACCAAGGTGGGCCGCGTTCTTCTGGTGACCTGCGGGGAGGAAGCGATCCACGCGCTCGACGTCGCAACCGGCGAGGACGTGTGGCGCTTCGCGGAGCGGGGCTGCTTTCAGTTCAAGCCGCTGGTGGAGCACGAAACCGTCGTGGCGGCGGCCGTACGGGGCCGGCGCGAAGGCGCTCTGTTCGCGGTCGACCTCTACAGCGGTCAGCCGCGCTGGCAGCACGAGCTCCCCGGTCCGCCGACGTCCGATCCCTGTGCGGCCGCGCAGACGGTCCTCGTCTCGACCGCGGGCGAAGAAGCCGTGCTTTCGGCCCATTGCCTGCAAACCGGCGCGCCGCGATGGCAGACCCGAGACCCGGGCCTCGCGATCGGCGGCGCCGGGCTGGCGATCGACGAAACCTGGGTGGTCAACGCCCCCTTCGGTCAGCTCAGCGCGCTCGACGTCGGCTCCGGCCGCTTGCGATGGGCGACCAATCTGGCCGACGCGCTTGCTGACGAGATCCCGCGTCGGCTCGAGCCGGTCCTTCGTGGGGGCGCGCTCTTCGTGCCCGCGTCTTCGGTGCACGTCGTCCGGCCCGCGGATGGCCAAAAGCTTTCGGCAAGCCTGCCTTGCGACTTGGTGCCGGACCTGATGCGCGTCGACGAACGGGGCTGGGTGTACGTCGCCGAGGAAAGCGGCTACGTGGCCGGCTACGCGCCGAAACCGACGCTGACCCTGATCCAGGGTGGCCGCTGAGCGCGTTCAGTCGAACGGCACGCAGTGGAACTCCATCGACCAACCTTCGAACGTCGGCGTATTCAAGCTGTCGCTCGACGAATTGAGCTTGGCGCGCACCCGTAGGTAGGGCATCCAGTTCTCCTGGCCCGCGGCGATCAGCTCTTGCCCGACGTCGTAGACTTGTGCGGTCGTGTCGGTCGGATAGGTGATCGTGACGGGAATCACCGAGTCGAGCTCTTCGAGGGTGTTCGCGCTGTAGATCTCGAATTCCACCGTGCTGTCGGACGGTGTCGAGCCGATCCACGTCAGATTGCCCCAGTCGGGCCGCTCGGGCGGCATTTCGCAGACCACGTCGGAATCGTAGGTGTTTTGGTAGTAGCCGGAGCCATACGAGCTTCCCCACTCGGGCACCATGACCCGGACCGGAATGCGCCCGATTTCTGCGGCCCCGGCGTAGCCCACCATGTCGAAATCGAAGACCTGGGGCGTCGCGGTCTGGGTGACCGTGGTGTTGCCGAGCCGGAACTTGAATTTCACCTCGGCACCTTGCAGGCAGTCGTTGCATATCGGCGTCTCAGTGCCACCGAGGCAGTTGTTGATCCCCGTGGTCGGACACGCCGAAGCGGTGACGTTCTTCACGAACAGGCTCTCGTCGACCGCACCGGTAGCCGCGTTGTCCTCCGGCACGAGCGAGACGTCCCGGCGGGTGTTGCCGACGAGCGCGCGCACCGCGTCGAGCAGGGCCGTCGAAAGACCCGAGCCGTCGCCGGCGATCGTCTGCATGTAGGGATTGCCATCCTGGTCGACCGACCCCGTCGCATAGGCGAGCTCCATGACGTCCGGGATCGCGCGGTAGCTACCGCCGGAATTCGGGCTGACCACGCTGACGAAGTTCACGTTGCGAGCGAGGAGCTCGGCTTCGACGGTCGCCCATGGAACTGGGAGCGTGGCGGTCTCCCACTCAGGATAGCCCCCCGGATCGGCGGTGAGATTGTGAAAGCGCAACTGGAAGTTGCCGCGCCGCTCGGAAACCGAGGAATTGGTGCTGACTGCACCGTCGGAGACCGCGTACCAGCTTCCGGCGCCTAGCGTTCGGGTGAGCCGGCCCCAGTAGTCGCCGCCGCCCGGACCGCCGTTGCAATCGACGTAGGCGAGCGCTCCATCGAACAGCGCCACGTTGGTCGTGTGGTAGGCGCTGCCTTGGCCGCTGATGAACATGTCGCTCGCCGCGCTCAGGGAGAAGCCGATGAACGCGTCGCGCCCATCGCCCCAGTATCCGGACCAGGAGCTCCCACGCAGGCAAACGCCCTTGTCCCAAGTTCGGGCGTCGTTGCCCATGTTCTTGGTGCTTCCCATCACGGTCATCGATTTGGCGGCGAGGTCGCCGAGGTTCCAGGCCGTGAAGGGATCGCTCGAGTAGAGCACGTTGGGCGATTGTTCGACGGGCGGAAGCCGGGTGCTGCCGCCGGTGATGCCGTCGAAGGGCGGGTAGCCGTACTGGGGGCTCGTCGCACGCGGGCCGTTCCACATGTCGGCGTC
>CAZBWQ010000131.1:0-7980 GCA_964495565.1 uncultured Sandaracinaceae bacterium | reverse complement strand
TCCCCGCGGTTCCTCCGCTTCCTCCGGAACCACCGTCTCCTTCCTCGTCCACGCTCGAGCACGCGGCCACGGAAAGTGACAACAAAAGAATCAATGCTCCCCTAAGTGCACCACCACGAGTCATCGGGGACTCCTTTCTTTTCGTTGGAAACGGGCTTTCGTCTTGTCAGGCGAGGAGCCGAACCTACCCGTCGGCGGTCAGAGCCGTCTATACGTAAAAACTCTGATCGTGGTCACGGCGCGCTCCCGTCGATTCGCCGCGAGCCGGTGCCGCAGCGCGTCGATCGCGCTCATTTCGTGAGATCGAAGTGCAGCGTCTTGCTCTCGCCGGGACGCAAGCGAACGGATTGCGACTTGCTCGGGCTGCCTTGTCCGACGCTGATCCGATAGCGTCCGGGCTTCAGGGATGCGGCCTTCAAGGGCGCCGAGCCCCGTGATTTTCCGTTGATCCACACGTTGCCCCAAGGAAACACGAACACACTGAGGTCCGCTGGCGGCACCACGGCTCCTGAACGTTTCTGCGGTGCCGTTGGCGGTGCCGTGGCTTCGCGCTTCGCGCTTTCGTCGTCAGCAGCGTTTGCGTTCGCAGGATTCTCGTTTGCTAGGCCTTGCGGGTCAGCGCCGCTTTTTAATTCTTGTTCGCGCTCGGGGTCTGCATCGGTACCGACTGCAGTCTTCTCGGCGGCCGCAGGGTTTTCGGCGGTGCGCTGCGCGGAGCTCGGCTTCGTCAGCTCTTGCTCGTCCGCCGCGGCGAGGAGCTCGTTTTCAACTGGGGCTGTCTGAGAGCTCTTCGACTCCGCACTTCGACTCGACCACCATGCGGTCCCGCCACCGAGCATGAGCAAGACGGCAAGCGACGCTCCGATCAGCAATCCGCGTGAACGACGCGTAGAGCCCGGTTTTTCAGGGCTCGACTCGGCGTGTGGCCCCACCAGTGCCTCTTGGGCGTCGATGTGAGACTGGCTCTCGCCCGCACCGACGATGCCGCTGGTGCGCTTCTTTCGTTCTGCTTCTTCCGCATCGTCACGAAGCTCGGTTGCCTCGTCGCCCCAGCCCTCCGCGGGGTATCCGCTGATCGGTGCTTCCCGTTCCGGTCGCAGCTCGGCCACCATCGCTCCGAGCTGCCTTCGAATGCGCGGGGTCGGCACGAAAGGGTCCAGCAGATCGATCAACGCTGCCGCGCTTTCGGGCCGTGCATCGCGGTCGGGCTCGATCAAGCATTCGATGACCTCGCACAATCCCGGTGGCGCGCCGGGCGCGAGGGAGCACAGGGGTGGATGGTCGCCTTGCAGGATCTGCATGATGGTGGCCGGATCGTGGGCGCCTTCGAAAGGACGCTGGCCCGCCAGCGCTTCGAACAACACCACGCCGACGCCGAACAAATCCGCGCGTCCGTCGATCGACTCCGCCCGAAGTTGCTCCGGCGACATGTATGGAATCTTTCCTTTGATGGCGCTTTGCTTGCGCGAGCTTCCGGTGACCGCCTTGGCGACGCCGAAATCGGTGAGAAGGATTTCTCCGTGACGGCTGATCAGAACATTCGAGGGAGAAATGTCCCGATGGACGATCGCACTGACGCGCGATCCGTCGAAGTCGCTTTCGCGCGGCGGGTGATGCGCGTGCTCGAGCGCCGCCGCGAGATCGTGTCCCAACAGCGCGACTTGCTCCGGGCTGAGCCGTTTGCCGCTCTGCGCATCGAGCAAGACCTGCAAATCCACCCCATCGACGAGCTCGAGCGCCATGTACGCTCGGCCGCCGATTTCGCCGAAATCGATGACCCCGACGATGTTGCTGTGCCGAAGCTTGGCGGCCAAGCGCGCCTCTCGTTCGAAGAGCCTCACGAACTCCTCGTCGTCGCGGAAGAAGGGCAGCACGAGCTTGAGGCACACCCTTTGCGCAAAGCCGCTCGGTCCTTGGCGAATCGCTTCGAAGGTTTCGGCCATCCCGCCCACACCGAGGCGCCGGACCAGCCGGTACGGTCCGAATTCTCTGTTGAGCGGTTCACCGGAGGCCGCGTCGAAGTCTAGCTTTGCCATGGGGGGAGCAAGAACGTCCGGGCGAAAGCGGACGTCCCGCGGCATCGTACGAGCGAATTGCGAGATTAAACAAGGGCCTTCCTTCCGATCGAGACGTGGTGGAGGACGGTTAGCGTCCGTTTCGAAGAATGTTCAGTGGGCCAACCAACAAATCGACCTTGATGAACCCGTTCGAGTCGTACGATGCACCCGCAAGGTTGATCTCGAGGCCGGTCTCGTCGTAGGCCAGGCGCGCTTCATCGACGTCCAGCGTCGTGGCTTCGCGGTCGATGGACGCATGGAAGATGGGGGAGTCGGCGCTGCGCACCACCTCGATGACGAAGCCCTCGAAGGTACCCTCGTCGAAGACACCTGGGCCGTCGACGTTCGAGAAGTCGATCAAGATGCTCTTGCCATCGACGAACACTTCGACGTTGGGCACGAGGGTTTTCGGACATCCCGTATCGCTTTCGTCGCATCGCGAAGAGTCATACCGGATGGCTACATTGGCCGGGTCGAGATCAGAGCCAAAGCCCGAAACCGCGTCGGAGGAAGAGCCCGCGCGGGACAGCATGCCGGCGTCGCCACAGCCGCTCAACGCTCCGAGAGCGACCAGGAACCAAGCAGCGATGGGAGAAAATGCGAATGCGGTCGTCTTGTGCATGAGCGCACCCAAGTGCAGCGCGTATGCCAAGCCCGAAATCGCCGTCTTTTGCGCGATTCGGCTCGTTTGGTGGCCGCGTTGCTGCTGACGATCGTCGTCAATTTCGCGACGCCGGCCGTCAATTCGTCGGTCGGTGCGTGACACGTCCGGGGTCTCTACGCGGAAACCTCGGCCCTTTTCGACTGGCGCCCGAGGCCGGCATGGAACCTGCACCAACGGCACTCCATGCAACCCAATCTCCCCAGCCTCGCCGTCTCGGAGACCCTTCTCCAGGACACCACGCAGACCTTCTTCACGCAGGAGCCCGTGCTGTTCTTCTACGCCGCTGCATTCGTCGCTGCCGCCACCCTCTGGACGCTCGGCGTGCTCGCCTTCGGACGATGCCGCAGCGCTCGGCGCAAGCGGAAGCGCCATGGCGGCCCCGCCAACGATACGCGCATCACGCCCGTCGTTTCTTGAACTTCTCCGGCTCGATCTCGAGCGTCGCCATCCTGCTGATCAGGCCGGTTCGGGGCACGTCGAGCATCCGCGCCGTCCGGGCCACGATGCCGCGGCACGCATGGAGCGCATCCTCGATGATCGCCTTTTCCATCGCGTCGAGGTCGGTTCGCTGGGCGTTGAGTGCCTGCCATCGCCCCTCGATTCCCCCTTCACCCGAATTGGTGGCAGGGCTTGGGCGAACCGAAGGCGGCTGCGAGTCTCCCAAGATGGCATCGCCCCCGAGGTCGAGGTGGCGTGCCTCGAGCACGTGCTCGCTGGTGCCTTCCGCCGTGGCACGGTTCCGTGCGCGCTCCATCACGGCTTCGAGCTCGCGAATGTTGCCCGGCCAGCCCAGTCGAGGCGAAAGGAGCGCTTCCATCGCGCCCCCGTCCAGCTCCCAATCGGCCTCGGCATCCGTCCGATTCAGGTAACGAACGGCGATGTTGGGAATGTCCCAGCGGCGCTCGCGCAACGGGGGTAAGACGATGGGCACCGTCGCGAGCCTGTAATAGAGATCTTGCCGGAAGCGGCGGTCGGCAATCGCCTTTTGCATGTCTCCATTGGTGACCGAGATGATGCGAATGCTGGCGGTTTTGGGCTCGCGGCCCTGATAGCCGAGCGGCCGGTAGGAGCCGAACTGCGTGAAGTCGAGCAAGAGCTGCTGCGCATGCGGAGGGAGGTTCAGCACTTCGTCGAGGATCAGCGTGCCGCCGTTCGCGTACTCGACGAGGCCTTTTCGCTTCGAGACGGCGCCGGAAAACGACCCACGCTCGTGGCCGAACAGCTCGGACGTAATCGTGTTCAAGTCATCGGCCATGCCGAGGGTCGCACGGACGATCGGCTCCTGCTTGCTCGCACGAGCAAACGCGGTGGCGAGCTGCGTCTTCCCGGTGCCCGATTCGCCGAGGATCATGATCGACGCTTTGCCTTTGATCGCGGCGCGGAGCTCTTGACGAATGGCAGCCATGCTCTCAGGAGCCAGCAGATCCTCGAGCGTCAGATAGTGCTCGTTGTGGTCGCGGGCTCGCTCGGCGCGGAGATCTTCGCGCGTGTCTTCGATGAGCGCCTGCTGGGCGATCATGCCCCCGAGAAGCGCGCCCACCGTTTCGGCGAAATCCACCACGGGCTGGTGCGTGCCCTGGTCCTTGGCGAACTCGAGGTAGAGCGCCCCCACGAGGCTACGGCCTTTCGAGGACGGCGACGGCTGGGACCAGAGCGGCACCGCAATGAAAGAGCCCTCTGGCGCATAAGGAACGGGTCCAGCGACGGTTCTGAGCTTGGTCTGCACTTGGTCGAGGACGTCGGTGACGTGCATGGCGAGCACGGCCGGTGCGACGCCGCGAAAGCTCGCCGTCCGGGAGCGGTGCAGAGGACCCCCGCCCTTGGTTTCGAGCGTGCTCCAGGCGGAAGCGGCGCCGAGCTGGACGCACAGAGCCTCGAGCGTGTCCTCGATGAATCGTCCGCGGTGCAGCCCGGTGACGACCGCGGCCACCAACTCCCGCATCCGCGGCCAGGGGTCTGTCATTGCCGAACGGGACATCAGGCGTTGGCCGAGCCTATCCTGTTGTCGCGGGCAACACTAGCCCCTGTCGAGGTCGGACGGCGAAATCTTCGGAGCGCGCATCCTCATCACGAGCTGGGCTTGGGTGCGTACGCCGAGCTTGCGCATGGCCGAGTGAAGCAGCGTACAAACGCGCGAGCTCGCAATGCCGAGCCGATAGGCGATGATCTTGTGACTCTCGCCGAGTGCCGCGAAGGTGGCGACTTGATGCTCCCGCTCGGTGAGGCCGCGGGGGTCGCCGAGGTGGGGAGGGTTGGCTTTGGCGAGGATGTATCGCCGCCCGTCGGTGTCGAACCAGTCGACCAGGGACCAACGGCCTCGGACCATGCCTTCCCACAGCGCGAGCGCCTTGTCCGGGTCGGTACGGCGAAGCTTGCCGCGCGCATGGTCTCTGCGAATCGCGGCTTGCCGGATCAGCTCGAGCGACGAAGTCTCGCGAGCCTCACGGGCCGCCTCCGCAACCGAGAAGCGCCTCGGATCGAGCAGCGCGTCGCCGTCGAGTGGGATTTCCGACACCGGCGTCCCCGGGACGTTCCCAGCTCGGCCGAGGCCGCGACGCAGGCGGTGGCCGGTCGCGATGTGGATCGCAAGCATTTCCCAGTGTTGGCGTGCCCGGAACGAGAGCCGAAGCACCTCGGGGCAGGGCACGTTGATGCCGATCCCGTGCAGATCGGGGTCGAGAGCCCAGATTCCAAGCACGTCTTCGCAGCCGACGTGTTTCGTGATGGCCTCGTAGACTTCGGGCATGCCTTCGCGACCTTCGGAGACGAGGCTGACTCCCCCACGGGCCTCGCGGGTTCGGACCGGGACGAGCGACTCGACTTCCTTCGCGGCCCGCATGAAGCGTAGCGCGAGGTCGGCTGGGCCTCGCGGAACATGAAGCTGCGCGATGAGAGGCTCGCCTCGATTCGAGACCCCTGCCCACAGCGCGGCCGCGCACCCTAGACCTTTGTCCAGGGCCTCGCCGCCTGCTTCCAGCAGGTTCGGGAGCCATTGCCTCGGACCGAGCTGCAGGTCGTAGGCGGCCTCGACGATGTCGATGTCGCTGCGTTTGCTGCGGTCCATGCCCGTGGTCGATGCACCGTGCGTGCCAGCCACCAACCACCGGGCTTTTGGCTTCATCACGTGCCCTTCGCGCAGGAAACGACGACGATCGTCGTCACCAAGGCTTGATTCGACGACCCTCGACGCAGGACACGGTTGCTTCCAACCTCGGCAATCGAGATAGTACGCCGCATGCGCCCCTTGGCGATCGTGCTCGCGTTGCTCGGCTTTCTCGCGCCGCGCGCATCTGCGCAAAGCGAGGGGCGTTGGATCTTGGTGCCGGTCACGACGGCCACACAGACCGAATCCCCGTTGCCCGTGGTGGAGCCGCTGCGCACCGCGCTCGCCGACAGCGGCGTGAATGTCTGGTCGGCCGAACGCACGTCCAAGGCGTTCGAGAGCCGGGTCTCTTCGCCACCGGTTTCTCTCGGTGAAGCCGAGCTTGCGCATTGGGAGGAGCTGTCCGACGGCGCCGTTCGTGACTTGGCGCTGGGCGAGAATCAAAAGGCGCTCGACAAGCTGGAAGAAGCGCAGGTGATTTCGCGCCAGTCCATCGAGGCCCTGACCCGAGATGGTCACCGCGCACAAAAGGTGCTCGACACCTGCCTCTACATGGTGCGCGCCATCTTGGCGGTCGGTTCCAAAATTCGTGCAGCGGACATCGCGCGAGAGTGCCGCCAGCTCGTGCCACGTGGGGAGCCGAGCCCGTACATGCACCCCCCGGGGGTCACCGATCTCTTGCAGCAGGTCGACGCCGCACGAGCGAGGCAGTCGGGCGCCCTGCAAGTCCGAAGCACGCCCTCTGGATGCACGGCGCGACTGAATGGCGTCCTGCTCGGTGAGACCCCAGTGGAGATCGAGCAGCTCTTTGCCGGACGCTACCGGCTTCAGGTCGAGTGCACGCCCGACGAAATTGGTCGCGTGCACAAGGTCACGATTGGCGCCGGTCGCACTGCCACCCACGTCGATGCGAGGTTTGATTCGGTCGTCGAAAGCCGGCCGCAGTTGCAGCTGCGATACGAAGGCGCCGCGGAAGAAAAAGCACATCGCCTCGCCGACGCGAGGCAACTGGGACGAACGCTTTCTGCGAGCCGTCTGGTGGTCGTATCTCGTGAGAGTGACGACGTGTTGGAGCTCCTGGCGATCGAGCCGTCCCCTCGAACGAAGCGCGAAGGGTTGTTCGCGCGCGGCGCCTCCGAAAGCAATGAGTCGGTGCTCGCGTTCGCGCGCGTCCGTTGGAGCGACGGGGTCCCGACCGACGAGCAAATCGCGCGTGCTGCGCGCGCCTTGGCAGACGGCCGCTGCATGGATTTCACCTCGTCAAAACCGGTCACGCTGAGTTGCGAGGACCAGCAGCCCGTGAAGACGGTAGCGAAGAGCCAGCCCCCGACCGACGAGCCTTCACGAAGAAGACCCCAGGGGCAGTTCGCTGCCGGCACCGCGCTGATCGGCGTTGGGATCGCGGGTCTCGCCACGGGCTACGCCCTGCTCATTCCGAGAGCGAGCGCGGCCGAAGACTGGTATGCCGATGTCGACGCCGGCGGAAGCGGAGTGTCCTCGCAGGAGCGATGGCTCAACTTTCGGAATGGGATCGTCGCGAGCTCGGCGCTCGGAAGCGCAGCCCTCGTGACCGCGATGCCTCTTGCCTTGCCGGAGCGGGACAAGACCCCCTGGTGGGCCTGGCTCTCGGGAGGAGCCGGGGTCGGGCTCGCCGCGTTTTCGATCGCATATGGTGTCACCGCCGACGCGGAGCCCGCGGTGCCATGCTCGGACGACCAGCCCGATGCCGCCGGGGTCTCGCGGTGTGTGACCCGAGGAGAGCAGACGAGCCTGGCCGTGCTGACCGGCCTCACCGCCGCGCCACTCATCACGATTCCGCTCGTCTACCTCTTGCGCCGTCCAGGCAAAGCCAAGCTCGAACCGCAAGCCGAGGTCGGCCGAGGCCGCGCGTACGTCGGAGTCCGGGGCCGTTTTTAGCCCGCGGTTTCGACGTCGAACGTCAAAAGGGTCTGCGAAGTGATGACGACGGTCGTCACATCAGAGCCCTGATCCGCCCGCTTCCCTCGGAATCATCGGGCTTTTCGCCCTGGCACGCGCCCTGCGTAAGTGGCTCGGCATGACCGACGGCGCAGCGATTTCGAGAGGGAGGCAGCCGATGTTGATTCGAGACGTCTTGGTGATTCTGGCCGCGATGACGCTTTTTCTCTTCGCCCTGC
>CAZBWQ010000130.1:0-8067 GCA_964495565.1 uncultured Sandaracinaceae bacterium | reverse complement strand
TGACCAAGATCAACGCGAACATGGGGGCCTCGCCGGTCTCCTCCGGCACCGAGGAAGAGGTCGAAAAGCTTCGATGGGCCGAGCGCTGGGGCGCCGACACCGTGATGGATCTGTCGACGGGTGGAGACCTCGACGCGACCCGCGAAGCGATCATTCGCAACGCCAAGGTGCCGATCGGCACGGTTCCGATCTACTCGATGATCATCGGCCGCAAGATCGAGGACCTGACCCTCGAGGTCATTCTCGACACGCTCCGGCATCAGGCCCGGCAAGGCGTCGACTACTTCACGATCCACGCGGGCGTCGCGCTCGACCATCTGCCGCTCATCCGAAAGCGCCTGATCGGAGTCGTGTCACGCGGGGGCTCGCTCCTGGCCAAGTGGATGATCCACCACGGCCGCGACAACCCGATGTACGAGCACTTCGAGGCGATCTGCGACGTGATGCGCGAGTACGACGTCTCGTTTTCCCTGGGCGACGGCCTTCGCCCAGGCGGCCTCGCGGATGCGACCGACGCGGCCCAGCTCGGCGAGCTCGACCGTCTCGGCGAGCTGACCGAGCGCGCTTGGCGCAAGGGTTGCCAGGTCATGGTCGAGGGGCCGGGGCACGTGCCGTTCGATCAAATCGAGTACAACATGAAGCTCCAGCGCCAGCGTTGTCACGGCGCTCCCTTCTACGTGCTCGGACCGCT
Organism: uncultured Sandaracinaceae bacterium; assembly: GCA_964495565.1. GTDB lineage: Bacteria > Myxococcota_A > Polyangia > Polyangiales > Houyiibacteriaceae > SG8-38. The sequence goes on along the minus strand of CAZBWQ010000130.1, from coordinate 7,376 downwards.
GGTGACGGACGTGTTCCCGGGGTACGACCACATCACGAGCGCGATCGGCGCGACCGCCGCCGGCTTTCATGGCGCGGCGATGCTCTGTTACGTCACGCCCAAGGAGCATCTGGGGCTCCCGAAGCGTGACGACGTGAAGCAGGGCTGCATCGCCTACAAGATCGCGGCGCATTCCGCAGACGTCGCTCTGGGAATCCCCGGGTCGCGCGACTGGGATGACGACCTGACCCGCGCACGCGCTGCGCTCAACTGGGAGAAACACTTCGATCTGGCCTTCGACAGCGACACCGCACGCGCTTTCCACGACGAAGATCTCGACGTCGACACCGATTTTTGCGCGATGTGCGGCCACGATTGGTGCTCCGTGCGCATCTCCAAGGAGATCGTCGAATTCGAATCCGGAAAGGCGGACGGGTTTCAGCGGGAACGCGTGATGAAATCCCCGGCGCTCTCCGCCGAGCAGCAAGAGATCCTGAGGACTCGAGGCTATCTCTCCCCCGACGAGATCCACCAGCTGGCCACCAAGACGCGGGGGGCCGTGGGCGGTGCCCCGAAGGCCGCCTGCCACAGCGACTTCGTCGACGATGACGACGAAGCCTTGCGGGTCCAGGGAGAAAAGCTGCTACAGTTACGCCGTAAGGGGGACGAAGGCGCGCCGCGACCGTAGAGGCGCCCCCGCGGAAAGGTGAGAACATGGGGAAGACACGGATCCTAGGCTTGGCGATCGGAATGTTGGTCCTTGCGTACGGTTGCTCCTCTTCAGGCAGTGGTAGCAAGACGGCCTATACCCTCGAGCAGTTCCAGTACCCCTTGGAGTCCACGGATGTCGCCACGGGACAGGAGGTGTATGCCGAGTTCTGTGAGGGTTGCCATCCGGGCGGCGAAGAAGGCGATGGGCCGCGGATCTCGGGTCTTGGTCTCTCGCCCGCCAAGGTGCGCTGGCAGATCCGCGCCGGCCTCGAAGACATGCCTGCGTTCGGACCCGACAAGATCGGCTCCGAGCAACTCGAAGCGTTGCTCGCGTACGCCGAGACCCTCGGCGTGGTCAACCGCTAGGGCAACCTCCGGCGCGCGAGGGTGACCGGATCGTCCCCTTGCCGCAGAGCCCGCAGCCAAAATCGGTAGCTCTGCGGCTCGGCCTCGATCACGTATTCGGGCAGCGGTCCGCGTCCCCAGGAATTGTCACCGGCGACGCCGCGTTGCGCGCGGTCGAGGTTCAGCTGGATCGAGCCGCTGGGCATCACCTCGTGAGGATGCTTGGCCGCCTCGATCGCCTCGGTGGAAAACGGCAACGCGTTGACGCTCAACGGCGCGTCTCCTACCGCGAGCAGCCCTTTGCCGGTCGCGTCGGTAAGCGCCACGAACCGAACGCCCACTTTGTTGCCGCTTTCCTGTGGCCTCGCGTAGGGCACGGGCTGCTCGTCCACCGATCCACCGTAGAGCCCGACGGGAAGCAATCGGCGGTCCGCATACGTCGGCTCAGGCCCGGGCCCGTACCATTCGATGCGGTCGAAGGCGGCATCGAGCCCCGTTTTGATCCCAAAGCGCGGGAGCTCGGGCAACTCCTCGGCCGGCACGAAGGACAGCGCAACGCCGACCTCGCCCGACGCGAAAACCGTGTACTCGACCGTGAAGTCGGCAGCCACGGTCTCGTTTTCGAGATCGGCGGTGATTCGAACCTCCCGTGCAGACACCGAATCGACCGTCAGCTCGGCCACCCCGAGCCCCGAAGCCGCCGTGCGCCACACCGCCGCCCTGCTCTCGAGCGAGTTGCCGAGATCGTTGTCGGTCATCGCCCGCCAAAAATCGGGCCGCAGCGGCTCGGCAAAAAGCTCCGTGCCATCGGCGGAAAAGGAGACCATGGCCCCGCTCGCCGCGTCGATGGCCACCGAAAACCCTTCCCCGCTCACCTCGACCCTGTCCTCGGTTTGCGACACCTCGAGCTCAGCAGCCCCCGAGGGATCGATCGGAGGCCCGGGGGTCGCGCTTGGAAGCTCGATCTCCGCCCAAGCCACTTCGTGACCGGCGTCCGCCCAGGGCAGGTCTTCCTTCGAGGAAAACGAGAGACGCACGCGAGGATCGGCGCCCGGCGGCACGCTGACCTCCACGATGGGCACCTCGATCTCGGCGCTCTGCCCCGGAGCCAAGCTCGGCAGATCGATCGGACCTTCGTCGACCACGGTGTCATCGATGGCGAACCGGTAGCTCCCGGTCAGCCGATCGGACCAGTCGACGTGGTCGTATCGATTGGTGACTCGAACGCGACCTGCCGCGGCATCGAGGACCTCGACGTGAACCGGCTGCATCACGCGCTTGACCACGGCAAGCGCGGGATGAGGCGTTTGATCGGAGGCGAGCAAGCCGTTCATGCAGAAGTTGTTGCCGAAGGTGCGGTTCACACCGGTCGCGTCCGGCACGCTAGGGCCGACGTCGCCGCCGTAACCGAAGAACGTTCCGTCCGCCGATCCGGCGATGGGCAAGCGAATCCCCTGGTCCATCCAGTCCCAAATGAATCCACCTTGGGCCTGATCGTAGGCGTGAAAGACGTCCCAGAACTCCTTCATGTTGCCGTTGCTGTTCCCCATCGCATGGGCGTACTCGATCAAGATGATCGGCCGCGGTTGCGGCTCGCTCACGTACTCTTCGACCTGCGCCGCGCTTCGGTACATCGGGCACTGGATGTCGCTGTGATCGGCGACGATGAGATTGCCTCCGCGCGCCGTCCCCTCGTACGAGACGATGCGCGTGGGGTCGCGCTCGTGAAGCCAGTCGCTCATCCGGTCGAACGTCTCGCCATCGCCGGCTTCGTTCGCCAAGGACCAGATGATGATCGAGGGGTGATTTTTGTCCCGTTCGACCATGCGCTCCAGCCGGTCCTGATGCATCGGCTCCCACTCGGGCAGACGGCCCAGATTGATGCCCAAGACTTGCCACAAGCCATGCGATTCGATGTTGGCTTCGTCGACCATGTAGAGGCCGAACTCGTCGGCGAGCTCGTACCATCGCGGAACGAGAGGGTAATGCCCCGGCCGTACCGCGTTGAAGCCGTGCTGCTTGAGCAGAAGGATGTCGGCGATCATCTGCTCCTCGCTCACGTAGTGCCCGGTATCGGGATTGTGCTCGTGCCGATTGACTCCGCGGATGAGGATGCGCTGGCCGTTGACCTCCAAGACGCCGTTGCGAATCGCGACTTCCCGAAAGCCGACGCGCTGATGAACGATCTCCTCGCGGCCCGACTCGTCCTCGACCTCGACCAGCAAGTCGTAGAGATTCGGGGTCTCGGCAGTCCACAGCGCGGGCTCGAGGATGACTCCGGTGAGCTCCACGGTCGCTTCGCCGCATGGGTCGAGCGTCACCTCCGCGGGACCGAGGACGCTCCCGTCGAGCTCTGCCCGCACGGTGACCGTCGAGCGGCTTTCGACGAGCCGCCTGAGGTCGACGCGCACGTTGACCTCCGCCTCGTCGTAGGCTTCGCTCAGGTCGGCCCGGAATTCCACGTCCCGGACCTGCGAGTCAGCAGAGGACCAGAGGTACACGTCGCGGAAAATCCCGCTCATGTTCCACATGTCTTGCTTTTCGAGCCAGGTGCCGTCCGACCAGCGGTACACCTGCACTGCGATCACGTTCTCGCCTTCACGCAAAAACGGAGTCAGATCGAACTCGGCCCCTGCCCGGCTTCCCTGGCTGTACCCCACGCGCTCGCCGTTCAGCCACAGATAAAACGCGGAGTCGACTCCCTCGAAATGAACGAATACGTGCCGACCGTCCCAGCCGGAAGGCACCTCGAACGTCCGGCGATAGGAGCTGACGCCATTGCCCTCCGATGGAATGACCGGGAACTCGAAGTCCGACGCGAGCTCGGGGTCGAAGGGATAGTGCACGTTCAGATAAATCGGCTCGCCATAGCCGAGCATCTCGACGTTGGAGGGCACCTCGATCGTGTCCCAGGCCGAGTCGTCGAAGTCCGCGGCCTGGAAGCCCGAGGGACGCGAATCCGGGCTTTGCGCAAATCGAAACCGCCACGTGCCGTTCAGCGAAAATCGGTAGGGCTCGAGATCGGGCCCCTCCTGGCGCGCCGGCACGAAGGTGGAATGCGGGCGCTCCCGGTTGACTTGGATGACCTCGATGTCGTTCCAAAGCGGCTCGGCGTCCGCGGGCCAGTCGACCTCGCTCGGCTTGCAGAGCGGCGCAGTCGAGCCGCTCGTCGAATCGTCGCTGCAAGACGTCATCAACGGCAAGGCGAGGATGGTCGAGGCTGCGACGGCGAAGCGAATCGAGGAAAAACGGATCATCGCGTACCTCGTCACTTCTCCACCAGTCGATAAACCTTGATGTTCCGGCTCGTCCGCGTCTTGTACGACTTCATTTGCGGAATCGTGCGTTCGATCTTGGGCCACACCGTCGCCTTTTCCGAATCCGTCAGGCGTTTGGCGACGACCTCTTTGTCCTCGGCCCCGAGGCGAATCTTGGCCTCCGGATGGGCGTCGAGGTTGTGCGACCACGCGGGGTGGTTGGTGCCTCCGAAGTTGCTCGCGACCACCAGGACGTCGTTGCCGTCTTCGGTGTAACCGAGTTGGACGACCCGCTCCTTTCCAGACTTTCGGCCGATGGTGGTGAGGGTGAGCTGCGGGATGGTGAGCGGTCCGGTGCTGGTGAACCGGCCGCCGCTCAGCTTGTACAGGGCCGGGTCCACCCGGGACGCCAAGGTCTTGGCGATCCAGCGGCCTACGGGGGTCACCGAGAACCAATTGATGAAGTCGCGGTAGCTCATCCTGCCTCCGATTGCGGCGGACCATACCACGCAGCAGCGCGGTGAGCCGGGCTACGTCGATGCAGGCCTGAGAGCCCCGTCAGAGCCCGAGCCAGCTCCGCGCGTCGAGCGGCCTGGTGCCTCTCCGGACTTCGAAGAACAAGATCGCGTCGGGGCTGCTCGTATCGATGGTCCCGATCCGGGTGCTCATGCCAACCCAGTCACCGACCTGGACGTCCGTGGCTCCGAGGCCGCCATAGACGGTGTAGAAGCTGCCCCCGTGGTCGAGGATGACCATGAGCCCGTAGGCTCCGTACTCGCGTGCAAAGGCCACCCGTCCGTCCGCTGCGGCCCGAACGGGGCCGCCGGGACGCCCGTAGAATTCGAGCCCTGGAGCGCCTTCCCGCGAGCCTTCGCCGATCCGCATCGAGCCCTGAACCGGGAGAGCGAGCTGCCCGCGCATCTGGGCAAAGCCATCGCCGAGGTCGTCCATGTCGCCCGAGACTCGAATGCGTCCGTAGGCCAAGCTGTCGCTGGCCACGTCCTGCGGCTCGCCTCGAAGGGTGCCTTGGAACAAAGAGGCGCTTCGCTGACTTTCCTCGAGCTCGCGCTTTTTCGTTTCGAGCGCCAAGAGCGCGATCCGAGCCTCTTCCAGGGCTTTGGCGAGATCGTTCTTTTCGACCCGCAGCGCAGCGCCGCGATCCTCGAGAAACTCCATCGTTTCGAGGTCGTTCTTCACCATCCGGGACAGGCGTTGCACGCGCGCGAGGTGCGACATCAACGCGTCGAAGCCACCCGCGACGGGCAACATGCCGGCTCGCCGAATCCGGTAGAGCGCTCGCGCCCGGTCGTGAAGGCGCGCCTGCGCTTCGTCACGCCGGCTGGCAAGGCCGGAAATCTCCGTGTCGATTTGGGCGGTGCGCGTCTGCGCATGCTCCACCCGGGCGAGGCTTTCCGCGATCTTGCCTTCGACCGCAGCCACGTCCGTCAGCCCTGCGAGCCCCACGTCTTGCTCGGCTCCGGCGGTGGTCGCCACGAGGAGCACCGCAATCCACAACCCGAGTTTTCGCCCGCTGCTCATCTCACACCGACAGATACCGCCGAACGGAAAGTGCGCTGCCGACCGCGCCGATCACCGCGCCGCCCAGCAACAGCGCAAGCGTGGTCCAAATGCTCAGAAAGACGATTCGGCTGCCGGTCAATACCGCCAACGTCGAATCGACCGATTCGTGCAAAAGCAGATAGCCGGCGAGAAGCCCGAGCACGGCCAAAAGCGCCGAGGCGAATCCTTGAAACATGCCCTCGAGGACGAACGGCCCGCGGACGAACCCGTTGGTCGCTCCGCAGAGCTTCATGACCTCGATCTCCTGCCGGCGCCGGGCGACGGCTAGACGAATCGTGTTGCCGATTACCGCCACCACGCAAAACACCACGAGGAGCGCCAGCCCGATCGCCAGCACGCGCGCCCCCCACAGAAGGTGATCGAGCTTTTCGAACCAGCTTCGGTAGCTCTCGACGTCGCTCACCGCGCGGAACTGCGCCAAGCGGGTGGCGATCGATTCGCTGCGCTCGCGTGTGACGCCGTCGACCAGCACGATCTCGAGCGAAGCGGGGAAGACCACTGCCTGTAGAGCGCCGAGGTCGGCCCCGACGTCGGCCTCCTCGAGGAAAGAGACGCGAGCCTCCTCGGGGGTCACGTGCGCCACCTCGCGCACGTCGGCCAAGCCCTCCAAGACCACGCGAAGCTGTGCGATGTCCTGGGGATCGGCGTCGTCCTTGAGGAAGAGCGTAATCCGCCCGCTCTGCCCCCAACGGGTCGCCGCCGCGTCGAGATTGGTGACGCCGAGGAGCGTCGCGCCCAAACACAAGAACGCGACGGCCAAGCTGGTCACGGCGACGACGTACAACCGCCGCTCCTCACGAAGCCCTCGCCTCGCCCGCGTCATCGAGCTCTTAAACTCCATCGCCTCACCCCACCAACGTGTGAATGCCGCTTCCCGGCCAATGTTTGAGACCCTTTTGCGCTTCGACCACGCGCCCCTCGTCGATTGCGATCAAGCGATGATCCCGTTTCGAAATCAGGGAATGATCGTGCGTGGCGAACAACACGGTCGTCCCCGTCGCGTTGATCTCTTCGAACAGCGTCAGGATGTCGATCGCGAGGTGCGGATCGAGGTTCCCCGTCGGCTCGTCGGCCAAGATCAGCGCGGGCTCTGGCACGATCGCGCGGGCGATCGCAACGCGCTGCTTTTCGCCGCCCGAGAGATTGCTGGTCTGCTCCGGACCGCGGCCCGCGAGCCCGACGCGCTCGAGCGCTTCGGCAACGCGCGAGCGAATCAACCGAGGGGGAATCGACAGAATCTCGAGCGCGACCGCGACGTTCTCGAAGACCGTCCAGTGATCGATGATGCGGAAGTCCTGGAACACGATGCCGAGATTGCGGCGCAGGAAAGGAATCGAGCTCTCGGTGAGCTTTCCGACGTCCCTTCCGCAAAACAGAACCCGCCCCTCGTCGACGGTGAGCTCGCGGTACACCAGCTTCAGCAACGTGCTCTTTCCGGCACCGCTCGGGCCGGTGATGAAAGCGAATTCGCCCCGCTCGACCGACAGGTTGACGCCGCGGAGC
>CAZBWQ010000129.1:0-8244 GCA_964495565.1 uncultured Sandaracinaceae bacterium | reverse complement strand
TGATCGCCGCGCTCGAGCAGGAATTCGCGCGGGCCGCCCGGGCGCGAGGGGTTCAGGCCAAGGACGGCCGCGCGATCTTGGTGCACGTCTGCGACAAACGCGCCGCCGCACAGGCCGAGGACTCGTTGAGGGAGCTGGAAGAGCTCGCTCGCACCGCCGGCGTCGAAGTGGCCGATCGTGTGCTGCAGGTGCGCGATCGGGTCGACCCGAGATACGTGCTCGGGCGTGGCAAGCTCGAAGACGTGGTGATCCGCGCGATGCAACTCGATGTGGAGACCTTGATTTTCGACTGCAACCTCAGACCGGCTCAAGCAAACAACATCGCCGCCATGACGGACCTGAAGGTCCTCGACCGAACGCAGCTCATTCTCGACATCTTTGCGCAGCACGCGCAGACCGCCGATGGCAAGCTGCAGGTCGAGCTCGCACAGATGCGCTACCTGCTCCCTCGTCTCGGACAGCGGGACGACGCGCTCTCCCGTTTGACGGGCGGCATCGGCGGACGGGGTCCGGGTGAGACGAAATTGGAGGTGGGCCGTCGGCGCGCGCGGGAACGCATCACCCGACTCCAGTCCCAGCTGAAGCAAGTGAGCCGTCAGCGCGAGCAACGTCGCTCCCGGCGAAAGCGCACGGGCGCGCCCACGGTCGCGATCGTCGGATACACGAACGCCGGAAAGAGCACTTTGCTCAACGCGTTGACCGGCAGCGACGTCGTCGCCGAAGACAAGCTCTTCGCGACTCTCGATACCCGATCGCGACAGTTGCGCTTGCCCTCGGGCCGCGACGTGGTGGTCACCGACACCGTCGGGTTCATCCGCGATCTTCCGAAAGATCTCTTCGCAGCCTTCCGAGCCACCTTCGACGAAACCGAGGACGCGGACCTCTTGCTCCACGTAATCGATGCATCCGACCCCTGTCGTGCGGAGCACGTGGAAACCACGGAGAAGCTGCTCGTCGACCTCGGGCTCGAGCGCGTGCCGCGCATCTTGGTATTCAACAAGTGCGATCGCCTCGAAAGCCCGCAGCCGACGCTGTCGACTCGAGGAATTCCGATCAGTGCGCTGGACCCGGGGAGCCTCGATCCGCTCAAACGCGCCATCGACGAGCACATCGACGTGTCCTCGCCGTGGTTGCGGAGCGACGAAGCTACTTCTTCACGACCGGCTTGATGCCGACTTTGCCGTCTTTGACGACCACTTGAAAGTCGATGCTCTTGCCCTTGTGCTTGCGGTCGAGCTTGGGAACCATCTTCTTGAGGCTCTTGGCCACGGTCTCGTAGTCGACCCGATCGGTTCGTTCGTTGTTCTTTCGTTTGGCGTCGACGTAGCTGTCGTAGATCTGCCGCAAGCGAGCCTCTCCGGGACCTTTGGAGCGGGATGCAATCGGCGGCGGCTCTTTGCGCGGGCCTGCCTGTTGCGGGCTTCGACCGTGCGATGGCGCGGGCGCACGCGACTGCGGCTTTCGAAACAGCGCTGGGGAGGCCGACTCGGTGGAGCTGGCGGCTGCTCGCGGCAACCTGGCCGGGGCGCTCTTCATCTCGTCGAGGTCGAGCCCCTTGGAGGTCGAGCCGGGCTTGGGCGCGACGAGCGCATCCAAGCGTTCGGTCGCCTCGGAGATGAGCTGGTCGACGTCGACGTTCTCGTTCGGGTCGAGCTCGAGGGGGTTGCTACTGCGACGCCGCCGCATCTGCTCGCGCTCGACCCTGGCTGCTTCCCGGCGCCGCCTGGCCCGCAGCAAATCACGGCGGTAGGTGCCCTCTTCGATTTGCCGCGCGACGCGCCTCCAGTAGGTCTGCAGGGTCGTGTAGCGCTGGATGAGCATGTTGTAGCGGAACCGAAGAGCGGTATTGCGCGGCTTCACCTTGCGAAGCTCGTGGAGCATTCGATCGAACTGCTTGCGTGCGATCTGCGGCTCGAGACGCTCGATGCCTTGAAACCATTGCTCGTAGAGGTGCTTGATGCGCGATAGCTGCACCTCGGCGTCCCCAAGCGTGATTTCGAACTCTTTCGGCGTCATGACTCGTCCGTCATAGCGGGGTCACCTTCAAATTGTCGAACCAAACGTCGGATTGCCAGTTATTGAACCCGAAATGGTCGTGCCCGCGACCCGCGAGCGGGTCGGAATCCCGCATCTGGAGCAACATCTCCTCATCCACCCACACCGTCAGGGTGCCATCGATTCGCTCGATCCGAAAGTGATAGGTGCGGCCCGGCTCCACCGTGCGCGAGGGCTTCGCGACGCGGTCGGGGCCGTGCTCATCCATCCGGGCGAGCACGTCGAGTGAGTTGTTCCATCCCCCGAAGATGACCACGTAGCTCGTCGCTTCGTAGCTCACGTCGGTGGCGTGAGATACGCCGTCACCGAAAATCTCGACCTTGATGTCCCCGTCCGGCGTTTCGCTGCGTGCGTCGAGCTCCACGCGCACGTCGCGCGGCAGCACGCGCAGAAGCCACAACGGATGATTCTTCGCACCGCGCGCATGGAGCTCCCCGCGTTCGATGCGCCAGTCGCCGCCGGTGTCTTTGTACGCAGGCCCGAGCTGGGCGCGCTCGAAGTCATCGAAAAACCCGGAGCCGATCCCGGGATCGCCCTGAGGGGTGCACCCGAGCAGGAACGACGAGGCGACCGCGACGGCTCCGAGGAACCCGACGGCCGCTGCCCTACTCGGGATCGGTGCAGCCATCCTCGTCCAGATCCCGCCCCTCGATCGCTTGCTCGTTCGGGCACTTGTCGTCGATGTCGGGGATGAAGTCGTTGTCGTTGTCGGGGTCCATGCAACCGTCTTCGTCCTCGAACCCGTCGATGTCCTCGGGAAGGCGAGGACACTCGTCACGCGAGTCCGGGATGCCATCGCCATCCAAGTCGTCGGTCTGGGGGGACCACGAGACGCCCACGATCGCACGAAAGCGCGGCTGCCCGAGGCCTCGAACGAACCCCATGCCGAGGGCCGCCGTCATGGTGACGTGCCTCTTCGTCCAACGGACCCCGATGTCTCCCTCGAGGGTATTGGTGCTCCGTCCCCGGAAGGAGGTCGTGCCGCGAAGCTCGAGCAACCCGAAGAGGTCCTTCGCGGGTGGAATGGGAGGCTTGAGGGCGAAACCGTATTGCAGCTCTTGCCCGAGGACGTCGGTTCCGAACTCCCTCTCGTGCACGCGGTAGCGCCAACCCAGCATGATCCCCGCGCCCGCGCCCAAGAGGTGGAAATCCCCCAAAAGCTGCGCATCGAACGTGAATTGCCCGTCACTCGCATAGAAGCTGCCGCTTCCGATCGGAACCGGAAGCGTGAGAAGCAAGCCGAGGCCTGGGCCGTCGGGACGATTCTGCGTCTGCTCGGTCTTCGGTCCCAACAGGCGAACCTTGGTCGTTAAACGAGGGTCTTCGACCGCAAAGCCCGTGAACGAGGTGCGCCCATCGATGGGCGTGGCGGTATTGCCGGTCTGGTAGAGCACGAGCGGCACTTCCAGCGCCAACGACCACCGGCCGAACAAACCGAGCTCGACGAACAAATCACCGGTCCACCGATGATCGATGACCTGTTCGTTGGGTTCGTCTGCATATCGGATCCGAAGGGGCTCGTTCGAGTACCAGGTGAAGAACCCGAGGTTCCATCGCATGTGCCCTGGAGTCCCGCTGCCGTTCATCCCGAGAAAGCCGTAGCGATCGAGGGCAGGGCGGAAGCGCTCGGAATTGATGTCCTGCGCGGAAGCAGGCAACGCAGCCAGAACCGACGCACCGAGCAAGAGCAGCGCAGCCGCCCGCATCATGAGCCCTGCTGGGTCCCCAGCAAGTGTGAGGTGTGCACGTTCTTCAATGCAGCCAGCATGCTCTGCCGTACCTTGGGCGCCCGCTTCTCGATGTCGTCCAGCATCTGTTTGACCTGCTGACGCCAGAGATTCTCCTGCGAGCCACAGAGGTTACACGGGATGATGGGGAAGCCCAAGTGCTCTGCCAGCCCAGCGATGTCGCGCTCCGACGAATACAAGAGAGGACGGATCACCGTGTTTCGTCGATCGTCACTCAGCAACTTCGCGGGCATGGCGCTCAGGGTGCCGTTGAACATCAAGTTCAGCATCAGCGTTTCGATCGCGTCATCGCGGTGGTGACCGAGAGCGATCTTGGTGCAACCCAAGCTCTCCGCGACGTTGTAGAGAATTCCCCGACGAAGCCGGGAGCACATGCTGCAGTACGTGCGCCCCTCCGGAATTCGCTCGACCACCAACCGATAGGTGTCTTCGCGAACGATTCGGTGCTCGTATCCTTCGGCTCGCAGCCACGCCTCGAGCGCCGAGCCGTCGTAGCCGGGTTGGCCTTGATCGAGATGCACCGCAACGAGCTCGAACGGGACGGGGGCCCGCCTGCGCGCGCGTTCGAGCAGGTGCAGCAAGGTGTAGCTGTCCTTTCCACCGCTGATGGCGACCATGATCCGATCGCCAGGCTCGATCAGGTCGAAGTCGGCGATGCAGCGGCCCATCTCGTGGGCCAGGCGCTTTTCGATGGTCTCACGGGTCACGCCCGGATGGGTACTCGGGGAGCGACTTCCCCGCAAGCGTCAAGCGGGCTTCGATCGCCGAGCTTCGACGGCTCTCGCGTGCGCCTCCAGCCCTTCGAGACGAGCGAGTTGCTCGAGAAGGTCGGCCTGCGCGCCAATTGCAGCTTGCGAGTACCGAATTAGCGACGACCGGACGACGAAATCGTAGACGCCCAGCGGGGACGCGAACCGCACCGCGCCGCCCGTCGGCAGGACGTGACTCGGACCGGCTGCGTAGTCGCCGGCTGCTTCGGGTGTGTGATAACCCATGAAGATCGCGCCCGCCGCGCCGATTCGCGCGAGCAGCGCCTCGGGGTCTTCGACGGAAAGGCTCAGATGCTCCGCTGCGAGGATGGTGGCGACCCGGCCGGCTTCCTCCAAGTCGTGGACCACGAAGCAGTGGCCGTTGTTGCGCACGGCCTGCTCGGCGATCTCTTTGCGGGGAAGCGATTCGAGCTGCCTTTCGACGGCGGCCGACACCGCGTCGGCGCGATCGCGAGAAAGCGTGACGAGCAGAGGGTACGCCGCTTCGTCGTGCTCCGCTTGGGACAACAGATCGGCGGCGACGATTTCGGGATCGGCGCCTTCGTCGGCGACGACCAAGATCTCACTCGGGCCCGCAATGGAGTCGATGTCGACCACCCCGAACACCAAGCGCTTCGCGCACGCCACGTAGATGTTGCCGGGCCCGACCACCTTGTCGACACGCGCGATGGACTCGGTCCCGTAGGCCACCGCGCCGATGGCCTGCGCACCTCCCGCGTCGACGACCTCGGTGACTCCGGCGACCTCGGCAGCGGCCAAGATCTCGGGAGTGGGATTCGGCGTGATCAAGACGATGCGCTCGACACCGGCGACGGTAGCTGGAATCGCCGTCATCAATACCGTCGATGGGTATCGTGCCTTGCCGCCCGGCGCATAAACGGCCGCCGCTGCAACGGGCCGGACGCGTTGACCGAGCTCGATGCCATCTTCTTCGTAGCGAAAGCCTCGCTCCCGTTGGTGCTCGTGGTAGCGGCGAATTCGATCTCCTGCATCGGCGAGGGCCCGACGCACCGCAGGCTGCACGGCCCGTGCCTGCTCGAGCCAGGCGTCCTGCTCCCAAACGAGTCGATCGGGACGTCGGCCATCGAATCGCTCGGCATATTCGAGCACCGCGGCATCGCCTCGCTCTCGCACTGCATCGAGAATCGCTCGAACGTCGGGCTCGACACGAGCCAGATCCTCGTCGCCACGTCTGCTCAAGGACGCAAGAGCGTCCTCGTACCCCGGGCCGCCGCGTTCGTGAATGGAGAGCATGGCCTACTTCTAGCGGGCGGGGAGACCGGGTCAACCACGCAAACCTTGCCCTTCGGGGCCGAAAGTGCTCAGACTTCCGCGACCATGAGCATCCGCCTGCACAATACGCTGACCGGCCGAAAAGAGCCTTTCGAGCCGGCCGAGCCCAATCACGCACGGATCTACGTGTGCGGCCCCACGGTCTACGATTACGCCCATCTCGGCCATGCGCGCTGCTACGTGGTGTACGACGTGCTGGTTCGCCATCTGCGCGCGCGCGGAATGCAGGTGACCTACGTGCGCAACGTCACCGACGTCGACGACAAGATCCTCAAGCGCGCCGCCGAAACCGGCACCGAGCCCACCACCCTCGCCGCCCGCTTTGCCGAGGCGTACTCCGACGACATGCATCGGCTGGGCAACCTCGATCCCGACGTCGAGCCCAAGGTCAGCAACCACCTCGACGACATCATCGATCTCGTGGAGCGGCTGATCGACGGCAACCATGCCTACGTCGCCGACGGCGACGTGTACTTCTCGGTCGAGTCGTTTCCCGAGTACGGCAAGCTCAGTCATCGCGACCTCGGTCAGATGAAGGTCGGTGCCAGCGAGCGGCTCGACGAAGCGCAAACCGCGCGCAAGCGTCATCCGGCGGACTTCGCGCTCTGGAAGAAGAGCGAGGGCGACGAATGGGGATGGGACAGCCCGTGGGGACGCGGGCGGCCCGGCTGGCACATCGAGTGCTCGACCATGTCGATGAAACACCTGGGGGACACGCTCGATCTCCACGGAGGTGGGCTCGACCTCGTGTTTCCACATCACGAAAACGAAATCGCACAAAGCGAAGCCGCCACGGGCAAGCCCTTTGCTCGCTGTTGGATGCACAACGGCTTCGTCGAGGTCGACAAGGAGAAGATGAGCAAGAGCCTCGGCAACTTCTTCACGGCGCGGGACTTGTTCGAGCGCGTCGAGCCAGAGGCGATTCGCTACTTCATGATGACGGTGCACTACCGAGCCCCGCTCAATCTCGATTGGACGCTCGACACGGAAGGGCGCGTGACGGGCTTTCCTCAGTTCGAGGAAGCCGAGCGGCGGGTCGCCTATCTCTACAAGACCAAGCGACGGCTGGCCTCGCTGCCGGCTGGCCGCGTCGTCGATCGGGATGATCCGGTCGCACCCGAGCTCGATCGGTTTCCAGAGGCGCTCGGCCAAGCCTTGGACGACGACCTGAACATGCCCGTGGCACTCGCTCGGCTGGCCGATTTTCTGCGCGCGGTCAACGAGCTGTGCGACCAGGCGATGAAGAAAAAGGGAAAGGCGGCACGCACCGCAGTCGACGCAGGGCAGGCCGGATTCGACGCACTGGGGCGTGAGCTCGGGCTCGGGACACAAGCCGCTGACGAGGTTCTGCTCCGAATCCGGGATCGCCGCGCCCGCACCCGCGGGCTCGACGCCGACTCGATCGAGAGTGAGATCGCAGCCCGATCGAGCGCCCGAGCCGCCAAGGACTTCGCCGAGGCAGACCGGATCCGGGATGCGCTGGCAGCCCGCGGCGTCGAGCTTCTCGACGGCCCCGAGGGCACGACCTGGGACATCTCGGACTGATGGAATTATCAGGAGTAGAGGACCGGATCGTCCAACTCGTTGGGTTTTAGAGGGTTCCGTCCGTCTCAAAGCTGTCACTCGGCCTCGTCCTGTGTCAGTCTTTAATTTCGTTGGAGCATCGAGTGTTGACATCCTCCGTTCCACAGCCCTTGGCGGAAGGAAGCTTGGGCGCGACCCCATTCGGTCACGTCTTGCTGTCGATTCAGAAGAAGGGGCTCTCCGGAACGCTGGCGGTGTGGCCGGACGACGATCGACCTGGCCAAGATCGAATCTTGTTCCGCAGCGGCACGCCGGCGGCAGGACGCTTCTTGGACCCAGCCGTCGATCTCGAGCGGGGTCTTCTTGCGGTCTTCGCGCGCCACGAGGCACCGTATGCGTTTTACGAAGCCGATCTCCTCGGCGATGCCAGCGACGTGCTCCGGGGTCAGGTAGACGCCTTCGCCGTCGTGGCCACGGCGCTGCGCGCCGAGGTGCCACTCGATGCGATGGCACGCGTGATCCGGAAGCTCGGGGCGGAGCGTCAACGAATCAAGAAGGGTGCTCCCTTGGGACGATTCGGGTTCTTGTCCAACGAGACGGCCTTCGTCGAGCTCTTGCGTGCGGAGCCTGCCGCGGCGCCGACTCTCATCGAGCAGTTCGGTGATCCAAAGGTCGCACAGCGCATGATCTACCTACTGGCGATCACCGGCTGCCTCGAGCCCTACCGTGCGGTGTCGCAACAGAAGCTGAAGGCCGTGTCCTCCCAGCAGAACCGCGAGCGAGTTTCCTCGCATCCGGCGGCGCGCCACTCGTCGGGGAACATGCAAGCGCCGCGGGATCGCGCGTCGACCCCC
>CAZBWQ010000128.1:0-8537 GCA_964495565.1 uncultured Sandaracinaceae bacterium | reverse complement strand
CAACAACCCGACGGCCCGGCGGCAATCCTCGAGGAGAGGCCGATTTCGATCGATGGCTTCTCCACGCAGTGCGAACGAGCTCGTGCTGACGGTGCGGCCGAACAGATACGTCCTCGAGGCAGCCTCCCGCGACTCGACGTCCAGCACGACTTCGCCCGCGCGGGCCTGATTGGACAAGAGCTGTGCGCGGTCGAGCGCGTTTCCGCCGGTAGGCAGCTGTCCGGTGTCCTCCTCGTTCCGCGCGATGGAGCCCGAGGCGATCCCGAACGCGATGGGAAGGCCGCCAGCCGGAACGGGCTGTGACTCGGCCTCGGCCAGCAGGCGCAACGCCAAGTTGATCGCGCTCTTGAGATCGCGGAGCGGAAAATGCGCGACGACGGTTCCAGCCAACGAGGAGAGCACCTCCCCACCACCGCGCGTCAACTCGCTCGTCACGTAGCGCGACCACTGCCCGGCCGCTGCCGCGGTTTCCTCTTCATCGAACGCGTTGGGCAGGATCCTATGCCAAAGAACGAAGCGCTCCATGTCGTTCGCATTCACCCTCCGAGCTTCGCTTTGAGGGCTGCGAGCTCGTCCTCTACGACGTCGTCGTGGCCTTCCGACTCCAAGGCCCGAAATCGCGCATCGACCTCGGCGCGCTTGGGATCGTCGAGCAGTTGGTGCGCCTCGACTTCGGCGTCCAGCTGATCGATTCGATCGGCCATCCGCTCCAAATCCGAAAACGCGCCGCCCCCCAGTCGATCGCCCGCAGGGCGAGTCCGATCGGCGTGCTCGGATCGCGCTTGGCGAACCTGGGCCGCGAGCGTCTTCTGCCGGGCCTTGAGATCGTCGAGCTTGTGCTCGATGCGCTCGAGCTGGTCCTTCATCGCCTCGGCGGCGTTGGCTTGCTCCGCGGCTCGCTCGCGAACGCGTCCTGCCTCCCGAAGGACCCGTGCTTTGCGTCGCAACGCTTCGCGCGCCAGATCCTCGTCGTCGTGCTCGAGGGCGAGCACGGCTTTGCGCTCCCAATCCTCGGCCTCTCGTTCGAGCTCGGCTTCCTCGTTCTCCAGCCGCTTGGCGCTTCCCATGGCTTCGACGAGCTCTTTCCGGGCACGCTGCAACGCCGATTTCATGTCGGTCACGGTTTGCCCGATCATCTTGTCGGGATCCTCGGCCTGGTCGATCAACGCGTTCAGGTTCGACTTGATCACGCGGTTTAGCCGGCTGAAGATCCCCATGACCCCCTCGTCACCCAAGATCTCACGTGGCGCGCTCGCTGTAAAGGGACTGAGCTTTCTCGACTTCCGCGCTCGGGTTATGCTAGCTCCGGGGTCATGCTGAAGGGGGCGAACGTCCTGATCACGGGAGGCGCGGGGTTCATCGGGACCGCGTTGGCCAAGCGTCTGGCCGACGACAACCACATTCGTGTCCTGGACATCCTCAGGCGCAACGCCCTTTCGAAGGCGGGCCTCGATCATCATCCCAACGTCGAGCTGATCGTCGGGGATGTCCGAGACATGACCGCCGTACGGCGTGCCGTCACCGGTTGCGACTACGTGATTCACATGGCTTCGATCGCCGGCGTCGATACGGTGCTCAAGAATCCCGTCCTCACGATGGAGATCTCCCTCGAAGGCACGATGAACGTGCTCAGGGCCGCCAACGACTGCATCGGAATCAAGCGGGTCATCGACTTCTCGACCAGCGAGGTGTTCGGCTCCTACGCGTTTCGCGTGAGAGAGGCCGACGTCACCAGCTTGGGTGCGGTCGGCGAGGCGCGTTGGACCTACGCCGTGAGCAAGCTCGCCACCGAGCACCTCGCCCACAATTACTGGAAGCAGTTCAATCTTCCGACTTGCTCGATTCGCCCGTTCAACATCTACGGTCCGGGGCAGGTCGGTGAGGGCGCGGTGCACGCATTCGTGGTGCGCGCGCTGCAGGGCGAGAAGATCTCGATCCACAACGAGGGGGATCAGATCCGTTCGTGGTGCTACATCGACGACATCGTCGACGCCATTTTGCTCGCGATGCAACGAGAGGAAGCGATCGGCGAGAGCTTCAACATCGGCAACCCCCGAAGCACGATCACCATCTATCAACTGGCGCAGCTCGTGGTTCGTTTGACCGAAAGCAAGTCGCCCATCGAGTTCGTCCCGTGGGACTTTCCGGACGTGGAGCTCCGGATCCCCGACGTCAAGAAGGCCGAGGAGCTGCTCGGCTTCCGCGCACACGTCGAGCTGGAGCAGGGGCTCTTGCATACCATCGAGTGGTATCGACGGAAGCTCGGCGGCGAGGGATGACGTGGCGGCCGGGTCTCCGCGCGTCTACGACCTCGGCCCTGCGCGGCCCGATCGATGGTTCGAACGTGTCTTGGAGCAATCGGACGACTTCGAGAAGGCCTGCGATCTGATCGGCCGAACGACGCTCGGGCTCGCTCTGGTCGCAGGCGCGAGGATTTCGAGCCTCACCTCCAATCCGCGCTCGGCCGAGCGCACGATGGTCGAATTCGCGATCGAGCCCGATCCTGCCGTCCACCAGGCTTCGCTCTCGGAGTTTCGGCAGCGGATTGCACAGCGTCTTCTTTCGCCAGTCGACACGCCGTCTCTTCCGGACCAGCCCGACGTGGAGGCGCTGCAAGCGCACATCGGGGGGCGATACCTGCTCGAGGCATCGTTGTTCCAAGTGCGGTTGCTCGAGCTTCGACACGATCTCGGGCTTTCCGAGGTCACGCTCGAGTTCAACGGCCAGAGACACACGTTGACGCTCGACGGCTTGCGTGAAGTCATCGACGAACGGGTGCGGGCCGAGCTCGGCGTCGGGCAAGTCGCCGACCCGATGGCCATCGACTTGGCGCTCGTCGATCGAGCCGAACAGGCCAACGCGCGCGGCAATTGGCAAGCGACGGTCGCGATGTTGACCCCCTGGTTGACGCCCATTTCGATGCTGTTGCGTACCGGGGAGGCGGAGACCCTGAACGAAGACGTGCACACGCGCTTGTCGGAAAGCCTGGAGCTACTCGGTACGGCCTACGCCGAGATCGGCGATTTCGATGCCGCAAACGAAGTTTTGCGTCTGGGCGTTCAGTGGGCTGGGGAATCGGCCAAAGCCGCCGAGCTGTTCTTTCGGTTGGGTCGCGCCTCGGCCTCCAACGCAAAGCACGGGGAGGCCATCGGTTTGTTGCGGCGCGCGATACGCCTCGGGGTGGACGAGCGCGAAGCCCTTCCTCTTCTGGCGAAGTCGCTCGCCGCGCGAGACCAGCGGTTGGCTGCGATGGTTTGCCTCGAACGAGCGCGGGCGCAGGGAGCCGACGACTCGGCATTCGGGGCGCTGGCCTCCGCTTTGGACGAGGCGCTGGGGGAGCCCTGGGCGCGGTTTCAGGGGTGGCTCGAAGCCGGCCAGTAGCGGCTTTACTTTGCGAGCCAGGCTTCGTACCGTATCGATCCGGATGTCGGGCTTTCTTTTGTCGATCGATCAAGGAACCACGGGTTCCACCGCGCTTCTCTTATCCCCGGAGGGCGAGATCCTCGGGCGTGCGAACCGCGAGTTTCCGCAGCATTTTCCAAAGCCTAGCTGGGTCGAGCACGACCTCGAAGAGATTTGGGAGAGCGTCGGCGGCGCCATCCAAGACGCGCTGGCCGAGGCCGGGGTCGCCCCGAGCGCGTGCCTCGGGATCGGGATCACGAATCAACGCGAAACCACGGTGCTTTGGGACCGCAAGACGGGCAAGGCGGTCCATCGCGCCATCGTCTGGCAAGACCGCCGAACGGCGGCCCGTTGCCGCGAGCTCAAGGATGCGGGCAAAGAGGCATTGTTCCGCGAACGCACCGGGCTGGTGCTCGATCCGTACCTCGCCGGAACCAAGCTCGAGTGGCTGCTCGATCACGTCGACGGGGCGAGGGAACGAGCCGACAAAGGCGAGCTCGCGTTCGGCACCATCGACTCCTGGCTCGTCTACCGCTTGTCTGGCGGCCGGGTCCACGTGACCGATGCGAGCAATGCCTCGCGAACGCTGCTTTTCGACATCGCACGAGAGCGTTGGGACGAAGAGCTCGCTTCCGAGCTCCGCGTGCCGATGGCGCTCCTACCCGAGGTGAGAAGCTGCTCCGAGGTGTACGCCCACACCGCGGGAGCTCCCGGCTTGCCGGACGGCATCCCAATCGCCGGCATGGCCGGGGACCAGCAAGCAGCGCTCTTCGGCCAAACCTGCTTCGAGGTGGGCGATGCCAAATGCACCTATGGCACCGGTGCATTTCTGCTGATGAACACCGGCTCGGAGCCCGTACGGTCCGACAACGGTCTCTTGACGACGATCGCATGGCGGGTCGGTGAGCAAACCGTCTACGCCCTCGAGGGAAGCGCGTTCATCGCCGGGGCCGCGGTGCAGTGGCTACGGGACGGCCTGGGATTGATCGGCTCCTCCGACGAAATCGAGGCCAAGGCTCGCGAGGTCGAGGAGACGGGGGACGTGGTCTTCGTGCCTGCCCTCGCAGGGCTCGGTGCACCGCACTGGGATCCGGGCGCGCGAGGCCTGATTTACGGCCTCACGCGGGACACGACCGCGGCGCACCTCGCGAGGGCGACGCTCGAGGGGATGGCCTTTCAAATCGTGGACCTCGTCGAGGCGATGCAAGCGGATGCCGGCCGACCCATCAAGCGACTACGGGTCGATGGAGGCGCGTCCCGAAACGATCTGATGATGCAGTTCGAAGCCGACATGCTCGGGGTGACGATCGACCGCCCCGAAAACATCGAGACGACTGCGTTGGGTGCTGCTTACTTGGCCGGCATGGCCGTCGGCGTATTTGGTGGACTTGATTCCGTTAGAGATGCTTACCGTATCGAACGTAGCTTCGAGCCTGAGCTGACTCCCGCCGAGCGGGAAAGTCACTTGAGGCGATGGCGCGACGCGGTGCGGCGGGCGCGAAGTGAGATGGGAATAACATGAGTGACAATGATGTCGGGCAAGCAAAAGAGGCATTGGAAGTACCGGTAGCTTGGGAGGCGCTCGAAGACGCATTTGAGAACAATGCACCCGAGGTGCATAGCTACTTGCACTTCGACACGGGCGAGGTGATTCGTATCGTCGACGGGGTCGCAGACCCGGCGATGCATTCGCGGATCATGAGCGACAAACGATACCTACGAATCGATCCGGTTTCGTCGCGCGAGCAATACCGCTGGATGGAGCGATTCATCGCCACGGTCGAAGACGACGAGCTGAGAAGGCGTCTCAACATCGCCATCGACGGCAAAGGGGCCTTCCGTCGCTTCAAGGACGCTCTGATGAGTCATCCCGTCGATCGAGAGCGTTGGTTTGCTTTCCGATCGGAGCGGCTTCGCGCGTGCATGGAGTCGTGGCTCTCCGCGCACGGGATCGAGCCGGTCGAACGCCCGACCTGGCACGTTCCGACGGCAAGCGAGGTCACTCACGAAAACGAACGCCCCTCCGGCGAGCAGCCGGCCGAAGCGCGTGTCGGCGGAAGCGATTCCGAGCGGCTTCACCTGCACGAGTTGGTGGACGGGCTCGCGTTGCAGGACCTCGACACGGCCCGGGCGTTCCTCGAGTTTCTGCAAGAGAAGCGCCACGTATCACGCCCGAGAACCCGGTCCGTCAGCGCGGCGCCACCCCCTCCGGCGTCACGGCTCGAAGGCGAATAGGGCAGCCCCCGCCGTCGACCGGACGTGGGCCGGACGGGGTGACACCACAACATGTTGTGTATGTCACCCACTGACCCTCGCTTCTGGTCGCGTAAAACATTGCAATCTCGTATGTTCAGTGATAGCCACGTCCAGATACTCCTTTGGGGGGCAGTGTGAAGATCAAGAAGCTTCAAATCGTCGGCTTCAAGTCCTTCGTGGACCAGACCACCGTCCATTTCGACCACAACATCACTTGTGTCGTCGGGCCGAACGGCTGCGGAAAGTCCAACATCGTCGACGCCATCAAGTGGTGCATGGGTGAGCAGTCCCCATCGCGGCTGCGCGGCAAGCACATGGAGGACGTGATTTTCAGCGGGGCGGAGGGGCGCGGCCCGCATGGATTCGCCGAGGTCACCCTGACCTTCGACAACACCGACGGTCTGGCCCCTCCCGAATACGCCGAATACGAGGAGATCCAAGTCACGCGGCGCCTCGATCGTCAAGGCCACAGCGATTACCTCATCAATCGGACGCCCGTTCGTTTGCTCGACGTCACCAATCTCTTTCTCGGCACGGGAGTCGGCAAACGCGCGTACTCGATCATCGAGCAGGGCCGCATCGGCTTCATCGTGACCTCCAAGCCCGAGGATCGCCGCTCGATGATCGAGGAAGCGGCGGGGATCTCCAAGTTCAAGCTCAGCAAGCGCGCCGCCGAGCGGAAGATGGATCAGACTCGTCAGAACCTTCTGCGCGTGAGCGACATCATCGGGGAGCTCGAACGAAGCCTCGGTTCTCTGAAACGGCAGGCGCAAAAGGCAGAACGTTACAAGCGTTACAAGAAGGAGATGCGCGATCTCGATCTTTGGGTTGCCTCGCATCGCTTTCTCGAGCTGCGCGGGCAGATCGCGGCGGTCACCGCGTCTTTGTCCGACGTGAAGGAGCAGTCGCAGCGCGCGCGGCACGACCTGGTGGCGCAGGAAGCGACGGTCGAGGCCGAGCGGGTCTCGCTGCAGCGACTCGGATCCGACGTCGAGCGCGCGCAAAGTCGAGCCTACGAGCTCGACAACTCCGTCCGTCAGCTCGAGGGTTTGATCCGTCAGCAGCAAGAACGTCAGACCGGTCTCGCGGAGCGCAAAGAGCTCGCGAGCCGCGAGCTTCGCCAGCTCGATCAACAACGTCAGCAGCTTCAGCACGAGGCTTCGGGCGTGCGTCACTCGTTGGGTGAGCTGGCGGCCCTCGAGACCGAGGCGGAGCGATTGCTGGCCGAGGTCGAGAGCGAGCTCCAAGACCGCAAAAACACGGCGGAAGAGGCCGAAGTCGCGCTCGGCAATGCACGGGCATGGCTTTCGGAAGGGCAGGCGCGCGTCGCCGGTGCGGACGCGGTCCTCGCGGGATACGGAACGCGCCGCCAAGAGATCAAGACCCGGCTCGAGAGGCTGGCCGAAGAGGCTCTCTCGCTCGACGCGCGCGAGGTGGAGTTTCAGCAGCGGCGCGGCGAATTGGAGGGCCGAGTCGCGGGGCTTCGCAGCGGAAAGGTCGAAACCGCCGAACGGCAAGCCGAGATCGAGGTTTCGCTCTCTTCGAAGCGGCAGTCTTTGCAGCGAGCGGACTCCGACGTCGATGCGCTCCGCGAGAAGCTCGCCATCACGAGCTCGCGATTGCGGTCGCTCGACGAGATCCACCAACGTTTCGAAGGCGTCGGCGCTGGAACCCAGGCCGTCATGGTCGACTATGCGCAAGGCGACACGACGGGGTTGGTCGGGCTGGTCGCCGATCGAATCGAGTGCGACGCCGAGCATGCCCGCGCCCTGGGAGCGGCCTTGGGCGCATCGCTCGAGTGTCTCTTGGTCGAAGACAGCGAGGCGGCTCTGCGCGCCGCGGAGTATCTCGCGCGCGAGCAAAAGGGTCGCGCCGCGTTTCTTCCGCGAAACCCGAGCAGCGCGCCTCGCGTCGTGCCGCCGTTTCCGACGGGTGCAGGCATCGTCGGGCCGCTGTCGACCATGGTGCGACATTCCCAGGCCGACGAGCCATGGGTTCGGCACCTCTTGTTCGACGTGTTGGTCGTCGACACCTTGCACACCGCGGCGCGTCTTCACCGCGACGGCTTTCGCGGCAAGTTGGTGACGCTCGACGGCCAGGCTTTTCTTCCCGATGGCGGCGTGATCGGTGGGGCCGACGACGAATCCGCCACGCATTTGCTTCGACTCAAACGCGAAATTCGCGAGCTGGAGCAAGTCGCTGCCTCGCAGAAGATCGAGCTCGATCGGGCACTTGCCGAGCAAGGCGCTCTGCGAGCCGCGATCGCCGAGGGTCAAGCCGCCATCGATTCGGTTCGAGGGCAGGCGCATGACGCCGAGCTCGAAATCCTCGGGGCGGAACGTGACCTGCAAGCGCTGGAGAGGGAGCTTCAGCGGATCACGGAGCGTCGCCGGGAGATCGGAGAGGCGCAGGGTGACGCCAACGCCGCGCTTTCCCAGATCGACGTGGACGAAGCCAACACCAAGCGCGAGCTCGACGACGCACGACGGCACGTGACGGATGCGGAGGAAGCCACCCACGTCGCCGAAAGTGTGCTCGCCGAGCGGCGTCGCGTCGTCGACAAGCAGGCTGCCCGTGCGACCGAGGTCAAGGTGGAGGCTACGCAGTCTCGCGAGCGGGCCGATCGCGAACGTTCCGTTCTGGCACAGCTCGATCGGGCGCTGGCGCAGCTCAACGCGCGCGAAGAGAGACTGCGCGAGGATGTCGCCATCGCCGAGCGGGATCAGGGCCAGGCAGCCGGACGCATTCTTCTTCACCGGGGACGCGTGAGCGAGGCTGCCCACGAGGCCGCGGCGGCGCGCGACCAGCTCTCCGCGTTGCGGGCTCGATTCGACGAGGCGCAGGTGCGGCTCGGCGAGATCGAAGTGACTCTCAAGGAG
>CAZBWQ010000127.1:0-8714 GCA_964495565.1 uncultured Sandaracinaceae bacterium | reverse complement strand
GTGGTCGATTTGGTCGGCCCGTGGATGCGGCTGAAGAAGTCTGGCAGCCGGACGAGCCCGATCGAGCCGATGAGCGCGAAGCCGGCGCCAACGAGGAGAAAGAAGGATACGACGACGTCGATCATGATCACTCCACGATCCGGCCGCGCAGCAGGAACTGGCAGAGCGCCACGGTGCCGACGAATCCCAGCATCGCAATGACGAGCCCGGCCTCGAAGTAGAGCGGACTGCCGCGCCAGACACCCAGTAGAACGAGCAATGCGATGGTGTTGACGTACATGGTGTCGAGCGCCGTGATGCGGTCGACGGCACTCGGGCCACGCAGCACGCGCCACAGATTGAGCAGAAGCGCGAGGGCCATCATGACGAGGGCGATCTGGCTGGCGATGTTCGTCATTCGAAAATCTCCATCAATGGCTTTTCGTAACGGTTCTTGATTCGCTGGACGCTCGACTCGGGGTCTTCCACGTCGAGATCGTGAACCAGCAGGCTGCGGCGGTTGCCGCTGAGGTTCACGGATACGGTGCCCGGGGTGAGCGAGATGATGCTCGCGAGCAGTGTGATGGCGAACGGGTCGCGTAGGCTCACCGGCACGACGATGAAATGGGGCCGGAGCCGGCTCTTGGGCCCCAGGATCAACACGACCATACGGAGGTTTGCAATCACGATGTCGTGCAAGACCACGCCGAGGAGCCGGAGGAGCGGCAAGGAGCGCACGGTGCGCGGGTGCTCCGGCCAGAACCGCTCCGTACCGAGGGGAAAAAGGATGGCGAGAGCGACCCCCGAGACGACGAGTCCGACGGAAATGCTGTTGTGGAGGAGTAACCAGGTCAGCAAGAGCGCGGAGCTGGTGACGGGTTGGGGCAGCAGACGGGTCATTGCTCACCTCCGAGAACTGCGGCGATGTACCCGTGCGGTGTGAGCAACTGCTCCGCGGTGGCCTGGGTGAAGGCCGTGATGGGGCCGGCGAAGATCGTGATGCCGACGATCAACGCAAAGAGGCCCACCGTCGGCCCGAACGCGCGCGCACGCCACGCCACTGCGCTCTGGACTCGCTCGTCGTAGCTCACGTCCCAGAACAAGACGATGCCGGCCCGGCTCAGAGCCAGCAGGGCGAGCAGCCCGCTCGTGAGCACGATCGACCATACCCACGGCATCGCCCGAGCTGGTTCCGTGGCAGTGAGGATCAGCGCCTTGCCCACGAAGCCGGACAGGGGCGGCATTCCGGCCACTCCGATCGCGCCGAGAAAAAAGAGGGTGCCGAGGGCCGCGGTTTGCAGCGGCGCCGCACCGCGCACGAGCAGGTCGTCTTTGCCCCCCCGCTGCTTTGCGATGAGGTCGCTGAGTAGGAACATGCCGGCGATCACGGTGGTGCTGTGTACGAGGTAGTAGAGGCCTGCCGAGATCGCCGACGGGCTGAACAGGGCGATTGGGGCGAGCATGATGCCGATCGATCCGATCAACAGGTACCCCTGCATGCGCCGCAGCTCGCGGCTGCCGACCGCACCGATCGTGCCGAGCAGGACCGTGAGCAGCGCAATCGGAAGAAGCCAAGGCGAGGCGACATCGGCTGCGACGCCGGCATCGGCTCCGAAGATCAGCGTATAGACGCGAACGATCGAGTAGACGCCGACCTTCGTCATGATTGCAAAGAGGGCTGCCACGGGCGCGCTCGCCGCGGAGTATGCTGCCGGCAACCAGAAATAGAGCGGCGCGGTGGCGGCTTTGAGCGCAAAGACACCGAGCAGCAGCAGCGCCGCCGCGCGGATGAGCGCGGCATCCTCCGACCGGAGGAGCGCCACTTTCTCCGCCATGTCCGCCATGTTGAGCGTGCCGGTAACACCGTAAAGCGTGCCGACTGCCACCAGAAAGAGCGACGAGCCGATCAAGTTCAGGACGACGTAGTGCATTCCAGCCTGCAGTCGCGGCGCCGTCGTTCCGTGTACGAGCAGGCAGTACGATGCGATCAGCAAAATCTCGAAGAATACGAAAAGATTGAACAAATCACCCGTCAGGAAGGCACCGTTGAGCCCGACGAGCTGCAGCTGGAAGAGCGCGTGGTAGACGGGTCCTTCCCGATCTTGCCCCTGGACGGCTTGAAGCAGGCTGAAGAGCGCGATGACCGCCGTCAGCAGGAGCATGAGCGCGCTCAGCCGGTCCAAGACGAGCACGATGCCGAACGGCGCGGGCCAGTCACCGAGCCGGTACACCGAAGGGACGCCATCGGCTGACTTCACGACCAAAGCCACGCTGAGGGCCAGCAGAAGCAGCGAGCTCCCCAAGCCGATCGCTCGCTGCAGTCGCAACCGGCGTCTCGAAACCAAGAGCAAGAGCGTCCCGGCCAAAAAGGGAAGTAGGACGGGCATGGCGACCAGATGTCCGCTCATGGCCGCTCCTCGAGGTCGACGTGATCGGAGCCCGTGGTCATCCCGGCCCGCAACGCGAGCACGACCAGGAAGGCCGCCATGCCGAAGCCGATGACGATGGCGGTGAGCACCAAGGCTTGCGGCAGAGGGTCCACGTAGTCCGTCACGCCCTTTTGAAGAATTGGCGCGGCGCCTGGTGCCACGCGCCCCATCGCGACGAGGAATAGATTGACTGCGTACCCGAGCATCATGATCCCGAGGATGACGGGGTACGTGCGCGCCCGCAGCAGCAGGTACACGCCGCAGGCGGTGAGCACGCCAATGACAATCGCGATCAGGGCTTCCATGGTGTCACCTCGCGAGCGAATTCGGCGTCTTCTTCGTCGTGCGGGACCGGCACCCCGAGGCGCGACAACATCAGCATGGTGGCACCGACGACGGTCAAAAATACGCCGATGTCGAAGATCATGGCGGTGGCAAGCTCGATCTCGCCGATCATGGGAACGTGCACATACGTGAATGTCGCGGAGAGGAACGGATAGCCGAACACGAGTGCGCCGAGGCCGGTTGCGAATGCAGTCAGCAGGCCGATCGCGATCACGGCGCGGTAGCGCACCCGCAACCGCGCCTCCGTCCATTGGCTCCCACTCGCGACGTACTGCAGGATCAGCGCGATCGCCGTCATCAGCCCCGCGATGAAACCTCCGCCCGGCAGATTGTGACCGCGCAGCAGCAAGAAGAGCGAGAACAGGAGCGCAAACGGGAGAAGCGCCCGGGTGATCATGGTGAGGATCACGGGGGAACGGTCGCGGGCTCGTGGCGTGATCCGGCGGACGGTTGCCAAATTGACTCCACTCAGCATCACCAGCACACCGAGCGCGGCAATTCCGAGCACCGCAATCTCGCCCAGCGTGTCGAAACCGCGGAAATCCACCAGGATCACGTTCACGATGTTGGTGCCACCGCCCGCCGGCTTGCTCTGTTCCACGTAGTAATGGCTGATCGTGTCTTGCGGCCGCGTGAGAACACCCCATGCCAACGCCGCGACCCCGATGCCCGCGGCCCCGGCGAGCAGCACGTCGCGCACACGCCGCGCGGGTTGGGATTCGAGTGGCGTTTGTCGCGGCAGGTAGTCCAGTGCCAGCAGGACGAGCAAAATCGTGACCATCTCCACCAGGAGCTGCGTGAGCGCCAAGTCCGGCGCGGACAGGCGCACGAACGTAATCGCGACGAGCAGCCCGACCACGCTGATCATGACCAGGGCCACGAGACGCTGACGATGCGCGACGGCCGTCGCAATCGCCGCGGTCGTCAGAATGAATGCGCCAGCGAAATTGACCGCGTTCAGGGGATTGCGCTCCGCGGTACCCGGGAAGAACGAGTAATCGAGGAGCGGCGCGACGCCCAAGGCCAGTGCCGTCGCGACGAGGAACAGCACGTAGCGCTGGAGCGATCCCGTCTCGAGCAGACGGGTAATTCCAGCCGATGCGCGCGTGACACCATCGACCAGCGTGTCGTAGATCTGCTCTGCGGTGAGCGGCGGTACGAACCGACGATCGAACGCGTACAGGCGGCCTCGGTTTACGAACAGCAGAGCTCCGCCGGCGAAAGCAATGGCGCTCATGAACAGGGGAAGATTGAACCCATGCCACAGCGCCAGCTCGTAGTGGGGCAGCTCGCCTCCGAGAACGGCCTTCGCGGCAATCGCGAGCACGGGCCCGACGAAGAGCGCAGGTGCTACGCCGACCAGCACGCAAACCAACACCAGCGTTTCGATCGGGACGAGCATGAAGCGGGGCGCGCCGTGGGGTTCGCGCGGCATCCCGCTGCCATCGCCCTTGAAGAAGATGCTGATGAAACGCAACGAGTACGCGACGCTGAACATGCTCGCGATGACCGCCAACGCAGGCTCGATGGGCCGCAGGTCGTGGAGCTCGGCGACCGTCAAAGCCTCCGCGAAGAACATCTCCTTGCTGATGAACCCGTTCAGCAGCGGGACGCCCGCCATCGCTCCGGCGGCCACGACGGCCAAGGCGGTCGTATGCGGCATGGAACGCCACAAGCCGTTCAAGATGCGCATGTCGCGCGTACCCGTTTCGTGATCGATGATTCCCGCCGCCATGAACAGCGAGGCCTTGAAGGTGGCGTGGTTCATGATGTGGAACACGGCGGCCACGGCAGCCAGGGATGAGCCGAACCCGAACAGCAATGTGATGAGACCGAGGTGGCTCACGGTCGAATAGGCGAGTAGTCCCTTCAGATCGTGCGCGAACATCGCGCGGTACGCGCCGATCACGAGCGTCAGCATGCCGGCCGTGCTCACCAGGTAGAACCACGCATCCGTCTGGGACAGGACCGGATAGAGGCGGCCCAGGAGGAACACGCCCGCCTTCACCATGGTCGCGGAGTGAAGGTACGCGCTCACCGGGGTCGGTGCCGCCATGGCGCGTGGCAACCAAAAGTGAAAGGGGAATTGTGCCGACTTGGTGAAGGCGCCGAGCAGCACCAACACCAGCATGGGCAGGTACAGCGGGTGCTCTTGCACCGCACCGGCCGCGCCGAGGACTGCGGTCAACTCGAAGCTTCCGACGATGTTGCCCAGGAGCAGCATACCTCCGAGAAGCGCGAGGCCACCAAGGCCGGTCACCACGAGCGCCATCCGTGCGCCGCTCCGCGCCGCTGCGTCCCGATGCCAGTAACCGATGAGCAGGAACGAGCTCAAGCTCGTCAGCTCCCAAAACACCACCAGCAGCACGAGGTTGCCGGCGAGCACGACGCCCATCATCGAGCCCATGAACAGCATGAGGCTCGCGAAGAATCGTGGGAGGTTTTCGTCTTCCGACAGGTAGTACCGGGCGTACAGCAGAATCAACAGACCAATGGCCAACACGAGGATTGCGAACATCCACGCATAGCCGTCCATCCGAATCGTGAGCGCGAGACCCAACGACGGTACCCATGACCGACTTGCTTCCAACACGGCGCCCGCCATCACACGGGGCGTTTGCGCGACCACGAGCGCCAACGCAGCCAATGTGGGCAACGCAGCCGACCAGGCCAGGCGGGCCGCCACGTCCCCTCTCCGAGGCATCAGTAGCGGGGGTAGGGCCCCGAGGAACGGCAGCAGTACGATGAATGGCAGCGTCACTGATCAATCCGAGAGCAAGGCGGGCGCCGTCCCCGATGTCG
Source organism: uncultured Sandaracinaceae bacterium (assembly GCA_964495565.1). GTDB lineage: Bacteria > Myxococcota_A > Polyangia > Polyangiales > Houyiibacteriaceae > SG8-38. The sequence continues at coordinate 3,159 of CAZBWQ010000127.1, read as the reverse complement.
GCGCGGGGGAAGGTACGACGGAAGAGCGCACCGCTCAATGGGAAGACGGCTTGCTCTAGCCCTCGGGTGCGTCGACTTGTGATTGGCGAAGAACGGGTTACCAGGATGCCTGATGGCGCTCGAGCTCGCACTGGCCACGATTCTATCCCCCGTGGTTCTCTTCTTCGTGCTGGGCCTCGGCGCTGCGTTGGCACGCTCGGACATGGCGATCCCGGAGTCCTTCGCCAAGGGCATCGCCATTTACCTGATGATGGCCATCGGGATCAAGGGCGGCGTGGAGATGTCGAAGAGCGGCCTCGGCCCCGACGTTCTGGCGGTGATGGGCAGCGCGATCGCGCTTTCGTTCCTGCTTCCGTTGGTCGCGTACGTTCTTCTGCGCGCGACCACCAAGCTCGGCAAGCTCGATGCGGCGGCCACGGCTGCGCATTATGGCTCGATCTCGATCGTCACGTTCGTGGCCGCGACACAGGCGGTCTCCTTGGCCGGCCTCGACACCTCGGGCTATTTGGTCGCTGCGGCGGCACTGATGGAGACGCCGGCCATCATGACCGCGCTTCTTCTCGTCGGGCGCCAGCGAACCCGCGAAGAAGCCCATCCGGGTGGCGGGAAGCGAGAGCTCTTTCGAGAGGTTGCGCTGAATGCCTCGGTGGTGACGCTGCTCGGGGCGCTCGTCATTGGATGGATCACCGGCACGGAGGGCATGGCGAAAGTGGAGCCTTTTTTCGTCACGCCGCTCCAAGGCGTGCTTTGTCTGTTTCTCCTCGACATGGGCCTCGCCGCAGGGCGCGGGCTTCGCAAGGGCTACAAGATGCTCGGGCTCTCCACGATCGCGTTCGGGCTCTACATGCCGTTGGTGTCGTGCGCGATCGCGATGCTGGCGTGCGCGATTCTTCCCATGTCGGCAGGCGATGCCGCGCTGTTCATCACGCTTTGTGCGTCGTCTTCGTACATTGCCGTGCCGGCGGCGATGCGACTCGCGCTGCCGGAGGCGAGGCCTTACATTTACCTGACCTTGTCCCTTGGAGTGACGTTTCCCTTCAATCTCACCGTCGGCATCCCCCTGTACATTCTCGCTGCGCAATGGGCCGCCGGATAGGAGGATCGCGGTGCACGACAAACGTAGACTCGAGCTGATCGTGGAGCGCATGGCCCTGACGAGGGCCGGCAACATTCTCGAGGCCGCTGGGCTCACCGGCTACACGGTGTTGCCCGCGATCGCGGGTTTCGGCAATGACGTGCACTGGCAGAGCGCTGGAGATCTCTCGGAGACCCAGGAGATGGTGGTCGTCATCGCGATCGGCGATGACGAGAAGATCGAGCGAGCCTTGGAGGATTTGTCGAGATTGCTCAGCCGCCACGTCGGGGTTCTGAGCGTGGGCGACGTCCACGTGATGCGCCCGGGCCGCTTCTGAAGCGACGGCATGTCGGCTGATCGCCGCAACCCGGTCCACGTCGAGGCGTCGCGCGCACGAGATCTACCCGAGCGCCGCATCACCACCCGGTCTGCGGCGACTCGTGCGATCGTGGTCGGCGTGCTTTGCTGCGCCGCCTCCCCGGCGTCGGGGCAGGGTCCGGCCGTTTCAGGCAATTCCGAGGCATCGATCGAAACGGACCGACCGGGGAACGGAAACGCGGCGACGACGGTTCCACAGTGGAGTCTTCAGATCGAGAGCGGTCTCATCGCGTACGCGTTCGACGAAAGCAGCTCCGGTCAGAGTCACCTCGTGAGCTTTCCGCTCGCGCTGCGCTTCGGTGTGCTTCCGTTTCTCGAGCTGCGGGCCGGTACGGCCATCATCGGGATCGACGCTGGCACCGAGGAGGTGGTGAACCCAACCGACACGGCCGTAGGAACGAAGCTTCGAGCGCTTCGGAACGATCGATGGACTCCGGACTTGGCGGTCGTGGCCGACGTCTTTCTTCCTTCCGGGCGCGGCGCGTTCACGGCCGGGGTGGTGGTTCCCGACGTTCGCATCGCGGCATCCTGGGACTTGCCAGCGGGCTTCGGCTTGCTGACCAACGCCGGCGCGGATGTGCCCGAGGACGTCGAAGGTCGCTTCGCTCGCTTCGTCTACGTGGTCAATCTCAACTATTCGCCTCCGGTGGCGGACCGACGGTTGTCGTTCTTCGTCGAGGGATTCGGGCGCATCCCGCGCGGCAGTCGCGAGCCCGTCTTGCAAATCGATGCGGGCATGGCGTTCCTGATCGGGCCGGACTTGCAGCTCGACCTGTTCTCTCAGCACGCGTTCACCGACGCGTCCCCGGACCACCAGATCTCCCTCGGACTGAGCGCCCGCTTCGACCTTCGGCGGAGCCGCGTCAGTCGAGCTCCTGCACCCCGCCACCAGAAATGGTCAGGATTTGTCCGCTGATCCAAGAGGCAGCCGGTGAGCACAGAAACAGCGCCGCGTAGGCCATGTCGCGAGGCTCGCCCAGACGCTTGAGCGGGGTGCGCGCAAGCATCGCCCGTTCGATCTCCGGTGTCAGCATGCTTTCGAGAGCCGCGGTCCGGGTGGCACCCGGTGCAATCGCGTTGACGCGAATGTTCTTTTCGCCGAGATCGTGCGCAATGTTGCGCGTCAAATGACTCTCCGCCGCTTTCGAGGAAGCGTAGGCGGCCATGCGCCGGTTGCGGTTCTCGGCGGCCATCGAAGTCACGTTGAGAATCGCCCCACCGCCCGCCGCCTCCATGTGCGGCGCCGAAAGCTGGCACAAGCGGAAGACCGAGAACAAGTTGAGCTCGAAGGCACGACGCATCTCCGCCATCTGCATGTCGAAAGGCTTGGGTCCGCCTCCACCTGCGTTGTTCACGAGAATCGTGAGCTTTCCGAATTCGGCTACGGTGCGGTCGACGGCGGCCGCGAGGTCTTCCTCTGCCAACACGTTGCAGGATGCACCAACCGCTCGCCCCCCTCCGTCGACGATGCCGGAGGCCACGGTGACGGCGGCCTCCTCGTCGAGGTCCGTCACAGCGACCGCTGCGCCCGCGCCCGCGAAGGTTTCGGCGATCGCGCGTCCGATTCCAGCGCCGGCTCCGGTCACGAGCGCCACGGCTCCGTCTAGCCTGAAGTGTTTCGAGTCGAACATGAATCCCTCTCTTGCAGGTGCTCGTCGAGCGTATATAGCGTGCGCCGATGAAAAACGACCCCCCAGCGCCGCCTC
>CAZBWQ010000126.1:0-8841 GCA_964495565.1 uncultured Sandaracinaceae bacterium | reverse complement strand
GTTGGCATATCGCTCGACATCTCGTCATCCGACATTTGGTTTCCCCTTCAATTCCCGCAGCCAGGTTATCAGCGTTCTCCCCGTTTGAACCAAAGTCCGTCCAAAACAGGCCCCCATGTCGCATGCAAAGTTATGCTTGCGTCAAAAAAAGAATAGGCGTCCGGCACCCGCCCTGTCAACGAGGAACCCTGCGAGCCAAGGCTCCAGGGGGTCTCGTGTCAGTAGGCTACGCGCGCGTTGGCGGCGAGCTGGAACAGCAGGGGGCGATCGAGGTCGCCGAAAAATGCGTAGTTGAGGCCCCCGTGCTGACGGATCGTCACGACCCGGCCGCCTACATCCTGATAGTAGACCTCACGCCCCCCGACATCGGCCCGCTGGGCATGTCGGACTAGATCGGGCGACTGAAAGACCAGGAGCGTGATGCGCCGACCATCGTGGTTGTAGTAGAGCGCCGCGGCGGGTCGCATGCCGACCGTGATGTACCGCGCACCGACCAACTTCACGCTCGGCTCCTCGAACTGCGCGGGCTTCACCGGAAACGGTGTCTTGCCTTGAAAGTAACGGACGACTTCGCTGGGAGCTTCGCCCTGCACGTCCGATGGCAATCCCTGCGTGTGCAAGTTGACCACGTCCTGGAGCATGCCCGCGCTCTGGTAGTCGGCGCGCTCGGGGAGCCCGACGACCCCGCCGATGATCAGGATGGCGGCGGCCGCCGCGGCGATCGGCCACGTGTGACGCCAACGCATGGGTCGCACCTCGACCCAAGGCGCTGGCTCGGCGCGCGCCTCGTCGATCTCGTCCAGGCGCTGCACCGTATGCCTCCACAAATGCTCGGGAGCCTGTGCGTGCGCTAGCGAATCCCGCGTTTGTCGCCGAAACGAGCGCTCGAACGCCAAGTGCTCCTGACAGCCGGAACAGGCTTCGAGGTGCCGCTCGAACTCGATCTGCGTGGCTGGATCGAGCTCGCCGTCGACGAATGCACCGAGATGACGGCGCACGAGCTTGCAAGTCATGACTTCACCGCCTTTCTCGAACGGAACGCTTCGAGCGACACGGGATCCGGGTCAGCCTCGTCGTCCGTATCGATGATCCCCATCTGCGCGGCGTGTTGCTGCAACGAGCTCTGAAGCTGCTTTCGTGCTCGATGCAGCCGCGACATCACCGTGCCGATGGGGCATCCGATCACTTCTGCGATCTCCTTGTACGAGAGCTCTTCGACGTCGGCGAGCAACACCATCGCTCGCGCGTCATCCGAGAGCTCCTCGAACGCGCGGTTGATCTCACGCGCGATGATCTGTCGTTGTGCATCGCCAACGGGATCGGTCAGCCCCCGCATGGTCGAGCGGCTCATCACCCCCTCGCCGACCGGCGTCGCCATCGGCCCTGCAAACACCTCGCGCTCCCGTGCAGAGCGCCGGTAGCGGTTCACGAAGGCATTCATCTGAATCCGGAGGAGCCAGGCCTTGAAGTTCGTCCCGGCTTCGAAACGGTCGTAGAAGCGATAAGCACGGACGAGCGTGTCCTGCACGAGGTCCTCGGCGTCGACGCCCGAGCGGGTCAATCGGAGCGCCGTCGAATAGAGCGCATCCAGATGAGGCCGGACCTCCGATTCGAAAACACGCCGGGTCGCCGCGGTTTTTCTTTGTTTTCCGGACATGCTCGATCCTAAAACCCCCGAAATCGGGGATTATTCCATGGGATCGGCAGGCTGATCCTCGGGGCTCGCCTCCTTGGGCGAAGGATCCTTCTCCTTGGCGCTCCCGTGGCGCAGCTTGGCTTCGAGCTCTTCGATCCGGGCCTGCAGTCTCATCACCTCGGCCTGCAGCTGCTTCACGTGCGCGGCGGCATTTTCGACGACGGCGCGGACGCGATCGTCGGCCGCGTTGTAGACCTCCACGCCGAGCTCCTCCGCACGCCCCACCAGCCGTCCGACCGAGCTCTCCCGGAACGAGGAAATCAACCTCTGCCGCCCCTGCTGGATGAAATCACGAAGGCTCTGGACCGACCAAGCCGTGGCGTTGCCGCTCTTTTGCTCCTCGTAGATGATCTGCGCGAGCGTGACTTTCGTCATGTCCTTCTGAGAGCGGTTGTCCAACACCTTGACCTCTTCGCCGCTCCGGACGAGCTCGGCGATGCGGTCGAGGGTGACGTACTTGCTGTCTTGCGTATCGTAGAGCTTTCGATTCGCGTAGCGCTTGATCACGCGAGTCTTTGTGGCCTCACCCATGGCTGATCATCAGGCTAGCGTGGCGACGCATCGCGTCAAGCTGGCGCTTTCACCTAGGCTCGGTACCCTGTCGGGCGGGGGAATCGACACGGTGGAGCAAGCGGCGCGATTCGAAGAGCTCTTCGTCCGGCTCTCCCGGGTAGAGGAGCTGGAGATGCGGGTCGCGTTGATCTGCGAGCGCCTCGAGACGATGTCCGACGAGGAGGCGATCGAGCTCATCGCGCGAGCGCACCGGGGAGCCTCGCTGCGCGACCCGAATGCTCACTCGGTGTTCCTCGCCCTCGGCTGGGCGCTCTTCGAACCGAGGCTCTCGACGCGACGAGCCGAGCTCGGCGAGACGGCGCGGAATGCCGAGCGCCATCACATCGCGGATTTCATCGCCCCTCACTCGAGCCACGACGACGACTCCGAGGAGAAGCGACGCATCCCGGACTTCGGACGAGGACGGCCGCTGACGCTGGGTGAGCGCAAATCGCTCGCGCGCACGCACGACCGGTCCTTGATTCAGCGCGTCGTCCGTGACCCGCACCCCCAGGTCATTCGCATCCTCCTGGACAATCCGTCGCTGACGGAGCGCGACGTCGTGCGCGTCTGCGCACTGCGACCCAACGACCCGGAGGTGCTGAAAACCGTATACCACCACCGACGTTGGGTGGTACGCCATCGACCTCGACACGCCATCGTGCGGAATCCGGATACGCCGCTCGACATCGCGCTGCTGTTGGCACCGCTTCTGCGCCGAGCCGAGCTCGAAGAAGCCGCGTCGGCCTCGGACCTGGCACCGCCGCTCCGTCTCGGTTGCAGGGCGATCCTGGAGCTTCGAAGCCCACGGAGCGAGGCCGCGGAGAGCTGAGCGCTACTTGCTCTCCACCTTGTCCACGACCTCGGCGTCTTCCGCACGGGAAGCGGCTTTGGGCGGAACCTGCTTCTCGGACGGGGTCACGTCGATGTCATCGTCGGTGTTGAGACCGCGCTTGAGGTTGCGGATGGCTTTTCCAATCCCTTCGCCGATTTGCGGCAGCCGGCCGGCGCCGAAAATCAGCATCACGATCAGAAAAACGATGACTAGCTCGCCAAATCCCAGGTTGGGCACTGAATCCCCTCCGTATGCTTTCACGGTACGCCGGTCCCAGCGCCTCCGCAACCCCACCAATGTGGTATGGGAGGGGCGAAAATGGAAATCTACCGAAACCTCGACCCCGCGGAAATCACCGGTGTCGTGTTCGACATCGACGATACCGTCACGCGAAACGGGGTCCTCGAGGCCGTCGCTTACGACGCCATGCACGGCCTCGCCGACGCCGGATTTCAGCTCGTGGCGGTCACCGGGCGACCGCTCGGGTGGACCGACGTGTTGGCCCGTCTGTGGCCGGTCGACCTCGCCGTGGGAGAGAACGGGGCGGGCTGGACCTGGGTCGATCCAGATGGAATCCACGAGGGTCACTTCAGCAACGCCGAGGAACGGGCTCGGCAGGCCGCCCTACTCGACCGCGTGCGCCGCGAGGTGGCGATGGCCATGCCCACCGTTCAGGTGACCCAAGACGACCGCGCCCGCCGTTGCGACCTCGCCTTCGACGTCGGCGAATGGGTCTCCGTCCCCCGACCGGAGATCGACGCGCTCGTGAGCCTCATCGAGAGCCTCGGGCTGCGAACGACCGTCTCGACGGTCCACGTCCACGCGGTGCCTGGGCCTTGGGACAAAGCCTCCGGGGTATTGCGCGGCTTGGCGGACATGACCGGGAGGAGCGTCGAAGCCGACCTCCACCGATGGCTCTTCGTCGGGGACAGCGGCAATGATGCCGCGGCCTTCGAGCGATTTCCGGTCACCGTGGGGGTGGCCAACGTGCGGGATCACCTCGACCGACTCCCGGTGGCTCCACGCTACGTCACCGAAGCCGACCGCGGAGCCGGCTTTGCGGAGCTGGCCGCCCACCTGATCGAGCAACGTGCCTAAACGCAAGCCGAAGAGCCGCACGATCGGCAGCGAGGCCCACTACCGAGACGGGAGCTACTACGAGCAGGCATACCGTCGCAGGCGACACGACGTTCGCTTCTACACCGAGCTCGCCGTGGCATCCAAGGGGCCGGTGCTCGAGCTCGGCGCCGGGACCGGCCGCGTCGCCCGAGCCATCGCCGAGGCGGGCATCGAGGTCGTGTGCGTAGAGCCGATGGAAGCGATGATCACGGAAGCGCGCAAGCGGCTCGACCGAATGCCGCGCGGGGTGCGCGAGCGCGTCGAGCTTCGCCGCGCGAGCCTCGAACGCATCCGTCTGCGGCGGCGCTTCCCTCTCGTCATCGCCCCATTCAACGTCTGGATGCATCTCTACACCCGCGAACAACTGGAGCGCGGCTTCGCCACCGTCCGACATCATCTCTTGCCCCGAGGCCGCTTCGTGTTCGACGTGTTGCTCCCCGATCCGGTGAGCCTCTGCCGTGACCCCTCGCGACGCTACCGCGGAGGCCTCGTGCGACATCCGCGTGACGGCGTGCGCTATTCGTACGGCGAATACTTCAGTTACGATCCCATGTCGCAGATCGAGACGATCATCATGGATTTCGAGCATCCCCGAGACAGCGCGGCGTCGTTTTGCACGCCACTCACCCAGCGACAGCTCTTTCCCGCCGAGCTCGAAGCGCTGCTTCACTACAATGGATTCGTCGTCGAGTCCCACACGGGCGATTTCGAGAACGCACCGATCACGGCTGCGACCGAATCGCAGGTCGTCGTCGCGCGCCTGAAACGCCCTACTCGCGCAAAAGCACGTCGCAGTAGTACTTGATCCGCTTGACCAGCTTCCCGTGCGGACGGGTGTGGATGTCCTTTTTCAAGGCGAGCATGATCCGACGCTGCAGGGTATAGCTGTTGCGCGGCGGCTTGGGCGCCTGCCCTCCAGACCAGGCCTGCACCGGAGCCCAAAGCGCCTCCCACGGCCAACCCCAAGCGTCGAGATCTTCGGGGTCGAGCCTCGCGATCATCGCTTCGCCCATCGCCATCTTGTCGGGGTCGCTCGCCATCTCGGCCACCCACTTGTCGATGCTGTCGGTCACCGGCCTGCTCTGGCGGTCGACGTTGATCGGGTCGCCCATGCCCTTCTTGGAGGCGCCGGAACGACCGTACTCCACGGCTTCCGGCTCGTGCTCCAAGCCGAGAAACGCGAAGATCCGCTCGAGCTGGGGCCCGGGGTCGGCGACTAGATCTTCGTAGGCAACCTGAAGCAGTGGCACCGGCCTAGCGCGAAGAAAGCTCGCCATGGCCGGCACGTATCGCTCCAACACGGGATTGAACGCATGCGCGGCCCCCCAATCCCCGTGAAAGAAGCTGTTTGCGTAGGAGCTGAAGACGGCTAGCGGATGCCGCGTGAGCACGACGTACTTCGCGTCCGGATAGAGCCGCTGCAAGAAGGGAAGAACCAGTGCGTTGGCCGGTGTCTTGTCCAAGAAGTACGAACGCCCGCTCGTCGCGAGCATCCGGCCGTAGAGCGTGTCGGCGTAGGCTCGCAGTGCGTCGAGGTAGTCCTGCTCTCCGTTCGGCAGGTCCTCGATGAACGACTTCATGGCCTCGGCCGCGTTGATGTGATCGTAAGGGGCCTTGTCGACGTTGTCGTACACGCCGAGGTGGGCGATGGGGGTGATCAGATGCGGCTCGGGGTGTGTGAAGATCTCCGAGTGCGCTCCCATCATCCGCTGAAGCAGCGTCGAGCCCGCGCGTGGCGGGGAGATGACGAAGACCAGCGACATCGCGTCTCAGGCCGCGGTCGGCTCCCGCGCTGCAAGCTGTCGCAACACGTACTGGAGGATGCCTCCGTGCGCGTAGTACTCGACCTCTTGCGGGGTATCGACCCGTGCCTTGACCGAAAACGACTTTCCGGTGTCGGTCTGGACCGAGAGCGTCTTCCCTGGCGTCAGCCCCTCGGAGATCCCGCCGATCGAGAACGTCTCCTCGCCGGTCAGCCCGAGGCTGTCGCGCGTCGTGCCGGACTCGAGCTCGAGTGGGAGCACCCCCATCCCGATCAGGTTCGAGCGATGGATTCGCTCGAAGCTTTCCGCGATGACGGCCCGAACCCCGAGCAAGAGCGTGCCCTTGGCGGCCCAGTCCCGCGATGAGCCGGTTCCGTATTCCTTGCCCGCGATCACGACGAGCGGCGTGCCGTCTTGCTGGTACCGCATGGCCGCATCGAAGATGCTCATCTGCTCGTCGGTCGGCAGGTAGCGCGTGACGCCGCCCTCGGTGCCCGGAGCCAGAAGGTTTCGCAGACGGATGTTGGCGAAGGTGCCGCGCATCATCACCTCGTGATTGCCCCGGCGGCTGCCATAGCTGTTGAAGTCACGCGGCGACACGCCGTGATCCTGAAGGTAGCGCGCGGCGGGGCTGTCGAGCGCGATCGAGCCCGCCGGCGAGATGTGATCGGTCGTGACCGAGTCGCCCAAGAGACACAGGACTCTGGCTCCTTCGATGTCGCGAGGCGGATCGGGCTCGCCCGGCTCGACCCCCTCGAAGAAGGGGGGCAGACGAACGTAGGTCGATTCCGGATCCCACTGGTAGCGATCGGCAGGCTCGAACTTCACCTCACGCCACTGCGGAGGACCGTCCAGCACCACCGCGTAGCGTTCCAGGAATTGCTCCTTCTTCACGGAGGCGCGAAGTGCATCGACGATCTCTTGATGAGTCGGCCAAATGTCGCGAAGAAAGACGTCCTGCTCGTCTTCGCCCTGTCCGATCGGCTCGCTCTCGAAGTCGATGTCCATGGTGCCGGCGAGCGCATACGCGACCACCAGGGGCGGCGACGCGAGGTAGTTGGCCTTCGTCAGGGGATTGACACGACCTTCGAAGTTTCGATTGCCGCTCAAGACCGAAGTCACCAACAAATCGTTCTTCTTGATGGCATCGGCGATTTCGGGATCGAGCGGCCCGGAGTTGCCGATGCACGTCGTGCAGCCGTATCCCACCAAATTGAACCGGAGCGTCTCGAGGTCCTTCATCAACCCAGACTTTTCGAGATATTCGGTCACGACCTGCGAACCGGGCGCGAGGCTCGTCTTGACCCAAGGCTTGGTGCGCAGCCCCTTCTCCACGGCCTTTTTGGCCACGAGGCCGGCACCGAGCATCACCGATGGATTCGAGGTGTTCGTGCAGCTGGTGATCGCGGCGATGACGACGGCGCCGTTTCGCAACGCAAACGTCTCGCCGTCGCGCTCGACTTCCGCCGAATCTCCGGAGGACGCTTCGAACGACTTCAGCGCCTCCTGCCAAGCGCTCTTCGCATCGGTCAATGCGATTCGGTCTTGAGGGCGCTTCGGACCCGCGATCGAGGGGACCACGTCGGCGAGGTCGAGCTCCAGCACGTCGGTGAAGCGAGGCTCCGGCGCGCTCGCGGTATGGAACAACCCCTGCTCTTTCAGCACCCGCTCGACGAGCTCGACGTGCGCTTCGTCTCGGCCGCTGAAACGAAGGTAGGCCAAGGTCTCGGCGTCCACCGGGAAGAATCCCATGGTGGCCCCGTATTCGGGCGCCATATTGGCGATCGTCGCGCGATCAGGAAGAGAAAGGCTTTCCATGCCCTCGCCGTAGAACTCGACGAACTTGCCGACGACGCCCTTCTTTCGAAGCATCTGCGTCACGGTGAGCACCGCATCGGTGGCGGTCGCGCCCTCGCGAAGCTTGCCGGTGAGCTTGAAGCCGACCACCTGGGGCAGGAGCATGCTGATCGGCTGTCCGAGCATGGCCGCTTCGGCTTCGATTCCGCCCACGCCCCAACCGAGCACGCCGAGCCCATTGATCATCGTGGTGTGCGAGTCCGTCCCCACCAGGCTGTCCGGATAGGCCACGATCTCGTCGCCCTCCTCGCGCGTGAACACGACGCTGGCGAGATACTCGAGATTGACCTGGTGGACGATGCCGGTGCCTGGCGGCACGACTCGCATGTTTTGGAATGCGGTCTGGCCCCACTTGAGAAATCGATAGCGTTCCAGATTGCGCTCGAACTCGCGCTTCACGTTCTCCTCGAAGGAGCGAAGCAGACCGTACGAGTCGACCTGCACGGAATGGTCAATCACCAAATCGGCAGGCTGCAACGGATTGATCCGATTCGGATCCCCGCCCATCTTCGCGAACTGGTCGCGCATGGCAGCCAGATCGACGACGGCGGGCACACCGGTGAAATCCTGCAAGAGCACGCGCGCCGGACGAAACGCGATCTCGGTGCGGGGTGTCTCGCCCGGATCCCATTTCGCCACCGCCTCGATGTCGTCGCGAGTCACCGTCTTGCCGTCTTCGTACCGCAGGAGGTTTTCGAGCAGCACGCGAATCGAATACGGAAGGGTTTCGACGCCCGAGAAACCCGCGCGCGTCAGGGCATCCAAGCGGTGGATGGCGACCTGACGGCCTCCGACCTGGATGGTGGCCCGGCTTTGGAAGGAGTCCTTTGATGCCATGGGGCAGTGCCTACCACGGCCAGTCTGGCGCGTCAGCCCGGTCCTCGGCTATTCTGAAATCCATGCGTGACAAGCGCCTGGATAAGCGCTAAATGACGCAGCCGTCGGGCGCCGTAGCCAAGTGGTAAGGCAGAGGTTTGCAAAACCTCCATTCACCGGTTCGAATCCGGTCGGCGCCTCCA
>CAZBWQ010000125.1:0-8852 GCA_964495565.1 uncultured Sandaracinaceae bacterium | reverse complement strand
AGGTCTATTGCACCAAGAAGCAAGATCACGGTCTCGACAAGGCGCTCGACAACCGACTGATCGAGCTCGCGCAGCCCGCGATTCTCGAAGGCAAGCCCGTGCAAGGCAACCTGCGAATCAAGAACACCAACCGCACGGTCGGCACCATGCTCAGCCACGAGATCGCCAAGGCCTGGGGCGAGGAGCTGCTGCCGGACGGCACTGTTCACTTCAAGCTCGAGGGCTCTGCCGGGCAGAGCTTCGGCGCCTGGCTCGCCAAGGGAGTGACCTTGGAGCTCGAGGGCGATGCGAACGACTACGTCGGCAAGGGTCTGTCGGGCGGCACCTTGATCATCTACCCGCCGCGCAAGGCGACCTTCGAGGCGGCCAAGAACATGATCGTCGGGAACGTCGTCTTGTACGGGGCGATCAAAGGAAAGGCCTTCTTCCGCGGTCGAGCGGCCGAACGGTTCTGTGTCCGCAACTCGGGTGCGTGGGCGGTCATCGAAGGCGTCGGCGACCACGGCTGCGAGTACATGACGGGCGGCCGCGCGGTCATCTTGGGCAACACCGGCCGAAACTTCGGAGCGGGGATGAGCGGAGGAGTTGCGTACGTCCTCGACACGAGGGGTGACTTCGAAACGAAGTGCAACATGGAGATGGTGGATCTGGAGCGTCTCGAATACGCCGAAGAAATCGCCGTCGTGAAGGGCCTGATCGAAGAGCATGCCAAGCTCACGGGGTCCGACGTCGCGAAGCGTGTCTTGGGTGACTGGGAAGAAGCGTTGCGCACGTTCGTCAAAGTGATGCCGATCGATTACAAGCGCGTTCTTCGACAGAAGGGCGACCTTTCGATGGGCGTTCCCGGCCCAGAAATGACGCGGACCGAAGGCCGCCCGGCAGCGGAGTAGGACGATGGGTAAGCCGACTGGTTTCAAAGAGTTTCCGAGAGAAACGGTTCCTTACAGCGACCCCGTGGAGCGGGTCTCGCATTGGGACGAGTTTCTCGTCGACGTTCCCGAAGAGCACCTGAAGAAGCAGGGTGCTCGCTGCATGGACTGCGGCGTGCCGTTCTGCCAGTCCGCGACCGGCTGTCCGATCGACAACCTGATCCCGGAGTGGAACGACCTCGTCTATCGAGGGCGCTGGCGCGAAGCGCTCGACCGGCTGCACAAGACCAACAATTTCCCCGAGTTCACCGGTCGCGTGTGTCCGGCTCCATGCGAGGGCGCTTGTGTGCTCGGCATCAACGAGCCCGCCGTCGCGATCAAGAACATCGAGTGCGCGATCGTCGACCGCGGTTTTGCCGAGGGCTGGATTCAGCCGAATCCGCCCGAGGAGCGAACCGGGAAGAAGGTGGCGATCATCGGCAGTGGTCCGGCGGGTCTGACGGCGGCTCAGCAACTCAATTGGGCCGGCCATCATGTCACGGTCTACGAGCGCGACGATCGCATCGGCGGTCTGCTCACCTACGGCATTCCGAACATGAAGCTCGACAAGGGCATCGTGGACCGGCGTCTCGACATCATGCGTGCCGAGGGCGTGGAGTTCGTGACCAACGCGCACGTGGGCGTCAACACCGATGCCCAGCAGATTCGCAAAGAACACGACGCGGTGATCCTCGCCACCGGCGCCACGCGTCCCCGTGATCTGCCAATCCCCGGCCGGGAGCTCAACGGCGTTCACTTCGCCATGGAGTTCCTGCTGAAGAACACGAAGAGCCTCCTCGACACCAAGCACGAGGACGGCGCCTACATCAGCGCCAAGGGCAAGCGCGTCATCGTCATCGGGGGCGGCGACACCGGCACGGACTGCATCGGCACGTCGATTCGGCACGGGTGCACCTCGATGGTCAACTTCGAGCTTCTTCCGAAGCCGCCGCTCAGTCGGGCTCCGGACAACCCTTGGCCGCAATGGCCCGTGATCTTTCGCGTCGACTACGGCCACCAGGAGGCGGCCGCCAAGTTCGGCCGCGATCCGCGCGAGTACCGTGTGCTCAGCAAGCGCTTCCTCGACGACGGCAACGGCAACGTAGCCGGCATCGAGACGGTGCGCGTCGAGTGGACCAAGGATGACGCCGGCAAATGGCAGATGACCGAAGTGCCCCGATCGGAGGAGATTTTCGAAGCCGACTTGATCTTCTTGGCCATGGGCTTCCTCGGCCCCGAAGACGCGTTGGCCGAACAGTTCGGGCTCGAACGCGACGCGCGCAGCAATTTCAAGGCGGATTACGGAAGCTACACGACCAACGTCGAGGGGATCTTCGCGGCAGGGGACTGTCGGCGCGGCCAATCGCTGGTGGTGTGGGGCATGGCGGAGGGCCGTGGAGTCGCGAAAGCCGTCGACACGTTCCTGATGGGCGAGTCCGACCTCCCGGCACCGGACTGATCGCAATCCAAGCTTTTACGTTTTCCATTGAAGGCATATTTATGCACTGCTAGTGTGTGAAGGCGGCAACCCACGCCGGGCAGCAGGGGCGTCGCCTCTTGGGATGCTTGCCTTCGCCTTCGGGCCACACCGCCTCCGAGCGGTTCGCTCCGAACGCTTGCTTGTGTTTCGCCGGGTGGGCCGATCGGCTCGCCCGGCGCTTTCTTTTTTGGCCCTGTGCCTTCATTCTCGCCTCCCGCTCGCGGCTTGGTTTTCGGAACGGACCGAGTATGGTGGGGCGCCTTTTTGAGCAAGGAGCGCGTGATGCGTCGATTGGCTTGGTTCGTGGTGGCTTTGGGCGTTGCTGGCGCCGGGTGCACCGACAGTGACAGCAACTGCATTCCCGGTGAGCTCGGATGCGAGACGGGCGACCTCGAATGGCCGCCCGACGCGACGGTGTATTTCGACGAGCACCGGGTCTTCAATGCGGACTGTGCGACCGACGAAGACTGCGCGATGGCGCTTGGTTACTACCACGCCTTCGATCGCTTCGTGCAGATGGACATTCGGCGACGTTTCACGACCGGTCGCCTGGGCGACATTCTGCCCAAGCCCTTCGGTCAGGGGTTCGCCAACGACTTTGCCGACCTTCGCGCGTTGTTCTCCACGCGCGACGGAGAGCCCGCCGAAGAGTTTCTGTACCAGCAGGCCTCTCCCAAGGTGAAGGCAATGCTCGAGGCGTACGCCGTCGGCGTGAACAAATGGATCGAGGACATGAAGAGCGGCGCCAACGGTGCCGAGTTTCCGCGTGAGTTCACCGATCCTTTCTTGCGCTACAGCCCCGACAAGGTCCCGGCGTGGACGCCACAGGACAGCGTGGCCACGGTCATCGCCTTGGCGGACCAGCTCACCAACGACGAGTCCGAGCAAGTGGCCGCCGGCGCGGCCCGTGCGTTGATCGGCGACGACGCCAAGTTCTCGGACCTGTGGAGCCGCCGACCCCTCGAAGAGTCGGCGATCTTGCCGCCCGACTGGACCCCACCCGCGGACGCCGCGTCCGCCGCAAAAAGCGCTCCCCCCGCCCCTCTGCAGAGCGATCGGGTCCTCCGGCGCCTCGACGAAAAGCTTCGGCGCTTGGGCCTCCTACGGCAGATGCTCCTCGGAGTCGGCGTGGAGGAGGACGAGATCGGGTCGAACAACTGGGTCGTCGGCCCCTCGCTCACGACCTCGGGCAACGCCTTGCTCTCGAACGATCCCCACCTCGGCATGACCCAGCCCGCGACTTGGTATCTGGCCCACCTCGACGCCAAGACCAACGGCCGTGGCGACATGCACGTCGCCGGCGTCACCTTCGCGGGCATCCCGTGGCCGCTCATCGGGCAGAACGAGCGAATCGCCTGGGGCGCCACGACCACGGTCATGGATTTCAGCGACGTGTACGTCGAAGAGCTGGTGACGGATGGCGAAGGGAATCCCACCGGGGTGCTGTTCCGGGGGCAGGAGGTTCCATTCGTTCGCCGTACCTTCACGGTCACCTTCGAGGATGGGACGAGCGAAGACAAAGAGCTCTTGTTCGTGCCGCACCACGGTGCAGTTCGCGAAATCGACCCGGAGAGCGGCACCGCCGTCACCTTGCGTTGGACCGGCAACGACATCGACACCGACATCAATCTCTTTGCCGAGATCGGCATGGCCGAAGACCTCGCCGAGGCTCGGACCGCCGTCGCCAACGGCACCACGGTTGGTCAGAACTGGGTCGTCATCGACACGAACAACGACATCGGTTGGTTCCCATACAACCGGCTCCCCAAACGCACCTGGGCGACCGATCTGTCTGGTGCGGCGCCGCCCTGGCTTCCCCTGGATGGTCGGGGTGATTACGAATGGGAGGAGTACTTCTCGCTCGAAGAGCTGCCGCAGGCGCTGAATCCCGCGGCGGGTTACATCGCGACGGCGAACAACGACATGACCGGCGCGCTCTTCGACGGCGATCCGACGACGCTTCCAAACGGCAGCTTCCAACCTCCCTACCAAGTGAGCGCTGCCGTCGGGTTTCGTCACAAGCAGATCGTGAATCTCATCGAAAGCTATGGTGACCAGCACAGCCGGCAGACGATGGACCAAATCGTCAGCGACGTGTACTCGCTGATCGGCGCCCGCATGGTGCCGGCCATGCTGTCGATCGCGGAGCAGACCACCCCCGGCCTCGATGGGGCGAGGTTGCTCAGTGCGCTCGAGAGTTGGAGCTTCACCTGTCCCACGGGGCTCGATGGCCCCTATTCCGACTCCCCACTCGTCACCGACACCGAGGAGCTCTTGGAGGCGTCTGGCTGCACGGCCTTCCATGCTCTTCTCATCGAGCTGCGGGCACGCATCGAAGCGAACGAAAACGCGCCTGGCGGGCGCGCGCCGAGCTTTGCGATGTACTACTCGGTCGTGGACCCGAATCAGCTCACCGCGGGGGACATCTATTGGGATGATCCGGCGACTGGCACCGTGGAAACCAAGTCGGAGGTCATGGAAGACGCGATCCGGGCCGCCGGGGAGTTTCTGGTGGCCGAGCTCGGCACGGACGAGACGCAGTGGGCGTGGGGCCGCCTGCATGGTCTCCAGCTCGCTCAGGATCTTTCGTCGTTCGGCATCGACGACTACGACAATCCACCGCCCGGAGGGACCCTGTTCGCCAATGATGGCGGTCTGTTCACGGTCGACGTGGCCAATACGGGGGTCGAAGACTTCGTGCAGCGGGCCGGGGCTTCGACCCGCTTCGTCTGCGAGGCGTCGCCCTCGGGCCCGTCGTGCACCATCCAGTTGCCGGGCGGCCAATCGAGCGACATCGATTCGCCTAACTACGAGGACTTGCTCTTCCCGTACCTGCGAAACGAGCCGATGCCGCTGGTGTTCGACATCGCGCAAGCCGCCGCCGATGCCGTGGAAACCGTCACCTTCGAGTGACGGTCGCTCCAAGGCCTAGGCGCGCTTGTACTCGATGAGGCCCGAGCGTTTGCCCGACAATCGACCACGCTGAAACCGTAGCCAGCCCGCGGCACCGGGGAGCTTCGACAGCATCATGAACGAGGCGACGGTCCCGGGCCGTTCGACGCCCTGCTCGCGAAGACGCCTCGCGATCCGCGCGGCGTTGAGTGGATACGCGCCGAGCAGGCCGAGCGATATCCCGCCGCTGAAGGGCGCCGTGCCCACCGCCAGGGCCGGCAACAGGAGCCCCCAAGCCACGATGCTCCGGGTCTCTTTCACCCAGTGACGCTCGGGCGGAGCACCGTGAAGCGCCGAGCCCTCGGCAAAGGCGTGACCAGCGCGCTTTGCGCGTTGCCACCATTGGGAGAACCGCGCCATGTCCGCATCGTGCAGAGTCATGTCGCAGTCGATGCGGCGTATTTTCCATCCCTTGGCACGGAGCCGCACGCAAAGCTCGGGCTCCTCGCCTGCGATGAGCGAGGGGTCGAACCCACCGACCTCGGCGAAGGCTTCCGTGCGCATCATGGCATCGCCGCCACAGGCTTTGGCGTCTCCTACGGGGGTGTTCCACTCGACGTCGCACAAATAGTTGTAGACGGTGGCCTCGGGGTGGCGCTCTTTGCGACGGCCGCAGACGACTCCGTATTCCGGGTGCTCGTCGAGGAATCCACGAGCCGAGGGCCACCACGACGGAAGCACCTCGCAGTCTCCGTCGACGAACATGACCAACGCCAAATCGGGGCGCAGCTCGCGAAGACGCTCGAATCCGGCATTGCGGGCACGCGCCGCCGTGAATGGCACCGAAGTGTCGAGGTCGACCACCGACACGCCGCGTTCTTTGGCGTGCTCGATGCTTCCGTCGGTCGATCCCGAGTCGACGTAAACGATGGGATCGGCATGACCGACGAGCGAATCCAAGCAGCGCCGAAATCGCTCGCCTTCGTTTCGCCCGATGACCACGGCGCCGACACGGGACACGGCGTCAGGCCTCTTTCCTCGGCACGGGCTGGGCGGGAATTCCAACCACCAGAGCGCCTGCTGACACGTCGTGGAGCACGACGGCGTTGGCGCCGATGGCGGCGTCATCACCGATCGTGACGGCGCCGAGCACCTTCGCGCCTGCGCCGACGTTCACACGACATCCGAGCTTGGGCGCGTCGAGCGGTCGGTCGAGGCTCTTGTTGCCGATGGTCACGCCCTGTCGAATCACGCAGTCGTCACCGATCTCGACGTCGCCATGGATCACGACGGCCCCCTGGTGCTCGAACACGACGCGGCGTCCCAGCTTGACGCTGTAGGGAAGCTCGATGCCATATACGTTGCGAACCCGTCGAAACAGCATTCGGTAGAGCACGCTGAAGGGCGCCCGCAGCAGCTTCGGACCAATTCGCATGCGCCAGTTGCCGAAGCGATGAACTGCAACCGCGCGAAATCCAGGCCGCGTCCAATCTTTGCCGTGCGCCACCCAATCTTCCTTGATTTGGCGCAGCAACGAGCTGTCGTTCTCGGCCCCCGTCACGATCGAAACCCCCGGCGCAACGTACTATTGCGGAGAAAATCGAGCCAAAAGTACGGGGGATCGAGGTCGGGCTTTCGTTGAAGGATCCGGCGTATCCGAAACGTCGTGTATCCGAGGAGGAATGCGAGGTCAGCCATCAACAAGCGGAGCTTTCCGTGGTGCTTGAGATAGAACCGCCGACGGGAATCGAACCAGTACTTCGGATAGCGACGCGGTTTCTTCCGCAGGTCGGAAATCCCGGTCGACTGTCCGACCAAATGAACGACGACGCTTGCCGGGACGTAATAGATCTTCCAACCAGCACGATGCACGCGTATGCAGAAGTCGACCTCGTCGAAGTAGAGGAAGTAACCTTCGTCGAGAAGCCCGACCTCGTCGAGCACCTCGGTGCGGATCATCATCGCGGCACCGACGATCCAATCGACCTCCATCGTTTCGTGACCGAGCTCGTATCGTAAATCGTGCGCTTTGAGCGCATTGGTCAGGATGCCGAGACGGAAGCCGTCGATGAGCTCGGTGATGGGGCCGGGAAAGCGGAACGCACCGTTTTGAAGGGTTCCATCGGGGTCTTCGAGGCGTGAGCCCGCGAGCCCAGCCTCCGGATGCGCCTCCATGAACTGCAACAAAGTCTGTACGGCGTTGGGACGTACGTAGGTGTCGGGGTTGACGAGCATGACGTAGTCGGGCCGCTCGTCTCCCTGCAAATATGGCCGGATGCCGGCGTTGTTCCCCACGCTGTACCCGCCGTTGTGATCGAGTGGGATCAGCTCGCACCAGCTCCACTGGTTTCGAACGATGGCATCTCCAATGACGTCGACCGAGCCGTCGCCCGAGGCGTTGTCGGTCACGACGACTCGCATCGATCCGATCCGACCGACCTCGTGTTGGAGCGACTCGAGGCACCGAACGACGAGCTTGGGCGTCCGGTAGTTGAGGACGACGACCAGAACCTTCATGCGCCTAGCATTATTGGCAACCGACGGGCCTAGGGCAAAATCGCCCCCGGGCTACCTGGGGGCGTCTGCGAGGCGACCACCGCGAGGTGCTCCTGGCGCAAGGCGGTCGACGTTTTACCCGACCCATCCTCGGTCCAGCCTGGGGGCATGAGCAGGTAACCGAGCCGGCCTCGCCAGGTTTCGGCGTGCCACACGTCCTTCAACATGGAGGCCCACTCGTGAAAGGCGATGCGTACTGGATTGTAGGTGTGGATGTTCTTGGTCAGCCCGTAGTCGACTGCCTCACCCTCGGGCTCGAACGTGCCGAAAATCTTGTCCCAGATGATGAAGATGCCGGCGTGATTTCGGTCTAGGTAAATCGGGTTGCGACCGTGGTGGACGCGGTGGTGCGAGGGCGTGTTGAAGATCGTCTCGAACCATCCCATCCGGCCGATCAGCTCGGTGTGGAGCCAGTACTGATAGAGCAAGCTGATCGACTTCTGAATCAGAATCATGCTCACCGGAAAACCCAACAAAGGCAGCGGCGCCCAAAAAATGAAGCCGGTGAAGGGCGTGGTCCACGACTGCCGCAGCGCCGTCGTGAGATTGTAGTGGGTGCTCGAGTGATGGTTCACGTGTGCGGCCCACAGCACGCGGACCTCGTGGTGCAGCCGGTGAAACCAGTAGTAGCAAAAGTCCTCGGCAAAAAGCAGAAGCACCCAGGCCCACCAGACCGGCTCGATGTCGAACAACCGGAATTGGTAGAGCCATGCGAGCCCCGCAAACGGAAGAAGGCGAAGCCCCGCGTTTACCGCCAGAAAGCCGAGCCCCATCGAGAGGCTCGCCACCGAATCCTTGATGGTGAAACCCGCGAGCTCGGCGTCCGCGTCCGCTTTGCGTTGCTTCCGGTAGACGAGCCAGCTCTCGAGGCCGACCGTCGCCAGAAAAAATGGGATCGCATAGTAGATCAAGCCCATCGGCAAAAATCTACGATCAACGCCCCGCAGCCACAAGGATGCGGGACCTCATCCCGCTCTCCTTTCGACGTCGCGCCGCAGTGCTGCTCGCCAGGCCGA
>CAZBWQ010000124.1:0-8886 GCA_964495565.1 uncultured Sandaracinaceae bacterium | reverse complement strand
AGTGGCAACGTGCACGCCGCGGGCCAGACCGTCGAGGTAGACGCGCGCGTGAACGGCTCGAGCTTCGTCGCAGGTCAGGACGTCACGACGACCGAGGGCAGCGAGCTTTCACGTGGGGGCTTCCTGGCTGGCGAAACCGTGCTCGCCAAAGGCCGTGTCGGCCGCGATCTCTACTTTGCCGCCGAAACGATGGAGGTGACCGGCAACGTCGTGCGGTCGGTCCATGGGTATGCCGCTCAGTTTCGAGTCGGCCCAGGGGCTTCCATCGAGGAGAACATCGTGGTGACGGTCCCGTCCGAGGACGCCGCGAAGATCGACGATGCGGCGGCGGTAAAGGGGGCGAAGATCGTCGAAATCGCCCCCGACCACGAGCCCCAACCCTTCTCGCAGCTCGGTTTTTACCTGGGCATTTTGATCAAGACCCTGGCGTTGCTGCTCTTCGGTGTGGTCGCCGTGGCGCTGTTCCCTTCACTTCGACCCCCGGCGCCGGAGTCCTCCAACGAAGCGCTGCGGCAGGCGGGAATCGGCTTCTTGGTGCTCTTGGCCACGCCGGTCGCGGTCTTGCTCGTCGCGGTCACTTTGATCGGCATTCCGGTCGCGATCGTCCTCGCCATCGCGTACGCGCTGCTGCTCTACGCCTCGACCCTCGTGGTTGCGGACCTGGCTGGCCAGCGATTGGCGGTGCTCGGCCGAGGCGGCCAGGTCTTGCGCACGGGCTTCAGCTTGCTGGTGATTTTGCTCTTGATGGAGCTCCCGTTCGTCGGCCCGGTGCTGCACTTCTTGGTGCACATCTTCGGCATGGGGTGCTTGGCGATGCACTGGAAAGGTCTCTACGACGCAAGGCGACGAGGCCCGACGTCGGCAACCATGGGTTCGGCCGAAGCGCTTACGCCGTGATCGAGGAGCGGGCCCGAGAAACGAAAAGCCCCAGCCGAAGCCGGGGCTTTTGCTCGAACCGCCGATGGACGCGAATCGAATCGGTCAATCGAGATCGATGGTCACATCCGCGGTGACGCGCGCGCTCACCGTCTCCGCGATCGATTCCCAGGTCCCGGTCGCGCCTTCGA
This sequence comes from uncultured Sandaracinaceae bacterium, assembly GCA_964495565.1. Lineage (GTDB taxonomy): Bacteria > Myxococcota_A > Polyangia > Polyangiales > Houyiibacteriaceae > SG8-38. The sequence continues at coordinate 7,819 of CAZBWQ010000124.1, read as the reverse complement.
ACCGACCTTCGCCTCCGGTCACGTTGCCTGCGAGGTTGGCGACGAAGGTGACGCCATCACTGCAGAAGAAGCTTCCCGCCGTGGTCGCTCCCGACAGAATCGAGCCATCGTCGTAGGTCAGCACGAACGTCGACGTCATGGCGTTGCCGAACGGCAGCTCCGCCGGGCAGCGAGCGTCCGGAAGGGGCTCCTGGGTGATGCTTTGCACGGTGAAGACCGCGTTGCCGCTTCCCTTGGCAAGCCCGCTTTGCATCGAGGTGAACCCTTGGGTCACGGGGGTGGGCACTCCGTTTTCGGAGCTGGTGATGAAGCTGCTTCCACTCAGCGACACGCTGAGCGTTCGACCGTTGTCGCCCTGTGCGTCCGCCACGGTGAAGGCGACGAGAGCGAACCCGACGACGAGCGCAATGATTCCCGGTTTCATGATGAACCTCCCTCTTCCGAAGTGAAAAACGATGTTTCGGAAGGAGGTCAGCGTCCCGCGATGGTCCATGCGCGTCTATACGTAATTCTTCATCGATTCTTCGGCTGCCGTCGTCGAATCGATCGCGTCTCTCGTCAAAGCTCGGTCCGGTGCCACCTCAGCAACCAGTCGACGAAGCCCTCCGGATCCTCGAGCTCGGGACTGTGGCCGCACTCCGGCATGGTGACGACCTGCGCACCGGGTAGTGATCGATTGGGATCGGATTTTCGATGCGTGCGATCGCGCGCTCCCCAAACGACTGCGGCAGGCGGCGGCACCTCGGTCGACAGCGGCTCGTCGCATCGCTCGTATCCCTGCATGAGCGAAGCAAGGCAAAAGCAACCCCCGAAGTTGAACGCCTCATTGGCCGCTTCGGCGAAGCGCGAACGAAACTTCGGATCGCCCGCGCTCATGCGGTACCAAGTAGCCGCCACGTCGCGGCGCCGCAGCGCAAGCATCAACTGCCCGACGATCGGAGTCCGGAGCAGGCGTTTCGGGTCCACAGTATCCGCCCAGCGTCGCATGTCGCTCCAACTCGGCGTCTGCGGCGTGACGAGACGATGAACGAGATCCGGGCGTGACCGGGCAATGCGCTGCCCGACGAACCCCAGGTAGCAAGGGAAAACGAGCGTGCGGGGACCCACCACCTCGAGCAGCTCGGTGCAGCACTGCGCGAAGGCATCGACCGTGAATTCGAAACCGCGTGCCGGGGTCGAGGCGCCGGTGCCGGGGGGCTCGAAGATCACCCAACTCACCCGGCCTTCGAGGGCGGACACCAGGTGGTCGTAGTGCTCGATGACGTTTGGTCCATCGGCGGCAAACAACACTGAAGGCGTGCCGGTCGATCCGCCGCGCCGCAGCCGAACGCGGCCCCCGGAGGTGTCGACGAAGGACAGGCCTGGCCGCGAGGCAAGCGCGCGGGCCTCGTCGACCCGTCCTGCCTGCCCGAGCCACGGAACTGTGTCCATCCATGTCGCGTCGATCGTCATGACCGCTCCTCGCGGAGAGCATACTGCAAGCGTGGCCAATGTAGGACACCGGACAGCGCGCGGCTCGGAGCGCATTTGCAGGCGGACCTGCGAAAAGACTAGGGCCGCCTTCGCTTGGCTGCCCGCGCAGGAACCTCCTGCGTCACCTCGACCATTCGCTCACGAAGCCATTGGTGGCCTGGGTCCTCCGTAAAGCGAGGATGCCAAAGCATGGTGATGGCGTGCTCCGGAATGTCGAGAGGCGCTGGCCGGGAGGCAAGCGAGGCCGCGGCCGAACAACCACCGAGGCTCGACGGCCCCGTGAGGACGAGGTCGCTTTGCGCGACGACTTCGAGGGCGGTCGTGAAGTGTGGCACCCGAAGCGCGATGCGCCGTCGTAGGCCCCGTTCGTCGAGAATGCGATCGACGAGGCCAGGCCCTTCGCCGCCGGGTGCGACCAGGATGTGCGAAAAGCTGGTGAATGCATCGAGCGTCAATCGGCGGCGCCGGCCGAGCACGGGATGATCGGCTCGGAAGAAGCATCGAAACGAATCTCGAAAAAGCGTCCGGGTTTGAAGCTCGGCATCGAGCCTCGGACCGATATCGAAAGGTTGGGGGTCGAGGAGCACCGGATGAATCGCGAGGTCGACGTCTCCGGTTTCGAGGCTCTCGGCCAGGCGCGCGGGCCTGGGCACCACCGCGAGATCGATGGACGGGGCAAGTCGGCCGAGCGTGCGAAGAAGCGTCGGCAACACCAGGGCATCAAACAAGTCGGGTGAGACGATGCGAAACGTGCGGCTCGCCTCCTCGGGTGCGAAGGGCTCCGGCTCGACCAAGGTCCGCGCGAGCGTCACCAGCCCGCTCCGCAGAGGAACCGAAAGCGCTTCGGCCCGCGGCGTGAGCACCATCCCGCCTCGCCCCCGAACCAACAAGGGATCGTCGAAGAGCTCGCGGAGGCGCCGCAAGGTGTGGCTCATCGCGGACTGCGTCACCCCGGCACGCTCCGCGGCTTTGGTGACGCTCCGCTCGCGCGTCAGCGCGTCGAGGGCGAGCAGCAGGTTGAGGTCGATGCGATGGAGCACATCGAGGGGCTTAGCATGAACACTGCTCATAGTTGTATAGAAGCAAGTCATTGGATTCATGTCAACCGAGGCCTCAGAGTGGGCTCATCCAGTCATCACAAGGAGGCAATCATGGAAACAGCAAACAAAGTTCTCGTCGTTGGAGCCACAGGCGGCACCGGCCGCGCCACGGTCGAAGCGCTGCTCGAGCGCGGGTTTCGGGTCACCGCCTTTTCCCGGCATGCCGAGTCACTCGACATCGACTCGGACCGGCTGACGCGCATCAATGGCGACGCGACCAATCCCGCGGACGTGGAACAGGCCGTGGCAGGTCACGATGCGGTGATCATCACCCTCGGCATCACCGAAAACCCGATGCGCGTTCGTCTGTTTGGCGCCTCGGGGACGCCGAACGACGTGCGCTCCACCGGCACCCGCCACGTCATCGCGGCCATGCGGAAGCACGGGGTGCGGCGTCTGGTGGTGCTGTCGTCCTACGGGGTGGGAGAAACGCGCAATCGGCTGCGGCCGATGGACCGCTTGGTTTTCGGTCTGCTCCTCAAACCGCAAATCGCGGACACCGAGGCACAAGAGGCCGTCGTGCGAGAAAGCGGCCTCGACTGGGTTTTGGCCCAGCCGGTGCATCTGACGGACGACGATCGCGACGAAATGCCGTTTGCATCGGCCAAAGGCGAGGTGCACGAGTGGAAGATCGCGCGAAAGGGCGTGGCGCAGTTCCTGTCGCAGGCGGCCGGCGCATCGGACTATGTGGGGCAGTCGGTGGCGCTTTCCGGGACGGTCGCGACGGCGGCTTGATCGGCATCAAATGGGGCCAAAGCTCCGGAACGACCGTTCAATTCGGGCGTTTCCGGAGCGTCTTGCCGCTCGGAGGCGATTGCCGATAGTGTATCGGCTCAGATGGCCTGTCGTTTCAAGCTCGCTGCGTGGTGGGCGCTTGCCGCGGTCTGCTTCGCCGGAACCGTGGCGGGTTGCGCTTCCACGGCGGACGGCACCGGTGAGGCGAGCGCGCCGACGGTCGAGGCCGGACCGGTCGCGCTTCGGCGGCTGACGACCGAGCAGTATGCGAACAGCGTGCATGACGTCCTCGGCGCCCACATCACCGTGCCCGAGCGGATCGATCCGGACGAGCGGGTGTCGGGGCTGCTCTCGGTGGGTTCGACCTTTGCGGGGATCACGCCATCGGGGCTCGAAAAGTACGAAGCGGCCGCAAGCGTCATCGCTGCCCAGGCGCTCGACGTCGATCACCGCGACGCCTTGATGCCGTGCGTGCCCTCCTCCGCCAGCACGAGCGACGACTCCTGCACCCGCCAGCTCATCGAGCAAGTTGGCAGGCGCTTGTTTCGTCGTCCGCTGGAGCCCGACGAGATCGACAGCCGAGTCGAGCTCGCGGCGGAGGCGGCAAGCGTGCTCGGGGACTTTCATCAGGGACTGGAGCTCGCCCTGGCGAGCCTGCTCGTCTCGCCCGACTTCTTGTTTCGTGTCGAGACCGCCGAGCCCGATCCGGCCGACCCGGCCCTCCTTCGCCTCACCGCCGCCACCGTGGCTTCCCGCCTGAGCTTCTTCTTGTGGAACACGACCCCCGATGACGCGTTGCTGGCCTTGGCAGAAAGCGGCGAGCTGCTCGATTCGGAGGTGCTCGCCGCCGAGGTGGATCGCCTGCTCGATTCACCACGGGCCGAAGCCGGCATTCGTGCGCTCTTTTCGGACATGTACGACTTTCGGCAGTTCGACGATGGCTTGGTCAACAAGGACGCGACGCTCTATCCGTCTTACACCGAGACGATTGCCAACGATGCCAAAGAGCAAACCCTGCGCACCATCGTCGACCACTTGAGCGAGGATCGCGACTACCGCGCGCTCTTCACGACGCGAAAGTCGTTCCTCACTCGACCGCTCGGTCAGCTCTACCAAGTGCCGGTCGTGGCGGCGTCGGGGTGGGAGCCGCACGTCTTCGACGAGGGCGTGCCGCGCTCGGGGATTCTCTCGCATGCCAGCTTCTTGGCGCTTCATGCCCACCCAGGCAGAAGCTCGGCCACCTTGCGGGGGAAGTTCGTGCGCGAGGTCTTGCTTTGCCAGGACGTGCCGACGCCTCCTGCCAACATCGACTTTTCGATCGTCGAAAACACCATGGGCGAGCTCCGAACGGCGCGGGAGCGGCTCGAGCGTCACGTCACCGACGACAGCTGCGCCGGCTGTCACAACCTCATGGATCCAATCGGGCTCGCGTTCGAAAACTTCGATGCGATGGGCGTCTTTCGGGAGCAGGAAAACGGCGCGACCATCGACCCTTCGGGCGAGCTCGACGGCGTGGCCTACGACGGCGCGGTGGGGCTCGGCGAGGCACTGAGCGCGCATCCGCGGCTCGGACCGTGCCTGGTGCGCACGTTGTTCCGCTACGCGACCGGCCGTGACCCGGTGGCCACCGAGGAGCCGCTGCTCGCGTTCCTCGGGGAGCAGTTTGCCTCGTCGGATTTTCGCATTCGGGACTTGGTGCAAGCCATGGTCCGGAGCGATGGCTTCTTGCGGACCTCGGGCTCTCGCGAGCTCGAAGCGGGGGACGAATCATGAGCGCCCGCTTCGATCGACGGACGTTGCTTCGAGGCACGCTTGCCGGTGGCGCGGTCACCATGGGCTTGCCGCTGCTCGATTTCTTTCTGAACGACCACGGCACGGCGCTGGCGCAGGGCGCACCGCTTCCGGTTCGCTTTGGGTCGTGGATGTGGGGTTGCGGAATGAACCCCGCGCGCTGGAACCCCAGCCAAACCGGCATCGACTGGCAGATCACACCCGAGCTCGTGGCGCTCGAGCGCACCTTGGCGGATGGCAGCAAGGCCCGCGAGCACGTGAGCATCTTGACCGGCTTCGACGTGGTGCTCGGAGGCCGGCCGAATTACCCACACACCGGTGGCCTCGTCTCGACGACCACGGGATCCGTGCCGGTGGAAGACGGGGTGTACGTCGAACGCACGCTCGATTCGATCATCGCGGAGCAAATCGGCGGCGCGACGCGGTTCCGCTCGATCGAAATGTCGGCGACGGGCAACCCCAATCAGTTCTATAGCTACGAGGCGCGAGGGGTTCCGAACGCGCCCGAGATTTCGCCCGCGGCGCTTTATGCGCGGGTGTTTGGTGCGGACTTTGCCGATCCGAATGCCGGACCGTTCGTGCCGGACCCTCGATTGATGTTGCGGCAGAGCGTGTTGTCGGTCGTCAAAGAAGACCGGGAGCGCTTGGTGCAGCGGCTCGGGGCCCACGACAAGCAACGGCTCGACCAATACTTCACCTCGGTGCGCCAGCTCGAGCAACAGATCGACGTGTTGCTCGCCGGGCCACCGGATCTCGCGAGCTGTGAGAAAGCGCCGCGGCCCGGCGCCGAAGACCTCGGCACCGAAGTCGGTCAGTCGCGGCTCACCAACCGACTCATGGCTCAGCTGCTGTCGTTTGCCTTGGCCTGCGATCAAACGCGCGTCTTCAGCATGATGTTTTCGTACCGCATCTCCGGCCTTCGACAGCCCGGCTCGAACTCGCAGCACCACCAGCTCACCCACGACGAGGCGATCGACGAAGCCCTTGGTTATCAGCCCGAGGCGACCGAGTTCGTGTTCGACTCGATGGAGGCGTGGGTCGACTTCCTCGAGGCCTTGGCCGCGATTCCGGAAGGCAACGGAACCTTGCTCGACAATTGCCTGGTCTGGGGACACTCGGACGTGTCCCTCGCGAAGACCCACAGCATCGTGGGGATCCCGATGATGATCGCGGGCAAAGCGGGAGGACGGATCAGGCCAGCGATGCACGTCGCGGGCAATGCTTCGTTGACCACCCGGGTCGGGCTGACCATCCAACAAGTCATGGGCTTGAACGTCGACCGTTGGGGTCTTCTTTCGATGGAGGCGACCCGCCCCGTCAGCGAGATCGTGGTGTAGCGATGTGTCTGTCGATTTCCCGCTTCACCGTGGCTCGGGTCGGCGTGACGCTCGCGATGTTGTTCTTCGTGTTGGGCGGCTGTGGGAGCGGCGACATCGGCGGTGGCGGCGCCACGGCCGGCGTTCCGTCGGGTGCCGGCGGTAGCGGGGGCGCAGCGGACGACACCCTGGTCACCTCGGGCTACGTGCTGTCAGCCTTTGGTTTTTATTACCCGCAAAGCCTCGAAAGCGAGATCGCCGGCTTCGATCTCGACCAACGAGCTTCGACCGTCGAATCGCCACAGCCTGACGAGTGCGCACACGATGATTTCACCTCGCCCGAGGGCGCGCAGGGCATCGACTACAACTTCCTGCGGGTGATCCTCACCGAGGAAACCAACCCGGATGGCGAGTACATCTTTGGCGGGTTTCGCGAGGGCCAGATTGTCGACGGCGTGATCAACGGCGCGGTCAAAAACGGATCGATGACCGTCTTGTTCGACGTGCAAGGCGTCGACGACCCCCAAAACGACGACGAAGTGACGGTGCAGATCTTCGGCAGTGAGGATTCGCCGATGAAAGGCACCGACGATTCGGTGCTTCCCTATGCCACGCTCAGCGTGCACCCGGACTCGAGCTTTCACAGCCCCACTGTGCTGGGGGAAATCGTCGATGGCGTGCTGACGGCGGGCCCGATCGACTTCGTCGTGCCGATCGACATCCAGATCGTGAGCGATGTGTTCGTCGTGCACGATGCGTGGCTTCGCATCGAGCTCGGTGACGACGCGTTTTCGGGAGTGCTCGCGGGCTTTTGGAACGTGAGCAACATCCGCGACATCATTGGAAAGCCCACCACCGACAACGGCAACGCCGCCAACTTCACCATCGAGCAGTTCGAGGAAGCGATGCGCGCGCTCGCCGACGGGGATTACGATCCCGAGCAAGACATCTGCACCTCGTTCACGACGATGTTCACGTTTCGCGGCGTGCAAGCGTTCATTGCTCGCGGCGGTGGCTCTGAGCCGGGCACGGGTGGAACCGGCGGCAGCGGCCCGGTCGAGACCCCGGTCGATCAGTGTGTCAATCCGGACGATCAGGCGGTGATCGAGATGCTTGGCGGGCTCGGACCGGTGGGCACCCTCGCCGCGGAGTGCCCCGGGACGTCCTGCGGAATGGAGCTGACCGACGTGCTCACGAGCAGCGGGTCGGATTCCGCCCGCATCGCCCTCGGCAACTGCATCGCCCAATGCATCAGCGACGGCACCGGGCTTTCGCGTGGCTGCACCGATTGCTACGGCTCGATCGCGGCCTGCTCGACGTCGTTTTGCCTGGTTCCGTGCGCCCTCGATCCCGGCTCGGCCGAATGCGCGCAGTGCGCCCTCGACAACTGCCCAAGCCTCGACG
>CAZBWQ010000123.1:0-8922 GCA_964495565.1 uncultured Sandaracinaceae bacterium | reverse complement strand
GCTCACGTGGCATTCCGCCCCAGGTGGGGCGAGAACGTGAGCACGCTTCGAGGAGGTCAGGCTCGACCGCGGCCGTGATCGAGCTTCCGAACGTTGGCGAGGCGGCGCGCGGCCGCCTGAAACGCCTCGCGCAACGCATCGTGAGGATCTTGACGCGTCTGCACCTCCAAGATCTCGCGAGAATCGGCCTGAAGGTCGACCGAAACCGAGGTCGTTCCACCCCAGCAGGGCGCGGAACGATTGATGAACACCTCGACGCTCATCGGCTCACCGAGCGCCTCTTCGATGGCCGAGATCCAGCGGCGCGCTTCCTCGACCAAACCATCCGTGGGGTCGATGCCCCGAAATCTGACCTCGACTCGACTGTCCATCAGCGCGACAAAAGCAAAGCCTGTGCCATGGTCCGGGGAGAAGCCCGTCGTGGGCCGATCAGTCGCTCGCCTCGGCGTCGAGGAACATCATGCGGTTGTGCAAGTCGGTGCTGGCGAGAAGGCCCAACACGTGTCCGGCGCGAACGACGGGGACGACTCCTTGACGAGCGATCTCGGAAAGACCTTCGAGCACCGGGTCGTCGGGCGACATCGTCTTGACCTCCGACGCGGGAGTCATGATTTCGCGAACGGGCGTGCTTTCGCGTTCCTCCGCGGGCACGGCTTTGGCGTCGGCAGCGGACACCATCCCGACGAAGCGTTCCTCTTCGCTCACGGGAAAGTACCGCTGCTCGAGCTCGAATACGTAATCATCGATGAAGGCCTGCACGCTGGCCGCAGCGGGGACCTTGGCGATTTGAGAGCGCATCATCTCGCCCGCCGTCACCTCTTCCAACGACTGCCGCAAGAGGAGCTGCTGGTAGCTGCCGTGCGCCGCATTTCGCAAGAACCATCCGATGAGCAGCAGCCAAAATCCGGGGACGACGCCGGTGCCGAACACGGGAACGCGCAAGCCGAACACCATGGCCACTCCCGAAACCATCAACAACAGACCGAAGAAGCGCCCCACGCCGCTCGCCCAGAAAGTGGCACGACGGAGATCGCCAGTGATCCACCACAAGATCGAGCGGAGCACCCGCCCGCCATCGAGTGGGAAGCCGGGAACCATGTTGAAGATTCCGAGCAGAATGTTGATCGGCCCGAGCCAGAGCAGCATGGTGGGTAGCGGTCCAACCGCCGGCATGGCTTCCTCCGGGTTGCGCATCAACAGCTCGGTCGTCTCGGGGCTGAGAAACGCGTATGCGGCGGCCGTCGCACCCATTCCGATCAGAATGCTGGTGATCGGTCCGACGATGGCCATCAGCAGCTCGCCGCGCGGAGATTTGGGCTCGCCCTCCATGTGAGCCATCCCGCCGAACATGAACAAGGTGATTCGCCGGACTGGAATCCCTTGGGCACGAGCTACCAAGGCGTGGGACATCTCGTGCGCCAACACCGAGAGAAAGAAGAGAACGGCCGCCGCCGTCGCCACTCCCCAAGTCACCAAGGGTCGCCAGCTCGGGTGCCAGTGCGGAAAGACGCTGCCTCCGAGGCTGAAGAGCACCAAGGCGAAAATGATGAGCAGGCTCCAGTCGGCGACGACTTGGACGCCGAAGTACTTACCGAGACGAACGCCCGACAGGGCTCCCCGACGGGCGCTCATCCGTTGCTTGTCTTCATCTGCCATCTGCTTGCTCACTTGTCGGTGGGTTTGATTCGATCGCGGAGACGACGGAGACGACGCTTGAGCGAGAAACCAGTCTCGCGAAGCGTCCGCAAACCCTCGCCCGATTCCTGCTCGACCTCGCGACGAAACCGTTCCGCTCGTGCGTCGAGCTCACTCCAAGCGAGCTGGGCGTCTTCGCTGGCCAGACTGATTCGATCGCGGATCTCCGCCGCGAGCTCTTGGATGTCCTTCGCGAGCTCGGTGAGCTCCCGCGCAGCCGTCTCCGTCATGCTCGGATCGCTCGGCTTCGACTCCACACGCGATGGGCCGGCCCTGGGATCGGTCATCGTGTCATCCTTTCTCGTGGGCTGCAGATGGCTCCGAAAAGAAGCACCTTTCATGCCAAACGTGAGCCCACGAACGAGGGCGGGGGTCCCTACCCCGGTGAGGCAAAAAGCCTCGCCCTGGGTCCGGAGGCCCGCATGGCGCCCTCGTTTTCGCCCCGGATCTGCTTTGGCACGGCCGATGCAGCGCAAGTGAGGCATGGGAACACATCCTGTGCGACAGCGGGCGGTCAATGCCACCCTCACGATCCTGCGCGTGGTCGCCGGCGTGATCATGGCCGCACACGGCTGGCAGAAGCTGTGGGGGCTTCAGGAGTGGCGAAACCAAGTCGCCGCGCTCGGGCTTCCATGGCCGGAGGTGACGAGCTACCTGGCCGTTGCGGGCGAGTTTCTGGGCGGCGCGGGGCTCATCCTCGGCCTATTCACGCCCCTTGCGGCATTGGGCGTGAGCAGCGTGCTGGTCGTGGCGATCCTCAGCGTACACTTGCCACACGGCCTCTTCGCGCAGAACAACGGTTTCGAGCATCCCCTCGCGCTGCTTGCGATCGGCGTCTTCTTCATCGCGCGCGGAGGCGGTCCGTGGAGTCTCGACGCTCTGTTGTTCGGGACACGCCGTGCCGGATCGGCCGCTGAGAAGTCCAGGATCGATCCGGTCATCGAGGCAGGTCAGGAGTCCTTCCCTGCAAGTGATCCCCCTTCGTTTACGCCCGAGAAGTCGACTTGAGCTGGAAACCCTCCAAAGACGACGCATCCGACCAGGTGAACCGAAGCCGTATCGAGCCCATCGAGCTCGAAGAGTGGCTCGAGTCTCTGCGAGACGTCTCCAACCGCTATGGTCGTACCGAGGTGGCGAGCCTTCTATCGCGGCTCGAATCCGAGGCCATCGGGCTCGGTGCGTCCCCGTCCGAGATATCGGTCGCGTCGCCCTACGTGAACACCATCCACCATTCGAATGAGCCTGAATACCCGGGCGATCGAAAGATCGAGCGAAGGCTCAAGAGCATCATCCGCTGGAATGCCATGGCGATGGTCGTGCAAGCCAATCGGGAACACGACGGGATCGGCGGCCACATCTCGACCTTCGCCTCGGCCGCCACGCTGTTCGAGGTCGGCTTCAACCACTTCTTCCGAGCCCCGGGAGCAGACCATCCGGGAGACATCGTCTACTTGCAAGGTCACGCCTCGCCAGGCGTGTATGCACGTGCGTTCCTCGAGGGCCGGCTCGAAGAGGAGCATCTTCATCGCTTCCGACAGGAGACCGGAGAAGACGAAGGGCTCTCATCGTATCCGCATCCGTGGCTGATGCCGCGCTTTTGGCTGTTTCCCACGGTGTCGATGGGCCTGTCGCCAATCATGGCGATCTACCAAGCACGCTTTCTGCACTATCTTCGTGACCGGGGGATTGCAGACACCTCCGACATTCACGTGTGGTGCTTCATCGGCGACGGGGAATGCGATGAGCCCGAAACCCTCGGATCGATCTCGTTGGCGGCCCGAGAGCGTCTCGACAACCTCACCTTCGTCGTCAATTGCAACCTGCAGAGGCTCGACGGCCCGGTGCGCGGCAACGGGAAGATCATCCAGGAGCTCGAGACGGTCTTCACGGGTGCCGGCTGGAACGCGATCAAGGTGATCTGGGGCTCGCCGTGGGATCCGCTGCTCGATGCCGACGAACAGGGGCTCCTTCGGGAACGGATGAACGAGACGGTGGACGGCGAGTACCAGAAGTACAGCGTCGAAAGCGGAGCTTACATTCGCAAGCACTTTTTCGGCACCTCCGACCGCCTCCTCGAAATGGTCGAGCACCTCTCCGATCGCGATCTCGAGACCCTCTCCCGAGGCGGACACGATCCGCAAAAGGTTTACGCCGCGTACCGTGCAGCACTCGATTACCAAGGGGCTCCGAGCGTCATCCTGGCCAAGACGGTGAAGGGATACGGGCTCGGCGAAGCGGGTGAGGGACGCAACATCACCCACCAGCAAAAGAAGCTCAACGAGGAAGAGCTTCGTCACTTTCGGCAGCGGTTCGACGTGCCCATCGACGAAGACGCCGTGGGGAGCGCCCCGTTCTATCGTCCTTCCGAAGACAGCGAGGAGATTCGCTACCTCCATGCGCGGCGAGAGGATCTCGGCGGTCCGTTTCCCCAGCGCGTCGAATCGGCACCCGATCTCGAAGCGCCGGACCCCGAGGTGTTCGAGGAGTTCTTCCGAGGAAGCGACGATCGAGAGGTCGCGACGACGATGGCATTCGTGCGAATGCTCGGCCGCCTCTTGAGGGACGACCGAGTCGGCGACCGCGTCGTACCCATCGTCCCCGACGAAGCGCGCACTTTCGGATTGGATGCGCTGTTTCGCCGGCATGGGATCTATTCACGCGTGGGGCAGCTGTATGAGCCCGTCGACCAGGGCGCGCTTCTGTCGTACCGCGAAGCCAAAGACGGAAAGATTCTCGAGGAAGGGATCACCGAGGCCGGCTCCCTGTCTTCGTTCATCGCTGCCGGCACTTCGTACGCGAGCCTCGGCACACAGATGATCCCGTTTTTTCTCTTCTACTCCATGTTTGGTTTTCAGCGAGTGGGAGACTTGATCTGGGCCGCAGCCGACGCGAGAGCTCGCGGTTTCCTGCTGGGGGCCACCGCCGGACGAACCACGTTGGCGGGAGAAGGTCTGCAGCACCAAGACGGCCACAGCCACCTCGTCGCTTCGCACGTCCCCAACGTCGTAGCCTACGATCCCGCCTATGCCTACGAGCTCGCGGTCATCGTGCGGGAGGGCTTTCGGCGCATGTTTCGAGAACAGGAGCCGATCTTTTATTACATCACGCTCTACAACGAAAAATACGCGATGCCACCGATCCCCGACGACGTGGAGGAAGGCATCCTGCGAGGAGCCTATCAGCTCAGAAGCATGGACTCGGACAGCGGCCGACGGGTTCAGCTTCTCGGAAGCGGGCCGATCCTGCGCGAAGCCTTGCGCGCGCAAGAGATCCTGGCCGAGCAGTTCGACGTGGGCTCGGACGTGTGGAGCGTGACCTCCTTCTCGGAGCTCCGTCACGAGGCGCTGCGAGTAGAACGTTACAACCGACTGCATCCCGACGAAGAGCCCAAGCAGAGCTTCGTCGAGAATGCATTCGCAAACAGCAAAGGGCCCTTCGTGAGCGCGACGGATTACGTGCGTTTGGTCAGCGAACAAATCGCTCGCTTTCTGCCAGGAAAGCTCGTCGCGTTGGGCACGGACGGGTTCGGGCGAAGCGACACCCGCGAGGCGCTGCGACGGCATTTCGAGGTCGATGCAGAGCACATCGCGCTTGCGGCTCTGCATGCGCTTTGCGAGGACGGATCTTTGGATCACGGCGAGCTGTCGAAAGCGATCGGCGAGCTCGAGATCGACCAGAGTCGTGCCGACCCGGCGACGGCCGGCGGCACCGATGTCGGGGAAGTGAAGGATGGCGATGGAGATTAAGATTCCGGAGCTCGGTGAGAACGTCGACGAAGCGGAGGTGCTGCGAGTCCTCGTTTCAGAGGGCGATCGAGTCGAGGAAGACGACCCGATTCTCGAGCTTCAGACGGACAAAGCGACTACGGAAATGCCGTCGCCGGCTTCGGGGAAGGTGACGTCGATCCGCGTCTCGGAGGGAGACACGGTATCGCCAGGTCAAGTCGTTCTGGAGCTTGGTGACGAGGAAGAACCGGAAGCGGAAGAGCCCGAAGAAGAGCAGCCCGAAGAAAAAAAGACCAAGGGAAAGGAGCCCGAAGAAGAGCAGCCCGAAGAAGAGGAGCGCCAGGAAGAGAAGCCCGACAAAGAGGAGCGCCAGGAAAAGAAGCCCAAAAAAAAGAAGGCGGGGCACGGCGAGAAGCCGCCGGTGCCTGCCGGGCCGGCAACGCGACGCTTTGCGCGGGAAGCAGGCGTCGATCTCAGAAAAGTCGCAGAGGAAACCGAAGGCAAGCGCGTCACGCGAAAGGACGTCAAGGCATTCCTCGCGAAACGCGACCGCGGAGCGCAAGACCGGCGTGAGTCGTTGACCGCGATCCAACGGACGAGCGCGCGCAAGCTGGCGCGCGCTTGGCCCGAGATACCCCTGGTCACACACCACGACGAGGCCGATGTGACCGACCTGGAAAGAGGACGCCGCCGCATTCGGGAACGTGAGCCCGAGCTGCCGCTCACGGTCACCGCGATCATCGCAAAAGCCGTCGCCGCAGCGCTCCGGTCTTTCCCTCGATTCAACGCCAGCTTCGACGCGGAGAGCTCCGAATTGCTGATCCACGGGTCGATCGATCTGGGAATCGCGGTGGACACGGAAGATGGGCTCTTGGTTCCCGTCATCAGGAGCGCAGCTCAGAAGAGCACGCGTGAGATCGCCGAAGAGATCGCCGACCTGTCCGACCGAGCGCGCGACGGGGCCCTGTCTTCCGACGAGCTGTCCGGCAGCACGTTTTCGATCACCAACTTGGGAGGCATCGGAGGTACCTCCTTCACTCCTCTGGTCAATCCTCCCGAGGTTGCGATTCTCGGGCTTTCGCGAATCCGGAGCACGCCCGTCTGGGGCCCGGACGGGAAACCGATCGAGCGGCTCTTCCTGCCGCTGTCGCTTTCGTACGATCATCGGGCCATCGACGGTGCTGCGGCCGCACGATTCACGCGCACCTTGGCCTCGCTGATCGAATCGCCGATGTCTCTGGTCCTCGAGATCTGAGGGTGCGTGCTCCGTGAGGGGGTGAAATGACCGCGGTTCTCTCTCTTTTCGTCGTCCTGACCCTGTCGTTTCTCGTGACGCGGCTGGCAACCGCGGCACTCACGTTGACGGGCGTCTCCCACGAGCTTGCGCGCCTGCAAGCGATCTCGGCATTCACGGGGGTGGGGTTCACCACCAGCGAATCGGAAGCCCTCGTCGATCATCCTGTCCGCCGGCGCGTGCTGATGCTGCTGATGATTTTGGGAAACGCGGGGGTCGTGACCGCCATCTCCTCGCTAATCCTGTCCTTCACGGGTCTCGAACAGCGCGCGGGTTACCTCCGCGCCGCTTGGATTTTGGGAGGCCTGATCCTGCTTTGGCTGGTGGCGCGAAGCCGCTGGGTCGACAAGTCGATGCATCGGCTCATGCGCCGGGTCTTGGATCGCTCCGGCGCGATGCGAGCCTACGACTACGCGAGACTCCTGGATCTGCGAGGAGACTACGTCGTCTCGACGCACCGTGTGAATGCCGACGACTGGATGGCGAACCGCAATCTCGGAGAGCTCAAGCTCTTTCAAGAGGGAATCAGCGTGCTCGGCATTCACCGCTCCAACGGCGACTACGTGGGCGTGCCTCGTGGTGAAACCGAAATCGAGCAAGGGGACGTCATCGTGCTCTACGGTTTGAATGACGACATCGACGAGCTACGCAGCCGCCGGCGTGACGTCGAGGGCGAGCAAGAGCACGCGGAAGCCGTGGCCGAGCAGCGAGACAGGCGGGCCGAGCAACGGCGAAAAGAGTCGGAACGACGGTCCGAGCAGGATGCGGCCGCATCTGCAGCGGCGGGCGAGAATGAAGAACGGGGTTCGGCTTTCCGCTCAGAGGCCGTCGACGAGTCGCAAAACCTGAGCTAGCGCCGAACGATCGGCTTCCGTCGCTTCGGCAAGCGCGGCCTCGACAGCAGAGGCAAAGCGCGTCCATGTGGCCTCGTCGGCGTTGGGCCTCCGTTCGAGAAACCTGGTCACGATAGCCCGACGAAATTCATCGGCGACGGTGCTGGCATCTCGCCCCGTGGGCGACCTCAACCGGCACCCGCCCACGTCCACGTAAGGGTCGTCCGCGACGACGAGCCTCCCCAGCAACGCTTCGATGTCGATCCGAGCGGGCGCCGCGTCTTTTCGCGGCTCGAGCTCGTTCTGCTCGACTTCGTATGGGAATGGAAGGGTCACCAGACGATCGTAGAGAGCATTTCCCAATTGGCAACGGTTCGATTGGGAAATGCTCATTGGCACGTTCATTGCGTAGTCCCAGCGCAGCACCATGAGCGACGTGAATCGAGACCACGGGATTCTTTCGCGATGAGGACGGCGACGCCAATCCTGCTCCTCGTCCTCCTGGTGGCTTGCGCGACGACGTTGACGGGGCGAAAGCAGCTCGCACTTCTCGGAGACGACCAAATGGATTCGCTCGGCGCAGCAGCATTCAATGACATCAAAGCGCAGGCCGAAGTGGACGAGGACCCCGCAATCAACGCTTACGTTCAGTGTGTGACGACGCCCATCTTGGAGGTCATTCCCGAAGGCGGTGCTGCGCCCGAAGACGGTCAATGGGAGATCGTGGTCTTCGAGGAGGCAAACCCGAATGCCTTTGCGCTCCCTGGAGGCAAGATCGGCATTCACACGGGAATGCTCTCCGTGGCCTCCACGCCCGGGCAGCTCGCCGCCGTGGTGGGCCACGAAATCGGTCACGTCTTGTTGCGTCACGGAAACGAACGCATGTCACAGACAATCCTCGCAGAGAGTGCCCTCGACGTGAGCTCGATCGCCTTGGGTGAAATGACTCCGGAGTATCGCGATCTGATCGTGGGTGGCCTGGGTGTCGGAGCCCAGTACGGAGTGCTGTTGCCATTCAGCCGAAAGCACGAAAACGAAGCCGATGGTGTGGGGCAACGCTTCATGGCGCAGGCCGGATTCAACCCCGCCGAGGCCATCACCCTTTGGCAAAAGATGGACGAGCTCGCCGGAGGCGGACAGCCTCCGGAGTGGCTCTCGACACACCCGGCGCACGAAACGCGGATCGAGCGACTTCGAGACAACCTCCCGGTCGCACTCGAGCTGTACCAGGAGGCCCGTGCTGCGGGGCGTAGCCCCGAGTGTGTGCCACCTCCTTCTCGCTGAAAGCGACGTGCGTGTCAGGTGCGCTCGATCGCGAAGCCGACCTCGAGGGTCACCTGGTAGGATTGAAGCTCGGCTCCTGGGCCGAGATTGC
>CAZBWQ010000122.1:0-9151 GCA_964495565.1 uncultured Sandaracinaceae bacterium | reverse complement strand
GTCGTCGCAGCCTTGAATGCATTCGATCCCAAGCTTGTGACAGCGGGCAGAAACGACCGGGTTCTTCTCTTTGGAGATCACGATGACCTCTACGCCCTTAGCCCTTAGCCTGTCGATTCCCATTCCATCCCCGCGATCGCACAGCACGGCCAGCCATACGCGCGCAGGGCGGCCGTGGTCTTGCAGGCATTCGATCGCGGCGCGCACGGTTCGGCCGGTATGAAGCACGTCGTCGATCAGCACCACGTGGCGCCCCGTCACGTCGAAACGAATGTCGCTCGGGCCGATCTTCGGGTTGGGGAGCGCGGTCGCGGCATCGTCGCGGTAGAGAGAGATGTCGATCGTTCCGACCGGCGGCGGTCTGCCCTCGACCTGCGCGATTTCTCGCGCGAGCCGCTGCGACAATGCATCGCCTCCACGGCGTATCCCGACCAGGGTTAGATCTTCGATGCCCGAGGTCGCCTCGACGATCGCCACGGCGATGCGTCGAATGCTTCGTTCGATCGCGTCTGCATCGAGAACGACCTTCTGGGTTTGGGCCACGTTCGGCGCAGTGTGTTGGAAAAGCCCGGGACCTTCAAGGCCTAGGCGAGGGAAAGGCCGCCATCGATGGTCACGAGGCTGCCCGTCTGCCAAGGCTGATCGAGCACCCCGACGATGACGGCGGCGACCTCCGATGGGGCCCCGAGGCGACCGAGGGGGTGCAACCTGGCGAGATTGTCGAGCTGCGACGCCACACGCTGCTCGATCTCTTCGGGACCGAGCGACTCCCCTGGTCGAAGACGTGGTATCCGCAACATGTCGGTGTCGACGCCGCCCGGAAGGACGGCGTTGACGCGGATGTTCCAAGGCGCGAGCTCCAAAGCCAGGCTCTTCGTGAGGGTGTTGAGGGCCGCTTTGGTCGCAGCGTAGACCGCAGTCGACGCAGCCACTCGCTCCGACAGCGTGCTCGACACGTTTACGATCGATCCTCCCCGGTCGCGCAAATGCAGGGCGACGGCCTGGCTGAGCAGCAGGGGCGCCACGAGGTTGACCCGAAGCTGTGTTTCGATCGAATCGAGCCCAATCGCCCCGACCGGCTCGTACCGCGCGATGGCGGCACAATTCACCAAGCCGTCGACGTCACCGAAGGCCTCGATCGCTCGTTTCGCGGTCTCGGCCATCGCGCTCGGATCGCCCAAGTCGGCCGTCACCGTTCGAATGCGGTCGGGCGCCATGCGCTGAAGGTCGCGAAGTGCCTCCCCGTCTCGCGCGATCCCGATGACGCTCCCTCCGCGCTCGACGATGGCCTCGACCGTCGCCCGGCCGATGCCCCGGCTCGCGCCGGTGACGACGACTCTGCCTTCGGAGATGCGCATCTCAGCCCAACCCGGCAATCGGGCCCCAAGGAGGCTCCGCAGGAACGTCGGCCGGCTCGCCCCGAACTTCGATCTCGTCCTCGGGAATGAACCGCGGGGAGTCGACGCACAAGATCGTCTGATGACGGTCGGTCGGGTTGAAGTAGCTGTGTGCCGCACCTCGCGGCCAGCGGTGAACGGTGCCCGGCGCGCACGGCTGCCCCTGGCACAGGAGGCCGTCGCTCAGCACCATCTCCGATTCGCGCATCTGTTGATGCACGTGCAGCGGGATGCCCTTGCCGGGCGCCACGTTGAGGCGGTAGATGCCGGCACCGCGCGTCTCGTGGATGACGTCCACCGTGCCGAAAGGCTTGTGCTCGACCTCGAAGTGACACCAGCCGGCATCCCGCTCGATTTGCAGCGACGGCACCGCGAACCCACGAAGCGCCCCGGGCTTGCTCAACCGCACGACGGCCGACTCGACTTGAGCTCTTCGTTCGTCGGGCGCCGGCGGTGCGAGGATGTAACGGGCGAGCACGTGCGCCGCCGTCTCGAGCAGCCGAAAGCGACAGCTTCGAAGAAGAAAGACGAGCTGAGACGCCGTGGCCGCGTAGTCGACGGTCGAGCGCAGGCTCTCCTTGACCGCGGCGGCCTCCGTGGAAAGGCGCATTTCCACGTCGACCCGAAGCGGCTGCGAGGCGTTGCGTTCGTGCGGATACACTCCGACGACGCAGTCCACCATGAGCTCCTCGATCCGCAGGACGTCCATTCGGCAAAGGCTATCGCATTTCGAGACTTCTGCTAGAGTGCCGCAGCGCATGAGCGAGCCCAGGCCCGACCCCATGAGTGAAGTCACGGAGCTGGCCGCGTTTCGTCCGGTGCCACGAACGGGCGTCATCTACGTGACCGTCGAGGCGCAAAAGCGTGGCTACACCCACGAAGCGGCCGACTGGTGCAACCTCGGACAGGGTCAGCCGGACACCTCGCCCCTTCCCGGTGCCCCCGAACGCGTGGAAAGCATCGAAGTTCGTCCCGAGGATCTGGATTACGCTCCGGTGCCCGGGCTCTGGGAGCTTCGGGAGGCGGTGGCCGGGCTGTACAATCGGCTGTTCCGCCGCGGAATGAAGTCGCAGTACTCGGCCGAAAACGTTGCCATCGCGGGCGGCGGCCGTGTCGCGGTCATGCGCGCCTGCGCCGCCATCGCGCCGATACACCTCGGTCACTTCCTTCCCGATTACACCGCTTACGAAGAGCTGCTCGACGTGTTTCGGCGTTTTCTCCCGATTCCGATTTTGCTCGAGCCGAAGCAGGCCTACGAATTCACACGGCGGGACCTCGAAGCGGAGATCCTCGGGCGCGGGTTGAGCGCGATCTTGGCGAGCAACCCGTGCAACCCGACAGGAAAGCTGGTGCGAGGCGACACCCTCGGGGGTTGGGTCGAGACGGCCCGCAGCCTCGGATGCGCTTTGCTGCTCGACGAGTTCTACTCACACTACGTGTGGACCGGCGATCAAGCGATCGTGAGCGCTGCGCAATTCGTCGAAGACGTCGAGGAGGACCCGGTGGTGGTCTTCGATGGTTTGACGAAGAACTGGAGATACCCAGGCTTCCGGGTGAGCTGGATCGTCGGCCCCTCGCGCGTGATCGAATCAGCCGCGAGCGCCGGTTCGTTTCTGGATGGCGGTGGAGTCGCACCGATGCAGCGCGCCGCCGTCGAGCTCGTCCAGGAGGAGCCGACGCGCCAGGAAACCGAAGCATTTCGAACCGAGTTCCGAAAGAAACGGGACTTCCTCGTTGCCGGCCTGAAAGAGCTCGGCGTCCGCTTCGATCTGGAGCCGCAGGGCACGTTCTACGCCTGGGGCGACCTGAGCGGCCTACCGCCGACGCTTCGCAACAGCGACGACTTCTTCCGGACCGCGCTCGACCACAAAGTCATCTGCGTGCCGGGGCACTTCTTCGACGTGAACCCCGGCAAGCGACGCAGCGGACGACCCTCACGCTTCGTGCAGCACGTGCGGTTTTCCTTCGGTCCACCGATGGAGGCGCTCGAGGAAGCCCTGCGCCGTCTGCGAGAGATGATTCGACAGGCGAGCTGACGACCCCACCAAGTCGGCGAAATCCGATCGAAAATCGCCCTGACCGCGCCGTTTTTTTCGGGTTTGGCGGGTGTGTAGGCAACCATACTACACATGACGACACGCGCCGGGCTCGCCACCACAATCCCCCGCACGACCGAGGAGGCCCTTCCCTTCGTGAAGTGGGCCGGCGGCAAAGGACGGCTCTTGAGCCAGCTGCGCCCGTTGCTTCCACCCGGGGTCGCACGCATGCGGCACGTGGAGCCGTTCGTCGGCGGGGGCGCGCTTTTCTTCTCCCGTCAGCCTTCGCGCGCGCTTCTCACGGACGTCAACCCCTCTTTGATCGACACGTACCACGCGATCCGAGACGACGTGGAACGCGTGATCGACGCCCTCGGGGAGCTTGCCGCGCAGCATTGCAAGGAACGCTACTACGACGTTCGGGAGCGCTACAACCGGGGCGCCCGAATCACGGCGCCGAAACGGGCGGCGATGTTCATCTACCTCAACAAGACGTGCTTCAACGGCCTTCACCGCGTCAATCGCCGGGGCGAGTTCAACGTGCCCTACGGCTCTTACAAGAACCCCCGCATCTTGAACTCCGAAGGGCTCCGCGCGGCGAGCCGTGCATTGAAAGCGGCCGACCTCCGTTGCGCATCGTTCGAAGCCTTGCTGGAGCACGCGAAACCGGGTGATTTCGTCTATTTCGATCCGCCGTACGAGCCCGTGTCATCCACGGCGAGCTTCACGGCCTACTCGCGAAACGGATTCTCCCGAGAGGATCAGAGCCGGTTGGCCGAGGTCTATGCAGCGCTCGATCGTCGGGGTTGCAAGCTCATGCTCTCCAATAGCGACGTGCCCTTCATTCGCACGCTTTACCGGCGGTTTCGGGTCGACATGGTCGCTGCTCCGCGTGCGATCAACTGCAATGGCGCAAAACGGGGCAAGGTCACCGAGGTCGTCGTTCGGAACTACGGCTGACCGAGCTCGGTTTGTTTCGTCGCGCAATCGGCTACTCTTCGTCCTGACGTGCGAGCTGCAGGAGTCATTTCAACCCTTTTGACCGTGGTGCTCTCGAGCGCTTCCATCGGCTGCCGGAGCGAGAGCTCCGAAGCCTCGAAGCCTGCAGCGCGCAGCCAGCCGATGGCCAACCCGGAAATCCGAGCGGGGAAGACGCACGTCATTCTTCTCATCATCGACACGCTGCGCGCGGACAAGATGGGCGCATATGGATTCGCGGAGCCGACCTCGGGAGAGCTCGATCGATTTGCCCAAGGGGGAGTGCGCTTCGAACGCGCCCTCGCGCAGTGCTCGTGGACACGTCCCTCGATCGGAAGCATGTTGACCGGCCGTTATCCGCGAAGCTTGGGCCTCTACGACGAGGAAGGCGAGCAACTGGGCACCAGTCATCAAACCCTCGCCGAGGTCTTCAAGGAGAACGGGTACACGACGCTCGGGGTCACGGCCAACCCGAACATCAACGCCGTGTTCGGCTTCGATCAGGGCTTCGATGCCTACGTCGACAGCCGTCGGATTTGGCCCTGGATGAAGACCGACGATCCGGATGCCGAGGAGAAGGCCACTTATCCCGGCCAGCTCATGTCTGCCGTGGAGGTCTTCGACCAGCTGTGGGAGCTCTTGCGAGCGCGCCCGCGAGGTCCTTATTTCGTCCAGCTGAACATCATGGAAATGCACGGTTGGGGACCCCGAATCCGCCCAGAGCTCGAAGAAGCGTTTCGGGACGCGAAGGACGGTGCCTACCTCGCGAAGCTGCGACAGGCATCGATCGACGCCGGGGCGTTTTTCGATCGTTGGCTTTCGACCGAAGGGCTCGAAGACACGCTCATCGTGATCACCAGCGACCATGGTGAGGGTCTCAGCGACCATCCAGGAGTCCACAACTCGCAGGGTCATGGGCTGACGCTCTACGAAACGCAGCTCCACGTGCCGCTGATCCTCAACCACTCGCGGGGTGCGCTCGGCCGAGGCGTGGTCGTCGAGCAGCCCGTGCGCCTTCTCGATCTTCACCCCACCCTATTGGACCTGTTTGGCTTCGAAACGGATCGAGAAGTCGACGGAACGTCGCTCCGCCCGGCGATCGCCGATCCCGGCTCGCCCTTGCCGATGCCAGAGCTCTTCGTCGCGGAAACATATTTTCAGAAGGCCGAAAAGCAGGCGGTCTACTCGGCCGACTGGAACTTCTACCGAAACATGGACGGCTGGGAAGGCATGGACTCTCGCGAGCTCCAGCGACCCGGACACCCCGAGCTCGGTGCACGCTCGAACCAGATCGCGGAGCACCCGCGGGCTGCGGCACGCCTCGATGCGTTTCTCGAAGCCTGGAAAGAGAGTCATCCGAAAGCGGACCCGGTGATGCGAGGCAGCATTCCGGATGCGCTGGTGGAACAGCTCAAGGCGATCGGGTATCTCGACTAGCCTTCGTCCCGAATGGTTGGCCGGCCCGCTGCGCGCTGCTCTGCGGCAGAATACGGACAGTGGCGGCATCCCGAGCCGCAGCATCTTCCGCGCCGGAGCAGCGTGGCAGCCGTCATCACGAAGAGGCCGGTCTCGGGGTCGAGATACCCCTCGTCGCCTCGCTGCATGGCCTTGCGATGCGCGTCGAGCACCTGAGGTGGAAGCCGCTCCGACACGGCGGGACTCTGGGGCTCGTTGCCCGTGCCGCAAGCGGCGGCCGACCCCCCTAATCGAGATTGACGCGCGATGCTCGGACGAATTCGGCGGTCGCTGGATGCTCGCTCCTCAGGAGCTCTTCCTTGGTTCCCGAAGCTACGATCTGCCCCTCGTGCAGGAAGCTCAGGTAATTGGCGATCCGCATGACCGATGCCATGTCGTGACTGATGACGATCGAGGTCACCCCGAACATCTCCTCCGTCTCGGTGATCAAGTCGTCGACCATCTCGGTGGTGATCGGGTCGAGGCCCGTCGTCGGCTCGTCGTAGATCAAGATCTCGCTCTCGAGAATCATTGCCCGCGCGACCGCCACGCGCTTCTGCATGCCGCCCGAGAGCTCGGCAGGGTACTTGTGAGCCGCGCCCGCGATTCCCAAGGTCGCCAACCGAGACATCACCCGGTCGCTGAGCTCCCGCTTCGAAAGCCGCGCGTGCTCGCGAAGCGGAAAGGCGACGTTGTCGAAGACGGTCATGGAATCGAAGAGAGCCGACATCTGAAAGACCATTCCGAAGGTTCGTCGCATCGCCGCGAGCTGCAATCCTTCGAGCTTCGCGAAGTCGATGCCGTTGACGAGGAGCGCGCCGGAATCGGGTTTTTCGAGTCGGACGAGTTGCCGCATCAAGACGGTCTTGCCCGAACCGGAGGGGCCGATGATCAAGTTGGTCTTGCCCCGGCGGATGTCCAGCGACACGCCCCGGAGCACGTGCTGTTCGCCGTAGCTCTTGTGCACGTCACGAATCCGCACGTGTATCGGATCGTGGGTGTCTTGCGCGGGGAGCGACGCACGGGAGAGCTGCAGGAGCCTCTGGCCCAGGAGCTTCATCACAGGAAACCCTGACCCAAGACGAGGCTCGTGACGAGGTAGTCGAGCATCAAGATGGCGATCGCGCTTTGCACGACGGCCCGGTTCGTCGCCCGTCCCACGCCGGCGGCACCGCCCTTGGCGTAAAAGCCTTGCCGGCATGCGATCAGCGTCACGGCGACCCCGAACACCATTGCCTTGATCAAGCCTTGAGACACGTCGTCCCAGTCTACCAACCATCGGAGGCGGTCCATGAACACGCCCGGGTCGAGCCCGAGAAGCGACACGGCGACGAAAAATGCTCCGAAGACGCCGACGACGTTGAACAACATGGTCAGCACCGGCACCATCACGAATCCGGCGATCAAGCGAGGCACGACGAGAAACTGCACGGGGTTCACCGCCATGGTGACCAGCGCATCGATCTGATTGGTCACCCGCATCGAGCCGAGCTCCGTGGTCATGGCGCTGCCAGCGCGACTCGTCACCATCAGCGCTGCAAACACCGGACCGACCTCCCGGGCCAGGGCCAAGCCGATGACGGCGCCGGTCTGGTTTTCGGCTCCGAAGTCGCGAAACCCGTCGACGAGCTGCAATGCGAGCACCCCACCGACGAAGAGCGCCGTCAGGGAGACGATGAAGATCGATCCGATTCCGACGAACTCCATCGCCTCGACGAAAAGCCGGCCGCGGTATGGCGGCCGGATCCCCCAAAATACCGCCTGCGCGAAGAGCTCGAACAGCGCGCCCAGCTCGACGAAAGGGGACAGCAAGAGCCTGAGCAGCCAATGCGCCGCATCGCGAACCGGCGTGCGTGGCGGCTCGTCTCGGGCGGTCGCGGTGGACGCGGCGTCAGGCACGAGGCTTCATAGCACGGTTCAGCCCCGAATCGTCAGCCGTCAGCCGTCCAGATACAGGCGAGGCACGCGGCGCGAGACGTTGGTGAGGACCTCGTAGGGAATCGTTCCTGCAGCGGCTGCCAGGTCACGCGCATCGAGCGCGTTTCCCTCTTGCTCCCCGAGCAGCAGCGCCTCGTCGCCAATCGCGACCCCGGGCACCGCAGTCACGTCGACCGTCGTCAGATCCATGGAGATGTTTCCGACGATCGAGCAGCGAATGCCGCGGATCAGGACCTGACCTCGGTTCGATGCCGAACGAAGCAACCCGTCTCCGTAGCCGAGCGGAAGGGTGGCCAAGCGGGTGGGCAGCACGGCGCGGAACGAGCGGCCGTATCCGGCCGACTCGCCGGGCTGAAGCGTGCGCAGCTGCAAGACCTCCGTTCGCCAACGCATCGCGGGACGGAGCGGCGGGTCGAGCGTGCTGGATCCCGGGTAGCCGAAAATCGCGAGACCAGGACGCACCCAATCGCAATGGGTTTCCGGATGACGAAACACGGCGGCGCTGTTCGCGGCGTGCAACACAGACGGCTCGTGGCCGAAGCGACGAACCAGCCCCTCGGCGCGTTGGAAGCGGGCCATCTGCTCCGCCACGTACGCCGGGTCGGAATCGGCGGTCGACAGATGGGTCATCAGGCCTGCGATCCGGATCGACCGGTGGCGGCGAAGCTCTCGCAAGAAGTCGGGAAGCTCGCGGAACGGAACCCCGAGGCGTCCCATGCCGGTGTCGACCTTGAGATGCACGTCGAGCGGCCGCCCTCCGGCGACCGCGTCGAAGGCGCGAGCCTCGGCGAGCTCGTAGACGACCGGCGTCAAGCCCGCTGCGACGATCTCGCGATGCGCACCCCCGTTGATCCCGTTGAGAACCAAGATGGCGCGATCGATCCCCGCCTCGCGAAGCTCGAGACCTTCCTCGGCCAAAGCGACTCCAAACCCATCGACTCCCTCGGCCTGCAATCGCTGCGCGACCGGCACGACGCCATGGCCGTACGCGTCGGCTTTGACGACGGCCAGCACTTTGCGGCCACGAGCCGCGGCGCGCACCACCTTCAGGTTGTGTCCGATCGCATCGAGCAGAATCTCTGCGCGAGTCGGGCGCAACGACGACTCGGCATGTCGCACGCGCGGCCTCAACGGTGTCGCCGGATCGAATTGCACGGCTTGGAGCTACTGGGTGGCCAAGCCCCCGTCAAGCATTGGCGTCCCCGACGCCGGAAGCTAGGCTCGGGACGCATGGGACGGGTGCGGGGAGGTCGGGCGCAGGCAAAGCGCGGTGCGGGACGGCGGTCGGCTTGTCTCCTCTGGGGCAGCCTGTTCGCGGCCGGCGTCGTCGGCGTCGTGGTGATGGCG
>CAZBWQ010000121.1:0-9442 GCA_964495565.1 uncultured Sandaracinaceae bacterium | reverse complement strand
AGGTACAGCACGCCGCGCGCTTGCGCCCGTCGCAAACCGAGCAAGACGCGGCCGACCAAGGTGGCGCTCGAAACCCGACGCATGGTCGACCGATAGGCGATTGGCGAATCGGTCGCCAGTTTTCAGCGAGACGCGGCGTAGCGAGGATCGCCCGGACGCAAGGCAAGCGCGTTCCGAATCTGCGCGAAGCGCGCCGACACGGAGGTCGGTGCCACGCCGTACCGGCGCGCGACCTCGGCTTGCGTGCACCCCGGCCGCCGATCGACGACCGCAATCGCGTACTCCAAGGCGGCCGCCAGCACCTCGGGCTTGGTGACGCGCAGCGCACACTGCGCCTGCATGTCCGACCAAAGCTGTGTCGCCCTCTCGATTTGCACGCGCGAGAAGCCCGCTTCGCCCATCTTGCGCTGCACCGTCTCGACGACACGGTCGGTCGGCGGTCGACGCACCTGGGTCGTCGCAGCGGGAGCGTCGGTCGCGCCGTTTCGAATCCACTCGAGCAGCGCACGATGATCGGGATTGCACGGACCCTTTTCGGACGCGAGCACCGCGAGCTTTTCGGCCTCGCCGAGGTCGCCGAGCCGCGCGACGCAATGCGCGAGCGATCCGATGATCTCGTCGTGCTCCGGCTCGAGTTGATAGGCGCGCCGGAGATGACGCTCGGCGCCGGACGGATCATCGAGCGCGACGTCCATCAGGTGACCGAGGTTGTGGTGGTACCAGGGCGTCTGCGGCGCGAGCTGCGACGCCTCGCGATACGAGCGAACTGCGACGCGGTAGTTGCCGAGGAGCGCGTGACAAAGCCCCATCAAGGCGTGCACGATGTCGTCGTCGTCCGCGTGCTCGAGCAGCTTGCGAAGATGCAAAGCTGCCTTCCACGGATTGCGTTCGAGCTCGAGCTCGGCCAGGTGCCGGTGGGCGAACAACGACGCGTCCGTGCCGTCCTCGGCTACGGACACCAGCTCGGTGAGCAGAGCCTCCGCCCGCTTGGACGACGTCTCGAGCGCATCCTCCGCTCGCGCCCAAAGCTCTTCGACCGTGCGTGACGTTCGACCCATTTGCATTCGTATAGCCGTTCGGATTTTTGAAAGCAAGACAGGGCATGTCGCCAAAGGCGCCGACTCGAACCTCGATCGTCGTCGAGACTGCACTCTCGATGGTGATGAGGTATGCTTCGCGGAGCAGACCGCGAGGGTCCATGGATGGTGGGACGAATCATGCCTGACGAATACGACGAAGCGGTGTCTTCGGAGAACGAGACCGAGCGCGAACGGCGTTGGTCGGAGGGCGTCCTTCGCGATGCGCTTCGAAAAGCCGTCGAGAAAGGGATCGAAGCGGGCGTCGGAACGCTGCGGAGCGCCGATAGCGCGTGGCGAGGCGTGACACAGGACGGCCGGCTGCCCAAAGAGGTGATCGGCTACATCTTCGCCTCGGTGGACGAAACGAAGAACGCGCTGGTTCGCGGCGTGGCCAAAGAGGTTCGCGACTTCTTGGAGGCCACCGATATCGCAAACGAATTCTACCGTGCGCTCACGGCGCTCTCCTTCGAGGTCAAGACCGAGATTCGCTTCATTCCGAACGATGCAGGAGGCGTCCGACCGCAAGTTCGCGCACGCGCGGTCCAAAAACGCACGCGCCGCGGCGGAGGCAGCGAAACCGAGCCGATCGTCCCGCCCAGAGATTCGGGCGAGACCTGAACAGCATGGCGGCGCCTGGCAAAGTCTACTTGGTGGGGGCTGGACCGGGCGATCCCGAGCTGATCACCGCCCGTGGGCTCCGCAGACTGCGGGAGGCCGACGTCGTCTTGTACGACGCGCTCGTACATCCCGATCAGCTCGACGCCGTCGAGCCGGGCTGCGAGCTCGTCTTCGTCGGCAAACGCGCCGGGAGAGTCAGTGAACGCCAGGCGGAGATCAATCGACGTCTGGTTCGAGCCGCGCGTGAAGGCAAAACCGTCGTGCGCCTCAAGGGCGGCGACCCGTACTTGTTCGGCCGAGGCTCCGAGGAAGCCGAGCTGTTGGCGTCGGAAGGCATTCCCTTCGAGGTGGTCCCGGGTGTGCCCTCTCCTCTGGCCGCCACCGCGTACGCGGGGCTCTCGTTGACCCACCGCGAGCTGTCTTCGAGCGTCGCCTACGTGACGGCGACCGAATCGGTGAAGAAGGATCGCACGGACCACGACTGGTCGAAGCTCGCGACGGCCACGCAAACGCTCGTGATCTTCATGGGCATGCGCAAGCTCGATTCGCTGGCGAAGCTGTTGATCGAGCACGGCCGTCCCGCGGACACACCCGCCGCGGTGATCCACTGGGCGTCGTTGCCGAAGCAACGCACCGTCGTGGGCACTTTGTCCAACATCTACGAGCTCGCGTCGGAGGCCGGGCTGGGGTTGCCCGCGCTCACCATCGTCGGCGAGGTGGTTCGGCTGCGCGAAAGCTTGCGCTGGTTCGACACCAAGCCTCTGTTCGGCAAACGCATCTTGGTGACGCGGGCGGTGCGACAAGCTGGATCGCTGGCCCAAATCCTGCGCGACGAAGGCGCGCAACCCGTGCTCGCGCCGACGATTCGGATCACGGCTCCGGAGGATCCGGGGCCGCTGCGTGACGCGGTGGCGAATCTCGACGCGTACGACTGGGTCTTGTTCACGAGCGCCAATGCCGTCGAGGCCGTGTTTGCGGCGCTCGCCGAGGCGGAACGCGACGTGCGATCGTTCGGCGGCGCGAAGGTCTGCGCGATCGGCGCGAAGACGAAAGCTGCGCTCGAAGCGCGGGGCATCCGTCCGGACCTCGTCCCCGAAGAAGCGCGCGCCGAGGGTGTGGCAGCCGCCCTGCGCCCCCACCTGCAAGACGGAACGCGCATCCTTCTGCCGCGCGCCGAGGTGGGCCGCGAGGTCTTGCCCGAGTCCCTGCGCGGCGCGGGCGCGCGGGTCGACGTCGTCGTCACGTATCGGACCCTGCCCCCCGGTCCGGCCGAGATCACCCGGCTCCGAAGCTTGGTGGATCCCGAAGAGCTCGACGCGGTCTTGTTCACCTCCTCGTCGACGGTGGAGAACCTGGTCGAGGCCTTGGGCGAGGATTCGGCAAAGCGCCTCCACGCGCTGAAGCTCTTTTCGATCGGTCCGGTGACCTCTAGCACGGCAGCCCGCCTCGGGCTCCCGATCGCCGCCACCGCGCCCGAGCAGACGATCGAATCGCTGGTCGCGACGGTGGGGGCGTACTATGCGCAGCACGGAGATGACGATGCCTGAGCGTGCAGCCCTGTGGAGCGCCCTCGTCGCGGTCGCCCTGAGCCAAGGCTGCGGCGACCCTTGCGAAGCTGCCGAAGATCGCGCCGTGCTGGCCACGGAGCTGCCCTGCAGCATGACCACCTCGGAGGGGATCTGGGAGTCGCATCCCCTGCCGCCGATCGAAGACGAGCAGTGCTACTGGCTCGAGTTTCGCGAGTGTAGCGAGTACGAGATCCAGCATCCGCTCGGCGCGATTCCGAGCTTGGTCGTGGGCTACATCTCCTTCGACCCCGACGGCACCTTCGCCACGGTGGCCTCTGGCAACAGCTTCATCGTGGACGAAGCCGACACCCAGACGATCACGATCCGAAACGCCCAGAACCAGCGTTTCTACCTTCGCCTGGTGCTCCAGTGACCCCCTAGCGCCGGCCCGCTTCCGGCCTTAGATTGGCGCCAATGTGGGTTCCGCGGGCGCTGGGCCGCCCGGGGGAACGCGCTAGAATGAGTCATGCCCGAAAGGTTCGAGAACGACGCCGGAACGATCACGGAGATCAAGCCGCAAAAGAAGCTCAAGCGGCCGCGTTTGTACCGGGTTTTGCTGCACAATGATGACTACACCACCAGGGAATTCGTCGTCCACGTGTTGCAAGCCGTGTTCCATCTCGGGGAGCAGGACGCGATCCGCATCATGCTGCACGTCCACCACAACGGGGTCGGTGTGGCCGGGGTCTTTACGCGGGAAGTGGCGGAGACCAAGATTCAGAGAGTCGAGCAGATGGCCCGGGAGCACGAGTTTCCACTCCGCTTGACGATGGAGCCCGAAGAAGAGGAAGACGCATAAACGATGGCTGGCCCCGTGATCGACAAAGAGCTGCAGGCGACGCTTCGAAAGGCGTTCGACCGCGCCGGCTTGATGCGGCACGAATACGTGACGCTCGAGCACCTGCTTCTCGCGCTGACCGAAGATCCGAAAGCATCGAAGGCTCTACGCGCCTGCGGAGCAGACCTGCGACGTCTGCGCCGACGCCTCGAGCAGTTCATTCAGGAGCGCCTCTCGCGAGTTCCCGAGAGCGTCACCGTGGAGCCACGCCAGACACTGGCGGTCGAGCGCGTTCTGCAGCGGGCAGCGATCCACGCGATTTCGTCGGAGATGAAGACGATCGACGGCGGCAACGTCTTGGTGCAGCTGCTCAAGGAAGAGGAATCGTACGCGGCGTTTTTGCTCCAGGAAGAGGGCCTCGACGGCCTGGAGCTCAAGCGATACATCTCCCATGGGGTCGGCACCGACATCGTGCCCGGTGACGGCGAGGATTATTCCGAAGCCGACTTCGACGAAGACGAGGGCGACGTGGGCCTCGGCCGCGACCCCCTCGAGGCCTTTGCCACCGATCTGGTGGCCGAAGCCGCCGAGGGCCGCATCGACCCGCTGATCGGCCGCGACGAGGAGCTCGACCGGACCATCCAGGTGCTCTGCCGCCGGCGCAAGAACAACCCCGTGTTCGTCGGCGAGCCGGGGGTCGGAAAGACCGCGATTGCGGAGGGCCTCGCCCGACGCGTCTACGAGGGGCAGGTCCCCGAAATTCTCGAGGACGCCCAGATTTACTCGCTCGACATGGGCGCGCTTCTCGCCGGAACCAAGTTTCGAGGCCAGTTCGAAGAGCGCCTGAAGGCCGTGATGAACCGGCTACAAGAGCTGGACAACGCGATCTTGTTCATCGACGAGATTCACACCATCGTGGGCGCAGGCGCAACGACCGGCAGCTCGATGGATGCCTCCAACATCCTCAAGCCCGCGCTCGCCTCGGGTCGTCTTCGCTGTCTCGGCTCGACGACCTATGCCGATTTCAAGCACTTGGAGCGCGATCGGGCCTTGGCGCGGCGCTTCCAGAAAATCGAAATTCACGAACCGAGCCTCGAGGACACGATCGAAATCCTCAAGGGCTTGCGCCAATACTACGAAGAGCACCACGACGTGAAGTACGACGACGAGGCCCTCGAGGCGGCGGCGCACCTCGCGCACAAGCACATCGTCGAACGCTTCTTGCCGGACAAAGCCATCGACGTGATCGACGAAGCAGGCTCGCTCGAGCGAATGCGTCCCGAAGAAGAGCGCACCCATCGCATCACCGTGAAGGAGATCGAAAAGGTGGTGAGCAAGATGGCGCGGGTGCCGGTCGAGTCGGTGACTGCCCAAGAGCGCGATCAGCTCAGGGAGCTCGGCCCCGAGCTGCGCAAGGTGATCTTCGGACAGGACGACGCCGTCGACAAAGTCGTGAGCGCGATCACCCTCGCCCGCGCCGGCCTCCGTGCCGAGGACAAGCCCATCGGGTCGTTCCTGTTCGCAGGGCCGACCGGCGTCGGGAAGACCGAGCTCGCACGCCAGCTCGCTCGAGTGATGGGCGTCGAGCTCATCCGATTCGACATGAGCGAATACAGCGAGCGCCACTCGGTGTCCCGACTGATCGGCGCACCGCCCGGGTACGTCGGGTTCGACCAAGGCGGCCTGTTGACCGACGCCGTTCGCAAGCATCCGCACGCGGTCGTGATTCTCGACGAGATCGAAAAGGCGCACCCGGAGCTGTTCAACATCCTCTTGCAGGTGATGGACCACGCCAAGCTCACCGACAACAACGGCCGCGAAGCCGACTTCCGAAACATCGTGCTCGTCATGACGACCAACGCGGGCGCGTTCGAGGCGGCGGAAAAAGTGGTCGGCTTCCTGGGCGTCGATTCGCCCAAGGACTTCGCCAAGGGGCGCGCGCGGCAGGCGATCGAGCGAATCTTCACGCCCGAGTTCCGAAATCGACTCGATGCCATCGTCTATTTCAGCGGACTGCAAAAGGACGTCATTCGCAAAGTGGTCGACAAGGAAGTCGATCTGCTCCGCACGATGCTCGCCGAGAAGAAGGTTCATCTGGAGCTCAGCGGCGAGGCCCGCGATTGGCTGGCCGAGCACGGTTACGATCCACAGATGGGCGCACGGCCCATGGCTCGCCTCGTCGAACAGAAGCTCAAAAAGCCGCTCGCCGAGGCGATGGTGTTCGGAAGCCTGACCGAGGGGGGGACGGCCTTGGCGGACATTCGAGAAGGCGAGATCGAGCTGACCTTCCACGACACCCACGCTCCTCCCGCCGAAGCGTGATCGGCGGATCGCCCTCGCCTCTTTCGTTGCGCTAGGCTTCGGCCCTCGCGGATGCCCGTATACCTACTCGACAAGGAGCTTTCGTTTCCACCGCCCGAGGACGCCAACGACGAGGGCATCGTCGCGGTGGGTGGCGACCTCTCGCCCGAGCGGCTCTTGGCAGCGTACCGTGAAGGCATTTTTCCGTGGCCCGCACGGGGTTACCCGCTCTTGTGGTTTTCGCCCGATCCCCGTTTTGCGCTCGAGCCCTCGACCACCCACGTCTCACGGTCTCTTCGCAAGGCGATCCGCAAGAGCGAGCTTCGCATCACCGCCGACACGGCGTTTGCCGAGGTGATCACCGCCTGCGCCGCGGTCCCAAGGCCGCATCAACGAGGCACCTGGATCACGCACGAGCTTCGAGACGGCTACCTCGGGCTACACGAGCTCGGCTACGCGCACAGCATCGAGGCGTGGCAGGGCGACCGGCTGGTCGGGGGTCTCTACGGGGTGGCCCTGGGCACGACGTTCTCGGGCGAGTCGATGTTCGCCGCCGAGCCGGATGCTTCGAAGGTCGCGTTCACGACGCTCCTCGGGCACTTGGTCGCCTGGGGATTTCGCATCGTGGACTGCCAGGTGCATACCGAGCACCTGGCTCGCTTCGGCGCGACCATGTGGCCTCGGGAGCGCTTTTTGTCGACGTGGCGCCCGGCCGCCCGCGAGCCGAGTCGTCTTGCGCCGTGGGAGCTCACGATGTCGCCGCGTGAAGCCCTCGCGCTGCTGTTCCCGCGAGGCTGAGCAGGTCACTCGCAGCGCCGGTGGCGGTCGGCCGCGATCGCCGCCACCCACGGGTCGCCGCGGGTCTCGGGTTGCGCCAGCAAGCGATCGAGATGGACATCGGCCGCGGCGCGCTGGGGCTCGGAGCCCGAACGAAGCGCGAGCTCGAGCGCGACGAGCGAGGTTTCTCGCGTATCGCCGGCGTATTGCGCGCGGCCCAAGGCTTGCCGTGCCGAGTCGGCATCGCAAGCCGCCATGGCGGCCATGGCCCGGTAGAGCTCGATGGACGTGAACCCCGGATAGATCTCCGCGGCGTCGGACAGCGCGCGATGGGCCGCCTCGGCGGCCTCCTGCTCCAATCGACCTTCCGCCATCCGGATGCCGGTGTGGGCTCCGTCGCGCGCGAGGGGCCGCAGCAAGACGAGGCCCCGAATCCACCCGCGGATGGCCTTGGCGTTGGTGTGCTCGCCGACGTGCGCGAGCTCGCGCTCGATTTGCGCTTCCGATGCCTCGGCATCGAGCAAGCGCCCTACCCGGTAGCCGGGCGCGACGAGCTCGAGAGGGGTCATCGAAGGCGCGGCCTCGGCCCGCACGAAAAGCGAGTGGCGGTCCTGGACCTGTCCGAGCTCCCACCCTTGGGATTTCCACAAGTAGTCCACCGCCGGCGCCTGCCCGCGACGCAGGTGATCGACCACGACGGCATTCACCTCGTAATCCCGCAACAGCCGCTCGAATGCGTCTGGCTCGCTGAAGCTGTCGGTGACCTTTCGGATGAGCTCGGGTCCGTAAAAAGGCACACGGCCGTCGACCAAGAAACGTCCCCGGGGCACGGCGAACATCAGCGGCCAGCTGTCTTGAATCGGCGCCAAGATCCGCGGGTCGACGACGTGTTCGTTGATCACGTCTGCCACTTGAAAGGCGTGCCCCAAGCGAGGCTCTCCAAAGCCGATGGGCACGAACGGCTCCAAGCGAGGTGCGGCGACCACCGCCCACACGCAGCAGCCCGCGAGGATCACGGGTACGAGAGGCCGCCACAGGCGCTCCGGCCAAAGCACCGCCAACCCGGCCCCGACGAAGGGCGCGCAAAGCAACAACGGATGCGCCACGAACCGCAGCGAACGAAAGGCCATGAGGCTGAGCACGACGCAAAGAACGCCGTAGGCCAGCCCGAATCGGCTCGCCCGGCTCACGGGGCGAAGCGCCACGAGCACGAGGACGGCAACCGCCGCCGGACCGAGGAGCAAATAGAGCGGATGCTCGGGCGACCATGGTCCCCACTCGATCACGACGTCGCGGTACTCCGGACGCCAGAGGTGGGCGACGGCGTCCGTGACGATGTCGAGCCCGAACGGGGAGCAGGCGGTGGCCCCCAACTGCAGCGCGACCAGCGCGGCCATCGACCCGAACGCGGCGGTCCGGATCGAGAATCCGAGAAAGAGCAGCCCGATGAGCAGCCCGAGCAAGTGCGAGCCGTGGAGATTGACCCAGAGCACCTGCATGGCGCCGAGGCCTGCCACGATCCAGACGCGCGTGGCTTTCGAGGCCCGCAGCGAAAAGAGGCCGTGGATGCCGAGCAAGAGCAAGGTCGGAAACACCAGTCCCACGATCTGTGGACGCACGGTGAATCGGACGCGCGCGAGGGGCGCGAAGAAGATGGCGATCGCCGCCGTCAGCGGCGCAGCCAGCGGATGACCCTGGGCCAGCCGCGTGCCGAGTAGGACCAAGACGTACCCCGCCAGCGCCAGCAAGAGGCTCTTGCCGACGATGAGCGCGTTTGGCCCGAGGTGGTCGTAGATCAGCCAGGTGATCAGGTCGTAGCCCCATTCGTAGTTGCTCCATGGCTGGGGCTCGGGCTTCCAGAACGAAAACAAATCGACGTCCGGCACGTACCCGAGCTCGGCGATCTGTCGACCCTGGGCCAGATGACCGTACGCGTCGATGTTGTAGAGCGGGAACGCGCCCATCACGAAGAAGGCGGCCGCACAGATCCCCCCGCTCCAGGCCCGCGACACCGGCCTAGTGTTCTCCAGAGGCTCGCATCGGGTCAAACTTCACTCGGGAGTGCGCACGATGATGGTGCCGACGTCCGGCCCGAGAAGCTCGAGGGGGAACACGCCGTATGCTTGAAGCTCCCCTTGAAGTCGTGCCGTCTCGACGTATCCCGCCGGGGCTTCGGCGAGCGCTCGAGCCCGCGCGACCGGATCACGAATGAGCGCATCCACCTCGGGCGGCGTATCCCAGTGGAAGAGCCGCTCTCCCTTGTAGAGATAGACCCATACCGGGGCGCCTTCGGTCTGCTCGACGCGGAACTGGCGGCTCAA
>CAZBWQ010000120.1:0-9506 GCA_964495565.1 uncultured Sandaracinaceae bacterium | reverse complement strand
GCCGGGCGGCACGTCGTACTTCATCTCGGTGGCCGAGCTCGAGGTCTTTGCGGCGCCGTAGTGCGCTCGGTTGCCGCTTCGGCCTCGCCATCGCAAGTGATGTGGCTTGCAATCGACACGCCTTGTGTCAAAAGGGCGGATCAGTGGTTTGCTGTGTGCCGATGTCTGACCCCTCGATCCGCCCGTGCCCGCCCGCCAGGCGATGGCTGGTCGCGCGCCCGAGCCGCATAATTCGGTCCACTGACCGATGATGACCGAGGTGATGAGCCAGACGGCGCGTGAGGCGCTCGAGGCGCGAGGAGCGCTCCACGAGGATACGGTGGCCGCCCGTGTCGATGGCGAGGTCTACGATTTGCACACGCCGATTCCGCGTGACGCGACCGAGATCAAGCCCATCCAGGCCCAGGACGAGGCGGCACTTCCGATCATCCGGCACTCGACGGCCCACGTGATGGCCGATGCCGTGCAGAAGTTGTTTCCCGGCACCAAGGTCGCCTTCGGGCCCGCGACCGAGGAAGGCTTCTACTACGACTACGATCGACCCGACGGCTCCTTTTCCGAGGACGACCTACGCGCCATCGAAGAGAAGATGGCCGAGATCATCGAGGCGGACCGGCCGTTTCGGCGAGAGGTCGTTCAGCGCGAGGAGGCGCGCGCGCTGCTCCGCTCCATGGACGAGAGCTTCAAGTTGGAGCACCTGGAGCGCCTCGAAGATCCGATCTCGCTCTATCGGCACGGCGACTGGGTCGACTTGTGTGAGGGGCCGCACGTCCCGTCTACCGGCTTTTTGAAGGCGTTCAAGCTCACGAACGTGGCCGGTGCCTACTGGCGCGGGGACGAACGCAACCCGATGTTGCAGCGCATCTACGGCACGGCCTTCGCTTCGCCCAAAGCCCTGCGCGCGCACCTCAAACAGCTCGAGGAAGCCAAGCAGCGCGATCACCGAAAGCTGGGCAAAGAGCTCCGGTTGTTCGCCTTTCACCCCCACGCGCCGGCCTCGCCGTTCTTCCTGCCCCGAGGCGCGACGGTTTACAATCGGCTCGAGCGCTACGTCCGATCTCTCTATGCTCGCTACGGGTACGAAGAGGTCATCACTCCACAGATCTTCGACAACGAGCTATTTCACACTTCGGGCCACTTGCCATCGTACGCAGAGAACATGTACATGGCGGCGACGTCGGAGAACCTCGAAAAGCTCCAGCAGAAGGTCGACGAAGAGCCGCCGAAATCTGCGGAGCAGTGGGCCCGGGTGTTCGGCGAGTCGCTGCGTTTCGGCGTCAAGCCGATGAACTGTCCGAGTCACTGCCTGATCTATGCGATGAGCAAGCGAAGCTACCGCGAGCTCCCCTTGCGCATGGCCGACTTCGGAAGGCTTCACCGTTTCGAGCGAAGCGGCGTCGTCCAGGGGCTCACCCGTGTTCGAACCTTTGCCCAGGACGACGCGCACATCTTCTGCACGCTCGACCAGGTCCAAGACGAGATCAAGAGCTTCCTGGATCTCGTGCACGACGCGTACCGCGACTTTGGTTTCAGCGACGTTCGTATCGTGATCGCTACGCGTCCCGAGAAACGCCTGGGTGCGGATGCCGTTTGGGATCAAGCCGAGAGGGCGCTGGTCGAGGCGGTCAAGGCCAAAGGCCTTCCGTACGAAATCGCGGATGGGGAAGGCGCGTTTTACGGACCGAAGATCGAGTTTCACCTGAAGGATGCGATCGGGCGGCCCTGGCAGCTCGGCACGATTCAGGCCGACTTCAATCTCCCCGAGCGATTCGATCTCACGTACGTCGGCGAGGACAACACCACGCACCGCCCGGTCATGCTGCATCGGGCGATTTTGGGCTCGATCGAGCGCTTTTTCGGTGTGTTGACCGAGCATCTCGGCGGTGCGTTTCCCGTCTGGCTGGCCCCCGAGCAGATCACCCTGTTGACGGTGAGCGAGAAGTTCAACGACTATGCCCGAAGCGTGCAGAAACAGCTCCAGGACCGCGGCTTTCGCGTCACCGCCGATCTGAGCAGCGACAAGCTGGGCGCCAAGATTCGCCAAGCGCGCCTGATGCGGATTCCGTATCTCGGCGTGATTGGTCAACAAGAAGTGGAAGGGCAGGGGTTGGCCCTCCGTTCGCGAGACGAAAACAAAGACCTGGGCTTCCTCGCGCTGTCCGAGGTCATCGAACGGCTCGCCGGCGAAAACCAACCGCCTTCCATGAAGGATTCAACCATAGGAGATAGTCATCGCTAGACCGCGCTTTGGACCGCGCGATCGTCCCCGGAATTTCGGACCGCGGGTCAACGATCGCATTCGAGTACCTGAAATTCGCGTCATCGGCGCCGACGGCAAGATGCTGGGCGTGATGAGCACCGACGAGGCACGTCAGATGGCTCGCGGCCTCGACCTCGACCTCGTCGAGGTGAATCCGAAGGCAAGCCCTCCGGTTTGCAAGATCATGGACTTCGGCCGCTTCAAGTACGAGGAGAAGAAGAAGCAGGCGGAGGCGCGAAAGCGTCAGACCCAGATCGAGCTCAAGGAGATCAAGCTTCGACCCAAGACCGACGAGCACGATCTGGAGTTCAAGACCAAGCACGTTCGCCGGTTCTTGGAGAGTGGCAACAAAGTGAAGATAACGGTCCGCTTCCGGGGTCGGGAGATCACCCATCCCGAAACGGCCCAGCGCCAAATCGACGCGATCGTCGAAGCGGTGGACGACGTCGGGACGGTGGAGACGTCCGCTCGCCTCGAGGGCCGTACGATGACCGCCATCCTGGCCCCCCGGGTCAAGGCCCAGCAATCCCGCTAGGGAGGCTGGCCAGGCTAGGGGGAGAGCCAGCCCCGAGGCCTCCGCGCAGGGGGCTCCGGCCTCGTGATTTCCGGCACTTGACTGATTCGGCTCACGCGCTACACAGCGTGCTCTCCGCTTTCCGGCCGCGGGCGCCGCTGGCCTGGGAGCTGCAAGCGAGGATTGCCAAATGCCAAAAATGAAGACCAAACGTGCTGCCAAGAAGCGGTTCAAGCTGACCGGTGGAGGCCGAATCCGCCGCTCGACCGCGGGCAAGCAGCACTTGATGCGAGGCAAGTCCGCCAATCGACTTCGGAGGCTCAAGAAGAACTCCATGGTCGATCCGGCCGACGAGCCGCGCATTCGGCGTTTGCTTCCTTACGAGCTCTGAGACTTCGGAGGAAAACGCCATGCCAAGAGCCAAACGAGGGTTCAAAGCCCGACGCCGACGCAATCGAGTTCTCAAGCACGCGAAGGGCTACTACGGCGCACGCCGAAAAGCCTTCCACGTTGCCGTCGAGCAAGTCCACAACGCATGGGAGGACGCGTACCGGCATCGCCGTACCAAGAAGCGCGACTTCCGACGTCTTTGGATCGCACGCATCAACGCGGCCGCGCGTAGCAATGGGTTGAATTACAGTCAGCTGATCGCCGGACTCAAGCGGTCGAACATCGCCCTCGATCGAAAGGTGCTCGCCGAGATCGCGATGGCAGACCCGAGCGGATTCAAAGCAGTCGTCGACGCCATCGATTGAAGCGTTTGGGACGCGCGATGGCAGAGCCAGAGGCGGTTCAGACGTTCGAAGAGGGGCTCCGGCGGATCCGTGAGACCTACGAGAGCGCCTTTCGCGTCGCGCGTGACGAGCCCGAGCTACGCCTGATCAACGCCCGCTACGTGGGCCCTCAAGGGGAGCTCACGGGTCTGCTCAAGCTCATGCCCAAGCTCCCCGGCGACCGGCGCCGGGAGCTCGGCCAAGCAGCCAATGCGCTGAAGCAAGAGATTCAGAGCACGTTCGATCAGAGCCTCGAAGCGATTCATCGGACCGTACGTGAAGCCGAGCTCACTGGTCCTGCTCTCGATTTGACGTTGCCGGGGCGTTGGCAGATGCCGGGCCGCTTGCATCCGATCACCCGCGTCCGCAACGAGGTGCTCGAGATCTTCGTCTCGATGGGCTTCGACGTGGCCGATGGCCCCGAGGTCGAGCTCTACGAAAATTGCTTCGACAAGCTCGGATTCCCCCCGGACCATCCCGCGACGGACGAGCACGACACCTTCTTCATCGAAGGGAGCGGCTCCTCGGATGCCGAAGCGGTGCTGCTCCGCACCCAGACTTCGACCATCCAGATCCGCGAGATGCTGAAGCGGGAGCCCCCGTTGGCGATCGTTTCGCCAGGCGCCGTCTATCGTCGGGACGACGATGCGACGCATTCTCCGATGTTCTTCCAGCTCGAGGGGTTTCTCGTCGACGAGGACGTGACCTTCGCCGAGCTGAAAGGCGTGCTCACGTTGTTCTTGCGCCGCCTGTTCGACGAGCATGTCGCGCTGCGCTTTCGCGCCAGCTATTTCCCGTTCGTCGAGCCGGGCGGCGAAGTCGACATGAGCTGTGTCTTCTGCCGCGCTTGGGAGAACGACTCCGAACGAACGGCGGCGTGTCGGGTGTGCAAGGGTACGGGTTGGATGGAGATCCTCGGTTGCGGAATGATCCACCCGGTGGTGTTCGAGAACGTGGGATATGATCCGGAGAGGTACACGGGCTTTGCCTTCGGCATGGGCCTCGATCGAATCGCCATGCTCAAGTACGGAATTCCGAACATCAAGCTTCTCTACGAGAACGACGTTCGGTTCTTGTCTCAGTTCTAGGAACGACGATGTTGGCTTCTTTTCGATGGCTGCAAGAGCTCTGCCCGGTCGATGCCGGGGTCGACGAAGTGGCTCGTCGCATTTCCTTGGCTGGGCTCGAGGTCGAGTCCATGGAGCGCAAAGGAGCCAACCTCGAGCACGTCGTCATTGCGGAGGTTCGTGCCAAGAGCCCGCATCCGAAGCGGGACAATCTGACCCTGGTTCGCGTGTTCGATGGCGACGACGAGCTCGACGTGGTTTGCGGGGCACCCAACGTCCCCGAGCCAGGCGGCCGGGTACTGTTTGCGCGGCCCGGCGCCGTCCTTCCGGGTGGCATGCAGATCAGCACCCGCAAGATCGGTGGTGTCGAATCCAACGGGATGATTTGCAGCGAAGAAGAGCTCGACATCGGCACCGACAGCGAGGGGATCTTCGTGGTCGGAGCCGAGCACGATGCATTGCCCGGGGTAGGCGTTGCCGACGCGCTC
Source organism: uncultured Sandaracinaceae bacterium (assembly GCA_964495565.1). Taxonomy (GTDB): domain Bacteria; phylum Myxococcota_A; class Polyangia; order Polyangiales; family Houyiibacteriaceae; genus SG8-38. The sequence continues at coordinate 4,404 of CAZBWQ010000120.1, read as the reverse complement.
GATCTCCACGACGTCATCCTCGACATCGGGCTCACCCCCAACCGCCCCGACTGTCTCGGGCACATCGGCATTGCGCGTGAGATCGGCGTCTTGTTCGGGACCCGCTACCGCGTCCGAAAGGCCCCTGGGCCCCGGCGCACGTTCGGACCGACGGCATCTTTTGGTTCCGACGCGCCGACTACGCTGCTGACGCGCTTTTGGGATCACGAAGGCGAAGCACAGGCCGAGCCGAAGCTCCCCGAGATCTCGGTCGAAATCGTCGACGGGGACCGTTGCCCCCGCTATGGCGCGGCACTCGTCACCGGCGTGGAGGTGGGTCCCTCGCCGTTTTGGTTGCGTTACCGGCTCTACAACCTCGGTTTGCGCGCGCTCTCGAACGTGGTCGACGCCACCAACTTGATTTTGCTCGAGTGGGGGCATCCGATTCACGGATTCGACCTCGATCGCCTGCGTGGATCGAAAGTCGTCGTCCGCCTGGCGCGTGAGGGCGAGTCGATGGCGACTCTCGACGGGGTGGAGCGCCAATTCACGTCGGACGATCTTCTCATTTGCGATGGAGAAGGGCCGGTGGCGGTGGCAGGAGTGATGGGCGGTCTCGACAGCGAGATTCGCGATGACACGCAGCACGTCTTGATCGAGTGCGCGTACTTCGATCCGCGATCGATTCGAAGGACGTCTCGTCGGCTCGGCTTGCACACCGATTCGAGCCACCGATTCGAGCGAGGAGTCGATCCGGAGGCCATCCCGCACGTGCTCGCGAGCGCGGCATCACTGATTGCGGAGCTCGGCCACGGCGCCGTCGCCACCAGCGCCATCGATCGAATCGCCGAGCCTCATCGGGCCCGTTCGATTCGATTCCGATCCGCGCGTGCCTCGAAGCTCCTCGGCGCGACGATCACGACGGAGGAGGGCGCGAGTGTGCTCGAATCCTTGGGGTGTCGCATCCTCGATCGAGGCCCGAAGGAGCTCGAGGCGGAGCCTCCGAGCTGGCGACCCGATCTGACCCGGGAGGTCGATCTGATCGAGGAAGTCGCAAGGGTCCGTGGTTACGACGAAATTCCCACGGCCATGCCCCGCGCCCACGTCTCGGAAGCGGGCACTCCGGCGCTGCTCAAGCTCACCGACGCTCTGCGCGATGCTGCGGTGACGGCGGGCCTCTACGAGGCGATCAACTACGGATTCGTCTCCAGGGACGAGCTCCGTCGTGCGCGGGTCAGCACCGACGCCGTCCCACTCGCAAACCCGCTTTCGGAGGAGCGTGCCGTCATGCGCACCTCGCTCCTTCCGGGTTTGACCAGCGCCGCCACACGAGCACAGCGTCGCGGTGCGAACGAGGTGCGCCTCTTCGAGGTCGCTCGGGTATTTCGACCGAGCGATGAAGTGCTTCCCGAAGAACGGACGACGCTGTCGATCGTCCTCGCCGGACAACGAGCCGGTTGGATAGGTGACGATCGGACCTTCGATCTCTATGACGGCAAAGGCGTCGTCGAAGCGATCCTCGATCGTGTTTTCGGCCGCCGGCCGGTGCTCGCTCCCGGTGAGCTTCCTGTCTTCATGCACCCCAAACGGTCGGGCGTGCTGACCGTGGACTCCCAACGCGTGGGTTTCGTCGGCGAGCTTCACCCCGACGTCGCGGACGAGCTCGAGCTGATTGGTCGCGTCATCTACGCCGAGCTCGACGTGCAGGCGATCGCGGCATCGTACGAGGGGCTCGGCCCACCGCAGGCACGCGACTTGCCGAAGTTCCCTGCCGTCACTCGTGACATCGCCATGTTGGTTCGCGACGAGTTCACCGCAGGCGAGATTGCGGAGGCACTGCGGGATGCATCGCGGGGGCTAGCCGAGTCCGTGCGGCTGTTCGACCTCTACCGGGGTGATCAGATTCCGGCAGGCCATCGGAGCCTCGCTTTTCGGGTGACGTATCGCGATCCATCCGGGACGCTGACCGACAAACAGGTCGACAAAGTCCACGAAGGGCTGGCAAAGCTCACGCGCGATCGCTTCGAAGCCACCATCCGCTAGCGGCAGCGGCGGATTGTCGTCGGAAGGTGGCTTTTTCTGTTGACGAAAGGCTGCCAAACCCTTGAGATTCAACCCGATTTGTGGTTGGCTCCCCCTACACGGGCCTCTGGAGGAACAAACCGAATGACCAAAGCCGAAATCATCGATGCCGTCTACGAGAAGGTCGGTGGCTTCTCCAAGAAGGAAGCCGCCGAGGTGGTGGAGGCCGTGTTCGATACGATGAAAGACGTTCTCGCCGAGGGGGAGAAGATCAAGATCTCCGGTTTCGGAAACTTCGTCGTTCGTGACAAGAAAGAGCGTGTGGGTCGCAATCCGCAGACCGGCGCACCCATCCCCATCAGCGCGCGTCGCGTGCTGACTTTCAAACCAAGCCAAGTGCTGAAAACCGTGCTGAACCCGCATCGAACCAAAGAAGACGATGACGGTTCAGACCAAAACTTTTGAGCTCATGCCATGAACCGGCGCACGCAACTCCCCGACAAGCTCTTCTTCAAGATTGGTGAAGTGGCCGACATCGTTGGCGTGAAGCCACACGCGCTGCGCTATTGGGAAACGGAATTCCCTGCGTTGCGCCCCAAGAAGACGCGAGGGGCTCACCGCCAGTACAGCCGCAAGGACGTCGAGCTCGCCATGTTGATAAGGCAGCTCCTCCACGACGAGGGCTACACGATTCCCGGCGCGAGAAAGCGCATTCGCGATTTGGGTCGCCATCAGCGCAGCAGCCCCCCAGAGCCCCGCGCTGCGCGAGAAGTGGCCCTCCGTGCGGAGCTACTGGGCCTGCGCGAGCAGCTCGTCGATCTGCTCGAGCAGCTCTCGGACGGCTCCACGGATTCAGCCGATTCGCCCCAGGTCCGGGTGACCGTGCACAAGGTCGTTCCCGTCACCGTGCCGCGCGGCCCCGAGGCCTGATCCGTCCGGCTCGCCGGGGCCCGCTGGGCGCACGGTTTTGGTTTGCCTCCAGGGCGTGGTGGGCTACAGTCGCGTGCCCTCGCAAGAGGGCATCGGGGCGTAGCGCAGCTTGGTAGCGCACCTTACTGGGGGTGAGGGGGTCGCTGGTTCAAATCCAGTCGCCCCGACCATCGTGACCCCGGAAAAACCGGGGTCGCGGCCTTTGGTCTCCCCTCACCGTCCCCGCGACCGACGCCCGGGAAAAGGAGCCGCCCACTCCAGTGCCGTCAGTCGCGCTCGCGCTGGCCACGTTGGAAGAAGTAGACCGCGTTGAGGCTAGGGCTGATCTCGTGCTGCGACACGCTCTTTTCGTTGAAAACGTAGACATACGCGAGCTCGAGCTCGAGGCCCCAGTGCGGAGTGAAGAGGAAGGTGAACCCCGTCGCCGCGAGGAGCCCGACCGCGTACTCGAGGCGTTTTCCCTCCTGCTCCTCGCGTTCTGCCGGGAAGACTCGCAAGTTGTTGTGAAGGCCAAGACCGAAAAACGGTTCCCATGATCCTCTTCGCACCAAGGCTTTCACGAGGATTTCGAGCGGTGAGTCGTAGCGCTCTCGGTTGAACAGAAAAGGCTTCGCGATCCCGAGAGCGAGGTGGTTGGGGATCAGGACGCGTTCGTAAATCAGGTTGAAGCCAAATAGGTTTTCGGTCGGCTTGCTCTCCTCAGGTTTCAGAACGGAAAGGGTGTAGATGAATCCAAAGGCAAGCGCATTGCGATACTCCTCCTCTGCGCCCATGCCTTCGCGTGCCTCTTCTTCCTCTTCCACGAGTCGCTCGTGGTGGGTCTCTTCGAGCGGCGGTGCGCTAGCTTCGCTGTCCGGATTTTGGGCTGACGCTCGCGATGTCGTGGAGCCGGGCAACACGAAAAAAAGCCCGACGGCGAGCACCGCCAAGATCCCGCTTCGACTCGTTGGCAGGCCTCTCCTCATCGAGCGTGAGAGAGAGAGTGCATCGCCCGCTCCAAAATAGCCAGAGCTGCCCGCCGTGAAGCGAAAGCCCCCGCTCCGGACCCGACTAACGCGGAGGCCCCGTATCGCCATACGTTCGTGCTGACACGCCAAAATGGGCGGCTTTCCCGTTGCCCGCTTCGGCCATTCGCGTTAGTCCGTTGAGCGCATGTCGGACCGCCCTCTGATCTTGGTCTCCAACGACGATGGGGTCGACGCGCCGGGCAACATCGCATTGCGCGAAGCTCTCGCCACGTTTGCCGATGTCTACACGGTGGCCCCGCAGACCGAGCAGAGCGCGAAGAGCCACTCGATCACGCTGCACCATCCCTTGCGCTTTCACGAGGTCGAGCGGCGTGTGTGGGCGGTGGATGGAACGCCGGCCGATTGCGTATACGTCGCCTTCTTCTTGAAGGACTTGCTGCCGAGGTCTCCAGATCTGGTCGTCTCGGGCATCAACCACGGACCGAATCTCGGCAACGACGTGCAC
>CAZBWQ010000119.1:8199-9554 GCA_964495565.1 uncultured Sandaracinaceae bacterium | reverse complement strand
GTGCCCCCGCCCGTGATCGAGGCGTGCGTGAGCACGGGCTGCTGCAGAGGAGCTCCATCGAGCGTCGCGCTCCTCACGAGGATCGAGCCTTCGTCGTTGCCGGGCGCCTCGATTCGAAAGTCTTCGCCTTCGTGAAACTGATCTGTGAGGTGGAGCACGATCCGTTCGAAGAGAGGGCTTCCGAGTCGGTATTCGGGACCTCCCGGCGTGAGCGGATAAAAGCCCATCGCCGAAAACACGAACCACGCGCTCAGCGCGCCAGCGTCGTCGTTTCCAGGGAGACCTCCGGGACCCGTTCCAAAGTAGCGGGCCATCGCGCGGCGAGCCTCGCGCTGCGTCCGATCGGCCTCGCCCTCGACGAAGGTGAAGAGATACGGGTAGTGCATGTCGGGCTCATTCCACATCTCGAATCGATCCGTGTCGAACACCCACTGCAAGCGCTCGACGAATGCCTGCTCGCCGTGGAGCGCGATCAGCCCAGGCACGTCATGTGGGACGAAGAATGCATACTGCCAGGCGGTGCCCTCGACGTAGCCGGGGCCGCCCAACCGAAACTCGCCTTCGGTCTCGGCCGCGTCCGGGTCGAACGGCTCGAGGAAGGTGCCGTCGGTGTTCTTCGGGCGGAGCGTGCCGGTCTCGTCGTCGTAGAAAGTCCGGTACGAAGCTGCGCGCAAAGCAAGATCGGGCACGTCGCCATCACGGCCGATCGCGAGCGCTAGCCTCGCGAGCGAAGCATCGGCCAGTGCGTACTCGAGCGTCGTCGACACGGGGCCCCATACCTCGGGCGAGGCCTCCATCGGAACATACCCGAGCTCCCGGTATGCATCGTTCCCCGGCCGATGCGAGGCGCTACCGGAGGCGCTCCGCATGGTTTCGTAAAAGGCGTCGACGTCGAAGTCGGTGAGACCTTTGACGAAGGAATCGGCGATGACGATGTTCGCAGGGTCGCCCACCATCATCTGCACTTCGTGGCCGATGAGCTCCCATTTCGGCGGGGCGCCCGCTCCGAGGGTCATGTCGAGCATCGAGCGAACCATCGCAAGCTGGATTTCCGGATAGACGAGCGTCAGCAACGGATGCACCGTCCGGTAGGTGTCCCAAAGCGAGAACACGGTGAAACGTGGCTCCCCTCCGGGGGCATGCCCGATCTCGTCTCGCGCGAACCGTGGATAGGTTCCATCGACGTCGTGCACGATGCTCGGATGGATGAGCGAGTGATAGAGCGCGGTGTAGAAGCGCACGCGATCTTCGTCCTCCCCTCCCTCGATTTCGATGCGCGCGAGACGCTCCTGCCAGGCGAGCGCCGCGCTGTCGCGCGCCTCGTCGAAGGCGAGCTGCTCCGCATCGAGATTGGC
>CAZBWQ010000119.1:0-8099 GCA_964495565.1 uncultured Sandaracinaceae bacterium | reverse complement strand
GACCCCACGATCTCGTCGTTCGCGATCGAGTCGATCCGTCCTTCGTTGCGGCGCCAGCTCACGCCGCGCGCAGCGTCGATCGTCAGGTTTGCCGGCTGGCCGGCCGGGAACGAAAAGCGAAACACGCCCGTTCGTGGAGTCGCGCTCATTTCGGCGCGGGTGCTCGAATCTCCATCTCCGAGATCGACCGCGTAGTAGCCTGCGTAGGCAACCTCGTTTCGGTACGAAGCCCCGTAATCGTCGAAGACGAGCGGGATCTCGCCGGTGGAGGGCGCGACCACGGGCACGCCGAGGTCAGGGCACCCGACGCCACTCAGGTGCGTGAGCCCGAAACCGTGGATTCGGGGCTCCCCATGGCGGTACCCTGCATTGACGAAGAGCCCCGACAACGCGTCGGCCGGTGTCGTGAGCGTCGTGTGCGGGCTCGGCGAGGCCATGCCCCAGGGGACCACCGCGCCCGGAAACGTCATCCCGTCGCCGGCCGTCCCGATGAATGGATCGACGAGGGCCGCGAGTGGCGCGTCCGATGGAGGCTCACTCGGTGCACGGCCGCCATCGCCCGAGCTCGTGCACGCGACCAGGTACGCCGCAACGAACAGTACGGGCACGCGTGTGGGGGAAGTGCGGAACGTCGGCATGGAGTCGAAGTGTAGGCCACGCCTTCGATGGAGGCCGCCACTCGTGGGCGATCACCGAGGCCGCTCCGTGATCTCCAAGAGGGTCTCGCGCCGTAGCTTCCGGTAAAGCCGATAGCTCGCAAGGACGAGACGCGACATCGCTCCGGGATCGGTCTCGTTGGCGAAGGCTGGCCGGCGGCAGAGCTTTTCATGGTGTTTCCGTAGGCGAGGGTGCCGATCGAGGGGGTAGCCTGCGAGCTCGAGGCGGCGCATCGAGGTGAACCAGGCGATCTCGAGAACGGAGATGCGATCCCCGATCAACCAGGGGCCGTCCTTCAATCGGGCCTCGAGTGCTTCGAACGCGTCCTCGAATGCGCGGAGGGCATGGCGGGCTCGAGCTGGGGTGATGCCGTCCTCGGCGAACGACCTCCACCAGGTTACTTCCATCTGTCGTCGCGCGTCTGGCGCGCCATTGCTCTCGTAGGCCGCGAGCCTCTTTGGCGACTTGCGCGCCAGCAACTTGGGAACGGCGAAGCCCATCGTGATCGTGCGCAGGTCTTCGTGCAGGCTGCTCTCGACCTCCAGCGACTCCGCGACGATCCGCCGCTCATCTTCATCGCGGGGAAAAAAGGGCGGAGCCGCCGAGGGCAGGCGCACGTCCAGATATTCCATGATGTCGTTGCTCTCGACGTGAACGGTGCCGTCGTGCACCAGGACCGGAACGACGCCACGCGGGTTGATTCCGAGGAACCAAGGTGTCGTGTTTTCGGACCGAGCGAGGTTGATGGGGTGGGACTTCCACGGAATTCCCTTTTCGGAGAGAAGGATCCGGACCTTTTGCGAGCATGACGAGGCCTGGAAGTGGAGCAGGTGGACGCCCTTCCAGGTTTTCACCTCTTCGGTCTGCACCTGATCCTCGGGGAGCTTCATCGACCTTGCCTCAACCCGATGGACGCAGCGCCGGTGTGCCGACGACGTTGCGTAGCGTGCCGATGCCGTCGATCGAGAGCTCGATCCGGTCGCCCGGGGCGAGCCATTGCTCGGTTTCCATCCCGCTGCAGCCTGGGATCGTCCCCGTGGCGAGGAGCTCGCCCGGGATCACCTGCTCGCCGAGGGACGCGTAGGCCACCATCTCGCCGAGGGAGTGCTGCATGCCGGCGGTGGTTCCGCGGCCGCAAGGCTTGCCGTTGATGCGCACCTCGACGTCGAGCTCGGTGACGCGGGGGAGGATCTCGTCGGCCGTGACGAGCTCGGTGCTCATGGCGTTGGCGAAGTTCTTGGCTTTCACCGGTCCGAAGCCGCTCGTGACCTCGGGGTACTGCACGTCGCGGGCGCTCACGTCGTTGACGACGACGAATCCGCCGATCGCCTGCAGCGCCTCCTCCGGGGTGGCGTCTTTCAGGGGGCGGCAGATCACGACACCCAACTCGAGCTCATAGTCCAGCGCTTGCGTGTACGCCGGCCAAGGCAGCGTCTCTCCATCCGCGAAGAAGTTGATGTGACTGCCCATGTAGTAGATCGGCTTCTCGTACCAGATCGGCTTGGGGCGCACGGGGCCCGGGAGCTTGCCGAACACCGATTCGTACGCGGAGACGAAGCGCCAGGCCGTCGGCATGAACCGTTTGAGCATCCCTCGGACGGCGGCGAGCACGTGCTCCTCGTACAGCATGAAGTCGCGAAAGGAGACCGGAGCAAAGGGCAGCAGGGGTTCTGGGTGAAAGCTGCTCTGCAAATCGAGGCTCGTTTCCCGAACGAAGGCAAGCAGTGTGCTCAGCTCCGAGCGAATGGCCTCACGCTCTGCGCAAAACGCGACCACGTCGCGTGCCACCGCCGCGAGCATCGGAAGATCTGCGCCGTGTACCTCGCGATGGTGCGCGAGGGCCGGCACGATCGGAACCCAATGGTCTCCGTCGCGGATGGCGACCGAGAACCCTTCTTCATCTCGCAATCGGACTCTTCGCAGCTTCATGGCGCATTCCTCGCTGTGTTTTCCGCCGGTCGCCGTGGGACCCGCCGTGACACGAGCAACAGCGGGTCCCAGTCCGGTCGGCGTCACTGCGACGCGGCCGTCCGAACGCCCTTCTTCCGGTCGGCTTCACCCATTCCGTCGACTCTTTCGTATTGCTCTTGGCCGATTTTGTCCCTGTGCTCGGGGCTGTCGCACAAGTAGGCGTGCATCTCCATGGCGAAGCCGCCATCGAGGTCGTCTGCGATGCGCTGCTTCCACGGCCGCCGGATCACGGGCACCGACATGCGCCGCGTGATCCGCTTTCGCGCCATGATTCGCTTGGCGAGCTCCCAGGCGCGATCGTAGATTTTGTCCTTGGGTACGATCTCGTTGACGAGGCCATACTCGAGACACTTCTGCGCGTTCATGATCTCGCACGTCAAGAGCGCGTAGGCCGCCCGCTTGACGCCCATGAGCTCGATGAAGGCACTGTGGATGCCGTCACCGGGCACCAGGCCCAGATCGAGGTGCGGGTCGACGATGAAGGTGGTGTCCGAGCAGATGGTGAGGTCACACATCAGAGCGAGCTCCGTGTGTGCGCCGGGGCCGGGGATCACACCGATGGTCGGGATTTCGATGTCGTTGATCAAGCTGATCAACATCCGGCGTCCGTCGTAGTACATGTACTGGTAGCTGTAATGGGCACGATCGTCTTCTTCTTTGGAGAAGCTGGAGTCGTCGATGTTGGCGATCCAGGTGTCGCCGGTCGTGCTGAGGATCATCACTTCGTTTTCCGGGTCGGCGCCGACGGTCTGAAACGCCTGCCAGAGAGCGCGATGAAGCTCGAAGCTCCATTGGGTGTCGCCGCCCAAGGTGTGCATGCGCAGCTCGATGATCCCGTCGCGGCGCTCCATGATGAAGTGCTCCTTGAAGAGCTCTTTGTATTCTTCGAACTTCGGTGTGGGGACGTAGTGGGTGAGTGACATGTGGGTTCCTCCTTCCTTCGGGGTCCGCCGGAGTCGCGGCCGAACGGGCCCAACTCGTGGCATGCTCAATTTATGCAATTGAATAACTCCAGTGCTAATAACTTGTCAATCGAATAATCAATGCGCGCTAGATCTAGCCGACGTTGGCGCCGTGCACGGACGGAAAACGAGGTGAAACCCATGGCCTCGAGACCCATTTTTAGTCTTAGTCACGCAGGCGGGTGGCCGCTTCGACCCGCTTCTACCGGTTTGGCCACTCGTGACGACCTGGGATGTGCCAACGTGGGCGCACGCCGCCGGTCAGGGCCGAGCTCCGGCACTCGCGGCACCGCTGTCGAGTTTGGTTTGCTGCTACGGAGCCGGTCCGCACCGGGCTCCATGGCACACACGCATCCACCAAGTGCCAACAGGAAAGCGCACCGCCCGATTGCCGGCACACCACGCGGCCAGCGCCTTGTCGTACTGCGCGTTGAAGGCACGCAGACGTCGCACTGCCTCGGCGGCCGCATCGCGATGCCCCGCGGCCGCAAACCGCGGATTGAGACCACCGAACGTTTCGCGACTTCGCGCGCGATCGGTGTGGGCTCGCCCGAGCACCCGGCGCGCGCCGAAGAATGCGATACCGGTGCGTTTGGATGCTTGCCAGGCCTGATGCTCTCGTGCTTTCAACCGCTCGGCGATGCGCTGCCGCGCCAGATCGAGGCCGTAGTCGAGCTCTACTGTGGTTGGCATTTCGATCCGAAGCTCGACGACGTCTGGCCAGCTCGCGTTTTCGGGATCGAAGTAGTGGTTGGGACGCTTCACCCGAATCACGCGTACCCCGAGGTCACGGGGTAGGGTATGCGCGCCTGGCCAGTCCTTGGCGTAGCGAACAGCGCCGGCCTCGACGGGATTGGCGATGAGATAGGCAAGCGCTTCGATCGTGGCTTCGGGCGTGAGAAGAACATGCTGGGCCGTGCTTCGCTTGTCGAAGACTTCACCAGGCCAGCCGCGCAGAGCTTTGGTGGTCAGCGCCAGCAGCCGGTGGAACTCATGCAGGAATCGGGGCAGCACACCACGCACGTCGGTCACCACTTCATGCGAATGGGTGCTCATCAGGCAGCCTGCATGCACCACCACACCGAAGCGTTGGGCGGCAAGGCCCAGACAATACCAGTAACATCGCTCGAGCTCGCGAGCTTGGTCCGGATTGAACAGGAAGTAGCGTCGGGTGGTGCGCCGAGACAACGCCCAGGTTCTGCCGGGCTCGATGATGCGCCGTCGGGTCATTCCGGGAAGCCAAGCGAAAAGCGTGCCTAGGCGTCCGGTGCGGTTTTTTGGCGATTGGCACCCATGGACAGTCCGTTCGTTGGCGAACACTGGCGGAGCGCCGGCGAGCGCCAGGCCCCGACAACTGGGCGAAATCGCCGAGCGCTCGCATCGGTCAGCCCAACGTGGGTCGGATCTCGGTCAGTTTTGGAGCATGCGCTTGGCGGCCTCCCAGAGGTCTTCCACCATGTCCCAACCCGCTGCGTTGGTTTCTTCGTAGTGGCCGTCGGGCTCGCCGAGCTCGCGGCCGAGGGCTTGCCCGTAGCGACAGATCGCAAGCAACGATTCGCCGTCGTCCCCGTACTCCGCGAGCGCCGCCTCGTCGTCGGTGATCCGCTGGCAGACTTCGCCCGCGATCCAGTCCTCTCCCTGGATGACGCCTCGGTCATACAGGTCGGCGCACGTCGCCCCGGTGAACGCCAACATCAGGTCGAGGCATTTGAGTCGGTAGTCCGACACCGGAACGAAATACCCGATCTGGTCGCCGCCGAGGCCGACCGTCAGCGTCACGTCCTCTTCGACCAGCGAAAGCAGGTGACCCGGAATCTGGTAGTCCGCGCCGACGGCGTGCAGGTGAGGCTCCCGGTAGTACTTCTCGGGTGGTGCGGTTTCGAAATCCTCCGGTAGCCCGGTGACGAGCTCGGGCGGCAGCTCACCCGGCATGTACAGCATGCCGATGTCGCCAAAGTCGACGTGTGCAATCTGCGAGCGGAAGACGTCTCCGCGCGTGATCTGACTGCCGACGAACGGCGTGAGCAGCGGATCGTCGATGAGCTCTCCCCCGTCCTCGACGCAGTTGTCCTCGGTGAACGGCTTGCCCGTGCAGTTGTAGAGGGCGGGCACCTGCCATCCGATGTCGCCGTCGGCGATCAAGACCCGAAACCCGATGTTGGTGAGGCGTGTGTAGAAGCTCTCGACGCGGACGCTCAGCTCGCGAAGCCGGACCGCCGTGCGCTGCTCCAGCGCGGCACCGACGGCGTTGGCGAGCTCGGTCCCAATCGACTCGGTCTTGGCAAAGCTCCGGCAGAGGTAGGGCCCCCGATCGTCGCATTCGGTGAGCGGTACGGCGCCCTCCGGCACGGTCAGGCCGTCTCCGACCGGGTGCTGCTCGTCGACGACCCAGGTTGGAGCGGCGCCTGGACCGACTTGGTTGCCGAGAGGCCCGTTGAAGTAGAGCACTTCCCCGCCTCGTGTCGCCTGAAGACGCTCTCGCAACACCCCGGGATAGTCGGCGGTGAGGTAGCGTCCTTCCGCGGTGCAGTTGTCCCCCGTCCAACCCTTGATGGGGCAGGCCTCTTCCAGGTTTGCGGCCTCGGCCGGTGGGTGCCAGCCGAGCGTCGACTCCGGGTGACCGGTCCATTGAACGAGGGTCGCAATCGACTCTCCGTCTTCCACCGCGTCGATGGCGAGCACGTTCAGACGCGTGTCGCGGATGACCGGATCCCGCACGTCGTTGGTTCCGTATCCGTGATCGGCGACCGCGGACGACATGGTCGCCGGCTGCATCGCGGCCACTGCATCCGCTGCCGCTGCGGCGATCTCATCGGCCATCATGGAGAACCACTCGTCGTTGATGCTGAACGCGGTGTCCGGTCCATGATGGTTGTGCGTTGCCGAGACGAGGATGGGTGCCTCGATCCACGCCTCGGGCAAACTCGGCCGCACCCGGTCCAACATCACGGTGATGTCGGTCCCGAAGTACGAGTAGGTGTCCGCCATGATCAGCAGGAGGCGCTGCTCGCCGAACGAGAGCGCCAATGCGGTCGCCCTCAAGTCGTCGTGCACCCAGGCCGAATCCGAGCGACCGTTTCCGACGTCCACCCGTCCTTGATCCCAGGCCTCGACGAACACCCCGGGGTCGTTGGGATCGATCTCCTCGCGGGCCGGCCATCCGGGAGCATCAGCCAGATAGTCACGTTGCCCGTCCACCGTGGGAAGAATGCTTCGGCTCGCGGCACCCGCCATGAGCGTTCTCGAGTCCCCGTCCGAATCACTACAAGCGCCCAGCATGGACACCAGCGCCACCACGATCAGCCACTTTCGCATCGAGACCACCACCTCGCCTTTCCCAGCGCTTGCGCGCCCGCGCTCCTGTGTACCGCACCCAGCCAAATCCCGGCAAGAAGGGAGTCGACTGTGGGGGCTCCCCTCACACGGAAAAGGCGTTCACGTCACCGGTGGCTCGGTCAGCCTCTATGATGATCGGATGCGAAGTTTCTGGATCGGCTTGGTTTTCCTGACGGCGTGCGGGGGTGGTGCCGACGGTTGGACGTCTGCGTCGGACGCTCCGGAGCTCACGATGGTGCTCGACGTCTGGGCGTTTTCTCCGACCGACGTTTGGTTTCTCGACGGCAGCGCGACCGTGCAACGTTACGACGGCGAGAGCTGGACCACGCTCGACTCGGGACACAGCGCAGGGCTTTCGTGCATCTTCGCCTTGTCGTCCACCGAGGTGTGGCTCTGCGCTGGCAATGACGTGCTGTTCTACGACGGCGCAACCTTTCGCACGATGAACGTCTCTGCGCCGACGGGGCTCAGCGGCATCACCGATGTCTGGGCTTCGTCTCCGAGCGACGTCTGGGCCGTCGGCGACGACGCGATCATTGCGCACTACGATGGTAGCGCATGGGGGCGCACCATTGCGGGGTCTCCTTTCAAGAGCTCCATCTGGGGATCCGGCCCCACCGACGTCTACGCGCTCTCGACGTTCGATCTCGTGCACTACGACGGATCGAGCTGGACCGAGATCGATCTCGACGCCGGCGCCGGCGACGGGCAGGTCTGGGGGACGGGCGCGAGCGATGTCTGGGTGATGAGCGACAGCTCCGAGATCAGTCACTTCGACGGCGAAAGCTGGGAAACGTTCGATACGTTCGACTTCGTGGGTGACTTGGCGGCGATTTGGGGCCCCGCTCCAGACGACCTCTGGGCAGCCGGCAGTGCCGGGGCCATTGCGCACTACGACGGTCGCTCTTGGAGGCAGGTGACGCACCAGAGAATCGGTGCACCGTATTTGCGATTGTTTCTCGCCGTGCACGGAACTTCCTCGACCGACGTCTGGGCTGTTGGCCAACAGCTCGGTGAGTCAGGCTCCAAAGCGCTCATCTATCACTACCAGCCCTAGAGACTGGCGCGTGATCCGAGAAAACAGCCGGGCGCCGGGAGGCGCCACACGAAACCGCACCCGATTTCCCAGGTTGGGGCGAGCGGGTTAAGCTGCGCGACCCATGGCCCCACGAC
>CAZBWQ010000118.1:0-9591 GCA_964495565.1 uncultured Sandaracinaceae bacterium | reverse complement strand
GCGCGACCGATACGTGGCGGGCATCCGCTGGCGTGTTCACCAGCTGCAGCAACTCGCCTAGCTCAGCCATGGGGGCCTCCTTTCGTGTTTGACGCCGCGAGCTTCGACGCGATGACGCCGAGCACCTCGGGTGCGAAGCCGAGACCGATGTGCGAGGCTCGAACGCGGACGTGCTCGACCCGCGGGCTCGTCCGGTCGATGCAGGCTCGCCACTCGACGATGCCGTCGCTTTTGCTGTAGACGGCCGTGATCGGCACCTGGATGGGCGTCTTCTCCCGCTCTTCGATGAACCGGTCGATTTCGCCGAAGTCCGTTCCGGCAGCGCGATAGATCGGCGCGGTCGTGGTGAAGCGGGGGCCACCGATGACTGGCGAGCCAAGGGTGATCACCTGCGCCACGTGCTGGGGAAGGTCGCGCGCCGCCTCGCGTGCCAGGTAACCTCCGAGGCTCCAGCCGATGAGACGAATGGGACCGCCTTCGCGCTGCGCGAGTGTCGTGACGGCCTCGATGACCCGAGGGATCAACACGGGCACGTCGCCGTTGTTCTTGCCGAGCCCCCATCCGCGCACCCGATAACCGAGTCGCTGTAGGTGCGTACGCAGAATCAATGTCGATCGATCGCCAGCGCTAAAGCCCGGCAGCACCATGACGGGCTCGCCCGAGCCGCGCGGATGCTTCGAGAGGTCGGCACGCTTGGCGACCAGCCGGGCCAGCTCGATGGCAGCCCCGAGCTCACGGAACGTCCGGCGGCCCGGCGGCCCCGAGGCGGGCGGAGGCGCGAGCAGGTCTTCTTCGGGATTTTCGACGACACGTGGGGTTGATAACATAGTTATTTTCGTGTTATAGATTCGCTCGTCATGCTGTCAACCCAGTTCACCCACGACGAGCTCCAGGAGCGCATCCATGCGGCGGCAGAAAGCCTGCTCGAGGAGAAGGGAATCGACGGTGTCCAAGTTCGCGAGGTCGCCGAGCGCGCGGGCACCTCGACCATGGGGGTCTACAGCCGATTCGGTGGAAAGTTGGGGCTGCTCGACAGCTTGTACCGGAGAGGCTTCGAGCGGCTGCGACAGGCCACCGAGCCACTTCGGGGCGTCGGCACCCCGTACGAAGAGCTCGAGCGCATGGCCGATGCCTACCGCGACAACGCCCTTCGATGGCCCCACCACTACGACCTGATGTTCGGCCGAAGCGTCCCCGGGTTCGAGCCAACCGAAGATGCCCGCGCCGAAGCGCTCGCCGGTTTTCAGGTGTGGGTCGATTCGGTGAAGCGCGCGACCGAAGCGGGGACTCTGGCCGGCCGACCCGAAGACAACGCGTTTCGCCTGTGGGCGATGAATCATGGGTTCGTCAGCTTGGAGCTGATCGACATGGCGCCGCCGGGCAGCGAGCGATCGCGGAGGCAGCGTCACCGGGCGGCCTACCGGGCCTTTCTTCGCGGGCTCCAACCTTAGCGTGGTCGCCAGCAGATCCCGCGGACAGATCCGACCGACGTTGCCAGATTCGAGAGCAACGCACCAGGAGTGCGTCGTGGGGCCTCTTCGACGTTAGTCGACCACGATCTGACAATCGACCGTGCAGGCCGACCCCTGCTCGCCATTCTGGTCGCCGGCATCGCATGATTCTCCGAGGTCCGGCTGACGAATTCCATCGCCGCAGTAGGGCCCTGCCGTGCAATCCGGGTTGCAGCCATCGGTTCCACCGAGGTTGTCCCCGTCGTCACACTCTTCGAGATCCTCTTGGACGATGCCGTCCCCGCAGTGCGGACCGAGACCCGTACAAGTCGCATTGCACCTGCCGTACTCGCCGGTGTTTTGCTCTGCCCCGTCGTCGCAAAACTCGAAGCGCGTTCGAATTCCGTCACCACATGTGTGCCTGCATTCCGAGCGTTCGGTGACGAAGCCATCGAGCGTGAGCTCGAAGTTCGACTGCGTGACGTGCCGCTCGGCGTGGAAAATCGCGATCTCGTATACGCCGCCCACTTGGAGACCGAGGTCGGCGATGCAGGCATCTACGATGGCCTGTCGCGCAACGTTGCTGTCGGTGACCGCAGGGTCGAAGCTCATCACTCCGGAAATCGCAGGATGAATGCCTCCGATGTCCATACACAGTCGTCCGTCGACGAAGACCCAAAGGTCGTCGTCGCCTTGGAAGCGAAGAACCTCATCCCCTTGATAGACGAAGACGTAGTGCACCTCCGTGGTGAAGCCGAAGTTGTGGCCATTGGTGAGCGGAAGCTCCTGCAGAGGCGGCGCTTCGAGCTCCCAGCCGAGATCGTCGAGCGGAAAGAACGATGAGCTGCTGAACCGGTAGCGATTCGGAAAGCCCACCGGGTCGGGCCGGGTCAGCGTGAGCTCCTGAACGACTTGGATGTTGCCGTCGGCCACCAGAGTCGGGCTCGTGCGATACCAGGCCGCAAACGAGGCCGCGCTCTGTGGAAAACCGCCGCTTCCCACGCCGTCGTCGTCGGCGTTCCAGACCGGCTTTCCTTCGATGTCGAGATAGTCCTCCGTGATGCCCAGATGGCTGCCCGTGGGAGGCGGATTGAAGTCGGGATGGAAGGTCGGATCGACGTTGGTGCCCGATTGTTGGCTTCGGAAGTCTCGATAGATGACGGGCACGACGAACTCCTCGGGAAGCTCGGTCGCGACGGTCGTACACGTGAAGCCACTTTCGATCTGGCATTCCGAGGAGCACCCGTCTCCATCGGCAGTATTGCCGTCATCACAAGCTTCACTGGTGCCCGGCAGAATCACTCCGTCCCCGCACACCGACTCACAGCTGCCCCCCGAGCAACTGGGCTCGTTCTCGCAGTAGATCCCACAGCCATCGAAGGGGGCGAGGTTCCCGTCGTCACATTGCTCGGTACCCTCACGCACACCGTCGCCGCAGGTCGTCATCACGCATGGTCCACCCGGTGTGTCGCAAGTGTAACCGTCTTCGAGACGACACTCCGATGAGCACCCGTCGTCGTTTGCAGCATTGCCGTCGTCACACTGCTCGAAGCCCGCGACGATCCCGTCCCCGCACTCGGCGGCGCCACACGCGACACCCGGTTGAAGACAATCCCACCCCTCTTCGATCTGGCAGTCTACGCTACAGCCATCGGAACCGGTGGCATTGTTGTCATCGCATTGCTCGGGTGGATCGATGCGAGAATCACCACAGACGATCGGCACGCACCCCGCGCCCGGGGACGGGCATCGGTAGTCGTCTTCGATTCGCGTGCAGTCCGCGGCACACCCATCGCCGTCGCGCCGATTTCCGTCATCGCATGCCTCGGTCGCTTGACGGACCCCGTCGCCGCAGTCGTCCATCGACTGCGTTCCGCCCGATCCGCCCTCTCCTGCAGCGCCTCCGCCACCGACGCCGCCTCCTCCGCCCGCGCCTGCATCAACGCCGAATCCGCCCGCGCCCCCGCCGCTTCCCGGATTCATCCGGTTGTCGGCCCCGTCGGCGCCCGAGCAAGCGACGATCCCCAAGAGTAGGAGCCAGTGCAAATTCCGCCATATGTGCATATTTTCATTCTATATGTCAGAGAGCGATAACGAAAGACCTTCTCGTCGGGAAGGATCCGTTTTTGCTCTGACCGGCGGATCAGGAGCCCTCGACCACCCGAAAACTCACTGGGGCGCAGGCTCGCTGGGCTTCTCGATCGCGCCGATGTCGCAGGGCGCATCGGCCGGCCGCGCATGGCCGAGCTGATCGACGGCCAACGCTGCGAATCCCGGAACCGTGTCCTCACTCATGAAGAGCGTGATATCGGGGTTTTCGGGAAGCGGGCCGGGGGTGAACAGCGCCATCCACTCGTCGTCTCCAAGCACATCAGGCCCAATCGCGGGCACATCCGCCGCGAGCAGCGCGCGATCGAGACGATGCCAAAAATGCATGTAGGGGTAGTTCGAAAGCTCCGAAGGCCAAGTGACGCTCGGGCCGAACCATTGCGTGTCGGCGAGCGTGAGGATCGGATCGCCCGAAGGATCGAGATACGGCTGCGCCCCTGGGGTCTCGGGATCCGAGTCCACCGACTGGAGAAACGACTCGAAATCGGCCGTGAAGTCGCGGGCGAAGCCTTCGAGCCCGTAGTGTGCCTCGACCCTCTGGAGCACGATCGAAAGAAAGTCGTCTTCTTGATCGCGTGCGACCTCGTACTCGGCGAGCACCTCGCTCACGTCGTAGGGCGACGAGGGGATTTGATCCAAGGCGCTCCCTTGGGGCTGGTAGTGCAGCACGACGGGCTCTCCCGCATCAACGCCAGCCGATAGAATCGAGCTCGATCGCGCGACCCCAGCCTCCAGGTCCAGCACCTCGGCGACGTCCACGCCACCTTCGTCACCCTGCTTCGGATAGTGCTTACGGCAGAGCGAACGCCAACCGATTTGTCCGACCGGCACGAGGATCTGGCTGAAGTCGATGACCCCGATGCGATTGTAGCCCTTGCTCTTGAAGTAGAAGAGCGACCCGGTGAAGATGTCCTGTGCGTATGCCTCGCCCTCGGCTTCGTGGACGGTATTGCCTGCGATGATCGAGTGCCCGATGGTCATGTCCTCGACCGCGTGCGCATTGCCGATCGTGGCCACCACACCGCCCGCAAGGTTGGGCTTGTCGAGATCGTCGGTGCGGGGGGCTCCGTAGACTTCGTTTTCGACGATCGTGCAGCCGTAAATCTCGAGGTAGCCGTTCGACATGTAGACGCCGCCACCGCGCCAGTATCCGATCCCGTACAAGGAAGGCGGCGCGCCAGGCACCATCGCGACGAGGTTTCTCGCGACGGTGCTGTTCTCCAACGCGAGCTTCTTTCTCTTTCCGATCCCCCCGCCATCCGAATAGACGCCGCCGCCGTAGGCAAAGATCCCGTGGATGCCGTTGCCGGTGATGACCGAGCGGCGGATGCTCGAAAGCGTCTCGGACGCCTCCGCGCCACCGACCGTGAACACGCCCCCGCCGGAAACTCCAGAGGCAGCAACCGAATTGCCGCTGACGAGGCAACTCTCCATGTCCACGATGTCCGCGTAGATTCCACCTCCGAAAACACCCGCGTCCCGCGACCGGGCGGGCACGTCGAGTGCCCTCCTCGCGTGGTTGTCATAGAGCTTGCAGCCTTCCAGCCGGGCCACACCCCACACGGCAATTCCCGCGCCGCGCGCCCGGGTCGAGAGCTGTGCGTGCTCGTCGTCGGGGTCGGGCGAAGGGAGCTCCTCCGCCACGCTCCAGCCGCCGGTGATCGAGACGTTCTTCATGGTCAAGTTGCCATAAACCGCCAGCACACGCGCCGGGTCAGATTCGCCGCCTGTCCACGCGACGGTCACCCCCGAGGGAAGATCGGAAGCATCGATCACGACGTTCTTGCGCGCATAGAGAGCCGAACGCCCGTAGTCTCGATCGAAGTAGCCCACCAAATACGAAACCGGCCCGCTTGGCTCTTCCCGAATGCCCATCACTTCGCCTTTGAGCGTCGTGTGCGCTTCGCCGACGATGGAAAGCGCAATCGTGGCCCCATCGAGACTCGGGTCGAACGTGATCGGCTGGCCGCTCCGAGCCGAAGCAAGCGCGGAACGAAGCGTAGTCGTGCCCTCCGGCGGCACCTCGATGTCTTCGACGCTGTTCACGACGAGGACGACAGGCTCGTCCTCTGAACAGCCGACGAAAGCGAGCGCGATGAAGACGAGCGCAAGCGATGTCGAAGAGATGAAATGCGCACGGAAACGAGCCATGAGACCTCGAACACAAAGCTGCCACGACCGAACGCCCGCGACCACGCGATGCACGGAGTCGGGTTGCGAAGCTTCCTGCGCATGGATATGCCCTCTCCTGCGGTTCTGACCGCTCATCACAGACCACAGAGCCATGGATACCCACGCAATCCGAATCCACGAATATGGAGGGCCCGAGGTGCTTCGGTATGAACGGGTGGATCTCCCCGAGCCGGGGCCTGGGCAAGCGCGTGTCCGCCACACCGCGATCGGGTTGAACTTCCTCGATACGTATCATCGCAGCGGTCTATATCCCACCGAGCTGCCCGCCTCGCTCGGCACCGAAGCCGCGGGCGTCGTCGAAGCCATCGGCCCCGAAGTCAGCGAAGTCGAGGTTGGCGACCGGGTGGTCTGGACGGGGGTGCCGCCCGGCGCCTACGCGGAGCGTCGAAACTATCCTGCCTGGCAGCTCGCGCCGGTGCCCGACGCAGTCACCGATGAGCAGGCCGCGGCCGCCTTTCTCAAGGGGCTCACGGCTTGGTATCTCCTCCGGCGGAGCTACCGCGTGCAACCGGGCGATCCGATCGTTCTTCATGCCGCGGCTGGTGGCGTGGGGTCACTGACCAGCCAATGGGCCAAGCACCTCGGAGCCACGGTCATCGGTGTGGTCAGCACCGAGGAGAAAGCCAAGCTCGCTCGGGCACAAGGTTGCGATCACGTGATCCTGTCGGACGACCCCGACCTGCCGGGCTCGGTGCGCACGCTGACGAACGGCCGTGGCGCGGCGGTGGTCTACGACTCGGTCGGCCGAAATACCTTCTTCCAGTCTCTCGATTGCCTTCGCCCTCACGGCACGATGGTGAGCTTTGGCAATGCGTCGGGGCCGGTGGAGCCATTCAGCCCGAGCGAGCTTGCCAAAAGGCACTCACTCTACCTCACGCGCCCGGTGCTTTTCGATTTCATCTCCACCCGCGAAGACCTTCTCCATGCATCGAACGAGCTCTTCGAGGTCATCGCCTCGGGAGCCGTCGAGGTTCACGTGCACCAACGTTACGCGCTCCGTGATGCGGCCCAGGCACATGCGGACCTCGAGAGCCGAAAGACGACGGGCTCGACGATTCTGGTTCCGTAATCGGGTCACGAGTCCGTCTCGACGGACACCTTCTTGCTGAAGACGTCCTTCTTGCAGGCGAAGGGTGTGTAAACCGCACCTGCAATTGGAAAGAGCCATAGCAACATCCCAAACTTCTCGGCCCGCGTGAAAGTGCAGCGAGGCCCCTTCGTCACCCCGGCTGGATCACGTTCTTCCAGCTCCACCTCGAGCTCCTCGTCGGCATGCACCATTGCGGGTTGCGCAGCGAGCAATGCTCCCGAAAGGAACAACGTCATGATCATGTGCGTTCTTCTCATGCGTGCCGGTGACGCACGAATCGTACCAATCCGAATCTCTGCCGACGCGACGGATGCCTGAGCGGCAAACCGCCCCAGCGTGTCAAAGTGCCACGGCGACTGATTCACCCAACTAGTGCTGCGAGACGCACTGAAAGCAGGGCGGTGATTGCCCTTCCGGGCACGGGGCGTCGTTGCACACCCCGAGAGGGCCATCGGGCAGTCGGCACTTGGCGTACCGTTCGACACAAACCGTCCCGGGCTCTGGAGACTTGCCGGCGCTCGTCGGGCAACCCATCAATGCGAGGGCAAGCACGGCGAGCGCCGCGAAGGCGCGTGGATGTCGGGCGGGGCGAGATCGCATGAGCTCGGGCCGTTCTACTAGGACACGCTGTTCGAGTGCGCCACCTGGGATCGTCAATTCTCGATGCGGAACTGAATCGTAAGCGGTGGATCGAACGTTTGTGGGACCGGGATCGGAGCCTGATAGCGCATGGCGATCCGAACGAATATCGAGCCGGCAATCGCGTCGTTGGATGATTCTGCGACCAGCACGAAGCCATCGATTACGTCGAAATTGCCCGCCGGCTGACCATCGAGCCTCAGTTGAAACGCGTGGGGTTGTTGCGGTGCGAGCGTGTAAACGCCGCGTGGCCACGAGACGAGCTCGATCTCCGTGTCGGCGGAAGCCAAGTCGATCAGGAGCCGTCCCGTAGCTGGGTAGCTCTCACCACCGAACTCGGCCTCCCCCTCGGCAACCATCTCGAACACGGTTCGTCCATCGAGCGTCCCGATCTGAGCCGTCACCCCTTGGTTGAAGCTTCTCTGGTATTCATCTTCGACCCAGAAATGCATCCCCGGAGTTTCGGCGCGCAGGCGCAGACCCTGTCCAACGCAGCGTTCGTAGTCCTCATCGAGGATCATGCCCACGTCACGAACGAAGTTGAGCTTGGCAAAGATGGCAGCATACCGAGATGGGACGTTTCCTCCGGAATAGTCACGGGCACGCTGGCAAGCAGAGTCTTCGAGAAAGTTGTTCTGCTCTTGAATGCCTGCTGCCCGGACCACCGGCGCTACGATAGGCCATGCCACCATTTCGGCGATGTCGTCGGCATAGTACGTCCCGCCGTAGCGAGACATGGCTCCGTTCGTTGCGGTTTCTTCCGGTGACCAAGCTCGGATCTCTTGATTTGCAGCCTCGCTGCTCTCGAACGAGAAGATTTCGTTGGGGTATGTGCGCGCCCATCCAAGCCGCACGAACGAATCGTGCATCCTCAGCCATTCACTGCGCATGCTCTTTTCGAGCCGTACGTGGTCGATCGTATCCTGTGCGACGTCCCGCGCGTCGAAGGACCAAGTCCCGGCAAAGCTGGATCCGTTCTTGCCCTCGTCGTTGAGCATGATCTCCGCCGCATGCGCCGATTCGTGCACGATCGTTTGAAGCAAGCGCATACGCATCTTCTCGTCCGTCGAAACGACTTCTTCGCTGAATGGCAACGCGTTGATGAGCACGAAGTCTCCCGTACGAATGGAGACCACGCCTCCAAGACCGGGGGCGTCCGGGACTTCGCCGAACGCGATTCGCCCCACGCCGTGACAGAGCAGGCGGGGCATCAGTCCGAACGCGGCCTGGAGAGTCGCGCGCTGCACCGGGCCGGGCTCGATGAAGCTCACCCCTCCGCGTTCGCTCTCCGGGACCCATTCGACGTCTGCCGGACCTTCGAGCAGCAACACCTGCGGGCAGTGCGGAGAAGCCTGTACGAGCTTCTCCTCCCGTGGCGCGATGCCGGATCCACCGTCAACCTTTCTCGTGAGCTCGGTGAGCGGTGCCTCGGTCGAAACGGTTCCTGCGTCGTCTTCGACTACGATTCTGTCCCCGCCAGAGAGCGCGCGGAGAAACACCATCGTGCTCACTTCTCGTCCCGACAAGTCGACCGTTCTGGCGGCGAACGTTTCTCCACGCGCCTCCATTTGTAGACCCGCAGGAAATGCGATGAGCTGCGCGTCGAGGCTCGTGCCGTTCGTGTCTTGGAGCGACACCAGATGAGTTCCTCGGCGTCGCCCAAGCGGGACGCCATTGCCCATGTCGACCGAGATCATGTCGACGCGGGAGATTTCGATCTCGTTCGATTCCGTACGATGGAGCAGAATGCGCCACACTTGCTCCTGCGCACCCGTCGACTCCACGCGACCCTCGCGGCACCCTGGGGTGGCATCGCAGGCGTCCTCGAAAGACTCGAAATTGGCGGGTGAGCTCCCACTCTCGCCGCAGGCGAGCAGTCCGAGCAGACAAAGAACCATGGGTGAGCGCCACATGCCTTTCAGGTTACCCGCTCAGCGCGCTTTCTCAAATGACTACGGAAAGAGGTATGGAGCCGAAAACTACGCCTGCCAGGCGATTCGTGGTTTCTTAGGCGGCAACTGGAATGAGCCGCGAGTCCACACATCCACCGGTTCCCGTCGGGCTCGACTTGTCGCTGCCGGCCCCGGTCGTCAGGCGGCCGAAGAGCGA
>CAZBWQ010000117.1:0-9869 GCA_964495565.1 uncultured Sandaracinaceae bacterium | reverse complement strand
GCGCGGTTCCGAAGCGTCGAAACCGGGCTGCCACAAGTTCGCGCGACCAACTCGGGTCATTCGGCGTTCATTCTGCCGGACGGCGACATCCCCTCGCAGATCCCCTACGGCGTGGAACGAGCCGAGGCCTATGACATGCCCTTGCCCGACGCGGAGCCCACCCTCCGCATGCAGCTTGGAGATTGGTTCGGACCCCTGAGCATGGGCCTCGGCATCCTCTTTCTCATCGTACGGAGATTTCACGAAGAGCCGTGATTTTTGGCGACGGCTCGTGGTTGCGCTCGGAGCTCGGGACTCGGCATCTCCGCGGAATTGCCGTGTTTCGGGATGGCACGAGAGATGCAACGTCCAAAGATGAAAGGAGGCACGCCATGAGGTATCCGAGAACGTTGGTCTCGCTCAGGACCTTCGGCCTTGCCTTCGCGATCGCCTTGTCGCCAGCGTTGATGCAAACCGATGATCTCGGTTGTCACACCATTGGCAATACGGACCTCGCGATGCTCGAAGTCGAGGTAAACGGGGAGAATGTGATCGTGTTCGATCCGACGCAGCACGTCTATGAGGTGTTGTTGGCGGAGCCGACGGAGAGCGTGATCGTTCGAGCCGAGTCCGTCGATCCTGGGGCGGACGTCATGTGGAACCTGAGCGGGCTTTGCCCGCCGCCGATCGCGGACGGCCATTTCGAGATCGGTGGAGGCGAGGCGCCGATCGAAGAGGTGCCCGTGGGCCACAGCATCCTGAAGGTGTCCGTGCATGCGCCGGAAGGCGCCGCGGACTTCTATGCGGTGTATCTCACGCAGATGATGCAGTGCGAATAGGGCTCACGAGCCGATGAACGGCAGCGACCCAACCGCGGGAAACCCGGTTGGGTCGTGGTGCATTCGGCATGGCGGGCACATCAGGGCTCAGGCTTGGTGAGATCGAAGACGATGCGCTCGCGCTGACCCGGTCGCAGGCGGACCGTTTTGCTTTTCGTCGGAGCGCCTTGGCCGGCGCTGATTTCGTACGTGCCCGGTTTCAAGGCGCGGTCCTTCATGGGCGCTACGCCCTGCGGCTTTCCATCGATCCAGATGTCGCCGAATGGAAAGACGATCACGGTGAGACGCGCGGGTCGCGGCGGAACGGCCTTCGGCGCCTCCCCCGTCGGCTCGCTTCCCTCTGTCGCCTCGGTTCGTTCGGGAACGGGCGTTGCGGGCTCGAGGCCCTCGCTGGGCGTCGTCTCGGGGCGTCGCGGTGCGGCAGCGGGCGACCCCTCCGTTGGCGTCGTATGCTCCAAGCGGACGGGCTCGGAATCAGCGGGCTCGGGAGACACGGCTTTCGGCCACAAAGCGTAGGTGGTGGCGAGAAGCCCGAACACGGCCAGCACGATCCAGACGGTGGCCTTGCCACGCACTTGCTTCTCCGGGCTACGACGCACCGCGCCGGCCTGTGGTGGCGGCTCCGAAGCTCTCACGGTCGGCATCGCAGCTTCCTCGGGCTTCCCCCGCGTCAGCCCGACCCCGCTCGTCCCCTCTTTGTGCATCGAGGGAGCCACGTTGGCGACGCGCTCGCCGAGATCGCGGCGAGCCAAGGAGCTGGATCCGAGGGAGTCGAGAAGCTCGACGAGCTCCGACGCGCTTTGCGGACGCCGGCCCGGGTCGGGCTCGAGAAGCTTTTCGATGATCTCGCAGAGCGCATCGGGTGCATCGGGCGCGAGCTCCCTCAGGGGCACGTGCTCGCCGCTGATCGAGGCCATGATCGTCGCCGGCTCGTTCCCTCGCTCGAACGGATGCTTGCCGGCGAGGGCCTCGAAGAGCACCACGCCCAACGAGAACAGATCCGAACGTGCATCGACGGGCTCGCCCATCAGCTGCTCGGGCGCCATGTAGGGTATCTTGCCCTTGACGTTGCTTTGTTTGCCCCATTTGTTGGTCACGGCTTTGGCGACACCGAAATCCGTGAGCAACACCTCGCCCATTCGACTGATCAAGACGTTGGAAGGCGAGATGTCGCGGTGGATGATCGCGGTGATGGGCTCGGTGCCACCCGTGCCAGGAGGCGGGTTGTGTGCGTGCTCGAGCGCGCGAGCGACCTCGCGGCCGATGAGCGTGACCTGGTCGTGTGGCAGCCGCTTCCGGTCGGAGCTGCGCAACAAGCCTTCGAGGTCGATGCCCTCGACCAGTTGCAGGGCCATGTAGAGGGTGCCGTCGATGTCGCCGAAGTCGATGACCCCGACGATGTTCGTGTGCCGGAGCTTCGCGGCAAGCTGAGCTTCGTGCTTGAAGAGCTCGGCGAAGGAAGGGTCGCTTTGAAAAAACGGCAGAACGACCTTGAGGCAGACTCGCTGCGAAAAATCGCCCGGTCCGCGCCGCACCGCCTCGAAGGTCTGCGCCATGCCGCCGATGCCCAGCCGCCGCACGATTCGATACGGCCCGAGCTCCTCCCCGAGCAGATCGCCAGGTGACGAATCCGAATGAAGGCTCACCATCCATGGACAGTGTACGGCGCGGGCGCACATTTGAGTAGCGGACCGCAGGCCGGTTCGGCCCCCGCAAGACCGAGCCGACTCGACGTCATTTCGGTCGATATTTGAGCTTTTCCGGGTCGATGCCGAGCGTAGCCATCCGGCTCACGAGGCTCGATCGAGGCAGAGACAGCAGCCGCGCCGTTCTCGAGACGACGCCTCCGCAAGCGGCCAGCGTGTCCTCGATGATTTGCTTCTCGAGGGCTTCGAGCTCGGCCTTTTGCTCGAGGAGCTGGTGCCAACGCGAGGGCGGGTCCTTGCACGGAGGCTCTCCCGGGGATGTGTCGCCGTCGTCGCCCACCGGCTGCCCGGCCGACGATCGCATTTCGGGATCGAGATGGCGTGCTTCGATCACGGGGTCTGGTGCGCCGCTCGCGCGGGCTCGATTGCGGGCCCGCGCCAACACCGATTCGAGCTCCCGGATGTTTCCCGCCCACAGGAGATGCGGGCTGCATAGAATCTCGACCGCCTCCGACGAGAGCTCCCACGGCGTGCCGGCGTCGGTTCGGCTCAGGTATCGAAGCGCAATACCGGGAATGTCGGCGCGGCGTTCTCGCAGGGGTGGCAGCACGATGGGGACGGTCGCGAGCCGATAATAGAGGTCCTGACGGAAGCGCTTCTCCTCGATGGCCTTTTCGATGTTGCCGTTGGTCACGGAGATCAGCCGGACCTCGGCCCGCTTGGGCTCGCGGCCTTGATAACCAAGCGGCCGATACGCGCCAAACTGCGTGAAATCCAGAAGCAATTGCTGCGCATGCGGCGAGAGGTTCAGCACTTCGTCGAAGATGAGTGTGCCGCCGTCGGCATATTCGACGAGGCCCTTGCGCTTGGACACGGCGCCGGAATACGCCCCGCGCTCGTGGCCGAAGAGCTCGGAAGTGATCGTGTTCAAATCGTCGCTTCGGCCGAGCGCCGCCCGCACGATGGGCGTTCGTCCGCTTGCATGCGCGAGCGCGGTCGCGAGCTGGGTCTTTCCGGTGCCGGACTCGCCCAAGAGCATGATCGACCCCGAGCCTGCGATCGCGGCCCGGAGCTCCTCGCGGATGGCAGCCATGCTCGCGGGCGCCAACATCTCCTCGAGGCCGAGGGTTTCGGCGTCGCGTTCTTTGCTCCGTTCGAACAAGAGCTCGTGCCGCGTGTTTTCGACCAGGGTCTGCTGCGCGATCACGCCGCCTAGCAACGATCCCACGCACTCGATGAGCCCGACGAACGCGGGATTGGTCCCCTGATCACCTGGGAACTCGAGATACATGGCGCCGACGAGCGCGCGATCATCGCTGCTCTCTTCGGGGTCCGACCACAACGGCACGCTGACGAACGAGCCGTCTGGCGCGTAAGGCACTGGGCCCGCGATCGTGCGAAGCTCGCGTTGGACCCGGCCCAATACTTCGGTCACGTGCATGGCCAACACGCCGGGCGGAACTCCGCGAAAGCTGGCGGTGCGCGAGCGGTGCATGGGCGGCCCGCTTCCCCTGGTTTCGAGGGTGCTCCAAGCAGACGAGGCGCCGAGCTGCACACACAGCGCCTCGAGGGTCTCCTCGATGAACCGACCGCTCCGAAGCCCAGTCACCACGGCAGTGGCGATTTGCTGCATGCGCGGCCAGGGATCCGTCGAGTCCGTCATCGATGTCTTAGAGACTACCTTTCTTCGCGCCTCAGACAAGCACCGATGTCAGCGAGCCCTTTCGATTTCATTCGTAGCGTGCCGTCCACAGTTGAAAGCTCGACTGCTCGGCATCTGCGAACAAAGGGTTCGGATCACGCCGATGCCATACGGCCATGCCTCATTGGCGCTCACGGCGTGTGGTCATTCGAGACGCGCGGACCAGATGCGTGCGGGACCGGTTTCGGAGGTGCCCTCTCGATACCAAACGGCCACGGCGGTGCCCGAGGGGCTGATCGCGACGTGCGGTCGGCGAACATAACCGTCTTGGCTCGGATCCACGCGGAAGGGCAACGTCCAGCCCTGGCCGGGCTCGTACACGTTGGACCAGAGGTTCAAAGGCAGGCGGTCTGCTTGAATCCAAACGGCCACGGCCCGGCCGCTTTCGCTCACCGCCACCTGCGCGTCGAACACGTCGCCGAGAGCGCTTCCTCCGATGCGCTCGGCGGCGCCCCAGCCGACGTTCGGCGTGAAACGATTCGACCACGGCTCCACCCGGATGCCGTCGAGTTGGGTCCACACGGCGACGGCCCGGCCCACGGCATCAATGCCTACCCTGGGGCTGTCCGCATCGCCTCCCGCGGCATCGATTCGCTGGGCGCTGCCCCAGCCCGGCCCCGGTGTGAAGGTGTTTGCCCAGATCTGTGCCTGCTCACCCCTCCACTGCCTCCACACGGCCACGGCATTGCCCGACGAATCCATCGCTACGAACGGGGCGCGCGTATCTCCCGTTTCGTCGCCATCGATTCGCCTCGGATT
Source organism: uncultured Sandaracinaceae bacterium (assembly GCA_964495565.1). Lineage (GTDB taxonomy): Bacteria > Myxococcota_A > Polyangia > Polyangiales > Houyiibacteriaceae > SG8-38. The sequence continues at coordinate 4,944 of CAZBWQ010000117.1, read as the reverse complement.
TCCCCAGCTCGCATTCGAGGTGAAGCGATTGGCCCAAATCCCGATGCGAGAGCCGTCGTCTTGGTACCAAACGGCCACCGCGTTGCCTTGGGGATCGATGGCGACCTGCGGTCGGCTGGCATGCCCCGCATCGTTGCTCTCGATCGTGACCGGCTTTTCCCAATCACCGCCCAGCTCGGACCAACTCGACCAGATGTTCTCGCGGACGCCGTCGGATTGGTGCCAGACGGCGACGGCGCGACCGCTTGGATTGACCGCCAATTGCGGGTGCTCGGCGTCTCCGGCTTCCCCCGAATCGAGCCGGCTGGCCGTCCCCCAAGCGTCACCGACGGTGAACCGGTTGGCCCAGATCTCTCGGCGCTCCCGGGTGATTCCTTCGCCCCACACGGCCACCCCGTTGCCCTCCGCATCGACGCCAACCCGGGGGTCATCGGGCGTGTTGCCGGTGTCGTCGACGCGCCAAACCCGGCTCCATTCTCCCTCTGACGAGCCCCGTGCGGAAAACAAGCCGTCGCTTTCGGGCTGTTGGTACTTCTGCCAGACCACCAAGGCCGCGTCGTTCGCATCGAGCGCGACGTGAGGGTCGAACGAAGGTCCTTCGTCGTCGACCGTCTGCGCAGGTCCCCAAGATCCACCGGTGTCGACGGCGTTGCAGCCGAGCAGTGAGCTCACCAACAAGAGCGTCCGTGCGCCACGTGCAGTCCCAGACACCGTGCGTCCTCGATGAGTTCATTGCGGAATTAGGCCCCGTGTCAATTCGCGCTATGGTCCATCCATACGATGCGTCTCTTTGCTGCATCTGTCGCATTGCTCATGGGATGCTCCGACCTCGGATGCCCCGACGGCAGCGCACGCGCCGACGGGCTGTGCGAAAGCTCGGGACTGATCGATCCGGAGCCAATCACCGTCACCGTTCCCTTAGGATGCGATTACAGCGTTCCTCCGGACGACACGAGCGATCTCTGGTGGGAGCTCACCGTGAATCCAGGCCCGATTGTAGCTAGACAGCCCTTTGGTGCCCAATTCGAAGCCCTCGCCGTCTTCGACGGCAAAACGCTCCACTACGCGCAGCTCTATGTTCCGGGTGGTGTGAACCGCGTCGAGGTCCTCGAGCTCCATGCCACCGTTCACGTGCGAAGGGGCATCGAAGATTCGACGGCCGCGTCCGATGTGATGCTCGACGTCAAACCGATTCCACGGACCTGCCGCTTCGACGAAGAAGGCAACGAAGGGCCGGGGGCGGGGCCTTTTCCAAGCTGCTCCGAGGCCAATGACCTTTTGGATGGATCCAACGAGGATTGCACGGGGCTCGAGGGCGCGCCGCATCCCGACGATCGGTGCGGCCGTTTCGTCGACGTTCCGATCAGCACCGACTGTGGGTCCGAGGGACCGTGTGATACCGCGCGGCGAAGGTTGCAGTGCGAGCTCAACGGCTTTTGCGTCACGGGGAGCATCGAGGTCGAGCTCGAAGGCGCGAAGGAAGGCTACGTCGCGGCCGACGAAGGCACGGTCCTCTTTGGTTGGGACGAATCGAGCACCGGCGCCACCCTCGATCGAACTGGAGGCCCCAACGATGGAACTTGGATTTTGCCGGAGGCGGTGTTCGACGACCCACCGGGCCCCAATGCGATGCGATTCATGGTGCGGGACCTGCCGGTCGCATACGAATGCACCATGGGCGTGGACGCCCAGGGTCCTTGGGGTGTCTTGAGCCGGGATGATCGTTCGAACCCCGCCCCCGACATGCTCCTGATCAGCTTTCCGATTCAACAGCCGTGAGCGAACGCGGCGCAGAAGCGCACCTTCACAGCCGCCCACGAATGCCGAAGAAGCCGCCGCTTCGGCTCACCTGGATGCTCGGCTCCAGTCGCGGATGGCCACGACGAAAGAGGTACACCAAGGGCACGGTCATCAAGGGTGCGGCGGTGACGCCGGTGAGAACCGATACGCTGACGCGCTCGCCGTGCCGCACGCAGGCTTGGGCGTCGGGCGAGCTGATGTTGAGGTTGGAGCAGGATATCGGGGGCTTTCCGTCTCCGGTGACGCCGTACGCGATCGAAAATGCCGCGAGGCCCACGCCCACACCGCCCGAAAGCCAGGCCCACCAGGGTGGTTTCGCCCGGTTCGGTAGCGTCAACGGCATGGCGGCCACGAGCGCCCCGGCGCCGATCGCGGAGGTGATCGTGATCGCCGTGCCCATGTCGAGCCAGCGCTGTTGCGCCTCGCCGTCCGGAGGCAGGTCCGAATCGAGCTGAGCGACCCAGTCTTCGGCGGTCCGGGCGCGTGGAGCAAGCAAGACGTAGCCCGTCGCGAGGCTTGCGCCACCGACTCCGACCAACGTGAGCCCCGCGATCAACTGGCCGCGAGGCCGGCGAGCCACGGGTGGCTCCTGGGGAATCTGCGCTTCGGGCTCGACTTCGCAGGGCAGAGGAACAGACGGAACTGCGGTGAAGTCTGTGCACCGGCCTGCGACGAGCGCGCGGACGGCCAGGGCGACGTCTCCGCGAGACGGCCCCTGGGCGCCGGCGGGAACACGCGCCAGTGCCTTTTGCCGCAGCGGAGTGCCTTCGACGAGCTCGAGCTCCAGCGCGTTTGGAGTCGGCGCGTAGATGAGCACGAGGCGGCTTGCGGGGACGGCCTCGGCAATCGCTTCTGCATCGGCCAGCAAATTCGCCTGCTCCTCGGACGCGCTCGTGTAGTGCAGATGCAAGAAGGGATCCGTCTGAATCGCCCGGTCCAACCCGGTATCGACGAAGATCTCACCAAGACCGGAGCTCGTGTCGACCACGTGCACGCGTCCTCGCCGCGTGGGGTCACATTCGACTTGCACCCGATACTGCGCTGGCAGGCCGCTCATTTCGAACGGCGTTTCGCCAAGCCGAAGGCCGTTGACCCGAACCGCACATCCGGAAGGGTCGCTTTTGACGCGAAGCATGGTGGGGCGTTCGGCCCGTTCGGCGTCTGCGGCCTCGAGGACCGCGCGCACCGATGCGGGATGCATGCCGGCGGTTGGTCGTCCATCGGGAACGAGCACGCGGCACTCCTTGCCGAGCGCCCCGGCGTCGGCTGCCAATCCGGTTTCGAGCAGCGCGCGAACCATGTAGAGGCAGGTGTCGAGCACCGATTGGGCGCGGTCTTCGTCCCGGCTCAAGGCTTCGATGGCCCGACGCGAAAGCTCCTGCGCCTTTCGAAGTCGCTCGAGGGCCATCTCGGGCTCCCCTTGGGCCAAATCCCACAGCGCCGCGCGCGAGAGATCCGTCCACGTTTCGATCTGCTCGCTCGTGAGCGTGACGGGATCGGAGGAGACGTTTTGCTCGAGCTCGGCCGTGGCTCGTTGTGGCGGCCATACCGCAATGCCGCGCTGCAGAAGCTCGGTGCGTGTCCTCATCAGGGACGGCTCCATCCAGTCCTCCGTCAGCGCAGACGCGCTCGGCAGGATCAGCCACGCCCCTTCCGGCGCCTGCGCCTGCACGGGCGGCCCCGCCAGTGACCACAACGCCAGCGCCGCCGCGACATGTTGGAAACCTCTCATGCCCCAGGTCTATCGAAACGTACTCTCGCACCTTTTCCGACGAAAGGCAGACGAGCTGCGAAGACCGTCGGGGTAAACAATTACGTATGCCGTGGGACCCCTCGGTCGAGGCGCTGGACGATGTGGCTCAGTCCGCGAAAAATTGCGGGTTGGTGCGTCTGTATTCTTCGTAGCCTCCCACCGGCAGCTCGCTCCAGTCCTGTAGGACCGTGCTCATTTGTTCGATCTCCTCGGGGGTGGGAAGCTCGGGCCTGCCTTTGGGCACGGAAGCCTCCGAGTCGCGAGGCACATGGAGCAATGGATCTCCGAAGATGACGGCTCCGAGCGCGCTGCGGTCCGAGGTTCTTCCGTACTCGTTGTACCACTGCCGGTAGGCCTCTCCCCAGGTCGCGCCGCAGGCGAGGTCGTAGTGAAACAAGTCGGAACAGTAGATGCCACCGACCTTGGTCGTCCCGATGATCGACAGTCCGTAGTCCGTCTGGATGGTGTAGGCCATTCCGAGGTTCGGCTCGGTGAACCGAGCGGCGCAACAGTTGAACATCGTGACGAAGGACATCTTGAGATCGAGCGAGGAGAGCACGACGAGGTCCGGCCGCAGCGGGTCGGGAAAGAGGCTGATGTACTCGGGCGGAAGGTCGGATCCGATGAACGTGATCCGATACGAAGTCGAATGGATCGCTTGGTACACGAACTCGGCACCCCTTCCCGTGAGTCGATCGATGTAGCTCGTCATGGTCGAGTCCGCCGCCTCCCAAAGGGAGACGACATCGCCGTAGATGAGGTCGAGGTCATGGGTTTCCGCTTCCATCGAGACTCGCCACGAATCATCGATGAATACGAAGGCCGACCTGTCGACGAGCGAGCCGTGTGTTCGGTAATCGTGTAGCCGCTCGAAGTACAGTCGAACCTCGATCGCCGTGCCCATCAGCCGTGCCGTGTAGATGTCGATGTCGAGGTTGGAATGGGCATCGAAGATGCCGTCGCCATCTTGGTCGAGCCAGAGCGCAGCTCGGTCCTGATAGTACACGTCCACAGGAAACTCCTCGTAGCTGCAGGGAGTTTCCGGATCGAGATCCCAGTCGATGCATTGCTGGTACCACGCGGCCGGCAAGTTGCCGATCAACCAGGCACCGTCGACGCCATATTCGTCGATCTGCTGCGTGATCAAGGTGCGGAGCGCAGCGGCCGATCCGGGGGCCCAGGGGATGATTCGCGCCTGCTTTCCCCCTCTCTCGAGGTCGTCGGCATACTGTGCGATCCACGGTTCGATCGCCGAAAACAGCGAGCTTTCGACGACGATTGCAATCGCATAGTCGCAGTCGGCCGGACAAGACAAGTAATTCTCAGACTCGGCGCACGTCCCGTCGCCACAGGCGGGTGGCGCCTCGACGCAGGTGTAGCCATCGCCGACG
>CAZBWQ010000116.1:0-10035 GCA_964495565.1 uncultured Sandaracinaceae bacterium | reverse complement strand
TCGCCTTCTCGAAGCGCGGCGACCTGTCGTGCGACGGTCGGACCCAATCTCTGCGCGATCTCCTTTTCGAGAAGGAAGCCGTCTGGAAGTGGTACGCCTCCTTCCCCGTCGACGCGGATCCGATACTTGGCGCTGCGCTCGAATCGAAACCGTTGGTCCTCGTAGAAATCACGCAGCTCGGACTCGGTGACGGCGCTGGCTTCGTCCTCCGCACGACGAACCAAAAAGTCGATCATCGCAGTGGCGAGTTGGTTACGAAGCTGCGGGTCGCGCTCATGGAGACCGAGCTCGATGGCGCGGTCGATCAAGAGCTCCTGGTCGATGAGTCGCTGAAGCACGCGCTCCCGATCTTCGGGTCGGAGCACACCGTCCTTGCGATCGGCCGCGACCGCGCGGAGGGCGTTTTCGTACGAGTCGCGCGTAATCGGCCGATCGCGAACCCACGCGACCGCATCCGCTGCCGGATCGACCCGGTCGGGAAGGCGCACGATGTAGAAAACCGCCAACGAGGCCCCCACGAGCATCCCTGCGACCAGGAGCCAAACACGCATCATGGCGTCGGGCCCGGAAGCAGGAAGATCGGCGAGGACCAAGCCCGCTCCTCGGTGTCCACGAGGCAGTCGTCCTTCGCAGCGGTGCGGAAGTTCCCGTAGCAGGGCTCGCACTGCGCACCCTCACATCGCAGCCCGCCTCCGTTGACCGTCGGCGTAGGCTCCTGAATTGCACGGACGTAGTAGAGCGTTTTTCGGCCGCGCTCGACGAACGTCGGATCGCTGAGCTCGACGACGCAAAGATCTTCGCCCTCGGGGCAAGGGAGGACCTTCCAAGGATCTTCGATCAGGTCTTCGACCGGCTCGTCCTCACGGAGCTGACGTGTAATTCGAATGATCTCGATTCGAGTGATGCGCCGACGGCGGTCCCCGGGGTTGTAACACTCGCCCGCGCAGATCCGTTGGAGACGCTCGGCGCCGACGGACTGAACGACATCCGGCGGGCATCCCGGCTTCTGCTCGAACGAGCCTGCGGCGCGGATCTGAAATCGTGGAGCCTCGGAGAGACGAGTCTCGCTTCCCATGGGCAGCGTGCCGTCGGGACCGTTCAACAGGTCGAACCAGAGCAAGATGCGGTCGCCCGACGTTCCGTAGACGTTGCGGCTGTGCAAGGCATCCCAAATCGCTTCACGCGATCGCTCGTAGGTATGGACGGCGACCAGCCCACCAGTGATGAAGAAAGACGCCTGGCGCTCCATCCACATGAGCTCGAAGGGCGGGCGTTCCATCAGGTCTTCGATCGTGTAGGTGACGGACTCCGGCTCCCGCTGCCCTCGCTCCCCGAACATCGAGGCACGCCAGGACTCGTCCGGTGCTCCGCGGGCTTCGGTCATCCGGAGGCGGGCAAACTCCTTGTACCCGGTGCCGGGCCGCGCGGTGTGATTGTCGCTCGATGCGATGAAGCCCATCGTCGCGTGACGCGGCGCTTCGGGGTTCTCGAAGTCGCCTTTGGCGAGAATGTACTGAGCCGACCCTCCGGGACGATACTGATAGGCGGGCAAGTAGCAGTCGGTGCACGTGCCGCAGTCTTTCCAGTCCGGAACGTCTTCCCCGGGAACCGTCACGTGCCCGGCGAGACCCACGCGAAGAAAGTCGGCTCGCGCCTTTTCGACGCGTCGCTGGCAATCCTTGGAGCTCGGGTCCTCGCAACGTTCGCGAATCATCTCGCCGGCCCGCCAGCAGCATGCCTCGTAGCCCTCGCTCGGCGGCGGACATTCGAGCCCGTCCTCGGTGACGACGGCCGAACGAAAGTCTCGGTACTCCTCGGAGTTGCCGTGACCGGAAAACACCTCGATCAGCCGCTGAAGGCTGTCGTCATCCAGGTCGGCGCGAAGCTGTTTGTCCCACTGGTAGCCGAGCGGCGTGTAGAAGCCCCACGTGGTGCCGTGGGGAATCACCAGGGCATCGAAGCCCCACTGGTGGAGCTTCTCAAAAAGAACGTCCGGCGTGGCGGCCCGCTCGCGGCAGGTCGCCGGGAGCTCGGTCGTGTTCCGACCCTCGGGACAGAACGGGTACTGGGCGTTTTCCCGGATGTGACGCGCAAAGTCGAGATAAGGCTGCTGATGAGGGAACGAACGCGCGGGGATCGACAAGATGGGCCAGAGCGCGCTCAGCTTCGAAAAAGCGCGTGCCGAGATGCCGGGCGCCGCGATCGGTCGAGTGGGAAGCCGCTCCTCGTCGACGTGCTTGAAGATGACGTTCTTGTGGCCGAAGTGCTCTTCCGGAGTGAGCCCGACCTGCGTCCATTCGAATCCCGTGAACGCGATGAGATCGGGCTCGTCGCCGTCGGCCACGGCATTGCATTCCCGCACCGCATCTTTGCTCAGTTGCCAGGTGCGGGGATTCAGAGCCTCGGCGTGGTCGGTCAGGGCGTAGAAGTCGAGCTGCGAGCAAAAACGGGCGAAGTCGCAGGCGTCGGCTGGTGGATGCACGCCCTCCCCGCCCATGAGAGGCAGCCCCCACATGAACGCGTCGACCGAGAACGTGGTGTGGACGTGGAGATCTCCAAACAAGATGCGGTTGCTCTCGTGTGGCGCGGTGCGCTTCTGACTCGCCACGCGAGCCGTCACGTGCTCGGAGCCAAGGGGTACCGGCACGATCTCGCCGTCGGCCTGCTCGTGGGCCCCCCCGTACACGAGCCAAAAAGCCAAGACCAACAAGACCAGCCCCAGAACGACCGAAAGGCAGCCTTTTTTCCACCAAGCCACTCGTCTGCAAGCATAGGTGAGGAAGAGGGGGTGTCCAGATGATCGCCGGGATGGTCCGCGACGGAGCCCGCCGTCTTGAGATTCCGGGGCGGGCCGTGCTACCTGACCGCAGGGTGGCAGAGACGAAGATGCCCACGGCGGCACGACATCCGGGCAAGCCCCGCGTGGCGCACGTCACGACGGTCGACCTGTCGCTCCGGTATCTACTGCTCAACCAGCTCCAGCGGATCCGGGACGAGGGCTACGACGTCTCCTCGATCAGCGCCCCCGGGCCTGACGTGGCGGCCGTCGAAGCAGGCGGCATCCCCCATTTCGCCGTGCCGATGACCCGGCGGTTCACGCCGCTTGCGGACCTGCGGGCACTTTGGGAGCTCGTCCGGGTGATGCGGCGCGAACGCTTCGATGTGGTGCACACCCACACACCCAAGGCAGGCTTGCTCGGCCAGTTGGCCGCCCGGCTGAGCGGCGTCCCGGTCGTCGTCAACACCCTGCACGGGTTTTACTTCCACGACGGCATGAAACCGGCCCCGAGGCGGTTCTACGTGTGGATGGAGCGAATCGCCGCACGCTGCTCGGACGTGATCCTCTCCCAGAACCGCGAAGACATGGCGACTGCCGTGGCCGAGCGGATCGCGAGCCCGGATCTCATCAAGTGGCTCGGAAACGGGATCGACGTACGGAGGTTCGACCGCCGGCGCTTGACCGAGGGCGCCCTGGCGGAGCTACGAGCCGAGATCGGCATCGAGCCGGACGCGCTCGTGGTCGGTTTCGTCGGCCGGCTGGTCGAGGAAAAAGGCATCTTGGAGCTGCTCGAGGCGGCGAAGAAGGTATCGGCGGAGATCCCGAACGTCTGCTTCCTCATCGTCGGCCCCTACGACGACGAGAAGCCGGACGCCCTTCGGCCCGACGTGGCGGCCCGCTACGGCGTGCAGAATCAGACCCGCTTTTTGGGCATGCGGCACGACATGCCGGAGCTCTACGCGCTCATGGACGTCCTGGTTCTTCCGTCCCACCGCGAAGGCTTCCCGCGAGCGCCCATGGAGGCTTCCGCGATGGGCGTGCCCACGGTGGTCACCGACATTCGAGGCTGCCGGGAAGCCGTCGAGCACGGCGTGAACGGGCTGCGATTCCCCGTACGAGACAGCGGGGCATTGGCCGATGCCATCCTCGAGCTTTTGCGGGACGAAGAGCGACGCGCGGCGATGGGCGCGGCCGGGCGTCGCATGGCCGAGGAGCAGTTCGACGAGCAGAGGGTGTTCGATCGGGTCTTGCGCGAGTATGAGAGATTATTGAGATGACGTTCTACCGGCGCGTGGGAAAGCGAGCGATCGATCTGGGCCTGGCCGTTCCGGCGGCGATCGCCTTGGCACCCGTCGGGTTGGTCGTGGCCGGCCTGGCTCGCGCGAAGCTCGGCAGCCCGGTTTTGTTTCGCCAGCCCCGCCCCGGCCGGGACGGCCGCGTGTTCGAGCTCATCAAGTTCCGCACCATGACCGACGAACGCGATCCGACCGGCGCACTCCTCCCGGACTCCGAGCGGCTCACCCCCCTCGGCGACCGATTGCGCCGCTGGAGCCTCGACGAGCTCCCGACGCTTTGGAACGTGATCCGCGGCGACATGAGCCTGGTCGGCCCTCGCCCACTGCTCGTCCAATACCTCGAGCGGTATGCACCGGAGCAACGGCGCCGGCACGAAGTCGCTCCCGGCATCACGGGCTGGGCGCAAATCCACGGCCGCAACGCGATCGATTGGGACGAGAAATTCGAGCTCGACGTCTGGTACGTCGAAAACGTGTCGCTTCGGACCGATCTCACGATACTGGCTCGCACCGTGGCCCAGGTTCTCGGCCGAAGGGGGATCTCGGCCGAGGGACATGCCACGATGCCGGAGTTCATGGGAAGCAACGATGAGTGACACCGTAGCCATTTTCGGGACGGGAGGGTTTGCGAGGGAGGTTGCCTGCATCCTTCACGACTTGGGGCGCGGTCATCAGATCGCCGCCTTCCACGAGCCTGACGATGTCTTCCGACCCCGTGACCTTCTCGGCGTCGCCGTGCAGCCTCAGTCTGCCTTCGACCCCCGGGCACACCGCGCCGTGGTTGGCATCGGCAATCCGAAGATTCGTCAGAAGGTAGTCGGCGAGCTTCCGCCCGAAACCGCATTCGAAACCTTGGTTCATCCGAGCGCCGTGCTTTCCCAATGGGTGAAGGTCGGCGAAGGCTCGATCATTTGCGCGGGCTGCGTGCTGACCTGTCAAATCGTGCTCGGCAAACACTGCCACTTGAACTTGAACACCACCGTCGGGCACGACTGCACCTTCGGCGACTTCTGTACGGTCGCACCAGGGTGCAACATCAGTGGCAACTGCACCTTCGGGAATCGAGTGGACGTGGGGACCCAGGCCGCCTTCAAGCAGCACGTCGAGGTGTGTGACGACGCGGTAGTCGGCATGGGTGCGGCGGTCGTGAAAGACATTCGCGAGGCGGGGACGTACGTAGGCATCCCTGCCAAGAAAGTGGGCGCGTGATCGACGAAAAGAAACAGTCTCGGATCTACCTCTCTCCGCCGGACATGAGTGACCTCGAGCGCGCTGCGCTGCTACGGGCGTTCGACTCGAACTGGATCGCGCCGCTCGGTCCCGAGGTCGACGCATTCGAGAGAGAAATCGCCGCCCAGGTGGGCGTCCGGGACGCGGCGGCGTTGAGCAGCGGGACCGCCGCGCTCCACTTGGCATTGCTGCTCCTCGAAGTGGGCCCCGGGGACGAGGTGTGGACCTCGACCCTCACGTTCGCAGCCACGGCCAACGCGATTCGCTACGTCGGCGCGACGCCCGTGTTCGTCGACAGCGATCACGAAACCTGGAACATGGATGCGGAGCTGCTCGAAGAGGCCTTGTATGAAGCGGCCGAGGACGGCTCGCTTCCCAAAGCGATCATCGTCGTGGATCTCTACGGCCAGTGCGCTGACTACGACGCCATCCTCGATGCCTGCGCCAAGTACGAGGTTCCCCTCATCGAAGATGCCGCCGAAGCCCTCGGCGCCAGCTACCAGGGAAAGGCGGCCGGCTCGTTCGGCCGCATCGGCGTGCTCTCGTTCAACGGCAACAAGGTCATCACCACCAGCGGCGGCGGCGCGCTGGTGAGCGACGACCGCGAGCTCGTGGCGAGGGCCCGCTACTTGGCCTCCCAGGCGCGGCAACCCGTCGCGCACTACGAGCACGAGGAGCTTGGATACAACTATCGGTTGAGCAACTTGTTGGCGGCCGTGGGTCGGGCGCAGCTCAGCCGGCTCGAAGAGCTCGTCGACCGCCGGCACGAGATCAACGAGCACTATCGAGAGGCGCTCGGCGGCATCCCCGGGATCACCTTTCCCACCGAGCGCGCCGGCCGCCGTTCCAATTGCTGGCTCACCGTGCTGCTTCTCGACGAAACCAGGCTGTGCGTCGGCCCCGAGCAAGTGCGCCAGCACCTCGAGGCTCACGACATCGAGGCACGCCCCGTCTGGAAGCCCATGCACCTGCAGCCGCTCTACCGCGATTGCCGCATCATCGGGGGCACGGTCGCCAAGGAGCTCTTCCACGAGGGCCTCTGCCTCCCAAGCGGCTCGAGCCTCACCGACGCGGACCAGCAGCGCGTGATCGAAGCATTTTTGGAGACGCCGGGGCTTCGACGAAACGGCTGAACGATCGCCAGCTCAGCAGAACGCTGCCCGTCGCATCCAAAAAGGCTGTCGAAGACTAGGAATGGACCGCCCATCGATGGTAACGTTTTCCCCCACGGGGGAAAGCCATGTTTTCGACAGCGAAGCTCACGAGCCAACTGCTCTGGATCGCGCTGCCGCTCGGGTTGGCAGCCGCATGCAGCGACACGACCAACAACTACTCGACCTCGTTCGATCCGAGCGAGCTTGCGTGTTCCGACGGAGTGGACAACGACGAGGACGGCTTCGTCGATCTCGCCGACCCAGGATGCGTCGGCAATCCTTTTGGCGGATCCGAGGCTGGCGATCCAGCCTGTAGCGACGGAGTCGACAACGACGGCGACGGCTTCATCGACTACGGCTCGGATCCCGGATGCAACAGTCCGACCACGGCGAGCGAAGTGGACCCGCCGAGCGAGTGCTCGGATGGGATCGACAACGACGGCGACGAACGAGTCGACTTCCCCGACGATCCCGGCTGCGCCTCCGCGAACGACTCTTTCGAGTTTCCGGATCTGGAGTGTGGAGATGGAATCGACAATGACGGCGATGGTCTCACCGACTATGGCGAGGACCCGGGTTGCCTGAGGCCATCCGACGATGATGAAACCGACGATTCGCCGGAATGCGCGGACGGCATCGACAACGATGGGGATGGCGACGTCGATTTCCCCGATGACCGCGGTTGCGGCAACAGCAACGATCCGCACGAGTTTCCGGACCTCCAGTGCCAGGACGGCATCGACAACGACGGCGACGGCTTGATCGACTACGGCCAAGACCCCGGTTGCTTGAATGCCGCAGACAACGACGAGATCGACAGCCTACCCGAATGCGGTGATGGCATCGACAACGACGGCGACGGCGACATCGACTTCCCGAACGACCGAGGGTGTCTGAGCTTCAATGACGCGCTCGAGTTCCCGGACCTCGAGTGCCAAGACGGCATCGACAACGACGGCGACGGCTTGATCGACTACGGCCAAGACTTCGGTTGCCTGAGTCCGCTCGACGGAGACGAGACCAACACGACACCGGAATGCAGAGACGGTGTCGACAACGACGGGGATGGCCTCACGGATCTGGCCGACTTCGGTTGCAACAATCCTGAAGACGCGCGAGAATTTCCAAACCCCGGATGCAGTGACGGAATCGACAACGACGGGGATACGTTCACCGACTTCCCCGACGACCCGCAGTGCACGTCCCCGTCCGACGGCCGGGAAGACGTGTGAGCAGCATGCCCGCGGACGAAACTTAGGCGAGCCTCGGGTGCACCGAGTCTCGAGCCCTGACTACGGGCTGCGTTCGAACGCGGTACGCGAGCTCGATGGAAGCGCGCGCCTCGTCGATTCCGTGTCCGCGGCCCGCAAGCGTTTCTCGGTACACGGTCGTATGCAGATCTTGAAATCCGGACGAAAACTCGATGGCCTCACCGTCCATCAGCAGCGAGCGATATGCGTGCCCCTGCTTGGCTCGAACGTCATCGGGTAGATCGCTCTCGTCGATGGAGAGGAACCAACGCACGTTTGCATGTTGGAGCTCCATCACACCGCTCACGCGATTCGTCTCGCGTGCATGGATCTCCAAGTCCTGAACCTCTCCGAAGAGCCAGATCATCACGTCGAAGAGGTGAATGCCGATGTTCATGGCGAGGCCACCGGACTTCGGCTCGGACCCTTTCCACGAGTGATGATACCAACGTCCGCGCCGTGTGATGTAGCTCAGGACGACGTCTTTCTTGGTACGTGGAGGATTTGCCTCAATCTCCTTTTTCAGCTCGACCAGCGCCGGCAGATAGCGAAGCTGCAAGACGGTGTGAATGCGGGTTTCGTATTCCCGTTCGAGAGCCTGGAGCTGATCGAGATTCCATGGATTGATGACCAAAGGCTTCTCACAGATCGCGTGCGCATTCACACGTAGGGCGAGCCGCACGTGTGCATCGTGCAAGTAGTTGGGAGAGCAGATGCTCACGTACTGCACCGCTCTGTCCGAACCTTCGCGTCGTCTCTTTTCTAGAAATCGATCGAAGCGCTCGACCTCGGTGAAGAACGCGGCTTCCGGAAAGTAAGCATCCATGACGCCGACGGAGTCGTGAGGGTCGCAGGCCGCCACGAGGGTGTTTCCCGTGTCGCGAATCGCCGCAAGATGGCGCGGCGCCACGAACCCACCTACCCCCAGCAACGCGAAGTTGGCCATGTCGCCAGCTATCACGAGTATGCCCCGTTTTCCAAGTACTTGGCCGGACCACCCTCCACGATAACCAAGCTCATCGCGCGCCCGACAAGACGTTTTGAAAGAGGATGTCGTACCGGCGAGCCGCAGAGTCCAGCGAGAAATGCCCTTCGGCCAAGAGCCGCGCGCGGACCCGGCGCTCCATGTCTGGGAGGTTTGAAACCACGAAGTCGGCGGCCCGCTCGAGCGAGGCATCGGACAGATCTTCCAACGCCAGCCCGCTCCCAGCGCGCCTCACCCACTCTGCGATTTCACTGTTGCCACCGTGGGTGATCGGCGACACTCCCGTTGCGAAAAACTCACCTAGCTTCGTCGGCATCGACGCCCGCTTCGCCCGAATCGGTGGGACGAGGAGCATGAGACCCACGTCTATCCAAGGGAGCCAGCGGTGGATCTCGTCGTAAGGGACGTTGCGAACGAGGCATCGATCGGCAGGAATCGCAAGCTCGTCGACGAGTGAGCTCATCTCGGACACCTGAGCGGTCAAAGCGACGAGCTTGGCGCTGGAATTTCGTCGAAGAACGAGCTTCGCGAGCTCCAGCGAGCGGCGATATTCGTAAGACGGGTTGAGAGAGCCGACATATGCGAGAACCTGACCGTCTCGCAAAAACTCATCAGGCGGTGCGCCTCGGTCGATCTGGAATCGCCCGTAATCGACGCAAGTAGGAATGCAGATGGATCGGTCTCGTGCATGCGGCTTTCCGAAACAGCCTCGACGCACGTCTTCTGCGGCCAGCTCGGTCAAGCTCACCACGGCCCCCGCACGATTGTAGAGGTTGCGCTCCACGCGACGAGCGATCGCCAACGAAGCGCGATCCTGAAACCAGCGCCCCGCCTCCACCTTCTCGTCGACCCAATATCCTCGGGTATCGAAAACGTAGGGGGCGCTACCGAGCGCTGCTGCCACGGACGGGTAAAAGGCACCGAAGTAGCTACGGCAGTGAAACAAATCCGTGCTTCCCCACACGCGCCTCACCATGTTGGACATCGTGACGGCATTCCTCGCCGCTCCGGCTCGTCCGCTGCGATACGATGATTGAAACCAACGCACACCGGACGAGGCCATTCGTTTGCGAAGGCTCTCGAGATCTGCGGGGCGTGCGGTGCCAGGCTCCAGCGAAAGGATGGTGCATCGCCATCCCATGGACTGAAGTCGCTCACTCACCGCCAGAACTTGTGAACGGCCCAAGTCCGTCGAGAGACCGTCCAACGATATGTGTGTCACGTTGCCCCTCATGGCGACACGTCGAGGACGACGAGAATCGTGTCCGCGAGACGTTGGTATCCCATCTCGTTGTAGTGAGGATTGACGCCAAGCGAGAACATGCTCAGCGGGTCATCGAGC
>CAZBWQ010000115.1:0-10186 GCA_964495565.1 uncultured Sandaracinaceae bacterium | reverse complement strand
TTGACATACAGCTGGTCGTCGTCGATCCCGAGCTCGCGTTCGAGCTCGGAGGCGGGCTTGCCGGCCTCGTAGGGTGTGAGGGCCAGGATGTGGGATGCCGCGAGGTCGCTCATGGGGGTGGTCAGCTCGGACGGGGGTAGCTTCCGAGGACCTTGGCATAGCGCGACGTCCGGCGCAGCTCCTCCACGGCGGTGAGCACCGCGCGGTCGGTGATGTGGCCGTCCATCTCCAAGAAAAAGACGTGCCGCCATTCGGTACCCGTCGAAGGCCTCGACTCGATGCGGGTGAGGTTGATCCCGCGGTCGGCCAGGGGCCGAAGCGCGCGATGCAGAGCGCCCGGCTCGTCGCCCGGGGCCATGGCGAGCACCGTACGGTCGGCTCCGGTGCGGGAAGGGAGCCGGTTCCCGATGATCCCGAACCGCGTGATCACGTCCGGGTCGTCTTCGAGGCGTTCCTCGATCAGCTTCAAGGCGTGGAGCTCGCGAAGCAGCGGCGACCCGAGCGCTGCGGCTTGGTCGTCGCCTAGCGCGAAATGGGCGGCTGCTTCTCCCGACTGGACGTCGACGAGAATTGCATCGGGATAGCGGGATCGGAGCTGCCGCTCACACGCTGCAATCGCGGGCGAGGCCCCGTAGATCTTGAGGACTTGGGCCGGGTCGCCCGACTGCGAGAGAAGCTGGTAGCGAAGGGGGACGATCCGCTCCGCACAAAGCTTGGCATCGGTGGCGATCAGTCCTTTCAGCGTGGCCGTGATCGCACCGTCGGTCGACGTTTCGAGGGGCACCACGCCGAAGGTGGCATGCCCGTGGAGCACGGCCTCGAGGACGGCGCGAACCGACTCGGTCGGCCGGAAGCTCGGTGCGTGCCCGAAGTAGTCGCGAGCCGCCGCGTGCGACAGATCGCCAGGCGCGCCGAAGTAAGCGACCACGTCGAGCTCGATCAACGCCGTGCACGCCGAGAGCACCTCTCGGAACACCGGTTCGATGCTCGCGGCCGGAAACTCGTTGGCGAGAGCTCGCGCTCCAGCGATGACGACGGCCTTCTTGGGCAGCCGAAGAGGCTCGTCACCGGCTTCTTCTCGAAGCGCGTTGTATTCCCGAATTGCACGCGCCCGCGCATTGAGAGCCGCGACGAGCTGACGGTCTGCCTCTTCGAGCTCCATCGTGATTCGGTGGAGACGATCGTTCATGAACCGATGGTAACAGTCCCTTCTCGGTCCGTATACCATCGACCACCGTGCTTCATTCCACGTCTCGACCCGCGAGATCCCGAAGGCGCGCAAGCGTGACCAGTGCGTCCACGGGTGTCATGCGTTCGATGTCGAGCGCTCTCAACGTCGCTTCGACTTCCGACTCGGCCTGGGTTTCGGGCTCGAACAATGCGATCTGCGGGCGCTTCACGTGCTCGGTCCGCGCTTCGAGCTCTCGAAGCTTGGCTTTCGCACGGGCCAAGACGACCGGCGGCACGCCCGCCAAGCGCGCCACCGCCAGACCGTAGCTCCGGTTGGAGCCACCAGGAACGAGCTGATGCAACAACACCATCCTGTCCCCATGCTCTTTTGCCGCGACGTTGTAGTTGGCCGCATGGGGCAAATGCTCCGCGAGCTCACACAGCTCGTGGTAGTGGGTCGAGAAGATGGTGCGGCAGCGCGTGGCGTCGTGGAGGTGCTCGGCAACCGCCCACGCGATGGCCAGACCGTCATGAGTGCTGGTCCCTCTTCCGATTTCATCGAGGATGACGAACGATCGCTCCGTGGCGCCGCGCAAGATGCTCGCGGCCTCCATCATTTCGACCATGAAGGTGCTTTGTCCTCGCGCGAGGTGATCGCTTGCTCCGACGCGCGTATGAACGCGATCGACGATCCCGATTCGCGCTTGCTTCGCCGGCACGAACCCGCCTGCCTGCGCCATGATCACGGCGAGCGCGGCCTGGCGCATCGTCGTCGACTTGCCCGCCATGTTCGGGCCCGTCAGCAGCATGAACCGGGTGCTCTGGGCATCGAGCGTGATCGTATTGGGCACGAAGCCGTCTTCGGCGGCGTACCGTTCCACCGTCGGATGCCGGCTCTCCTCGAGATGGAGCTCCAAGCTGCCATCCACGGTGGGCCGCACGTATCCGTAGCGCGCAGAGGTTTCCGCCCAGGACGTGGCGGTGTCGATCGTCGCCACCAAGCGCGCTAGCCGATGCAGCCGAGGCGCTTGCTCTCCGACGGCCTTGCGAAGCTCGGCGAACGCGTCGGATTCGAGGGAGCGCGCGCGCTCGTCGGCATGCAAGATGCGGTCTTGGAGCTCGGCGAGCTCGGCGGTGATGAATCGCTCCCCGTTGGCGATGGTCTGCTTGCGAACGTATTCGTCGGGAACGGCATCGAGGTTGGCCTTGGTGATCTCGATGTAGTAGCCGAATACCTTCGTGAACTTGATCTTGAGCGAGGTGATCCCGGTGCGCTGACGCTCTCGACGCTCGAGCTCGAGAATCACGTCTTTGGCGGTCGTGGACAGACGACGGAGCTCGTCGAGCTCCTCGAGGTGACCATCTCGGAAGATCCCGCCCTGACGCTCGACCGTAGGCGGTTCGAGCACGAGGGCGTCGCAAAGCATGCCTCGGACGTCTTCGCACAGATCCACGTCCCGAAGCTCTGCGAGGGTGTCGTCGAGATCGAAACCGCTTCGACCCCACAACCGCTCGTGCAAGCCGGCCGCGCCCGCGAGGCTGTCGCGAATCACGCCCAGGTCGCGGGGACTCGCCAGACCGACCGCCGCTCGGACGGCCAGGCGTTCGAGATCGCCGATTTCCGCGAGCCGCTCACGCACGTCCTTTCGAAGGGGCGCGTCGCAGACGAAGAGCTCGACCGCGTCGTGGCGCCGTCGAATGCGTTCGAGGTCGGTGAGGGGCTGCAACAAATGGGCGCGCAGGGCCCTCGCCCCCATCGGTGTCTTGGTCTGATCGATCAAGTGAAGGAGCGAGCCCCGACGCTCTCCGTCGAGCGTACGAGCCAGCTCGAGGTTCCGGACGGCAGCGTCGTCGAGCATCAACCGGGCGCCCGCGTCGTAGCGCGTCGCGGAGTGAATCTCGAGATGTGCTTGGTGCGCCTGGGCATAGCCCAGCACCAAGGCGGCGGCGCGGGCTGCACCGGCTTGTGCCTCGATCTCGGAGGCTTGCTCGGCGCTCAGGGACTCCCGAAGGAGGGCCTCGCGGGAAAGCTCCGCGGGGCGCACTGCCGCCCGCGGCAAGCTCTGTCGGCACAGCGCTTCGAGCTCCGGGTCACCCGCCTCGATCAGCACCTCGACGGGATCCAAGCGGACGAGCTCGCCCACCCAGGCGGGACCGAGCTCGACGACGCATGCCCGGAGTGTGCCGGTGGACAGCTCGAGCGCCGCGATGCCTCCTTCGCGCGTCGCGCCGACCAGAAGATTCTCGGACCGAGCGTCGAGGGCATCTGGCTCGAGGCAGAGCCCGGGCGTGACCACCCGGACGACCTCGCGCGGCACGACGCCGCGACAGCTCGCCGGGTCCCCCATTTGCTCGCAGATCGCGACCTTCTCGCCGTTTCGGAGCAGCGCCGCCAAATAGCCGGCCGCCGCGTGGTGGGGCACGCCGGCCATCGGGATCTTCTGGCCGTCCGGGTCGGTGCCACGGGAAGTCAGGGCGATGTCCAGGATGTTCGCGGCCCGCACCGCGTCCTCGTAGAACATCTCGTAGAAATCACCGAGGCGGAAGAAGACGATCGAGTCGGGATGCCGTTCCTTGGCACGCAGGAACTGGCGCATCACCGGGGTGTGTTCGCGCCGCTTTCGAGCCGTCCCCCGTAGACCCATGCGTCGGGTCTACTCAAAAGTCTGCACGATGGAAAGCGGAGAAAAGACCACGCGCCTCACGCCAGCTTCGAGATCGACGAAGAACAGCTCGTTTTGCTCGGCCGAAAACAGCATCGAAGAAGGCAGCGAGAAGCCGGTCCCCCCCGTGTCGAGCACCTCGACCCGAAACTGGTTCGAAACGTTGAAATTCAGTAGCGCGACGGTGGTATCGGTCAGCGAGATCTCCGGATTGAACGGACCAATCCGAAAGCTGACCAACGGATTGATGAACTGGGTGTTGGCAAATGCGCGCCCGGTGAGAAAGGTGTCGACGTCGTCCGGATCGATCGGTCGTGGATTCGCGTCCACTCCCGGCTCGTCGAAGACGCATCTGCCGTTCTGCGCGTCATCGGGCACCACACGGTGGATGAATCCCGAGCTCGAGCCGGTCACCGTGTACACCCCGCGCGTGTGAACCTGGTACTCGGTGTACTCGTCGAAGCAGAAGCGCACTTGGTCGAGGCTATATCGGTTCGGATTGGGCGACGGACCGATCTCGAGTTGATCCTCGTAGGCGTCGATGATCGGAAACCACACGGGGGAGCTGTCGATGTCGTCTTCCAAGTCCGTGAAACGTTCGCAGTCCGGATCCTCACGCTTGTCGAGAGGCAGCTCTCCGGTGATGAGCAGGCGGTCTCCCTGGTAGACGGGCAACCGATCGATGCTCAACCCCGAGTCCGTGGCTTCCCCCGATTGGCGCCCGAGGACCCCCACGCGGCAAAACGGAACGTCCCCGGCCAAAAACCACGTTCCGGGCTCCCCCTGGAACGATTCGTCGGCGAATTGCCCCAATCCTCCCTGCGTGTCCGGAATGAGACCCTGCCACCGAGCGTCCCAGCGTTGGTTGAAGCTACTCCAAACCTGCGAGGAGGCGCAGATCAATCCGTCGGTTTGGGGCGTAGGTGGCACCCCGAAGATGCTGAGCATCGAATCCGGACACTCGATGAACTCCAATCCGGGGCCGTCGGAGCTCACCGCATCGCCGGTAGCCTCGTTGAGCTGTCCCGGAACGGTGTTGAACTGAAGCGATGGCGTACCCTCGATCGAAATGAACGTCGACGGGGTGAAGCCGAGACGACGCCGGTGCCGCCGAATGCTCGCGAACTGGTCGGGGCCCGTTTCGGCCGGAGTGCAGGCGAGCGTTCCCCGGCCTCCGCGGCATGGGGCGTTCAGATCGTACACGTCGAGAAAGAACATCGTTCCGTCGGACAAGCTGACCGCCAGAAAGACACCGCGCATGTTCCGCGAGCTTTGCGCCTGCGCGTAGGCCTCGTCGTCGTTCGGATCGCAGATGTCGTTTTCGGGCACGCTGGCGGCCCCGGAGCTCTCGTCGACCTCGACTTCGTACGACGGAGTGATCACCTCGATCGAGCGAACGTTCGAAAACCCGGAGCGCACCCGATTGCGGGATTCGACGTTTTCCTCGGTGGCCCGAGGAGTCACGCCCGCGATGATCGGAAGGACGGCGCCGAACGTCTCGGATTCCGGCGTGTAGTCGATGGCCAACACGCTCCCGTCGATCGCGCTGACCGCGTAGAGGTATCGCTGCGTGGCGGCGCGCTCCCCGCGATTCGAAGAGGCAGGAACCAACGGCGTGACCGCCAGCTCGACGGTCGGCACGCCCGTGATGATCGGATCGAGCGGCGCAGCGCCGCCGGCACCGAGCTGGAAACGGTGAATGACCGGCTGATTCGCGTCGGCCACCAGCAACACGTCGTCTGCGTCGGTGCCGTCGAGACCGGAGTCGACGATCAACGCAAGCGGCGCAGGACCGGTCCCCGGACCGTCCAGGCACGTCTTGGTCGTTTGCACCGTCTTGATGAAACGACCCGGGATGTCTTGGAAGCCCTGCGGGCAGATTCGATTGTACTCGGTCTCGTCCGACGGTGGCGGATCGACGAGGTCTACGCTCGCGCAGTCGAAGGTGCCGAGGGCCAGCGGCTCGGGCGGCCCCAGTGCCTCGTGCCGGTCTCCGTCTTCTCCCGATGCGACCTCGACCGGAATCTGCACGACCTCGCCGAGCTCCGGCACGGCGGCGTAGAGGTACCGGTACTCCAACTCCGAGGTTGCACCGGTGACGCGGCCTTCCGTGTCGGTCACGGGAGTGGCCGATGCGACTTCCTGCAAGGCGAGATCCGTCGGGCCGGCGTCGAAGCGCACCTGTTGTGTCGGGAGCGCCGACTGCCCGTCGATGATCGCCTCGGTCGGAACGGCTTGGACGCTCTTGGGCGTGAAGCTGCTCACGTACGTATAGCTGGGCTCGACCGGCGAGATGGCAATGCCGGTGGGTTGCTCTCCCACGATGAATGCGGTCACGCCGGGGATGGTGCGGTTCGTGTCCAAGATCGCCGATTCGGTGAAGCTCACGGCGGCGACCGTTCCGGTTTGCGCCTGGGTGACGGCGCCCAGCAGTTGGGCCTCGACCTCCGGCGCGAACGCGGTATTCGAATCGCACAGATCGAGCGGGAGAACCTGGCTGAACTCGTAGAAATTGCCGGTCACCAGATCGATGTCGGCGCACAGGAGCTGGATCTCGGCCGATCGATCGAGCGATGCGAGCACGACGTTGGTACCGCCGCGTCGGCACGAGGTGATCAGCAGTGCGAGCGCGATCCAAGCGAGCCAGCGCTTCATCGGGGCAACTCCGACACGGGCTGTGGCAGCCCGACCAAGCCGATCAGGCGGGGCGAACACTCTTCCGGCCCGTCGCTCCCGCTTTCGAGACACTCGACGAGCGGACGCAGATCGGCGACGCGCAAGACCGACGTGCTGAAATCCGCGCTGTACAGCAAGAGCCGCGCCGGATCGATGGCGAACTCGAACGCTCCGCTGATGTTGCTCAGCACCGTCACGCCTTGCAGACGGTCGGTGTCGATGATTTGCACGCGGCGCGCCAAGAAACAGCTCACGAATGCGAGCAAGACCGATTCGCCACGAGCCGGGACCTCTGCGAGCTGCACCCGAGACGGGTCCGTGCAGGTCGGCACCTGCCCCACCATGTTCAGCTCGACGCCGGGCACTTGGGTTCGAGCGATGACCAAGGCTTCGGGTGCGCGCGCCACGATGTATGCGAGCTCTCGTCCGGGCCGAGGGTCGAAGCGGATGTCCCGGTTGCTCGCGCCATTGTCGAGACCGGTCACGAACAACGTGCCCGCGTCGAAGAGGAAGGCCTGGGTCGGGTCCCCATCGATCGCCACGCCCACGCGGACGATCTGCGTGGTCAAAGCGCTCGGCACCCATGCTCGCTTCGCTCCAGGCTCGTAGCTGATGGTCACTTGCTCGGGTGCCAGGTCGCTGACGACGGCAGCCAGGCGCGGGCGTCGCGTCGGCGCCGGACCGCCAGGCTGCTCTTGATCGTAGAACAAGCTCACGTGCCCCTCGCGGTGCGCCATCAGCACGTAGTCGCCCCGGAAGGCCGGGTCGTCCTCGGACCCGGGTGGGGCGAAGTCCGCGGCCAAGCTCCCCACGTACAGATCGACCGGGTCGAACGGAAGAACCAACGGGTCGTCCGGGTTGACCTGTTCCTCGGTGCCGCTCCGATAGGGATCGGTGCACAGATGCACCTCCCCGAACTCGCCCCCGCACCGAAGCTGTCCCTCTTCGTTGACGTCGATGAACGTGAGATTCGCGTCGCTGCGCACGGGGACGTAGAGGCGTCTTCCGTCGCTTCCGACCGCCAGACCGTCCGAAAAAGAGCCGATTCGCACTTCGCCCGGAATCAGCCCCTCGACCTCGACCAAGCGCAGTGCCGCGCCGGGATCCCGAACCCGCAGATCCGCGGGGATCACCGAACAGCGGTCCGGCGGAACGGCGACACAGTCGGCGTCGGTGACTGGATCGCAAATGCACTCCGGGGCGTTGACGTTGCCCTCGAACTCCGGGTCCAAGCACGGGATTGCCACCCCGGCCCCGATGCAACCGGTCAAGAGGCCGTCGACCATCTCGTCGAGGTCGTAGGACTGAACGTTTCCGTTGGCGTACTGGAGCGCGAAGTTCGAGCTCGTGACGTACAGGAACCGGGGCTCTCCGTCCTCGTTCACGTCCGTCGACAGCTCGACGCCGATGGGGAACGACATCAGGCCATCCGGAAGTGGCTCGCCCGTCTTGTTGACGCAGCCCGCGGAGATGATGCCCGATGCAAGCAAGAACCCGAGAACACTGCGAATCGACGTGCTCTGCGGGCCGAAAACCGACCCCATGGGGCGGCACCCTAGCCGTTCGTCTCGGCGCGGGCAACCGCTTGCGGCGCGGTCATTCCCAGGGATCCAGGATGGCCGCGTCGCGCGTCGAGGTCGGCTTCGGACGGCTTTGGCGGCGTCGTCGCACCTGCCTGGGATCCGGCTCGAGGTCTCCCGCCGCATCGGCTTCGGTCTCGGCCGCGGCGATCGACTGCTTCGGCTTGCTTCGTTCGGTGACGGTCTCGTCGTCGGCAAGATTCGGCGGGCTGTCCGCGGACACCGCCTCGGTGCCCTCGCCACCCACGTGGGGCGCCGTCGCCGGCAGCTCCCGACCGGACCAGGCTCGGAATGCCAAGGTTCCAGCCAGCGCCAAGAGCGCGACCGCCAGCCCCGCAGCATACGCCGGAGAGACCGGCCAACGACCCCGATGCGGGCGTTTGCTCGGCTTCAGCGTGACGGTGTCCGGGCCCGTCGGCGCCTGCGCGGCTCGCACGACCGCGAGATCGGCCTCGACCTCCGACATGGTCTGATAGCGATCCTCCGGCTTCTTTTCGAGGCATCGCATGATCACCTGCTCGAGCGCAGTCGACACGTGGGGCACGTGAACCTTCGGAGGAAGTGGGTCCTCGTACATGTGCTTGGTGAGGATGCCCATCATCGTGTCGGCGTCGTGTGGAACGCGTCCGGTGACCATCTCGTAGAGCAACACGCCGAGCGCGTAGATGTCCGTCCGATGGTCGACGCCCTCCCCCTCGCATTGCTCGGGGGACATGTAGTGCGGCGTGCCGAGCACTTCTCCGTCCCTCGTGATTCGTTTGGGCCCGTTCGCCACTTTGGCGATTCCAAAGTCGAGCACCTTCACGAAATCCTCGACCTCGTCGCGGCACGTCAGGAACACGTTCTCGGGTTTGAGGTCTCGGTGCACGATCCCCGCACGGTGGGCTGCGCCCAGCGCTTTGCAAAGTTGCATCGCGATGTTCAGCGCCCGCGGCTCCGGCATCCGCTGTGCGATGTCCATCGCATCGATCAGGTCCATGCCTTCGAGGCACTCCATCACGAAGTAGGTCGAGCCGTCCTCGAGGGTTCCGAAGTCGCTGACGTCGACGATGTGCTGATTGCCGATTGCCGAGGCGCTTTCCGCCTCGCGCCGAAACCGCGCGATGACCTCTTGGTCGCGGGTGTTTTCGCGGCGGATGACCTTGATCGCCAACGGCTTGTTCAGGCGGATGTGCGTCACCCGGTAGACCAGGCCCATGCCGCCCTCTCCGATGACGGCCTCGACGCGATAGCGTTGATCGATCGTCCGGCCGATCAGGGTTTCCGGAGGCGTCGGGGACACCCCGGAATGACGCCCGCTTTCGGTAGGCTCGTCAAACCGTCTCGCCTGATGGGACATACACTAATACCGCAAGATTGCAGCCATATACATTCCAACACGCCACGGGCCCGCCAGCAACTCGAAAAAAGCTCAGGGTTTCGCGAGAATTCGCGCTTGGGCCGCCGCGAGACGGGCTCCAGGCAGCTGCCGAAGGGGGGTGGAAATGAAGTCGAGCCCGAGCCGCTCGCAGACCTCGATCGAGGCGGGGCTGCCTCCCTGGTCGCCGCACAAGCCGGCCACCAGGCTGGGTGCGACCGCGCGGCCTCGGCTGAGGGCGAGCCGGATGAGCTCGGCGACCCGGTCGTCGAGGTGCGTGAATGGGTCGTGCGCGACGAGCTGGAGGTCGTTCAGATAGGCGGGCAGAAAGCGGCTTGCATCCTCGCGGCTCATGCCGAGCGTGGTCTGCGTGAGGTCGTTGCCGCCGAATGAAAAGAAATCGGCGTGACGCGCCAGCTCGGCCGCGATCAAGCACGCGCGCGGCGTCTCGATCATGACGCCGATTCGGTGCGCAAAGGCCTCTGTGGGCTCCGAGAAAACCCGGCTCCGAACGTCCTCGAAGATCGCACGCAGTCGTTCGAGCTCTTCTGCGTACGCGATCATCGGGACCAAGACTTCGAGCTCGACCGGCGTGCCCGAGCGAGTGCAGTCGTGAGCGGCCCACAACATCGCTCGTAGCTGCATCTCGTAGAGCCCGGGTACGGTGAGGCCGGCTCGGACGCCTCGGTGTCCGAATGCCGGGTTGGCTTCGTGACGGCGTGCTGCCGCCTTCTTCACCT
>CAZBWQ010000114.1:0-10333 GCA_964495565.1 uncultured Sandaracinaceae bacterium | reverse complement strand
GATCGTGAAACGATTCGTCGGCGCACAGCGAAACCGGGCTCTCGATGTCGCCGAGCGCCTCATCCGCATGGGAGGGCAAGGGTTGCTCCAGCACGACGACGCCGTGCCGCGGAAGCTCTGGAAGCCAACGCGAAAGCTGTGAGAGCGACCAAGATTCGTTGGCGTCGACGACCAGCTTGGCATCAGGTGCAGCCTCGTGAACCGCCGCGAGCCGTTCGAGGTCCTCTCCGCCATCGACTTTGACCTTGATCCACGACGCAGCGCCGAGCTGACGGGCCGCGGCCTGCATCCGGGCGGGGGAGCCCACGCTCACGGTGCGCATCGTCATGACGGGAGAGGGTGGCGTGGCGAGCCCGAGCAGCTCCCAGACCGGTGTGTGTCGACGTTTCGCTTCCAGATCCCACAACGCGCAATCGAGCGCGTTGCGTGCCGCCCCGGGGCTCATGGCGTCGACGATCGCCTTTGGCTCTGGGCATGCGAGCCGCGGCCACGCCGCTCCGAGCGCGGCGCAGACCGACTCGACCGACTCGCCGTAACGCGGATAGGGCACGCACTCGCTCCGACCGACGACGCCCTCGTCATCGAGCTCGAGAACGACGACCTCGGCCGCACGCCGAGCACCCCGGGCGATG
Organism: uncultured Sandaracinaceae bacterium; assembly: GCA_964495565.1. Classification (GTDB taxonomy): domain Bacteria; phylum Myxococcota_A; class Polyangia; order Polyangiales; family Houyiibacteriaceae; genus SG8-38. The sequence continues at coordinate 9,701 of CAZBWQ010000114.1, read as the reverse complement.
CGGAAACCACCGCGGATCGGCCACGACTCGGCCCGGACCGACGCCCTCATGCAGGCCCTAGGCTTTGCCCGTCGCTTCCTTGATGGCTTTGGGGCTGAGCGTCTTGCAGATGAAGGTGTGGACGTCCCAGAGGTCCCGCGGCCGCTGGCCAGCTTCCTGAAGCAGCTCCATCGCTCGCCGCGCCGCCTGCAGAAACTGTTCGTAGGTCGTGCTGTTGGGCGTGGTGTCGTACTTGGGATCGATGTCCAAGATCAAAGCCTGCTTCTTGAAGAACGTCGGCTTCACGAACACGTGATCGACGGGATAGACGAGCGCGGGCAGCAACGTCGCGAGAGGCCACGTCGCCCCTCCTTCGACCGCGATGGCGGCGACGAAAGAATCGAAGCGCATCCCGTACGGGCGGTCGCCATACAAGAGATCTTGAAGCGCATTGCCGAAGGTTTCGCGCGCTTCGGCGGGGAGATTCTTGAATCGAGTCGCTTCTGCCTTTTGCGTCGTGCCCTTGGTGCTCGTCAGAAGCTCGTACACACGCTGGTGGATCTCGTCGTAGTTGCCGGCTGCGACGAGCTCGTCGAGCTCCGTCTGCCGCAGCTTCTCCTCGGCGCGCTCGAGCGCGGCGTTCTTGAGCTTTTCGGCGCCTTTGACCCCTCGCTCTCCGCGCTCGGACTTGATGTAGCTCTCGTCTTCGAATCCGACCGGATAGAGCTCCATGAAGTACGCGACCTGTTGGCCGAACGAAATCTCGGGCTTCTTGGCGGGCGCCTTCGACTTTCGGCTCGTGCCAGGTGTCGGCGCTTGGTTCCGGCGCGCCAACCGGTCGATGCGAACCGCTTCGCTCGGCTGCACCTCGACGATTTCCATCTTGTGCCAGTAGTCGGGGCGGAAGCTGCGCTCCGAGCCGTCCTCGAAAAGGAAGGTGCGCTTGTCGGGGACCTCCTGAAGCAGCACCGAGCGGCCCCAATCCTTGCGGGTCGTATGCTCGAAAATTCGCGGTGGAACGGAAGAGGTTGTCTCAGACATCGGTACGTATTCCTCGAAACGCTGGGCAAGCCGGTCCAGAGGCGCGCCAAAACGGAGCCCGTCGTGTATCACGGACGCGGCGCAGTTGCATCCGGTTGCGATCCCTTGCGTGTAGCCTTAGGAGACGAATCTCGCAAGCCCCCGTCCTCATTGTGCTTTGTCCTCGTCTGGGTGCGGGGCGAGCCCGCGCGAAAGGAGCCGGATGACCCGCAGGCAGGCCCAAGACTGGGTGCTGGCCACTCACAACGAGGGCAAAGTCCGGGAGCTGCGGGAGCTGTTTTCCCCGTTCCCCGTTCGCCTCCGCCCGGCCGGCCAGCTCGCGCTGCCCGTTCCCGACGAGACCGGGCAGACCTTCGAGGCCAACGCGGAGATCAAGGCCCTCGCCGCCGCCCGGGCGACGGCGTGCCCCGCCATCTCGGACGATTCCGGGGTCGAGGTCGATGCCTTGGGAGGGGAGCCCGGGATCGACACCCGCGAATGGGCCGGGCCCGACGGAGACTTCGCCCTGGCTCGCGAGCGTGTCCACGACCGTCTCGAGGAGCTCGGGCACGCGGCCAGTTGGCGCGCCACCTATGTCTGCGTCTTGTGCGTCGCTTGGCCCGATGGCTCGGCCAAGACCTTTCGCGGGGAGCGACGCGGGACGCTGGTGTGGCCGGTCCGAGGCACGCTCGGCCATGGCTTCGAGCCCATGTTCCTCCCGGACGGCTACGCCATCACGTACGGCGAAATGACGCCTGCCCATCGACTCCGCGTCAATGCTCGTGCCGACGCGATGCGCAAGCTTCAGGCTGCGCTCTTCGCCATCTAGGGTTTGCAACGCAGATCGGAGTACGGGCACACGAAGCGGACGTGAAGATGGTCCTCGTGGTTCGGGTAGTGTCGGATCACACCTTCGGGCTCGTACCGGCCGCGCGGATATTGAATCCACCGGTCGAGATTGGCCTTGGGGACACCCTTGCGTTTGGCGTACCGATAGAGCTTCGCTTGCAAGCGATAGTCGATGAAGATCACTTCTGCTTGGCCGTGCCGCAGCCAGTGCTCGAGGAGCGCCCACTGGCGAGCGACGTCGAGGTCGGAGGACTTGAACTCCGCGAACCGGCAGCCATGCGAAGGGCAACTCTCCTGGTAATAGCTGATGTCGACGTCACGGCCGTTTTGATGGCTCTTGTGGTCTCGAAGCCTTCCGCCATCGCGATCGCTGATGTCGTGGACTCGGACCACCTTGTTTTGCCTGAATTGTCGGTCGACCGCGTCGAAGGCATCGACGATCCACCGGATCGTTTCCTCGGTGCCGTACGCTCTGGCGGCGGACCGGATTCGGTAGCCGCGATGCGGTGGGAGCTGCGCGCCGTTTTCCAACACACCTCGGTTGGTGGGCCCGATCGCCTCGGACGGGCTGATCGGCTGGCGGGTGTAGATGCGAACACGCGTACCGGCTCGCGGGTTCGAGCCGCCGAGGCTCTCGTTCCAGCGCGAAAGGTCTCTCGGGCTCACGCCGTATCGCTCGGCCACCGCGAGGAGGGTGTCGCCCCGCTCGAGTCGGAACACGACTTCGGGCCGCGGCTCTCCGATGTCGATCGACTGGCCGGGAAAGATGCGGTCCGGATCGAGCGAAGGATTGGCAGCGAGCAAATCCTCGACCGTGGTGTTGTGTCGCAAGGCGATTCCGGTGAGCGTATCCCCGGTCTGGACCCGGTAGACTCGGGCGCGGCGCTTTTTCGGTTCGGCGGGATCCGAGCTTCGGGTGGCGACCGCGCTCCTCGGGTCTCTTGCGGCGATCGGGGCTTCGCGTCGCCCGGGGGTCTGCTCCGCTCCGAAATCGAAAGGCGGCGTCCAATCGATTCCGTCGTCCGTCGATTGGCGCGTAGCCTTCGCCTTGGGCGGCGCGACCACCAGCCGCTGACCGACGCGGATGAGATCGCCATCGAGTCGGTTCCAGCGCTTGAGATCCTCGACCGACACCCCGGCGCGCTGCGCGATCAAGCTCAATGCGTCACCGCGCTGCACGACGACCATCGGCGCTTCGGCCTCCACGCGGATCGGGGCCAGCGCGGCAAGGCACAGCAATGCGATCCCGAGCGTGCGGAGCATGTCGGCCCGGTGTAGCGGACTTCCTGCGAGGGACAAAAAAACCGGAGCGAAATCCACGAGGTGGCATCGTTCGACGCCGCTGGTATTTTGAAGAAATGAGCCGTGGCCTCGGACTCGTTCTCGGAAGCATCGCTGCATTGTCGTTGTTGACGTCCTGCCAGCGCGGCTCTTCATCGGCGGCACGGTACGTCGATTCCCGGCCACCCCGCTACGAGATCGCCTGTTCAGCGCATCCGGAGACGTGCAATCCGTCGGTGGCGTTGCTCGTAGGGCTTTCGGGAGGCTTGCGTGAGCCCGTGCGCTGCACGGCCGCGCTCGTGGGTCCGCGCACCGCCATCACGGCCCGCCACTGTGTCGCCTGGGAGCTCTCGGCTGGGAGCCGGTGTGACGACGTGTGGCTCGGGTTTGCCGGGACCGAGGAGCGTCCGTCCGAATGGGTGGGCTGTCGTCGCGTCACGCACGCGTCCGATCCCGAGCCGACCTTGCTCGCGCCCGACTATGCGGTCTTGGAGCTCGACGCGGAAGTGCCGCGACCGATCATCCCGCTCGGACACGGCCAGGTGGCCCAAGGGGAAATCGTGCGCATGGTCGCGGTCACCGCCGATCGCTTCTACGACGACTTCCACCAGGTGCGGTCCCGCCGATGCGTCGTGGACGACAGCCGCTTGCTCATGCCGTGGAATCCGGCGGCGCCACCCTCCGTGCGAGTGCTGTCCTCGTGTCCCGTGCATCGTGGAAGCTCGGGTGCGCCGGTTCTCGATCGACACGGCCGAATGAGAGGGCTCGTCCATGCGGCCGGGCCGCGATATTTCGCGCTCGGCGTGATGACGCTAGTGCCGCAGCCAATCGACGACCGCGACCGCTAGCACTGTGGCGACTCCGATCGCCATCACCAAGAGGCTCGCTGGAATCGGCGGCGCTGCACTCCGAGCTCGGGCTCGCGCCGTCTTCGGGATGGCGAGCTCGGACTTCATGCTCCGGTCCCTGGGCTCGGTCGCGTACGAGGGGGCGCCATCCAGGGTCTGGTGCGTCCGCGCGATCTCCATCAGCCGATGTTTGCGCGCCTCTCCATCCGGAAAGAGCTCTTGCATCCAGTCGGCGATCTCCGCAGGCCCCACGAGCTCGTGGTCTTTCGCAATCGCTCGCCGAAGCGCTTTGCCCATCTCGCGCGCGGTTTGCCAACGCTCATCGGGGTTGCGACGCAGCGCCTTGAGCACGACCTCGTCGAGCTCGGGTGAAACCTCGGGTCGATAGTCCGAGGGCGGTGGGATCTCGCTCGAGAGCACCGCGTACATCGTGTTGACGTCGGTGTCCCGCATGAAGAGGCGCCTCAACGTGAGAAGCTCCCACAGCACGGTGCCCAGCGCCCAGATGTCCACCCGGCGGTCGACGCCGGCCGCCGTCAGCTGCTCTGGCGCCATGTACGGGAAGGTCCCCTTGATCTGCCCAGCTTCGGTGTGATGGGCCCGCTGTCTCGCGTGCGCGATGCCGAAATCCACGACTTGTGTCGTGCCGTCGTACGTGACGAACAAGTTCTCGGCTGAAACGTCCCGATGCACGACGTGGAGGGACTCTCCGCGGGCGTCCCGAAGCTCGTGCGCTGCATGGAGGCCCTCACAGGCCTGAGCCATGATTTGGGCCACGCGCGTCGCGAGCAGCGGCGATCTCCGCTGATCGGCATGAGCCATGACGCGACGGTGGACCCGGGAGAGCGGCTCCCCGACCAAGTACTCCATCGCGATGAAGTGCTCGCCATCGGACTCGCCGAAGTCGAAGACACTGCATACGTTCGGATGGGTGATCCGCGAGGCGATGCGCGCCTCGTCGAGGAACATCTGCACGTAGTCCTTCTCATGGGCCAGATGCGGGTGAATGCGCTTGAGAGCGACCACCTTCTGAAAGCCGGGCGTTCCAATGACCCGCGCCAGGTACACGGTCGCCATCCCGCCAGAAGCCAGCTCGAAGCAGAGCTCGTAGCGGCCGATGCGCGTGGGCGCGGTGGCCTTCGGCATGCGGGAGCTCGGAAAGAGCCCCTCGGTGAGCCGGGGGCCCACCGATTCCATGTCGCTTGCGCTTGGATCCCGAGTCAAAGTCCCCCTGCGGCGCCGGAAGCGGCCTGGCACTGCTTATAAAATATTACACAAATAACGCAAAGCGCAAAAATCGGTTGTCCATGGATGCATGGGCGTTTGACTTGATCGCGCTTGCACCCTATCTATTAGGCTTCCTGAGGGTTTAGCCTAATGAAGTTAGGAGAAACATGCGTTCTAGATGGAATTGATCGGCAACTGCTGGATGCGTTGCAGTCTGATTCCAAGCGATCCCTCAAGGAAATCGGAGCCGCGGTCGGCTTGAGCCCCCCTTCGGTGATGGAGCGGGTGCGCAAGCTCGAAAACGCGGGAGTCATCCGGGGTTACCATGCTTTGCTCGACGCGCGCAAGGTGGGTCTCGACACGTCCGCCTTCATCGGTGTGTCGGTCAGCAACCCACAGCAAATCGAGGCCTTCGAGATCTGGGTGGAATCGATCCCGCAGGTGCTGGAGTGCCACCATGTCACCGGTGGCCACACATTGCTTCTCAAGGTAAAGACGCAAAACACCGCGGACCTGGAACAGCTCATCAGTCGCATCCGGTCCATGGAAGGAGTCGCGGGCACCGAGACCATGGTGGTGCTTTCGACTCACACCGAGAGGGTCGAAGTCGCCCTTCCCGCCAGCGAGCCCGCGTCCGACACGCGGCGCCGGAAACGTTCCCGCCGCAAGGCGGACCCCGCAATCCCCCGACCTTGAAACGAGTCAATCCCCAACCCCAAAGACGATTGAAACGATGAAGAACGGACTCCCGGAAAAATACGGTCTTTACGACCCGGCGAACGAGAAGGACGCCTGTGGCGTCGGGTTCGTCGCCCAGATCAAGGGCGTGGCCTCCCATCAGATCGTCAAGGATGCCAACCGCATCCTTTGCAACATGGACCATCGCGGCGCGCGCGGCTCCGAGACCAACACGGGTGACGGCGCAGGGATGCTCACGGCGCTTCCGGACAAGCTCTTGCGCCGGGTCGCCAAGGACGAGCTCGGGATCGAGCTCCCGGATCGCGGTCGATACGGAGTGGGGAACATCTTCTTGCCGACCGACGAAAAAGAGCGCGCCTACTGCAAGGCCGCGTTCGAGCGGGCCATCGAGGCCCAAGGGCAGCGCTTCTTGGGTTGGCGCGTCGTGCCCACCGACCCCGACGGCGCCAATCTCGGCCCGACCGCCCTCGAGAGCATGCCCCAGATCGAGCAGCTGTTCGTGGGCGCCGCCGAGGGCCTCGATCAGGACTCGTTCGAGCGTCAGCTCTACGTGATCCGCAAGAGCGCGGCGAGCCCGCTACGGGTCGATCGAAGCCTCGAGCAGCGCTCCATGCTCTATGCCTGCTCCCTTTCGAGCAAGACGATCATCTACAAAGGCATGCTTGCCTGCGAGCAGGTCTTGCCGTTCTACGCCGACCTCACCGATCCCGACTACGAGACGCACCTGGCGATGGTGCATTCACGCTTCGCGACCAACACCTTTCCGACGTGGGAACGTGCGCAGCCGCTGCGGTGCCTCAGTCACAACGGCGAAATCAACACGCTCCGCGGCAACAAGAACGCGATGCATTCGCGCCAGGGCGTCGTCGAGAGCGATCTCTTCGGAGACGATCTCCGCAAGCTCTTTCCGGTGGCCGAGGAGGGTCTCTCGGATTCGGGCACGCTCGATAACGTGCTCGAGTTTCTCTACATGAACGGCCGCTCCATGCCGGAGGCGGCGATGATGATGATCCCCGAAGCCTGGCAGAAGCACGAGCACATGCCGAAGGTGAAGAAGGATTTCTACGAGTTTCACTCGTGTTTGATGGAGCCCTGGGACGGCCCCGCCTCGATCGCATTCACCGACGGAACGGTCATCGGTGCGGTCTTGGATCGCAACGGTCTTCGTCCGAGCCGTTACTACCTCACACACGACGACCGCGTGATCATGGCTTCCGAGGTCGGTGTCCTCCCCGTGCCGCCCGAAACCGTCAAGCACAAGGGCCGTCTCAAGCCCGGCCGCATGTTCCTGATCGACTTCGAGCAGGGTCGGATGATCCCGGATGCCGAGCTGAAGAACGACATCGCATCTCGCCGGCCTTACGGCGAGTGGCTCGAAACCCAGCGGCTGAGGCTCACCCAGCTTCCCGTGAACGGCGACGCGCACGGGTTCGACCCCGAGACGCTTCTCCCACGCATGCAGTCCTTCGGATACACCACCGAGACCATGCAGTTCATGTTGCGGCCGATGATCGAGGAGAAGCGCGATCCGGTCGGGTCGATGGGCAACGACGCCGCGCTCGCGGTTCTGAGCGACCAGCCGCGGCTGACCTACGATTACTTCAAACAGCTCTTTGCCCAGGTCACCAATCCGCCGATCGACTCGATCCGAGAAGAAGTGATCATGGCGGTCGAATGCTACATCGGGCCCGAGCAGAATCTGCTGACCACGACGCCCGAGCACGCGCACCGCCTCCGCGTTCCCCATCCGATCTTGACCAACGAGGAGGTCACCGCGCTCAAGACGATCTCCGAGCGAGGGTGGCGCAGCAAGATCATCGACATCACCTGGCCGAGAGCCGAAGGGGCGGCGGGTTTGGAGCCTGCGCTCGAGCGCATTCGCCAGGAGGCGGAAAAGGCGGTCGACGACGGCTACAGCCTGATCGTGTTGACCGACAGGTCGGTCGGGCCGGATCGAATTCCAGTCAGTGCTTTGCTCGCGACCGGCGCAGTCCATCATCACCTGGTTCGCCAGGAAAAGCGGACGAGGGTCGGCGTGGTCCTGGAGACCGGAGAGGCTCGCGAGGTCCACCACCACTGCTGTCTGCTCGGATACGGGGCCGACGCGATCAATCCCTACCTCGCATTCGAGGCGCTGTGGCAAGAGCGGCGTCTCGGCACGCTCGACGCCGAGCGTTTTCCGGACGACGACAGCATCGTCGAAGGTTATCGCAAGGCGGTCGCCAAGGGCATGCTCAAGGTGTTCGCCAAGATGGGCATCTCGACGCTGCAATCCTACAAGGGTGCGCAGATCTTCGAAGCGGTCGGCCTCAACGGCTCCGTCATCGATTTCTGCTTCGTCGGCACCGCGAGCCGGATTCAGGGCGTCGGGTTCAACGTCCTCGCGCAGGAGCTCGTCGATCGGCACGCCTACGGCTACCCGGACGAAGAAGAAGAGTTCCGGCTTCCCGTGCTGGCCAACGACGGGCAGTTCCACTGGCGCGCCAACGGCGAGCGACACATGTGGAACCCGCAGACGATCGCGAGCTTGCAGGTCGCAGCCCGCGCGAACAGCCGCGAATCGTACAAGCAATTTGCGGAGCAAGCCAACGACAGCGCGCGCGATCGCTGCACGCTGCGGGGCCTGATGCGCTTCAAGAAGGCCCGCAAGCCGGTGCCTCTGAGCGACGTCGAGCCGGCAAGTGAAATCGTGAAGCGCTTTGCGACGGGTGCGATGAGCTTCGGATCGATCTCGGCCGAGGCCCATTCGACGCTCGCCATCGCCATGAACAAGCTCGGCGGAAAGTCCAACACCGGCGAAGGCGGCGAGGACCCGGACCGTTACAAGCCGTTGGCCGATGGATCGATGAACCCCATGCGGTCGGCGATCAAACAAGTCGCTTCCGGTCGCTTCGGCGTCACGATCAACTACCTGACCAACAGCGACGAGATCCAAATCAAGATGGCGCAGGGTGCCAAGCCCGGCGAAGGCGGAGAGCTTCCCGGCCGAAAGGTGGACGAGAAGATCGCGGCCGTGCGCCATTCGACGCCCGGCGTCGGCCTCATCAGCCCGCCTCCGCACCACGACATCTACTCGATCGAGGATCTCGCCCAGCTGATTTACGACCTCAAGAACACCAATCCCTCGGCTCGCATCAGCGTCAAGCTCGTGAGCGAGGTCGGGGTCGGAACGATCGCGGCGGGAGTCGCGAAGGCCCATGCCGATCACATCTTGATCAGCGGCCACGACGGCGGCACGGGCGCCTCTCCGCTGACCTCGATCAAGCATGCGGGCTTGCCTTGGGAGCTCGGCATCGCCGAAACGCATCAGACGCTCGTCATGAACGACTTGCGCAGCCGCGTGGTTCTGCAGACCGACGGGCAGATGAAGACCGGGCGGGACGTGGTCATCGCTGCGCTACTCGGCGCCGAGGAGATCGGGTTGAGCACCGCGCCGTTGATCGCGATCGGGTGCATCATGATGCGCAAGTGTCACCTCAACACGTGTCCGGTCGGCATCGCCACCCAGGACCCGGAGCTTCGGAAGAAGTTCAGCGGCAAGCCCGAGCACGTGATCAACTACTTGTTCATGGTTGCCGAAGAGGCCAGGGAGATCATGGCTTCGCTCGGTTTCCGCACCTTCAACGAGATGATTGGGCGCGTCGACATGCTCGACGTGGCCGATGCGATCGTGCACTGGAAGGCGCAAGGGATCGACCTCAAGCCGATCCTGACGCCAGCCAAGAAGAAGAACGCGGTGACAGAGGTCTATTGCACCAAGAAGCAAGATCACGGTCTCGACAAGGCGCTCGACAACCG
>CAZBWQ010000113.1:0-10614 GCA_964495565.1 uncultured Sandaracinaceae bacterium | reverse complement strand
TACCTCTTGCCCCTCGTGGATGGACCGAACACGAATGCGTGCCGTCGGGCCATGTCCCACGAAGCGATAGACCTTCGCGCCAGGGGGATTGGTAATCACGCGGACGGTCCCTTGCGTTCCCCCTCCGTCGCCCGGCGTCGTCTCAGGGCTCCCGAGATCGAGCATCACGGATGGATCCGCCGCGGCCTGCGTTTGCACGGCGAGCTCGTAAAGCGGACCGCTCGCCGTCGTGGTCCACTTGGCATCGGAAGGAACGATCGCTCGATTCGGCCGAAGTCCCTCGTCGAAAACGATGAACTCGTGCGGATCGCCAACCGCCAAGCCCGAGGCCACCGCCGGCCCTCGGCCCACGTACACGAAGATTTGCGAATCCGCCGGAGAGACGGTCGCGTCGATCACTCCCGCCGGCGCCGCCTGGGGAGCCGATTCGACCGGCTGGAGCCATCGATCGAAGACCCCTGCCGCCACGCCGGCGTAGATCACGAGTCCCACGCCGGCCGCGAAAAGCCAAACCCCCCACCCGGCAAGACGTGCCCGCCGTGGTGCGCTCGTCGCCGCCGAGGGACTGCGGGCGAACGACTCGGCGGTGGCCGAGGAGCGTCTTTCGATTCGAGGATCGGAGGCACGAGAGTCTCGGGATGCGGTCGCGGTCACCGAGCCGGTCCCGAACACGGACTCGCTCGGCGTCTCGAGCTCGGGCTCCGTGACGGGAACCGACTTCGCCACCGGCACGGCGGCCTGGGCCTCCGGCTCCGCCGACGATTGCCACTTTCGAATCGTCTTGGTGATCGGCTCGGGCGGGCCCGATGGGCGCTCTTCGGGAAGCGCCATCGCGACGGCGGCGCGAGATGGGCCAGGATGGGCCTCGGCCGGGGGCGCTGCCGCCGGGCCGATGTCCGCGACTTCCGGCACGTCGGACCGATTTCGATCGACGCGCTCGGGCTCCGGCTCCGGTTCCGGCTCCGCGGTCACGTCGGACGAAGGTCGCGCAAACCGGATGCGCTCCGTGTCCCTCTTGGACTCGGCGGGCTGCGGAGCGCGCTCTGCGGGCCGAGGAGCCGGCGTTCGCAGCTCGGGCTCCCGAAGCAGCTCGTCGAGCTCTGCGTCGAGCTCCGTGGGATCGAGCTCCGGAATCTTGCTGGCCGCCGAGCGATCGCTATCACGGACAAGACGAGCCAAGACCCGACGCGACGCGCCTCGGTTGATCGGGATCAACGAAGCCTCGATGGCATCGTAGAGCTCCCGAAGGCCGCGCGTCTCTTCCTCGGGCTCCCTGTCTTGCACCAGCTCGAGCAGGTCGGGCGGAATCCCCGGACCGGCCGCGGCCAAGAGGCGCTTCAAGATCGACAAGAGGGACAGCGCCGCCTCTTCGGATTCGGCCTGGGGGGCAGTCTGCGAGAGCACCACCATTCCTTCGAACGTCACCCGGACGTCGTCGGGGTCGAGCTTGACCGCCCGTCGCAAGAGCCCTTCGCAGGCCTCGAGCGCGACGAACGCACCGATCTCGAAAGGTAGCCGGGTGCTGCGCTGCTCGAGCTCCTCTATCAGTTCGCCCACGCCGACGTCTGCGCTCATCCCCACCCCTCAGTCCGGCTCCGGCGGACGCACACACACGCCACGCTCGAGCAGGTATCGTTTTACCTCGGCCACAGTGTAGTGACCGTCGTGGAAGATAGAAGCAGCAAGCGCTGCATCGGCTCCTCCTGTGGTGAGGCCCTCGTAGATGTGCTCGAGGGTTCCCACGCCCCCCGAAGCTACAACCGGAATCGGGATTGCGTCCACAACTGTGCGAGTTAACACGAGATCGTAGCCATCCCGCGTGCCGTCTCGGTCCATGCTCGTCAGTAGAATCTCGCCAGCGCCCCGGTCGGCCATCTCCCGGGCCCACGCGATCGCATCGAGCGCGGTGTCTCGCCGGCCGCCGTGGGTATACACCGTCCAGCGATCCGTCTCTCCGGGGACTCGCTTGGCGTCGATCGCAACGACGATCGCCTGCGAGCCATATGCCTCCGCCATCTCGCTGACCAGCTCGGGATTGGCCACGGCCGCGCTGTTGATGGACACCTTGTCGGCCCCGGCATGCAGAAGCTCGTTCACGTCTCGGCGTTCGCGCACGCCGCCGCCTACCGTCAGCGGCACTGCGATGGTGGACGCCGTGCGGTCGACCAGGTCGAAGAGCGTCCGTCGGTTTTCGTGCGAGGCGGTGATGTCGAGGAAGGTGATCTCATCCGCGCCTCCGACACTGTAGCGTTGCGCGGACTCGACGGGATCTCCTGCATCGCGCAGTCCGACGAAGTTGATTCCCTTGACCACGCGGCCCTCTTTCACGTCGAGGCACGGGATGATTCGCTTTGCCAGCATCAGGTCTGTTCTAGCGCCCCGAATGCCTCGGACAACGTGAAGGCACCCGAATACAGAGCGCGCCCGCAAACCGCGGCTCGCACTCCCGCATCGCGGAGCGCGCGCAAGTCGTCGAGGGTCCCGATCCCACCCGACGCGATCACCGTGCTGTCGACCGCCGACTGCAGCGCCGCGGTGCTTTCGACGTCGGGTCCTTCACGGGTCCCATCCCGCTGAATGTTCGTGAAGAGAATCGCGCCGATGCCCCATCGATCCACTTCCTCCGCGAGCTCGGTCACGTCGCGAGCGCTCTGTTCCTGCCACCCTTCGACGGCGATCTTGCCGTCGCGCGCGTCGAGCGCGACCACGACGGCTTCCGGGTGCTCGGCGCAAATCGCGCGCGCTTCCTCGGATGCTTTCAGAACCATCGTCCCGAGCACGACCCGGGCCGCGCCGGCATTCAGCCACTCCGCGGCGATGTCTCGATCGCGGACGCCGCCCCCCACCTGAACCGCCAGCTTCGTCGCGTCCAAAATGCGCTCGATGACGCGCACGTGGGCCGGTTTTCCGCGCCGCGCGCCCTCTAGATCCACGACGTGCAGACGCCTGGCGCCCTGCTGTTCGAAACGGATGGCCATGCCCACGGGATCGTCGTCGTAGACCGTCACCTCGTCGTAGCGGCCTTGATGAAGTCTCACGACCTTGCCGTCGAGCAGATCGATCGCCGGGATCAACTCCATGATACGTCTCCGAGGAAATGACCGATCAGACGTGCGCCCGCATGCTGACTCTTTTCCGGGTGAAACTGGCAGGCGAGCACGTTGTCTTTCGCGACGGCCGAGCAAAACGGACCGCCGTAGTCGGTCGTGGCGGCCACGAGGCTCTCGTCTTCCGGAACGCAGTAATAGCTGTGGACGAAGTAGTACCACTCCCCGTCCTCGAACACCGGATGGTTGCTTCGGATTTGGTTCCAGCCGATGTGGGGAACCTTGAGCGGATGGCCCTGCGAGTCGGTCAGATCGGCCGCAAACCGCTTGACGGTGCCGGCGAAGATCCCGAGCCCCTTTGCTCCAGGAGCCTCCTCGCTGGCGTCGAACAGCGCCTGCATCCCGAGGCAAATGCCCAAATAGGGTCGGCCGCTGTCGATCCACGCGCGGACAGCCTCCCCGATCTCGCCCGACAGCGCATGGGCGCACTCCTTGAATGCCCCCTGGCCGGGCATGACCAAACGGTCGGCCTTCAGCAAGATCTCGGGATCGGCGCTGATGCGAGGCGAGGCGCCGGCGCGCTCGAACGCCTTGGCGACACTGTGCAAGTTGCCGAGGCCCAGGTCGACGATCGTGACTCGACCGGAGGTCATTCGGTCAAGGTGCCCTTGGTCGAAGGCACGCCCACGACCCGTGGGTCGATCTCGGTGGCGGCCCGCAGGGCACGGGCAAACGCCTTGAAGCTGATCTCGATCACGTGGTGCAGGTTTTCCCCAGCGAGCTGCCGCATGTGAAGGTTGCACTGCGAGCCGCGAGCGAAGCCCTCGAAGAACACCTCCGCGAGCTCGGAGTCGAAATCACCGACCTTGGCCTTGGGAAGGTTCATCGCCCAGACGAAGTACGGCCGCCCCGACAGATCCAACGTGCAGGTGACACATGCTTCGTCCATGGGAAGCGTCGCCGAGCCGAAACGCCGGATCCCCGCCTTGTCGCCGAGGGCTTCGCGAACGGCCTGCCCGAGCGCGATGGCCAAATCTTCCGTCGTGTGGTGACCATCGATGTGCGTGTCTCCGGAGGCCCGCACTTCGAGGTCGAAGAGCCCGTGCTTGGCGAGCTGCTCCACCATGTGCGTGAGAAACCCGATCGGGGTCTTCACCTGATACTGGCCGCTACCGTCGAGATCGACATCCACGCGGATGTCCGTCTCACTGGTTCGACGCTCTATCGTCGCCGTTCGTCCCATGACCCCGCTACCATAGCCCGGAAACGTCTCCGGGCTACCAGGCTAGCCTGACTTCATCCTCTCGATGACCTCTTCGAGCTTGGCTTTGAGCGCCTCGTTTTCGGGCTCGTTCTGGATCGCCATTTGAAGATTCAACTTCGCCTGAGGCCAATCCTCCGACTTGATCGCCCGATCGGCCCGTGTGAAAAACATGCGCGCCTTGCTGGACCGTACCAACACCCCGCCTGGCGGTCGCATGGAGCGGCGCATTTCGCGCGCGCGGTCTTCGTCGTAGCGGAGCTCGCCTCGCGCGAGGCCCTCATCGTAGAGCTTGCGCTTGAGCGGGTCGAGAAGCACCCGGTAGGCTTCGCTTGCTTCTTGATAGAGCAACGTGTGGCGTTCCGCCTGCTCCGGTGATCCCGAGAAGTTGTCCGGATGGTGCTTGCGCGCAAACTGGTGAAAAGCAGTGCGGATCTGATCCGGCGTGGCAGTGCGAGGGACCCCGAGAAGCTGGTAGTAGTCGAGCGTGCTCGCATCGGCCATCGATCAGCTCCCCAACTTGGCCTCGTGACGCTGACGAAGGCTGTCGATCTGCTCTTCGGGCAGCTCCCCGATCAGCTTGATCGCGATCTGCTGCTGCTGGCCGGTTCCCACGTCCTGCGCCCTCACCTGCAGCGTGCCATCGGCATCGATCATGAACCGAACCGCGATTTGCACTTTGCCTCGAGCGGCGGGGCGCAACCCGTCGAGCACCACCTCGCCGAGCAGTTGATTGCTCGCGATGCGGCGGTCTTCTCCTTGGCAGATTCGGACGACCACCGAGTCCTGGTGATCCCGTGCGGTCGTGAACATCTTGGTCTGACCCGCGGGGATGGCCGAGTTCTTTCGAATGATGTGCTCGCAGTACCCGTCCACCGCCTCGACGCCGAGCGAGAGGGGCGTGACGTCGAGAAGCAACGGAGCTCCGGGGATCTCGTCCACCGCCACGGCCCCGGTGACCGTATCGAGGTCTTCGTCGAGCGCAGCTCGAAGCGTGGCAGGCGCCGAGCTCGTCACCTCGAGGGGCGGAAGAGGCGGCAGCGCGCCCTCTGGAGGCTCGGACTCGGACTCGAACGCGTCTTCCCCGAGCTCCATCATCAAGCCGGACGGCTCTTCCTCCGGCGCAGCCGACTCCTCCTCGGGCGATTGTCCGATCTGCATGAGGAGACCAGACGCGTCCGCCATGCGAGTCGGCTGGAAATCGAGAGGCTCCCCCGATGCCGCCACTCGCGTGAGCCCCCGCTCGAGGGGGTCCTCTCCGGCGCGGGTCGGCTCGCTCTCGAGGGGTTCCTCGCGAGAGCGCGTCGGCGTCTCGATCAAACCGTCGTCCGGCTCGGAGCCCTCCGACGCCTTGGCGAGCTGAATCGGAGGCGGAGGCGGCGCTTGCCCGTGCAGCGTCGCCTTGCGCGCAGCCAGCGCCACGGGGGGCGGCGGTAGCGGCGGCCGATCCCCGACGTTGGTGACCTCGTCCTCGAACGAGTCTTCCGTGATCTTCGGATGACTGCCCGTCGTCGGCTGGGCGACTTTCTTCAGGGCGACTCTGCCGAGGGCGGCGCCCCGTTCGGGTGCAGCCAGCGCTCGCGCCTGCAGAGCGGCGCCCTGCGCGACGACCAGATCGGGGTCGATGTCGACCAAAGGCTTGCGGCCGAAGTACTCGGCAACCATCCGTTGAATCAGAGGGATGCGCGTCGAGCCACCGACCAAAATCACGTTGTCGAGCTGCGTCGGACGCAGGCCCGCGGCTTTCATCGCATCTTCACAAACGTCGAAGCTCCGGGCGGCCAGCGGTTGACACATGTGCTCGAGCTGCTCGCGTGTGAGGGCGAACTCGAGGTCGAGCCCGACGCCTCCGTCGCCGTACGCGAGCTCCTCGACACAGAGCTTCACTTGGGGCTTGTCGGAGAGCTGGACTTTGGCCCACTCGGCGGCCGCACGCAGCCTCTCGTAAGCTTGACGGTCCTGCCGCACGTCGTACCGGTGCTGCTCCAAGAACTGCGATGCCATCAAGTCCGCGATGGCGATGTCGACGTCGTCACCGCCGAGAAACGTATCGCCGGCCGTGGCGAGCACCTCGAACACGTCGCCAGCCAGTTGGAGGATGGTGATGTCGAACGTGCCGCCACCGAGATCGTAGACCGCGATGCGTTCGTTGGACGCACGGTTGTAGCCATAGGCCAGGGCCGCTGCCGTCGGCTCGTTCAGAATTCGGAGCACGTCGAGACCCGCGACCCGGCCCGCCGCTTTGGTCGCGCTTCGCTGAAGCTCGTTGAAGTTCGCCGGCACCGTCACGACGGCTTGCTTGCATTCGGCCCCGAGGGCGTCCTCGGCGACTTTCTTCACGTGCCGGAGCACGAACGCGCTGATCTCGCTCAACGTGTAGGTCTCTCCGCGCGCGGTGACGAGCACGCCGCCGCTCGGGCCTTCGGAGAGCTCGAACGCAAATCGGTCTTGTGCACGCTTGACCTCGTAGCTCGTGTAAGGCCGGCCGATCAGCCGCTTGACCGAGTACACCGTGTTTGGCGCGTCCAGAAGCCGCCTCTCTTTGGCTGCGGCGCCGACCAGGACCTCACCGCTGGGATGAAACGAAACGATCGACGGGATGAGCCGACCCTCGTCGCCGGACAGCACCCGCGCACCGGATTGATCCGCGACCGCGACGACGGAATTGGTGGTACCTAGGTCGATCCCAATGACGGGTGCCTTACTCACACTCCCCTACCCCCGAGCAAAGACTCAACGTTGTCTTTCCCAGGATAACCCGTCGTACCCTCGATTACACGTTTCCGGGGGAGTGAGCGCTAATTCGGGCCCGGCTCGCCGTTTTCCTCGGTATCTTCCTCGGTTTCCTCGAGCGGCTCCACGTCCACCACCTGCTCGCCCTCGCCCAGCCGGATTACACGCACCCCTTGGGTGTTTCGCCCGGTTTCACGGATCTCGGAGACGCGCGTGCGGATCACCTGCCCTCCGTTGGTGATCACCATCACCTGTTCGTCGGGCGACACCAAGCGCAGCTTGACGAGCGCTCCGTTTCGCTCGGAGGTGTCCATGGCGATGATGCCCTTGCCGCCTCGGTTCTGCGTGCGCCACTCCGAGACATCCGTGCGTTTTCCGTAGCCGTTCGCGCTCACCGTCAGCACCTGCTGCGAGGCCTCGTCCTCGACGATGTCCATGCCGATGACGAAATCGCCCTCGCGAAGATCGATGCCCTTCACGCCTCGCGAGTCCCGTCCCATCGGGCGCACGTCCTCGATGGGAAAGCGTATGCTCATCCCGTGAGACGTCCCGATCAAGACGTGTTGGCCGGGGGTGACGATGCGCGCGGTGAGAAGCTCGTCTCCCTCGCCGATGGCGACGCCGATGATGCCGCTCTGCCGGATGTTTTGGTACGCGCCGAGATCGGTTCGCTTGACTCGCCCCCGTCGCGTGCACGTGAGCAAGCAGCCGCCCTCCACGAACTCGCGAATCGGAAGGATCGCCGCTACCCGCTCTTCGGGCTCCATGCCGACGAGGTTCACCACGGCCCTTCCGCGGGCAGCACGGCTGGTCTCGGGGATCTGGTAGACCTTCTTGAGATACGCCTTGCCGTTGTCGCTCAGGAAGATGACGTCGGCGTGCGCGTTGACGACGAAGACCCAGCTCACGAAATCCTGATCGCGCGTGTCCATGGCGCGAAGGCCCTTGCCGCCCCGTCCTTGGGCCCGGTACTCGCTCAACGGGACGCGCTTGATGTATCCGGCATGCGAGACGGTCACCACGACCTCCTCGTCGGGAACGAGGTCCTCGATGGAAATGTCGCCCTCGGCCTCGACGATTTCGGTACGGCGTTCGTCGCCGTACCGCTCGCGAATCTCGTCGAGCTCCTTCACGATCAGCTCGTCGAGCAGCTTCCTGCTCGCGAGAATCGCCTCCAGCTCGCCGATGAGGTCGCACAGGCTCCCGTACTCCGTGGCGAGCTTCTCGCGCTCCAAGCCGGTCAGCCGCGAGAGGCGCATTTCGAGAATCGCCTTGGCTTGGCGCTCCGAAAGGAAGTATTCCCCGCGCTCTTTGGCGGCCTGAATCTCGGCATCGGGTCGGCCGGCGCGCCGGACGAACTCTTCGAGGCCGGTCAGTGGGAGCTCCATGAGCCGCGCCCGCGCCTCCTCGGGATCCTTCGAGGAGCGGATGGTGTTGACCACCAAGTCGACGTCGGTGACGGCCATCCCGAGGCCCTCGACCAGCTCCCGCTGCGCCTTCGCTTGCCGCAGGTCGTAGCGGGTGCGACGCAGGACGACCTCCCGGCGGTGATCGATGAAGCGCAGCAGGGCCGAGCGTAGATCGAGCACCTCCGGACGCTGGCCGACGATGGCGAGGCAGTTGTACCCGAACGTGCTCTGAAGAGCGGTCATCTGATAGAGCTTGTTGAGCACGATTTCGCCATGCGCGTCGCGCTTGAGCTCGATGACCACGCGAAGACCTTCACGGTCGGACTCGTCGCGGATGTCGCTGATGCCTTCGATTCTTTTTTCGCGCACCAAGTCCGCGATTTTCTTGAGAAGCTCCGCCTTGTTGACCTGATACGGAATCTCGGTGACGACGATCATCTCGCGCTCGGTCTTGCCGGGGATGGGCTCTACCTGCGCGCGGGCCCGCATCACGATTCGGCCGCGTCCGGTGCGATACCCGAGATGGATGCCCGCCCGCCCGTAGATGTAGCCTGCCGTCGGGAAGTCTGGCCCCTTCACGCCGAGCCGTCCCGAGTCCGGATCGTCTTGCATCAGCTCATCGACCGTCAGGTCGGGGTCAGCCATCAAGCGAATCGTCGCGTCGACGACCTCGCGCAGATTGTGCGGCGGAATGTTGGTGGCCATCCCGACCGCAATGCCGCCCGAACCGTTGATCAGAAGGTTCGGCACCCGGCTCGGCAAGACGAGAGGCTCACTTTCGGACTCGTCGAAGTTCGGCCCGAAGTCTACGGTTTCTTTTTCGATATCGGCCAAGAGCTCGGTAGCGAGCCGAGCCATCCGCACCTCGGTGTACCGCATGGCCGCGGGCGGGTCGCCATCCACGGAGCCGAAGTTGCCCTGCCCGTCGACGAGCGGATACCGCATCGAAAAATCTTGAGCCATGCGGACCAGAGCGTCGTAGACGGCCGTGTCGCCATGGGGATGGTATTTGCCGAGGACGTCACCGACGATTCGAGCGCTCTTCTTGTACGGTCCGTTCCACTGAACCTTCTGCTCGTGCATCGAGTACAGGATTCGGCGATGCACCGGCTTGAGGCCGTCCCGCACGTCCGGAATGGCCCTGCCGATGATGACGCTCATCGCGTAGTCGAGGTACGAGCGCCTCATCTCGTCTTCGAGCGTGACCGGCTGCTTTTGTGAAGATTCGACCATGGATCCGTGCTCCCACGGCGCCGTTCCCCTGACCTGACGCCGGGCGCGAAGCTACCACGCGCGCCGGCAAGCTGCACGCGCTAGCAGTCCACGAAAAATGCCGTTTTTTGGCGGCGTCGCGGGAAGTTTCGTAAACCCGGACCGAAGCGGGAGCGAGACGAAAATCATGGACACGGCAATGCGAGATCTGGACCGGATCCGGGAACGCCCTGCGGAAGAAGGACGGAACGTCGTGGTGTTGTCAGCGGTCGGATTGCTGGCCGCGCTGGGAATCGTGGTCGCCGCGATGGCGGCCCTTCCAAGCGATGGAGAGTCACAACGACCAGACCCCTTGCAGTCCTTGGCGGCGGCCCAAGCGGCCGAGCCAGAGCGAGCGCCCGAGATCGATCCCGAGATCAATCCAGAGACGTTGAGCTTTCCCACCACCCTCGTCACGGAGACCAGGCCCGAGGTCGCGGCGGCCATCGCGGCTGCGACGGCCGAGCTCGAGCACTTGGACCCGCTGACCGACCCGCCCCCTCGCGCCGACATCGCCGCGGGATTGCCGGCCGCAGTGACGGCGGGTCCGGATGGGGAAGTCGTCGAGCGGGCAGCCGCGGTCGATCCGCTGGTGGCGGCCACCGTCCGCGAAAAGCCCACCGTGGCGCCCGCGGGTCGCGAAGGCCTCTACACGCTGCAGGTCATCAGCTACGCCGAGCCGGAAGAGGCTCGCGTGTTCGCCAACGCGCTTCGCAAGCGCGGTCACGCGGCGTATGTGACCACGGGCGTGGTCGAAGGCCGAGGCACGCACTGGCGGGTGCGCATCGGCCCGTTCGACACACGCCAGGAAGCCCAAAGCTACCGCGCGACGTTCGAACGCGAAGAAGGCATGAACACCTTCATCGTTCGCAACAAAGGTTAGAGTCGCGGGGCCCGGGCGGAACACGACACG
>CAZBWQ010000112.1:0-10748 GCA_964495565.1 uncultured Sandaracinaceae bacterium | reverse complement strand
CGAACCGAGGTCTACGACCCGGATGGCGATCCGGTGACGGTCGACGTGCAAACAGCCGGCGCGTGTGGCGACGTCGCGACCGCTGGCTCGCCCACCGCTGCAAGCTGCACGACGGTCAGCGGATGCGAGGCGGTGATCAACACCGTTCGATGCACCGACGTCGGGCTTTGCGAGATCATCGTCGCAGTATCCGACGACGGCTTCGAGAGCTGCACCGGCTTTCTTCCCAACGGCAGCAACAACGACGCAGCGCGCTCCACCATCGCGGTCGATTGCACCGCGGCCGCGGGCCTTTGTGCCGGCGTCACCTGCCCCGATCCGGGCGAGTGCGTGACGAGCTTCTGCGATCCGGCCGATGGGCAGTGCAAGCCGCAGAACGACGCCATCGACACGGGGTGCGACCTCGGCAGTGGCCTCGGCTCGGGCGTATGCGACGGACAGGGAAGCTGCGTCGAGTGCAACACCGACGCGCAGTGCGCGGCCGGTGAGAGCTGTATCGACGGCGCCTGCCAAGGAGCGAGCCTCCTCTGCGAGTACGAACAAGACTTCGAGAGCCTCGACCCGGCAAATCCCGACGCGCTCGCCAACGACGGATGGCTCTATTTCGGCAACGTGTTTGACAGCGCCGGAGCCTTCAAGTTCGGTTTCGGTCCCTTCCCCGCACCGACCACCTCCGGACAAATTTCCGCGATCGCCACCGGCGAAGGCGGCACCGACCAGGGCGCTCAGCAACTGGTGGTGTTCAGCAACTACGACTGCTGCGACCTCGGCACCCCGAACCCGCAAGGTCACGGAAACGGCACCGACCTCGTCGAGACCATCGTCTTCGAAGAGGTCGCATCCATTCCCGCCGACTTCATCGGTCGAGTCTTCACGTTCACCTTCGACGCCAAGCGCGGCAACATCGAAGGAAGCACGACCGCACAAGCCTTCATCCGAACGCTCGACCCGAACGCGGGCTTTGCCACCACCAACAACGTCGTTCTCGATACGACCAACCTCCCGGTCGACTGGGGTACGTATTCGATCGAGCTCGACCTGGGCGACCCGGCCCTCGAAGGTCAGATCCTGCAGTTCGGCTTCTCGACCATAGCCAGCAACTTCGAAGGCGCCGGCAACTTCTACGACAACATTTCGTTCTGCACGGAAGGCGGCGGTACTGACATCGAGAGGCGGCCGCTGCCCAGCATCTACACGACCGGGAAGGCGATCAACTACAGCCCATTCCGCGCCGGCGGACCGGGTGCCGGTGAAATCCCGAACGAAGCCGACATCCTCGAAGACCTCACCCTGTTGAATACGGCCGGCTACGACCTGCTGCGCCTGTTTGGTGCGGACGAGATTTCGGGAGCCGAGAAGATCCTGCAGATCGCCGCGGCCAATTTCCCCGCGATGCGCTTCCAACAGGGGCTCTTTCTCGAGGGCCTTTCGGGTGCTGCTGCCACGTCCTGCAGCAGTGCCTTCAACGATCAGCAAGTCGAGAACGCAGTTCGTCTGGCGAACACCTATTCCAATGTCGTCACGGTGAGCGTCGGCAACGAAACCTCGTTCTTCGCGCCGTTCATGCCGCTGAATTGCCTCGAGGGGTACATCACCGCGACCCGAAACCGCGTCACGCAGCCGGTCACGGCCGATGATGACTACACCTTCTATGCCGGCACGTTTGCAAGAAAGCCGGACACGGTCCTTCGGCTCATCGACTTCGTATCCATTCATACCTACCCGTTCCTCAACTACCAGCAATGGAACTGGCAGCAGCTCGGGGTCCCCGCCGGTCCTGCACGAGCCGAGGCGATGATGAACGCGGCGCTCGTCAAAGCGCAGGACAACTACCAGGCGGTCTACGACTACCGGTTCCGGGACGCGTCGGGTAGAAGCGTGATCATCGGGGAGACGCTGCCAATCGTCATCGGCGAAACCGGCTGGAAGTGGCGGCAGACCGCGCCGAGCCAAGAGATCGAGACGTACGCCGCGAATCCGGTGAACGCGAAATGGTACATCGACCTGCTCGTCACCTGGGAACGATCCCCGGGCGGGCCTCCGACCATCTTCCCGTTCCAGTTCTCCGACGAAGCCTGGAAGGGCACGGACGATGGCTGGGGTTTTTGGACCGAGGACCGAATGCCCAACTACGCGCTTTGCGGCACTCCGGCGGGCTTTCCATGTAACGATCCCGTGTACGACGGGGCAGGCTATTACGTTCCGTGACCGAAGGGACTCGACCGAGGCTTCCCGATGGATGAAGGTCTTGACATCGCCCCGCGTGGCGCGTAGCTCGTTCGATGGATGGACGAAGTCTTTCGTGGTGGAGCTCGCACCCGAGGCATAGCGTGAGATCGCCCATGCAAAGAGCTGCGCGAACGACCCACGAGGTACTCGGAGCGTCTGCGATCCGCGCCCAGCACAGTCGACTGATCCTCAACCTATTGTGGAAGGAACGGGAGATCTCCCGCGCGGAGCTCGCAAGGCGCACGAGCCTCAGTCGCTCCACCGTGTCTGCGATCATCACCGACCTGCTCGGCACGGGCTTGATCGAAGAGACGCGTGCGGGAGCTTCGAGCGGAGGCCGCCGGCCGATCATTCTCGAGTTCCAGGACGACGCGAGCTACATCGTCGGAGTCGAGCTGGGCGCGACGCACGTGTCCTGTGTCCTCACCGACCTACGCTGCAACGTGAAAGCCTCGTGGTCCGCGCCTGCGCCCGTGCGCGACGATCCGGACGCCGCCCTCCAGAAGATGACCATTGGAGTCCGCTCCGTGCTGGAGGCAGACGGAATCGATCTCTCCCGAATCCTAGGCATTGGTGTCGCCGTACCGAGCCCGATCGACAAAGACCATCCGGGCGAGCTCCTGCCGCTCGTCGTGCCCAAATGGGAGGGCTACAACATCGCCACCTATCTCGACCAGGCTTTTGGGCGCCCGGTCTTCATCGACAACGACGCCAACCTGGGTGCGCTCGCGGAGCTCTGGTGGGGCGCCGGCTCGTCGGTGACCGATCTCGTGTACATCAAGGTGGCGACCGGTATAGGCGCCGGCCTCATCATCAACGGCCGGATCTTTCGGGGGAGCAGCGGAATCGCGGGCGAGATCGGTCACACCTCGATCGACCCGAACGGTCCTCGGTGCATCTGCGGCCTCAACGGCTGCTTGGCGACGTTCGTAGGGACCCCTGCGCTGCTCGAACACTCGAAAGCATTGCTGAAAGCGGCTGGAAGCAACCGTCGGCCGCCCTCCACTATCGACGAGGTCGTCAATTGGGCGTTGGACGGTGATCCCGCATCGGTCGAGCTGATTCGCTATGCCGGCCACAAGCTGGGGATCGGCATCGCCAACATGCTCAATCTTCTGAACCCACAAACGGTGATCCTGGGGGGAGGCATCGCGCGGGCGGGCGACCTCTTGCTCGACGCGATTCGGGAGACCATCTCGGGGCTCTCTTTGCCCGCATCCATCTCCAAAACCGAAATCAAGAACACGGGCCTCAACGAGTGGGGCATCGCGTTGGGCGGCGCAACGCTGGCTTTGGAAGCCGCTCTTCAGACCCCGTCCCTGTTTCCGGCTCAATCCGAAGGAGTCACCTGATGAAACGCATTCTTTGTGCATCCATCATGAGCCTCGTCGTCGGCCTCGTCACTGCCGGTTGCGACTCCGCCGACGACGTCGTCACCCCGCAACGCTGGACCCTCGTCGTGGCGGACGAGTTCGAGGGCGAGGAAGGCACCCCTCCCGACCCAGCGCTATGGACTTACGACATCGGCGGCGACGGTTGGGGCAATCAACAGCTCGAGTTCAATACGGACCGTATCGAGAACGTCTCGTTGGACGGCCAGGGCCACCTCCGAATCCGCGCCATCGAGGAGTCGTACGAGGGCAACGATTACACCTCGGGCCGCATCAAGACCCAGGGGCTCTTCGAGCAGCAGTACGGACGCTTCGAGGCGCGAATCAAGCTCCCGTTGGGGGCGGGCTTGTGGCCCGCGTTTTGGCTCCTCGGCGCCAACATCGAGGAGGTGCCTTGGCCCGGCTGCGGCGAGATCGACGTCCTCGAGTACCAAGGACAACGACCCGCCAGGGTGTTCGGGAGCCTGCACGGGCCGGGCTACTCGGGCGGCGCAGCGATCTCGGGGGACTTCGAGCTCGAAGGCGGCGCGACCTTTGCGGACGACTTTCACGTATTCGCCATCGAGTGGGACCCGGGAAGGATCTCCTTTTCCGTCGACGGAGAGGTCGTCGATGGCGCCGTGGTCGGGGGAGAGGTCTACCACATCGTTCGCAGTGCGGACGTTCGTGACGAGGGCGACTGGGTCTTCAATGGCGACTTCTTCATGATCCTCAACCTCGCGGTCGGGGGCACTTTGGGCGGGCCGGTGAGCCCGGACACCGTCTTCCCGGCGGACATGCTCATCGATTACGTTCGCGTCTACGAGCGTGCCCCGTGAGCGCGTCCGCGGCAAAGCACTACGAAACTGCACCCCAGGATCGAATTTCGCTGCCGCACAAGCTGATCTACGGCTTGGGTGGCTTCGTCAACAACCTCCTCGCCGCCGCAAGCGGCGGCATGGTGATCGTGCTCAACCTCGGGCTTGGCATGAGCCCTTGGCTCGTCGGCATGCTCGGCGCGATCCCCCGGCTCACCGATGCCTTCACCGACCCCTTGATGGGGTACATCTCCGACCATACCAAGACGCGATGGGGAAGGAGGCGACCTTACATCTTCGCCGGCGCGATCGCCGCGGGCCTGATCTATGCGCTGCTCTGGCAACTCCCCGAAGGCCGGAGCGAAAGCTTCTACTTCTGGGTGTTTCTCGGCGTCTCGCTGATCTTCTACCTCGCTTACACGGTGTTTGCGACGCCTTGGGTCGCGCTCGGCTTCGAGCTCACCCCCGACTATCACGAGCGCACCCGCTTGATGGGTGTCCAGAACTTCTTCAGCCAGCTCGCCTACGTGGTCTCGCCATGGTTTCTCTTGATCATGCAATACGAGCCGATGTTCGACGACATGGTCGAAGGAGCAGCCGGGCTCGCGATTGCCATCGGCATCGTGACTGCGGCCGTGGGCGTTCTGCCGGCGATTTTCTTGAAGGAACCGTTCCACGTCGAACGAGTCACCGGCGAAGCCTTTTTGCGCGACGTCGACCTCGACGGGCCGAGCCGCACCGAGGGCAGCAAACGTAACCCGCTCGCCGAGAACATGGCCAAGTTCTTCAAGGGTTTCGCGGCCACTTTTCGCTTTCGGCCCTTCTTGAAGCTATGCGTTGCCACCTTCTTGGTGTTCAACGGCTTCATGCTGATCTCGTCGTTTCAGTTCTACGTGATCATCTATTACGTATTCGGCGGCGACAAGGTCTTGGGTGCGGAATACGTCGGCTACTCCGGCACCATCTCCGCGGTTTCGACGTTTGCCGTGATCGTGTTCGTGACCTGGCTCGCCACGAGGGTTGGAAAGCGCCGCGCATTCTTCGTGTCGACCGGCGTTTCGATCGTGGGCTATGCGATGAAGTGGTGGTGCTACAACCCGGAGATCCCTTGGCTGGTGATGCTTCCCGCCCCCTTGATGGCCTTCGGCCTCGGCGGGCTCTTCACTCTGATGGGCTCGATGATTGCCGATGTCGTCGACCTCGACGAGCTCGAAACGCATCAGCGCCGGGAGGGCATGTTCGGCTCCATCTACTGGTGGGTCGTCAAGCTCGGGATGGCCGCGGCGCTTGCCGGAGGCGGCATCCTCCTCGAAGCCACGGGATTCGAAGTCGAGCTCGAAGGCGCGCAGAGCGCCGCGACCCTCCTGTGGATGCGGCTGTTCGACATTTGGGTCCCGATGATTTCCTCCGCCGTCGCGATCTGGATCGTGGCTTCGTACGAAATCACCGAGGAGAAGGCGCATGAGGTGCGTCTCCAGCTCGAGAAGCGACGGGGCACCATTCAAGCGGCAGGCTGAGGGCGGGATGCATCGTTTGCCGAGACCCACGGAAGGCTTCGCGGCGGTTGCCATCGCGGTCGCGGGATGCCATTCCGCGTCCAGCACGATGGGCACGACCCCTTCGCTCTCGCATTGGCAACAGCCCCCTTCCGCATTGATCGCGGGGGAGGTGATGGCGGTGGCGTATTCGGGTTTTCGCGAGGGCCAACATCCAGACCGCGGCAGTGGCGCGGTGAATCCGAGCGCCGACGAGATCCTCGAAGACCTGCAAATCCTCGTGGCCCACGATTTCCGGCTCATTCGGCTCTACGACGCGGGCGAGAACTCCCGGCTCACGCTTTCCCTGATCCGGGAGCACGACCTTCCCATCCAAGTGCTTCTCGGAATGTGGCTCAGTGCAGAGGTCAGCAATCACGAAGGCTGCCCGTGGCTCGATGAGCCGATCCCGAACGACACGCTGACGGCAAACGCTGCGAAGAACGAGGCCGAGATCGAGCGTGGAATCGCGCTTGCACGCGAGTTCGAGGACGTGGTGGTGGCCGTCAACGTCGCCAACGAAGCGCTGGTCGATTGGAACGACCACATGGTTCCCGTGGAGAAAGTCATTCATTACGTTCGGCAAGTGAAGGCAGCCATCGATCAGCCGGTGACGGTGGCCGAGAACTACGTGTGGTGGGCTCGCGAAGGCGCCGAGCTAGCCGCGGAGGTCGATTTTTTGGGTGTACACACGTACCCGCAGTGGGAGGGCAAAACCATCGAGGAGGCCCTTGCGTACACGATCGAGAACATCGACGAGGTGCGTGCCGCCCTCCCCGGCAAACCGATGGCGATTCTCGAGGCTGGATGGGCAACCGTGGCCGAGGAATTCGGTGACCGAGCCAATGAAGCGGCTCAAGAGCGTTACTACCGCGAGATGCAACGGTGGGCGTACCAAACCAACGTCACCGTGTTCTTCTTCGAGGCGTTCGACGAGCCGTGGAAGGGCAACCCCGGCGCTCCACTCGGCGCCGAGAAGCACTGGGGCTTGTTCCACGTGGATCGGACTCCGAAACGTTTGCTTCGTGAGAACCCCTCGGTAAATCGAGGGGCCGACTAGGCTCACCGTGGCGTCGCCGTTCACTTCGCCAAGGTGAGCCGCCCGAAGATTCCGGCGTCGATCCATCCGCGATCTTTGTGCTCCCCGGGCGCGGACTCGGAGCCGATGAAGTTTTCGCGTAGCTCGCTCCCGTCGTTGTCGCACCAAGCGAGCATCAGGCCCAGCACCTTGCCCTCGGCGAGCCGCACCGGCTCGTTCCTGCTGGAGCCATCGACGTACCCGTCGTCGTAGACGTCGATTCCGAGCTCCCAGACGATTTTGTGGGGATGCGCACGCCAACGACTCTCGACGTGGTGAGAGTAGTCACGGGGCTTCTCGTCGGTGCCGATGTCGATGGCGCGGTTGTCGAGGGACATGTGGTACGCGAAGGCGTTGTGGTCGTACTGATGATTGCCGCCCGAGTAATCCTCGTCGATGAAGACCTCCAGACAGTCGTCGTCCCAGTACTGAACCAGCGGGTCGCGGTGGCTGTCGAAGAGCACGTCGTCGACGATCTCGACGAGGATGTAAATCCTCTCCGGAGTCCACGCGACTTTGAAGCGCCCGCTGAAGTCCTCGGGCGAGTGCTCGGGACCGAGCCACCGATGGTCGATCGCGCGCCAAGGGGCGCGCCGCCAGATGGGCTCATCGGCGATGCCGTCCACGTGGGGCGCGCGCCTCGCCTTCGGCGCACGGTACTCGCTGCGTCCAGGCGCATGCGCCGATCCGTCGGCCCCGGCCATCGACGGCACGACGAGCAACACCGCCCCAAGGACGAGAGGGAGGGCGGCGTCACGCATATTTCAGGTTTCCGTCTTCGTCCCAGAGCCCCCAGTAGGCGCCCACGTCGCCTTCGTCGCCCACCTTCCAAGACTCGTCGAACGACGAAAAGTAGAAGATCTCGATTCCATCCTCGTGTGCCCACTGATAGGTCCTGATGAAGTACTCGAGCGCGTGGTCGTAGGAGGGGACCGCGTCACCGAATGGTGATCCGACGCTTGGCCAACCCGTCTCGCTGATGATGACCTTCTTGCCGTCGGCCACGGCTTGCGCCCGACGGAACATCTCCTTCATGTAGAGCAACGCGTACTCCGCCGGGCAGCTTTCCCAAAACGGGTAGCAGTTGACCAGGAGCAGATCGCAGGCTTGGGCGACGCGGGGGTGGTTCTCGAATAGAAAATAGGCGTCGACCGTGCCTACGGGCACACTCGGCACCGCCGACTTGGCGCGCTCGATGTAATCGATGAGCTCATCTTCCGACAGGTCTTCGCGAAGCATCACCTCGTTGCCGATGGCGAGGATGTCCGCATGACCGGCGCGAGCGACTTCGATGCCGTTGGCGAGCTCGCGTTCGTTGGCCGCGTGATCCTCGCCCAAGCCCACGCCCACCATGGTCTTCAAGCCGAGCTCGTGGGCAATCCGCGGAGTCTCCTGATTCCCCTCGATGCACGAAAACGTCCGAATCCAGTGCGTATAGGGCTGAATGATGCCCAGTCGTGCCCGGATCTGGCTCTCGCCCACTTCGATTCCAGGGGACTGCCCTGCCACGTACGGACTGAACGAAAGCCCGTGAATCTTGTGCCGAAGGATGCCGCGGAAAAGCTCGACCTTGTCGGCCCATGACATCGCCGAAAAGTCGGTACCGAGAAGCGCAGGGAACCCCGGCACCTTGTAGCCCGACCGCCTGAGCCCAGCCGCCGCGCTAGACCGCGACTGCACGAAAAACTCCTTGTTGATCTCCCCAGACACAGGCCATCCTCCCGCCGGACACGTATGCTCGCGGACGCGCGAGTCTACCATGGCTTCGTTCCAACGGGCATCCGCTCGGCACCCGAGATGACCTCCGAAATGCGCTACGCGATCCGAGTCGCCCTCACCGTGGCGCTCGGCGGCTTTCTGATGGGCTTCGACGCATCGGTCATTTCCGGCGTCGTCACCTTCATCGAGTCCGAATTCAATCTCGACAAGATCGAGCTCGGTTGGTCCGTCGCATCGCTGACCCTCACGGCCACCCTCGCGATGATGGTGTCCGGCCCGCTCAGCGACCGGCTGGGCCGGCGGCCGGTCTTGAAGATCGCGGCGGTCTTGTTTGCCATTTCCGCGGTGGCATCCGCGGTCGCGCCAAGTTTCATCACGCTGGTCGTTGCACGAATGCTCGGAGGGCTCGGTGTCGGCGCCGCGCTGATCGTCGCGCCGATGTACATCGCCGAGATCGCGCCTGCTTCGATGCGCGGCCGCATGGTTTCCTTCAACCAGCTCAACATCGTCGTGGGCATTTCAAGCGCATTCTTCACGAACTACCTGATCCTTCGGTTGGGGCATGCCGAGCTCGCATGGGCCGAGGCCCTTCGCCTCGACGACTGGAGCTGGCGCTGGATGCTCGGCGTCGAAGCCCTGCCGGCGATCTTTTATTTCGTCGCCTTGTTCGCCGTTCCGGAAAGCCCGCGCTGGCTGATCATGCGTGGCGACGAAGCGCGGGCACGGTGCGTGCTCGCGAGGGTGAGCAGCCCCATCCAAGCGGAGCAAGACATCGAGGCCGTCAAAGCCTCCCTCGACGCCGAGCGGCGTGAGGAGCCTAGGAAGCTCGGTGAGCTGTTCGCGCCCGGCATGAAGCTCGTTCTCGTGGTCGCCGTCTCGGTTGCCGTCTTGCAACAGATCACCGGCATCAACGCCGTGTTCTTCTATGCCCCGATGATCTTCGAGCAGTCGGGCATCGGCACGGACGCGTCCTTCATGCAGGCCGTCCTGGTGGGCCTCGTGAATCTGGTCTTCACCCTGGTTGCGATCTTCACGGTCGATCGTCTCGGGCGGCGTCCCCTGCTCGGCGCCGGGCTCATCGGCATTGCGGCATTCATGCTCCTCATCTCTTATGGCTTCGCGACCACCGACGTGAACCCGATGCTCATCCTGGCGGGCATCCTCGGTTTCGTCGCGAGCTTTGCGTTCTCCTTGGGCCCCGTGATGTGGGTGCTTTTCTCGGAGCTCTTTCCGAATCGCGTGCGTGGGCTTGCCATCTCGTTCGTCGGGTTGATCAACTCGGCCATGAGCTTCGTCGTGCAGCTCGTCTTTCCATGGGAGCTCGAGAATCTCGGTAGCAGCGTCACGTTCCTGATCTATGGACTTTTCGCGATCGCCGGTTTCATCGTCGTCATGCGTCTTTTGCCCGAGACGAAGGGAAAGAGCCTCGAGGAGCTCGAAGCGGAGTTGGTGTTGCGCTAAGCCGAACCTCGACATGAGAGCTCGTATCCGATTAACCCCACTGCGACGCGCGCTCGTCTTGGCCTCGGTCTGCATGGCTTCGTGGTCCTCGGACGCCTCGGCGAAGGCGATCCCCGTCGAGCTGCGCCAAACCGGCGAAGGCTGGCAGCTCCTGCGCGGTGGCGAGCCCTATTTCATCCGCGGCGCCGGCGGAAGTGGCTCGCTCGAGCGACTGAAGGCCGCGGGCGCGAACTCGGTGCGCACCTGGGGGGCCGACGACATTGGCCCCCTTCTCGACGAGGCGCACGCCCTCGGCCTGTCGGTGACGGTAGGCATCTGGCTCGGACACGAGCGCCACGGCTTCGACTACGATGACGAGGCCCAGGTCCGCGAGCAGATGGAGCGCGCACGCCAGACCGTGCTTCGCTACAAAGATCATCCGGCGGTCCTCCTTTGGGGCATCGGCAACGAAATGGAGGGCTTCGGTGCTGGCGACGATCCGGCGATCTGGAAGGCCGTCAACGACGTCGCTGCCATGGTGAAGAAGCTCGATCCGTCT
>CAZBWQ010000111.1:0-10855 GCA_964495565.1 uncultured Sandaracinaceae bacterium | reverse complement strand
GAAGACTACGAGGTCGGGCTGTTGATCAACAACGCGGGCATTTCGCAGCTCGATCCGTTCCTCGACGTGCCGCTCGAGACCCATCTGCGCACGCTCGACCTCAACTGCCGCGCCACGTTGATCCTCACGCACGTGATGGGCCGCGCGATGGCCTCCCGAAATCGGGGCGGCATCGTCGTGGTGTCCTCGGCATCCGGGCTTTCTGGCTCTCCGTACTTCTGCAACTATGCCGCGACCAAAGGCTACGGGCTGAACCTCGCCTGCGGCCTGTGGTCCGAGCTGAACGCGCAGGGCGTCGACGTCTTGGCGGTTTGCCCCGGGATGACCGACACCGCGCCGGTACGGGATCGCGGCTTGCACGAAGGGTTGCCCTTCTACATTCCGGTCACGGAGCCCCGGGCCGTCGCGGGTGCTGCGCTCGAGGCCCTCGGCAAGGGCCCGGTGGTCGTGCCCACCTGGGCAGACCGGCTGTCGACCGGCTTGCTCTCCAAGCTCGCCCCGAGAGCGTGGGCTCTTTCGATCATGAAACGATCGATCGACCGGATGCGCGCTTAGAAGCGGTCCTTCGCTTCTCGAATGGCCGTGAAGGACGCAACCGGGTCCCTGCCGTCGGCGACCTGGGGAACGTCGAACCGGAGGAACGGATTGGTTTGGAGCTCGCGCTGCAGGCGCCCGGGGACGGTGAATCGCCCCGCCTCGCGCGCCTCGAGAGCTTCCTTCAACGCTCTCGTGACGTCGGGATTGTGGGGTTCGACCGTCTTGGCGAAGCGAAGATTGTTGACCGTGTATTCGTGCCCGCACCAAATCTTGGTTTCGGGGGGCAGCGAGCGAAGCTTGGACAGCGAGTCGGCCATCATGGCCATCGTACCTTCGAACACGCGACCGCAACCCGCGATGAAGAGCGTATCGCCGCTGAAGAGGTGGCCTTCGACGAGGTATGCGATGGCTCCGAGCGTGTGTCCGGGAATCTCGAGTATTTCGACGCGCGCGCCACCGATTTCGAAGGAGTCGCCCTCGGAAAGCGCCTCGGTCTGGCGTGGTATGCGGCGATGCTCGGCGTCGTAGCGGGAGCCTCGCACGTGGCGCACCTTGCATTCCTCCATGAGTGCTTCGATGCCGCCGACGTGGTCCCAATGGTGGTGGGTGAGCCAAATCTCGCTGAGCTCGAGGCCCTGGCGAGCAAGCGACCTCAACACGGGGTCGGCCTCCGAAGGATCGACGACCGCGGTTCGACCGCCGCAGGTCACCAAGTACGCATAGTTGTCGCTGAGACAGGGAACCGGAACCACTTCCATGGGTGAAGCCTAGGCCTCGAAGCCGCGGGCCGCTACCGGGGCGACTCTTCGTCGAACGGGCGGTTTGCCGTCCAGTCGAACGATCCCTCGTCGCGTTCACGCACGGCCTGCTTCCAGCCAACCCGTTCCGCTCGTCTCTTGAAGGTCAGCCCCTCCGGCGAATGGCGCGTGATGCCGTCGAACAAAGTGGCGAGCATCTGCGTCTGACGCATGCCCATGGCCTCGATGGCTTGGTTGATGACCAACTTCTGCATCATCAATTGATTGATGGGAACGGTCGCAATTCGCGCTGCGAGGGACTCTACCTCCGCATCGAGACGGTCGGCAGGCACCGCATCGTGAACGAGCCCCATCCGCGCCGCTTCGCGTCCGTCGATCTTGTCGCCGGTGAAGAGCATGCGCTTGGCACGCTGGGGCCCGATTCGATACACCCACATCGCGGTGGTCGGACACCCCCAGACCCGTGCCGGCATGTATCCGATCTGGGCGTCTTCGGCCATCACGATGAGGTCGGAGCACAGAGCGATGTCCGATCCTCCGGCGACGGCGTAGCCGTGCACCTTGCAGATCACCGGGCGGTAGGAGCGCCAGAGGGACATGAAGAGATCGGTATTTCGCATCATGAAGGCGTAGTCCTTCATGGGGTCCCAGGGCATCTCTTGTGTGCCGGCCGCCGCGCCCGTCGCCTCGGCGTAAAACGCGAGATCGTAGCCCGCGCAAAAACCTCTACCGGCCCCCGACAGCACGATCACGTGAACGTTCGAATCCGCGTTGGCCCGCGCGACGCAGTCCGCGAGCTCCACCGGCAGCTCGTCGTCGATCGCGTTCATCACCTCGGGCCGATTCAGCGTAATTCGCGCGATGCGACCGTCTCGTTCGTAAAGGACTTTCGGCATGGCTCGCTCCGTTCTTTCCGTTTGTCGTCGTTGGGCCTTCCACAGCCGCCGATTCTTACTTTATACCGGGGTCATGGATTTGAAGTCTGTCATCGAGAAGAGCATTCCGTTTGCCACGCGAAGCGGTGTCGAGGTGCTGCAGATCGAGCCTGGATACGTGAAGATGAGGATGCCTCTGGAGCCCAACGTCAACCACATCGGGACGATGTATGCAGGAGCCCTGTTCACGTTGGCCGAGCTTCCTGGAGGGGCGATCTTTCTTTCGACGTTCGATGCCAGCCGATTCTATCCAATCATCAAGGGAATGAACATCGAGTTCCGGAAGCCGGCCACCACGGACATCACCGTGGAGGTTCGCCTGGACCCCGAAGACGCCGCGAAGATCCAGACCGTCGCCGAGCAAAACGGAAAAGCCGACTACGGCTGGGATTGCGAATTGCGCGACGCCAACGGCGTCACGGTGGCCGTGGCGTCGAGCTCCTACCAACTACGCGAGATCCCGGGATCGAGTGCTTAGAGCCGACGAGACGCTTCGCTCGCGGATTGCCGCCAATCTCGCTGCCCACGAGCGCTCCTTTGCGACGGATCCCGCGCTCCGACCCGCGGCGGTCGCGGTGGCCGTGCTCGCCGATGATCTGGGCGAGGCGTGCTTCGTGATCACACGGCGGGTTCAGTCGCTCCGTCGTCACAGCGGTCAGTGGGCGCTTCCAGGCGGCCGCATCGATCGTGGGGAGGACGCACCGACTGCAGCGCTGCGCGAGCTCGACGAGGAAGTCGGGCTCGACTGCAGCCCCGATCGCGTGCTCGGCATGCTCGACGACTATCCCACCCGATCGGGATTCGTGATCACGCCGGTGATCGTGTGGGCGGGGACCGAGGAGCCGCTTCGGCCGAATCCGAAGGAGGTGGCGGAAGCCTACCGGGTTCCAATTGCGAGCCTCGACGCCCCGGGCATCCCGAAGTTGTTCCATCTCGAGGAAAGTGAGCGCCCGGTTCTGTCGGTGCGCGTCCTAGATCAGGACATCTTCGCCCCGACGGCTGCCGTCGTGTTTCAGTTTCGCGAGGTCGCCATTCACGGACGCGGCACACGGGTCTCCCATTTCGATCAACCGAAGTTCGCGTGGCGTTGACGCCTTACCGTTGACCGCTGCGCGCGAAGTACCAGAGACTTCCTAGACATGCCGAACCATCTTCGAGACGAAACCAGCCCCTATCTTCTTCAACACGTGAACAATCCGGTCGATTGGTATCCTTGGGGCGAGGAAGCCATCGAGCTCGCCAAGAAGCGTGACAAACCGATCCTCCTGAGCATCGGGTACGCGGCATGCCATTGGTGCCACGTGATGGAGCACGAGTCCTTCGAGGATGAAGAAACGGCGGCCCTGATGAACGCGAGCTTCGTGAACATCAAGGTCGACCGCGAGGAACGTCCCGACATCGACAGCATCTACATGCACGCGGTCACCGCGATGACGGGTCGCGGAGGCTGGCCGATGACGGTCTTTCTGACGCCCGACACCAAGCCGTTTTATGCGGGCACCTACTTTCCGAAGGAGCCGCGGTACGGAATGCCGAGCTTCCGTCAGATCTTGACCGGCGTGAGCGAGGCCTGGGAAAACGACCGAGAAAACGTGGAGAGCAGCGCCGGTGAGGTGACCTCGCAGCTGAAGGGGCTGTCTTCGTTGGGGCTCGATCCGAGCCCCGTCGAACCGGAGATCTTCCGAGGCGCGTTGCGTGCGCTCGAACAGAGCTTCGATGCAGCTTGGGGGGGGTTCGGCGGCGCGCCCAAGTTCCCGCAACCCATGACGCTCGAATTCCTGTTGCGCGAGGCCCTTCGTGAGGAGGACTCGGCGGCCTCGAACATGGTCGAAACCACGATGAAGCAGATGGCGCGTGGGGGCATCTACGATCAGCTCGGCGGTGGTTTTTCGCGGTACTCCGTGGATGCTCGTTGGTTGGTGCCGCACTTCGAGAAGATGTTGTACGACAACGCGCAACTGGCACGCCTCTACGTGCACGCTTGGCAGGTCACCGGGAACGGCTTTTACCGTCGTATCGCAGAAGAGACCCTGGACTACGTGCTGCGCGAGATGCGTCACGAGGACGGTGGCTTCTACAGCAGTCAGGATGCCGACAGCGAGGGTGAGGAAGGAAAGTTCTACGTCTGGTCTGCGGGCGAGATCCGAGAGGCGCTAGGCGACGACGCAGAGACCTTCATGCGAGTCTATGGGGTCTCGGACGAGGGCAACTGGGAAGGGAAGAACATCTTGCACCTTCACCTCGAGCCCGAGGGTCTCGCGGCGCAACTCGGCGTCGATCCGGACGACCTCCGAGAACGACTGAAGAATGCACGCGAGAAGCTCCATCGAATTCGGGCCGAGCGCGTATGGCCCGGGCTCGACGACAAGGTCTTGACGGCCTGGAACGGTCTGATGCTCGGCGCTCTCGCCGACGCGGGGGCGGCCTTCGGTCGGAAGGACTACCTCGATGCCGCGACCGCCAATGCCGAGTTCCTGCACGGCACGATGCGTGACGAGTCCGGCCGGCTGTTCCGAACCTGGAAGGCGGGCTCGCGAGCGAAATACAACGCGTACCTCGAAGACTACGCGAGCCTGGCCGACGGGCTGCTCGCCCTCCATCAAGCCACCTTCGATCCGCGTTGGTTCGAGTGGGCCAGGGAGCTCGCCGATCGAATGATCGCGCACTTCCGCGATCGCGACGATGGCGGTTTCTACGACACCTCCGACGATCACGAGGAGCTGCTCCACAGACCCAAAGACCTGCAGGACAACGCCGTGCCGAGCGGCAACGCAATGGCTGTGACGGTCCTGCTGCAGCTCGATCTGCTCACCGGCGACGGACGATATTGGCGATTGGCCGAGGAGAGCATCGCGAAGATGGTCAAGCTGATGCGGCAATATCCTTCGGCCTTCGGACAGTGGCTGGTCGCGACTACCCTGATGCTGAGCGAGCCCGTGGAAGTCGCGCTGATCGGCAATGAGAGCCAGCTCGAGCCGCTGCTCCGAGTCGTGCGGCGAGGATACCGTCCTTTCCAAGTCGTCGCGGCCGCGCCGCCAGCCGAGACGCAGCCCATCCCGCTTCTCGCCAATCGGCCGCAAATCGACGGACGCGGCACGGCGTACGTGTGCCGACGCTTCGTGTGCAAGGCCCCGGTGACCGATCCCGAAGCCCTCGAGGCACAGCTCGAAGACCGCTGATCGGGTCAACGCGTGGGCGGCTCGTCGATGACGATCGGGT
Source organism: uncultured Sandaracinaceae bacterium (assembly GCA_964495565.1). Classification (GTDB taxonomy): domain Bacteria; phylum Myxococcota_A; class Polyangia; order Polyangiales; family Houyiibacteriaceae; genus SG8-38. The sequence continues at coordinate 5,406 of CAZBWQ010000111.1, read as the reverse complement.
TGCGCGCAGGCGCGTCCGGCATGCCCGTGGCTCGTTCGTCTGGAAAGCCGGGAACCGTCCAGTCGATCCCCTCGTCGGGCTCGAGCTCGACCGCGGACGACGATGCAGGGGAGCGATTCGTGTCTGAGCCGTCCGCGGAGCGGTCGGTGGACACCGAAGAGCCCGAAGCCGCGTCGCGGGCTTTGTCGCGTTGGGCCCGAGCCGGCGTGGGTCGCTTCTTCGAAGCCCTCGGGGGCGGGGGAGAGGAAGCCTCGGCTCGTTCCGCCGGCTCTGGAACGCGCCCTTCGAGACCGGTCTCGGCAGAAGTGCCCGACACATCGGTCGCGGGCGGCGCGTCGGTCATGGGCGGCCCATCGGTCACCGGCAGCGTCTCCACGAGCGAAGCGTCGATCGGAAGAGGCTCGGCGGCGAGCTGCGACGCCGACGCCGACCGTTCGGGCGCTTTGGACTCGGGAAGCGCTTTAACCGAAGATCGACGCCAATGAGCGCTTGCTGCGACGCCGACGAGAACGAGCGCCACCATCGCGATCGACGTCCAAAGCCAACCCCGCTTTCGCCGCTTGCTTCGCCGAACCACAGCTAGATCGTGCGCCGTGGTTTCGAAGGGCTTGGGTGCAGAGGACAGCAGAGCCTCTTCTCGCGGGTCGCGCACGAAGACGGCAGGCGGGGTTTCGCTTACCGCCGCAGGCGCGCTGGGTGGGTTGCTCGAAGAGAGGAGATCCGCGAGGTACGAGCCGGGCGCCAAAAGCTCGTCTCCCCACACCGTTCCGAGCAGGAGCGGACGCGCATCGCGGAGCAATCCGGCTCGGCTCGCCGCCTCCGCCACCGCATCCAAAAACTCCGCCAAGGACTGATGTCGCTCCGCGGGATCCTTGCTCAGTGCACGCATGACGATGCGGGCCAGTCCCTCGGGGACCTCGGCGCCCTTGCCCTTGGTACGCAGAGGCGGCGGCGCCTGGTGCACGTGCTGCATCAAGATCGCCCCTGCGGTGCTTCCTTCGAACGGGAGCTCGCCGGTGAGCAACTGGTAGGCCAACACGCCGAGCGAGTAGATGTCGCTTCGGGCATCGGTCTCGTCTCCGGTCGCAGCCTCGGGCGATATGTAGGTTGCCGTCCCGAATACGCGACCGTTTTGCGTGGTCGTCGGGGCCCCGCTCTCGGCCTGCAACACACGCGCGATCCCGAAGTCGACGAGCTTCACGTAGTCCTCGTCACGCCCGCGCCGGACCAGGTACACGTTCTCCGGCTTGATGTCCCGATGAATGATGCCCGAGCCATGCATGGCGCCCAACGCCGCGCAGAGCTTCATGATGAGCAGGACGGCCCGCTCGATCGAGGGCGCCCCGAAGTGATCGAGCTCGTCGGCCAGGGATCGGCCTTCCAGGAGCTCCATCACGATGTAGAGACGACCGTCGGGCAGCCGCCCAGACAAGTACACCCGCACCAGGTTGGGATGATCGAGCGAGATCGCGAGCTTGGCTTCGCGCTCGAAACGCGCGACCGCCTGGCCGTCCCGAGCAAGCTCCTGTCGCAGGACCTTGACGGCGACGTCTCGGCCCATGGTGATCTGATGCGCGCGGTACACCGTGCCCATCCCCCCGGTGCCGATCTGCTCGTCGATGCGGAACTGCTCGAGCAGGACGGTTCCGATGAGGGGGTCCGGAATCTCGTCATCGGCCAGCAGCAAGCTGCCGTCGTGCGGGCAGTACTGCGCTTCGTGTACGAATTTCGAACCGCAACGAAGGCAGACTTTCCGCATCTCGGTGGAATTCCCGACTAACCCATGGGGGGTAGCATTTGGTAGTGGATGATACAATTGCTCCTGAGACGCAGGGCGCCGCGTTCCCTTCATTTCGCGCCCCGGTTTTTTTCACTACCTTCCACGCTCCCAAGACATGCGAATCATCGGCGGCACGCTCTCCGGCAGAAGGTTTGGGGCGCCAAGCGGACGAGGTACGCGGCCCACGGCGGATCGCGTCCGGGAGGCGGTCGCGTCGGCGCTCGACGCGCGGGGGGCTTTCGACGATGCGCGCGTGTTGGATCTCTTTGCCGGCACCGGGGCCTTGAGCTTCGAAGCGCTCTCCCGAGGTGCATCCACCGCCGTAGTCGTCGATCACGATCCGACGGTGATCCGCCAGCTTCGCAAGAGCGCCGAGGAGCTCGGGTTGATGCACCGGGTCCACGTGGTCCGCGCGAATCTTCTGAGCCGTGCGCCCGACGCCGTTCGTCGAATTCCCGAGGCTACCGAGCGCTTCACGTTGATCTTCGCGGATGCGCCCTACTCCAGAACCGAAGCAGTTCCCAGCTTGTTGAGCGAGCTCATGCGCTCGGGTCGGCTCGAGCCCGGGGCTTGGGTCGTCGTCGAGCATGCGGCCGCCCACGAATGGATTTGGCCGATTGGGCTCGCTTCGGACGCCGAGTACCGCTATGGTCAAACGCGAATCAGCCTAGGTTTCTACGCGCCCGAGAGAGGCAGTCTGTGAGCGTTGCCGTTTATCCTGGGTCGTTCGACCCAATCACCAAAGGTCATACCGCAATCATCAAGAGCGGTTTGGTCGCGTTCGAGAAGATCATCGTCGCCGTCTTGAACAACGAGGCGAAGCGGCCCTTGTTCTCGGTCGCCGAACGAATGGAGATGATCCGGGAGACGATCGTGGACATGGGGGCCGATCCAAAGCGGGTCGAGGTCGACAGCTTCGACGGCTTGTTGGTCAACTACGCGGGAAAGCGAAACGCGCACGTGATCCTTCGCGGGCTTCGCGCCGTGGCGGACTTCGAGTACGAGCTGCAGATGGCGAACATGAATCGACATCTCAATCCGGGTGTCGAGACGGTGTTCATCATGGCGGACGACGCGTACTTCTACGTCGCGTCGACTCTGGTCAAAGAGGTGGCCAAGCTCGGCGGGGACATCTCCGAGCTGGTGCCTGCCCCGATTCTGCCCCGGCTCCTAGCCAAATTCGACAGGTAGATCGGAGGTTGCGCGCTCCCGAGGCGTCCGAGCCGCCTCACCTCGGTCAGTGAGCCCAACGAGACTTTGCCGAGCTGAAGCTCCCACATCGCGACCTCGGCGAGCTCCACGGCGCGGCGCACCCGAAGCCAAGAAACCAGGTACACGGCGTCGCGCGCCACGCCACCCGCCCGAAACGCGCGCTCGCACAACGTGACGGCAGCCGCGGGCGCAAACCCATGCTCACGGACCAACGCGAGGGCCGCATCGCCGAACGAAACGCCAGCGTGCATCGCGTGAGTAGCGAGCAGGCGACCGGCGAGTGTGCGCTGGCGCTCGGCGTTCAGATGGCCGGCGAGCTCCTCGAGATGAATCGCCAACCCCTCTTGGTCGGCAAACGATCCGGCGGTTCCGACGGCGAAGATGCCGATGGGTTGAGCTCGTCCGTTGAAGGCCGATACGAGATGCCCGTAGACTTCGTGCGTCGCCAGCCGCTGAGACTCCCGTGCACCGAAGGAACGGTTCGCGATGAAGACGGTTCGTTCGCCCACGGCTGCGTTGGCGATGAGGCGGGGGTCGACGCGAACCGCGATGTGAAGACCCACGTGCTTGGCGTATGCCAGCATCAGATCCCGAAGGCTCACACCGACGGACGATGTCGCCGGAATCGTCTTGGCTTCCACCTCCACGGGGAGGTGGCTCAGGATTTCGTGTGCCGCATCGAGCCCGGTCTGCTCGGCATCGGGGAAAAGACGCTCGCTACCGGTTCCGAACAAGCGTGCCGCCATCGGTCTCACCTGTTTCGCGCGGCCGAGTGATTCGAGAAGCAGCAACTCGGTCTCGAGCTCTTCGAGGCGTGCGAGGTAGAGATCGCCGGCCACCGAGCCCTCGGCCAACAGCCGTGCCTTCTCGAGGTCGCACCAGGTCTCACGCGCGACGGGAACGGGTCTCCACGTCCATCGGGGCTTGGCGTGAACGCCCCGAGCGACGCAATCGGTCAGCCGCTGCCTCTCGGCGGGATCGCCGTGCGTCGTGGCACCGACCAAGACCCGCGCCTCCCCATGCAAACGCCGCACGAGGACGTCGAGCTCGGCCTGCCACCGCGCCTCGCGAGCGCTAGAGAAGTTGGGTGGCGCGCTCTGCGAGCTCACTTCGCTCTCCTTTGGAAAGTGTCACGTGGGCGGCGATCGTCTCCGACTGGAATCGCTGAGCCACGACCGTCAGGCCATTGCTGGCTGCGTCCACGTAAGGATTGTCGATCTGATACGGGTCGCCCGTCAGGACGATCTTGGTGTCCGCTCCACAGCGAGTGATCACGGTCTTGACTTGATGTGGGGTGAGGTTCTGCGCCTCGTCGACCACCAAGAACTGATTGGGTAGAGAGCGGCCTCGAATGTACGTGAGTGGCTCCACTTGAATGACTCCGGAAGCCACGAGCTCTTCGTAGTTGCGATGCTCCGAGATCCGACCTCGCCCACTGCTGAAGATGTACTCCAGATTGTCGAAAATCGGTTGCATCCAGGGATTGAGCTTCTCCTCGACGGTTCCTGGCAAGTAACCGACGTCACGACCCATCGGAAAGATCGGTCGAGAAACCAGCATTCTGCTGTATGCGCCATCTTGAACGACCGACTGCAAGCCTGCTGCGATCGTCAACAAAGTCTTTCCGGTGCCTGCCTTGCCGACCAAGGTCACCAGATGAACGTCCGGAGACAAGAGCATGTCGAGCGCGAAATACTGCTCCAAGTTGCGAGGTCGAACGCGCCACACGCCGTCCCTTCCGACACGCAAGGGGACGACGGAGGAGCTCTTCGGATCGAAACGACCCAACGCCGTGTGTCGAGGTCGATCGCGATCGCGCAGCACCACGCCGGCATGCGGATAGAGAGCCGCGCCGATGGCCTCCGCGTCGATGTTCTCTCGCTTCGCCAGGCGGTCGACGAGGTCGCCTTCGACGTCGGCCGTGACGATGCCCGAATAGAGCTCGTCGATGGAAACCCGACCCCCTTCGTACGTTTCGGCGCGTAGGCCGAGCGCGTCGGCTCGGATCCTCAGGTTGGTGTCCATCGTGACGAAGATCAGCGGACGTTCGGGGCTCTCGTTCCGTAGGTCGAGCGCCATCTGCAAGATGAACCGATCCATCTCTCCGGGCCCGCGCGAGCGGTTGGGCATCTCGGGCGGCACGGCGACACGCAGCTCTCCCCCGGTGCTCTCGATCGGGACGCCCTGGTCCAGGGAGCGCCCGTTGCGATTTCTGAGCTCGTCGAGGATGCGTGAGAGATGACGCGCGTTCTGGCCGAGCTCGCTCAGCTCTTTCTTGAATTGGTCTACCTCCTCGATGACGAAGATGGGCAGAACGACCGTGTTGTCCTCGAATTTGTAGACCGCTAACGGGTCGTGAAGGACCACATTGGTGTCCAAGACGTAGGTCTTCTTCACGCTGGCAGACGGTAGCA
>CAZBWQ010000110.1:0-11252 GCA_964495565.1 uncultured Sandaracinaceae bacterium | reverse complement strand
GCGTCGACCGCCTGTTGAACGTGGCGAAGCTCCCCGGCGCTCATGACGGCGTCGATCTTCTGCACGGGATCGGCGCCGCGCCGGTTCAACACCTCTCGCTCCACGCCGGGCGGCGGATAGCCGATGCTCAGGCGCAACAAGAAGCGGTCGAGCTGGGACTCGGGCAACGGATAGGTTCCGTAAAACTCTTGGGGGTTTTGGGTCGCGACGACGAAGAAGGGATCTTCGAGCGCGTAGGTCTCTCCGTCGATGGACACCTGACGCTCGTCCATGGCCTCGAGAAGCGCGCTCTGGGTCTTCGGCGTGGTGCGGTTGACCTCGTCGGCGAGCAGCACCTGCGTGAAGATGGGACCGGGTCGAAACTCGAAGGTGCCCTTGAGCTGGTTGAACACGTTGCCGCCCAGCACGTCCGTCGGCATCAGATCCGAGGTGCATTGAAGGCGGCGAAACGAGATCCCGATCGACGCGGCGAGCGCGCGGGCCAGGGTCGTCTTTCCGACACCCGGGACGTCCTCGAGGAGCAAGTGTCCGCGCGCCAGCAGCGAAACCACCGCCAACTTGATGACTTCTTCCTTGCCGCGAACGACCAACGCGACGTTTTGGACGAGGCGCTGCGAGAGTTGAGTCGCGTTTTCAGAGATGTGCGCGACGCTGGTTTGAGCCACTGTTGGAGCCTACCACACCCAACGTTATGGGTAAAATATTACAATACCACTGACTGCGCGGTCAGTAATTCACGATTTTTCCACACGAGGAACACCCGCCCAAGCCTTTTCTATTCCGGGGGCTTGGACGCCGAATGCGCCAAGCTTCCCACACTCTGCGCTGTGGACAGAAACGCGTCGGGATCCTCGAACAAGAAGGCCTCGATCTCGGCGCGGCGGGCATGCGCGTCGCGGCGTCCCATCTCGATGAGGGCCTCGGCAAATCCGCCGTCGAAGAGCAGGTAGCTCGCCAGATCCGCGTCGCCTCCCGCGCCGACGTCGAGCAAGCTGATGAAGGCCCGTCCGAGGCTCTTGCCAAAGCGAACCCGATTGGAGGCGAGGTAGTCCGCAGCGACCTGGCCGATGTCGGTGCTCGGACGCAGGACCAAGGAGCTCAACAGCCGGCGGGGCGCCAACGCACCGCGCGCCTTCGCGGCCTCGTTCAACTGTTGGAGGAACTCCGGGCCATAGGCACGCACACCATCCTTGAGGAAGTCGTTGATGCGCTGCACCTCGAGCAGGTCGGTGTTGACGTGATCGAGCAGGAAGGCGTTGAGCACCTTGCCGAGCATGTACGTAGCGCCCGGATACACCCCGTCTTTCACGGCGCGTCGATCGGGCGAGTGTGGCGTCGAGAGCCCCACGACCAAGAGCCGGTTCATCCCGAGGTGAACCGAGGGGCCCATGGGCGTGTTGAGTCGGAGGCCGCCGTCGCAGTGGATCTCGTCGCCGATCTCGACGGGAGGGAAAATCAGGGGAATCGCGGCGGATGCGAGCACGTGGTGCTGTCCGATCTTGGCGCGCCGCACGAGCGCGTGCAGACCGAGGCTCTGCGGGATGCCCACGCCGGGCGCGGCGTCGACGAAGATCACGGGCTGTCCAGTACCTACGTGGGTGGTGCTCACCGTCAGCGCCCGGAGCGTACCGGTTCGGATGTTCTGTCGAAGCCTCCGCCACTGGACGGTGCGGCCGACCATCGCCGAAAGAGGAGCCGGGTCGAAGACACCGCGGGCCTGCCCAGCGCCTCCGAGCAAGACCCGATACAACCCGGCCGCCTGCCGGAGCCCGAAGCCGAGGACGTGCGCGAGCTCGAGGCTGGTCCAGACCGAGACGAGCTGCCGGACGCCGCTCGGAATGTCGTGAATGGCGGAAGCGATGAAGGTCCCATTCACCGCGCCCACGCTGGTGCCCGAGATCAGGTCCACTTTGGGGGGCACGCCACGGCCGTCGGCGAACTCGCTGAAGATGTACTCCAGCACGCCCACCTCGTAGGCCCCACGCGCGCCACCGCCGGAAAGTATCAAGCCAAGCCCACTCAACGCTCGTCCTCGTCCCTTCGCTTCCATCCTAACAGCCCGCCCGGGTCGTCGGCGAAATCCTCGGTTTCGAGGAGCTGCCGCACCTCGGGCGGAAGCCAGACGTCCCGATGCGGCAGCCGGCGCAACGCTTGCTGCAGGACCCGTGCGCGACGCCACGGGGGCGCACCTGGTGAAACGTACAGCACCGTCTCCCCGGCCACTTGGCAGAGGCCACCGTCGATGTGCGCCTCCTCGGGAAGCTCCTCTTCCAAAAGCCGAACACCCATTCGCGTCAGCGCCCGCTCCATCGCGTCGAGCTTTCGCGCCAGATCCATTTCGTTAGCCTGAGCCCGGCGCGTAGACCCCGCAATCTGGGCCTTCGTCGACCCGGGCTGATACAATGCGGAGGCCTTGATTCGCCTAGCGAAACCGTGGATCGGCGAGAACGAGCAGCGTGCCGTCGCCGCCGTGCTGGAGTCCGGACAGCTCGTCCAGGGGCCACTGGTCGAGCGCTTCGAGCACGCGGTGGCTGCGCTGGTGGGTCGCAAGCACGCGGTCGCCGTCTCGAGCGGCACCGCGGCGCTCCAACTGGCGCTGAAGGTCTTGCAGGTCGGTCCGGGGGACGAGGTGCTGTGCCCTGCGTTGAGCTGGCCGAGCCCCGCGCATGCCGTGCGGATGGCAGGCGCGAAGGTCCAGTTCGTCGACGTCGAGGAAGACGAATGGAACGGCATGCCCGAGGCCTTCCGAGAGTCGCGCTCGCCACAAACCAAAGCGGCGATCGTGATCGATCAATTCGGGAACCCGGCCCGCGCGGCCGAGATTCGGCAAGCCCTCGGAGCCTTGCCGATCATCGAGGATGCCGCGTGCGCCTTGGGAAGCCGATTCCCGAACGGCCCCTGCGGGAGTCTCGGCACGATCTCCTGCCTCAGCTTTCACCCGCGCAAGCTCCTCACGACCGGCGAAGGCGGCATGTGCCTCACCGACGAGGAAGACATCGCCGAGAAGCTCCGCATGCTCCGCAATCACGGCCAGTTGCGCGGCCAGTTCGTCGTGGCCGCCGGGAATTTTCGAATGACCGAGATGGCGGCGGCCCTCGGGCTTGCACAGCTCAAACGGCTCGACGAGATCGTCGCACGCCGTCGCGAGCTGGCGAGCGTCTACCACGGAGCGCTCGAGGGCGAGGTCCGGATGCAGCAGACCCCCGAGGGGGCAGAGTCCAATTACCAGACCTTCGGGGTCGTGCTGCCCCACGGCCACGACCGGAACACCGTCCGTGAGAAGATGGCCGAGCGTGGCGTCGAGACGGGCGTCCTATCCCATGCGATTCACAAGCTCGGAAGCTTTGCCGGCAACCCGGCTTCCTTGCCAATCGCAGAGCACATCGCGACGCGGGCGATCGCCCTGCCGCTCTATCCCCAAATGCGCAACGCCGAGGTCGAGCAGGTGATCGGAGCGCTGCGGGGAGTGCTCGGTGACTGACGATCGCGTGCTCGAGGTGGAAGGATTGGTGAAGACCTTCCACATCGGTTTTTTTCGAAAGCGCGTCGAGGCGGTTCGCGGCGTGAGCTTCTCGGTGAGCCGAGGGGAGATCTTCGGGCTCCTCGGCCCCAACGGCGCGGGCAAGACGACGACGATCAAGTCGGTCTTGCGGCTGATCTTCCCGACACGCGGCGAAATTCGGATCTTCGGCCGACCCGCTGGCGACCGCGAGGTCGCGACGCGCGTAGGCTACATGCCGGAAAACCCCTACGTGTATCAGTACCTCAAGCCCTTGGAGTTCTTGGATCTATGCGGGCGCTTGGTGGGGCTTGGAGCCGACGCGCGCCGCGAACGCGCCGAAGCGATGGTCGACAAAGTCGGCCTGCGGCACGCGGTGGATCGTCCGATCGGAAAGTTCTCGAAGGGCATGATGCAACGGATCGGTCTGGCGCAGGCGCTCCTGCACGACCCCGAGCTCCTGATCCTCGACGAGCCGATGAGCGGGCTCGATCCGATCGGCCGAAAGGAGGTGCGCGACCTGCTGATGGAGCAGCGCGCACGGGGGAAGACGCTCCTGTTCACCAGCCACATCCTGAGCGACGTCGAGCTGCTCTGCGATCGTGTCGTCATCATGCAACGCGGCGTCATCACGTCCGAGGGCAAGGTGCATGACCTTCTGGAGTCTGCCGGACGCCGGGTCGAGATTCGCCTGAGCGGCGCTTCGAAGGCGCTTCGGGACTCGCTGGCCTCGCGGTCGGCGATCCTCGAGGACAGTCACGGCTACCTGACCTTGCAGGCCGAGGGCCAGCAGGCGGTCGACGAGATCTTGCGGATCTCGAACGCGGCGGGGGCACGGCTCGACGCGCTGATCCCGGAGAGGCAAAGCCTCGAGAGCCTGTTCATGCGGGATGCGGGCCGCTGATCGATGGCTTGCGCGCGGAGCCGGGGCGCCTAGATCTCGCTCATGACGGTCAAACGGGTTTCCCCGCAGGAAGCGGAGCGCCTCCTCCAAGAAGAGGGTTTCGTCTATCTCGACGTTCGATCCATTCCCGAGTTCGAGGTCGCACACCCCCCAGGCGCGTACAACGTTCCGTTGATGCACGCGACGCCCTCGGGCATGCAGCCCAACCCCGACTTCCTGGCCGTCGTCGAGGCGGTCTTTCCGAAAGACGCGAAGCTCGTCGTCGGATGCCGGACCGGCAATCGCTCGCTCGCCGCGGCGCGCGCGCTTCTTCAGGCGGGTTTCCAGACCGTCGTCGACCAACGCGCGGGGCTCGACGGCACGCGCAACGCGTTCGGGCAGGTCCTCGAGCCTGGTTGGGAAGCCGAGGGGCTCGAGGTGGCGACGGAGCCGGAGCCCGGGCGAAGCTACGAGGACCTGCGGAAGCAGGCCAAAGGCTAGCCGAAGAGACTCGACCAGATGAGCCCGGGAAGGCGCGTGACAGAGGGGTCCGCGTTGAAGTACGTCATCTTGCGTCCGACTTCGGCGGCGGTCTTGTTGTCGATGAACCAAGCCGGCCTCGGGAAGGCGCGGAACGGGCCGCGTACCACCGATTTTTGCGGCTTGTCGAACATGTAGGTGTTGTGGACGACGCCCTGGCCCGAGCGAATGTCCTCCTTGGCGTGCCCGGGGAACGCGCCCCAGGTGGGCGTGACCATCGCGAAGGCCAGCCCGGCCCAGTGATTGAGCGCGATGGCCCCATACCGGAGGTTCGCGATCGCCCGGTCGACCGCCTCGGCCACCTCGGGATCCTTGAGCGACTTCGGATGAACGAAGATGCTGCAGTTCAGGGTGCCCCAAACCCGCTCGTTGCAAAACGCCACTGCGTTGTCGATGTAGTCGGCAATCGAATCACCCGGGAGCGCCACCTCACTGGTCTGCCCGCACCACGACTCGGTCCGAAAGCAGATCTCGTCCGGGTCGTTGGGGTCGAGGTGGTGGATCAAGGTCCAAGGCACGTGCCCTTCGCCGCGGGCCCCGAAGAGCTCCGCATCGGGATGATGCTCGAGAAAGAGTTGCTGCCGTTCCTCGGACCCGGGGTAGTAGGGCCTTCGGTCTTCGGCCCGCTCGAAGGCCTTTCGCATCGACTGAAGGAGCGACTCGCGCTGGTTCCAGCGATCGTGCTGAATCACCACCCGGGTTGCAGAGCAGTTGTATCCGGCGTTGTTCACGACCGAGGTCGCGATGTTGACCCCGTGGAAATCGAGATCTTTTTGGGACCATGGGCCCGGCACGACGATGATCGGGCTCACGTTGCCGAGCTCGCAGGTCAGGCGCCTCTCGTTTCGCGGCTGTTTGGCGGACTTTCGCCGTGCGCCTTCTTCGCCCACCCCGAAGACGATCGCATCGTGGGTCTTGTCCGACCCGGTGATGTGAATCTCGTCGACCGCGTCGTGCTGGCATAGGTAGTCGCCTTCGGCCGCCCCGCCGTACACCACGCGAAAAAACCCGCGCTCCCGGAGCGCCGAAAAGGCCTCGTCGATGAAGGGGCCGAGGTACTCGTTGACGGGATTCATCTTGAGCAGCGCCACCTGCCCTTCGACGAAGAGCTTGTAGAGCGCATCCATCGGACCGATCGAGGCGACGTTGCCCGCGCCGAGCACCAGCGCCACGCGGCCCTTGGGGCTCGGATCGCGATAAAACGCGGCTTGGTTCTCGCGCAGCGTGTCGAGCGTGACCTCCGGCTGCATCCAGACCTCGGCGGTGAAGCCCTGGAACAGGATCGAATCCCACACGTTGGCCGGCAGCACCGGGGCGACCACCTGGCCGTCGGGCCGTGCGAACGCGGGCTTCGGGAGCTGTGGCACCCCGTGCTCCTGAATGTCCCGGAGTGAGGCGATGAGGAGCATGATGTTGCGAAGGGTGGTCGCCGGACCCTCCATCCACTCCTCTCCCTCCTCGGCGGTCCCGAAGGTCATGCCCTTGGCCTCGACGGATGCCCGAACCCAGTCTTCGGCGACCCGCACGACGCCGTCCCGCATTTGTTCGAGGAGCTCGATCCGCTCGTCGATGTCGAGGGCCGCCCATTCGTGCTTGTGTGCCTCGAGGACGGTCAGCGCCTCATCCAGGCTGGATTGAGACGTGGGCTCGATGCGGTGTTGGGCTTCCGGAATGGCAGCGGAGCCCTGCATTTCGACGGCGGCTTCGGTCACGGGTCCCTCCTCAGGCGAATCGAGAGGTCATGTTGGGCGTTGCGGCTTGGGAGATCAAGAAGTCCCGAACGTCGTCGAGGCTGTGGCACGCGCGCGCGGGAGGCAGGCTGCGTAGGAAGACCTTTCCGTAGCCCTTTTTCCGAATGCGGGAGTCGAGAATCGCGACCACGCCCCGGTCCTGGGTGGTGCGAATGAGCCGGCCGAAGCCTTGTTTGAGAGAAAGCGCCGCCGAAGGCACGAGGTAGCGCATGAAGGAGGATTCGCCGCCCTCGTCGATGCGCCGGCAGCGGGCCGCGACCACCGGATCGCTCGGGACCTCGAAAGGCAGCTTGTCGATGATGACCAGGCGAAGCGCGCTGCCGGGGACGTCGACCCCTTCCCAAAAGCTCGCGGTCGCGAAGAGAACCGCATTGCCCTGGTCGCGGAAGCGGTCGAGCAGCACTTGCTTGGGTGCGTCGCCTTGGACGAACCACTCGTAGTCGAGCTCGTTTCCGACCCGCTTGGCCAGCAGTCGCATCATTCGGAGCGAGGTGCAGAGCACGAACGCACCGCCTCCCGACATGCGGATGAGCTCGAGGATCTCGGTGGCCGCCGCGTCGGGAAACTCCGATGCGCGCGGATCGGGTAGGTGATCGGGCACGTAGAGCGCCGCTTGCGTCTCGTAGTGGAACGGGGACTCGACGACCTCCTCGCTCACCTCGCTGTCGATGCCGAGTCGTCGTTTCACGAATGCGAAGTTGCCCCCCGTGGTCAAGGTCGCGCTCGTGAAGACGAGGCAGGGGACGCGGTCGTGCAAGCGCTCACGCAAGAGGGGGCCGACGTCGATGGGACTCGAGCCGACCGAAACGCCGCGGCCCGACCCCAGCGCCCAGCTCACCTGGCCAGGCGCATGAAGCGACCCGAGCGCGTCCCGAAGCTGGTCGGCGCGGCGGGCGAGCTGGAGCACGTTCTCGCGCGGCGGGCGGCGATTGCGGCAGGAGGCGGCGAGCTCGCAAAGCACGTTGTCGAGCGCGAAGAGCGCCTCCTCGGGCACGGCCTCCGGCGCGAGTGGAACGCGCGCGCCTTGCCCATCGAGAGGCAGGGCCTGGAAGAAGCTCGAAGCCTGATGCAGCACCGCATCGAGGAGCCGTTCGTCGCGTGCCTGCGTCCCGGATCCGGCCAGAGCCGAGCGCGCATCGCGGGCCAGCCGCTCGATCATGGCGACCGAAAGTCGGGAGCCGAAGAACAGGGTGGCGGTGTCTTCGATCTGGTGCGCTTCGTCGAACACCACCGCGTCGTAATCGGGCAAGACCGAGGCGAAGCCCGTGTCCCGCAGCGCCAGGTCGGCAAAGAACAAGTGGTGATTGACCACGACCAGCTGCGCTTGCTCGGCACGGCGGCGCACTCGGGTGACGAAACAGGCGTCGTAATGGTCGCAGCGGACGCCGATGCGCGTGTCCGAGCCGCTGACCACCCGGGCCCAAATCGGATCTTCCTCGGCCACGGTGGCGAGCTCGGCGCGGTCCCCGGAGGCGGTCGTCTCGATCCATTCGCGCACCACGGGCAGCGAGCGTGCAAAGCGATCTTGGGCGGCATCGGCGCTGCGGGCGAGCTCTCCAAAGCGCCGCAGGCACAGGTAGTTGCTGAGCCCCTTCACCGAAGCCGCGTCGATCTCGAGGCCGAGGTGCCGCCGCAGCGCCGGTAGATCCCGATCCATGATCTGATCTTGCAGCGCCCGGGTACCGGTCGAGACGAGGACGCGCCGGCCGCTGAGCACCGCAGGGATGAGATACGCCCATGTCTTGCCGGTTCCCGTACCGGCTTCGATCAGCGCGACCCCATCATGCGTCAGCACGTCCTGGATGGTCCGAGCCATTCGAATTTGGCCTGGGCGATGCTCGTAGCCAGGAGCTCCGCGGGCCAACGGTCCGCGGGGTCCGAGCAAATGGCCGGCGTCCATGGGGTTGCTCTAGCACGAGCGACTGCCGCTGCCCCGGGCCCGCGCTATAGACCGTAGACACGTGATCCCGATTCGCGACATCAATCAGACCCGTCGCACCCCGATCGTCACCTGGGCTCTCATTGCGGCCAACCTCGTGGTGTTCTTCGGCACGCTGAGCCTCGGGCAGCGCGAAGCCGAAGAGGTGGTGATGCGCTTCGGAATCATTCCGGAGGTCATGGTTCATGGGAACTGGGGTGAGACCCGCATGGAAGGCGGCGCCCTCGGCAGCTGGATCACCCCCTTCACCAGCATGTTCTTACACGGAGGCGTGCTTCACGTCGGGCTCAACATGCTGTTCCTCCACGTGTTCGGAGACAACATCGAAGACGTGCTCGGACGAGGCCGATTCGTCGTGTTCTATCTGCTTTGCGGCATCGGCGCCGCGGTCGGCCAAATCATCGTCGACCCGGACAGCACCGTCCCGATGATCGGCGCATCGGGCGCGATTTCAGGCGTCCTCGCGGCCTACGTGACTCTGTTTCCGCATGCGAGGGTGGTCACCCTCATCCCGATCTTCATCTTCATTCACTTCGTCGAGCTCCCGGCTGCGATCTTCATCGTGTTGTGGTTCGTGCTCCAGCTCGTACAGGGTTACCTGTCCCTCGGCATGATCGCGGAGGGCGCCGGCGGAGTGGCTTGGTTCGCGCACATCGGAGGCTTCTTGGCGGGCCTCGTGTGCATCCGGTTGCTCTACCGCAAGCCTAGGGCGCGGCGTCGGCGGGGATTTCTGTAGCCGGTGGCTCGGCGGGTTCGGCGGTCTCGGGCGCCGCTTCCGCGACCGGCTCCTCGGCGGCGGGTGCTTGCGCTTGGGCAGGCGTGCCCACCGGAGTCAGCTTCGCGTTGATCTTGGCGACCATGCGGCGTGGCTCCTCGACGAAGCTCTTGCGTGCCACCGACTTGCGAACGGTTTCGTGGCCCGGCTTCGAGATCTCGACGTCGAGCGATTGCGTGAACGACGTCAGCTCGACCTTGGCGGGCGTGATTGCGCTTCCCACGCCCGCGACCGTGATGTTCGCACCCGGGGGATCGGTCACGACCTCGATCACGAAGGGCAAGGGCGAAAGCACCAGCTTCAGCGCATCCTGGCCGGCTTGCACCACGATCTTCTCACGGCGAGCCAAGAAGCCGCGCGCCTTCGAAAAGATCGAAAGCTCGGTGCCCGCGGCGTGCTCGACGACCAAGGGCGTTCGGCCGGCTGCCTTGCCGTTGATGCTGACGAAGGCGCCCGACGGAACCGACAGCACCCGGAGCGCGATCATGTCCGCCGTGATGGGCTGTGCGGCCTCGGGTTGCGCTTCCACCGGGGCGTCCTGGGCCGCGGCTGGTGTCGCGCTCGGCGCCTGCGGCGCCTCGTCCGAGCCCGTTGGCACCGCCACATCGGCACCCGGCGTGACCTGGACCGCCGCCGCGCCGAGCGGCGGGACCGCCGCAAGCGACTCGGGCAGCGAGAGCTCCGGCAACCACCGGTCGAGGACGTCATCGAGCAAACCGAGCCGAAGCGCTGCGACCGCGGCCGCGAACACCAGAAGCATCAGCAGAAGCACGGCGAGCCAGCCGCGTGTCTTCTTCTTTCGGGAGACTCGAATCGGATCCTCGACGGCCGGCGCGGCCTTGGGCACGTCGAACACGGCAGCGGCGACGGGACCGGCATCGGAGACTCCGCCAGCAGGTGGCGGAACGGCCGCCGCGGCGGGATCGAGAAGCCTCGGATCGATCATGTCGTCGGCCGAGGTATCGATGTCGTCGACGTCGTCTTCGTCGAAGAGGTCAGGCACGGCATCCTCGAGCGGTGACCGCGAAGGCGCGACCGCTGGAACGACCGGCGTGAGCTGCCGCTCACGAACGAAAGGCGACACGTCTTTCGAAACCACCGTGGCCGCGGCGTCGGGAAAATCCGAGACGGGCAGCTCTTTGACTTTCGTCGTCTCTTCGTCGAGGAAATCGTCGTCGGCCTCCATCGGATCGAAGGCCGGTGCTGCGGAGCTGTGGCGACCGGCGCTCATGCTGGCGCCCGAGCCACCGAAAGCAGACATCGCTCCACGAGCCGGCGCATCGGACACCGAATGCCCTCGGTCTCCGCTCGGCTCGCGCGTCGCTCCGAACGCGCCGCGTGACGGCCGCCGAATTCGAGACGGAAATGTCCGCGGCGTGTGCGGCGGGCCTGCGGCTGGAAGAGAAGCCGTCCGTGGCCTTGAGCCTTGCGGCGGTTTTCAAAAAGGAGCGGGGTACGGGACCCGCGGAAGGAGTGGTTCATGCCGTCGGCGGATAAGCCGCTCTACGTTATGTTTCTGTGGGGAACCTCGATCGTTCTGCCTTTTTTCTGGGCCATCGTTCTCTATCCTTTGGTGCGGCGGCTGTGCCGGTCGTGGCATTGGCTGTTCGGCCTGGTTCTCCTTTTTTCGGCCACGACGCTGACCTTCTTTGGCATTTCCTACTGGATGGTGCCCAAATTGACCGGAAAGCGACTCTTCTCCAGGTGGATGGCGCTGGGACAGGCCTGGACGTGGTTCTTTGGCATGGCGCTCTTCGCCAATTCGTATCACTTGCTTGGACTACACTATGGCGCACCGCGCCGTAGTGCGTTGGGTGCAGCCCCCTATGCCTTGCCGGAATGGCGTCCGTACCTGCTGGAATCGG
>CAZBWQ010000109.1:0-11508 GCA_964495565.1 uncultured Sandaracinaceae bacterium | reverse complement strand
GGCGGTGACGGCGGCGGCGGAGCAGGCGGCAACGGTGCTGGCGGTGCCGGTGGCAACGGCGGCGGCGCCGGTGGCAATGGCGGAACCGGCGGCATCGACGAGTGCCTCGTCTCGGTGTCCGTTCAGTAGCAACCGAATCAGCCACCGTGAGCTCTTGGCGAGGGTTGCCGCGGCACCCGCACGAAATGGATTCGTGACCGGGTGCTGAGGCACAATGCCCCGATGCGCAAAGCCCTGTTTGCGAGTCTATTGGCCGTCTCGTGCTTCACGGGTGGCTTGGTCCGTGCCGCGGGGGAGCCCGACATCCGGACCGCCCAGATCGCCCAAGAGGGATCGAGCATTTCCTGGGGACACGCGATCGGCGTGATCGACAAGCCGATCGATGCCGTCCTGCCGGTCGTGCTCGACTACGCCAACTACGTGCGGTTCATGCCGAACTTCACCAAGTCGAAGGTGCTCGCCCAACGCGGTCCCCGCGCGATGGTCTACATGGAGGTGAGCATCGCTTCGGGCGCGATGACGCTTTGGGGCCAGCTGACGCTTTCAGAGCGCGTCACCGACGACGACACACGAATCATCGAGGCGCGCCTCGTCGACGGCAACATGAATGCCTTCAGCGCGCGGTGGCGACTCGCGCCCGTCGATGGCGGCGCCCGCACCGAAGTCGATTTCCGCCTCTACGTCGATCCGGACATGCCTCTGCCCTCGGCGGTCTTCAGCCGCGAAAACGAGCGCGCGGCCGGCAACACCCTCCGCGCTTTGCACTCGTGGCTCGGCGCGGTCGAGCGGCGTTCCTGAACGAGCCGCAGGGCCGCCGCCACCGGGACTACTGAATGGCGATCGAATCGGGGTTGTCGCAGGTCAAGCTGCTGTCGGTCTCGACCCCGTTTTCGTAGACGATTCGCTCGTAGGGATCGTTGATCGCATCGCTTCCCTCGCCAGCGTTCTCGCGGTTGAGCGTGTAGACGACACGGAGGGCGTCGCAGCTCGCGCCGCAAAGCTCGAGGTCGACGTAGTAGCGACCGGTCGCGTTGTTGCCGTCACGCGTCGGCGCCGCAATTGTGAGCTCGAGGAGCTCGTTGCCCAGCGTGTTTTCGACGATCGTCTCGCTTTGGCCCATCGCTTCGCTCCGAAGGCGCCACGCGTCCATGAGCGTGGCCCTCACCAGCCGGGTGTCGCCGTCGACGAACACGCTGAACTCGACGGGCAGCCCCGGGTTCTGGCTTCGCGCCTCGATGAAGGGAAAGACGAGCACGTCGGGCTCACCGGAGAAGTTCTGGGTCAGGCAACCGGGCGGGCCGGTATCCCCTCCGTCGCCGCCTGTGCCTCCGTCGCCGGCGTCGGAGCTCCCCCCGCACGCACAAGCCAAAGCCAAGAGAAGAGCCCCCACCGAAACCCGGACCGACGAACGGGTCCGCAATACGTCAAAATAAGCCATCGAAACACCTAGGTTGGTTAGATCGGCTAGGATAGCCGAGACGGGCTCCAGCTCAACCCTTGTCATGTTCCAGCCCCAGACGCCCCGGTTTTCCGGTTTGATCGCAGCGTTGCTGTTGCTCCTGACCTGGGCGCTCTACGTGCCGGCCATCGGGGCCGACTTCGTGCACTTCGACGATCCGGCCTACGTGCTCGAAACCCATCAGGTTCGGGCCGGTTTGCAGGGCTCCACCGTTCGCTGGGCGTTTTCGACCGACCGAATGGGCACCTGGCATCCGCTTACCTGGCTCTCTCACGCGGCGGACTGGAGCCTTTATGGAAACGACCCCCGCGGCCATCACCGCACGAGCGTGTTCCTCCATGCGCTCAATGCGATGCTCGTGTTCCTCGTGCTTCGGCGCATGACGGGACGCCTCGGAGCAAGCGCATTCGTGGCGTTCGTCTTCGCCGTCCACCCCCTCAACGTGGCGTCGGTGGCCTGGGTGGCCTCTCGCAAGGGCGTGCTCGCGATGACGTTTTCGCTTCTCGCGATCTGGGCCTACGCCGGTTACACCGAGCGTGGAGGGGGACGCCGTTACGCGGCGGTCTTGGTGTCGTTCGCGCTCGGCTTGTTGTCGAAGCCGGTTGTCGTGACGCTGCCGTTCGTGCTCTTGCTTTTGGACGTCTGGCCGCTCCACCGGATGCAGTGGAACGGCCGGGCGATGGGGGACGAACGGCCCTTCTACGAAAAGCTCCCCATGTGGGTCATGGCGGCGGCCGTGGGCGCCGTGGTCGTCGGGGTCCGGCGCATCGGCGACCCGGTTCCCTGGCTCGATCGATGGGCGCAGGTGCCCGTCGCGTACCTCACCTATCTCGGGCGCGTCTTTTGGCCGGCCGGCTTGGCCACGCCGTACCCTCCGCAGCCCTTGCCGACCACCACCGCGGTGCTTGTCGCTTCGGGCTCGCTGCTCGCGGTGACGGCTTTCACGATCCTCGCGGGGCGCAAGCGTCCTTTCCTCGCGGTCGGATGGCTCTGGTTCCTCGTCACCTTGGCGCCGGTCGTCGGGTTCGTGCAGATCGGGGCGCATCCGATGGCCGATCGCTGGATGTACATGCCAATCCTCGGGGTGCTCATCGCGGTCGCTTGGGGCGTCCCTTCCTTCGTCCCGCAATTGCCGAGCGCCAAGGTGCTGGTGGCGGCGGCAGGCGTCATGACGGTGGCGGCCTTGGCCTACGGGACGCACCTGCAGATCGGCTACTGGCAAAACACCGAAACCCTTTTCCGGCGCGCGATCGACGTGACCGAGGACAACCGCACCGCGCACTACAATCTCGCGTGGTACCTCGCCGCGCACGACCGTCCCGACGAAGCGATCGATCACTACCGCCGCGCGCTCGAAATCTCGCCTACGCACTTCCCCTCGCAACACAACTTGGCGCTCCTCGTGATCGAAGAGCGCCGCACCGAAGAGGCGTTCGAGGCGACCTGCGCCGCGTTGCGGCTCGCCGATCCCGAGGACCAGGATCTTCGAAGAAGGCTCGAGGAGCACCTCGGCGGCCGGTCGTGCGAGCGCACAGACTGAAGCTCAGTCCCGCTCGATCCTGACTTCGGTCAGAAAGGCGTTCGCCGGGGCGCGTGCTCGGATCGCGACCGCCGACGGTGCCGGGAGGCTCAGCACGAGCGCATCGGGCTGTTGCGTCGCGGTGACACCCGATTCGGCTTGCGCGGCGAGGGCAAAGGCACCTTCGCCGCTCGCACGGATGCGCCATTTGCCGGCGGGCAGGGCGATGCCGTCGAGCTCGGCCGTGACCGGCTTGAGAAATCGCGTTCCCAACACGTCGTGTTCATCGAGGAGGGCCCGGGTCCCTTTCACGCTCGCAAAGAGGTAGCCGGGCACCGTCACCGCGCCGTCGGTGCGCCGGATGCCGACTCGCCCGTCCAGGCGGCAGAAGATGTTGAAGCGCGTCGGCACGGGCTCTTCTCCGCGCATCCGAACCCGTCGATACCACTCGTGAAATCGCGGATCGGCTTCCATCTCCCGACCGCCCCGAAACGCGAGCCGGCTCGAGCCGAGCACGCTCGCCACGATGATGTCGGGCTCCTTCGAGAGCACGTAGGCGCCGTCGCCGAGCTCGTGCCCCTGAACGCCGTGACCAAACGACTCGGGATGATGGCGCGCGATGTGCGCATCGTTGAGACCCAACATGTCGAGCGATCGGAGCTCGGAGTAGAAGGGAATCGCGCCCGCCGCATCGACGGCCACCAGGGGGTCGTCCCGCTCGAAGGCCCTGCGGAGCGTCGTTCCGATGGTGGCGGCCCGGACGCTGATCGGCGGTTTGCGCCAATGGGCCATCGCGATGTTTTTGTCGGCTTGCTGCGCCTGCGCGAACAGCACGAGAAGCCCAATCGTCGCGATCCATGCGACCGCGTTCGCGGCCCGTCCCTGCTCGAGCACCCAGTCGAGGGCATCGCCGACGAGAAACGCGAGCAACACGTAGCTCGGGATGAGGATGCGGTAGCCAAAGGGTTGGCAGGTGACGGTGAGGGCGTAGAGCGTCCACACCGCGAGCAGCGTTGCCGAAAGAAGAATGCGCGGGCGCCGTGCTTCGTCTCGGTAGGCGACGTAGAGCGCGAGGGCCGCCGGGATCCAAAGCGCCGCGGACGACGAGGCCGCACTTGCCACGCAGGCGCCTCCGCTTTCGAGCCGCGCCATCGTGAACGCGACCTTCGCCCGCGCCGTGTTGGGCAACCAGTCTCCGTAGTACAGCAGCCGAAACACGATCTGCCCGAGCGTCGCGAGCCCCGGCACCAGCCCGACACCCACCGCGCGAAGGGCCTGGCCGCGAGAGCGAGCGCGCACCAAGAGATACGCGCACACCGCGACGACGAGCAGGGGCGCATCCGGACGGGTGAGGCACAGGAGCGCGAGCGGAATCGACGGCTTGGCGATGCTCTTCCAACCTTCGGCGGTGCCATCGGCCAAGGGGCGGAGCCACACCAACGACCAGGCGAGAAGCGCCGCGACCAAGCAGCCCTCGAGCCCGGACACGGCCCAGAGCCCGATCGGGCCCGCCAAGGCGAGGAACATCGCACCAGCAAGCGCCGGCAGGCTCGTGCGCACGCTTCGCGGGGGGAACGCGCGAACGACCGCGGCCACCGCGGCGATGGCCGACCCCACGCCAAGCGCGATGGGCGCCTCGACGAGGGGCAGGCCGAGCGCGGCGAGCAACGCGCAGGCGAGCACCCAAAGCAGGTTGGAATATCCCTCGACCGGCGGCCCGTCGGTCCAGGTCAGCCCCTGTCCTTCGAGCAGCCGCTGCGCGTACCGAAGCGAGATGAAGGCGTCGTCGTAGGTCAGCACGGGGTAGCTCCGCGCGTGCAACACGACGACCACGGCGGCCGCGATGCCCACGGCCCATGCGATCGGGGTCGACGGGTTTCCCTGGCTCGCTGCGCTCAAAGCGACGCGCAGCATACACCAAAGTCACTGAGCCGCGAGCGCCTCGAGCATCTCCTCGCGCCGATGCGGCTCGTCGAAGTCGATCACGGGCCCGAGAGGCACGATCCGGGTCGGATTGATGGTCTCGTGGCTGCCGTAGTAGTGGTTCTTGATGTGATCCATGTGAACCGTCTCGTGCACGCCGGGCACCTGGTAGAGCTCCCGCGTGTATGCCCAGAGGTTCGGATAATCGCAGATGCGACGCAGATTCGTCTTGAAGTGGCCGTAGTACACCGCGTCGAAGCGCAGCATCGTCGTGAACAAACGCCAGTCGGCTTCGGTGATTCGATCGCCCGCGAGGTAGCGCTGCTCCGAGAGGCGCTCCTCGATCCAGTCGAGCGTGTCGAAGAGGGGAACGAACGCTTCTTCGTACGCCTCTTGCGAGGTCGCGAAGCCGCACTTGTAGACCCCGTTGTTGACCGTGTGGTACACGCGCTCGTTGATCGCGTCGATCTCGTCGCGCAGCGGCTCCGGGTAGAAGTCACCGGGTTTCGCACCGAGATGATCGAACGCGCTGTTGAGCATCCGGATGATCTCCGACGACTCGTTGCTGACGATGGTGCCGGTTTGCTTGTCCCAGAGCACCGGGACCGTCACTCGGCCGGTGAAGCTCGGCTCGGCCGCCGTGTAGACTTGGTGAAGAAACTCCGCGTGGTTGATCGGGTCGCCAATCACTCCGGGGTAGTCGTGGAACGTCCAGCCGTTCTTCAGCATGTAGGGGTTGACCACCGAGAGGCTGATCATGTCCTCGAGGCCCTTGAGCTTGCGGAAGATCAGCGTGCGGTGCGCCCAGGGGCACGCGTAGGACACGTACAAATGGTAACGGCCGGCCTCCGCGGGATAGGCCTTTCCGTGCGGTGCGTCGGTGCCGTCGGCGGTGACCCAATTTCGAAACTTGGCGTCGGTTCGGACGAACTTTCCGCCCGTGCTTTTCGTGTCGTACCAGACGTCGTGCCAAACGCCTTCAATCAGCTTTCCCATCTCGTGCCTTTCTTCGTATCAAAGCAAGTGTCCCATCCGTCCGCTCTGGTAGTCGCGGAAGGCTTGGACGATTTCTTCTCGTGTGTTCATCACGAAGGGCCCGTAGGCGACCACCGGCTCGTGCAGCGGCTCCCCAGCGAGCACCAGCGCGCGCGTGCCCTCCTTGGCGTGAAGCTGCACCGGTCCGTCGTCGTCGCGATCGAACACGGCAAAGTGCCGCGACGGAATCGCCTGCCTCTCCGGACCCGCGGTCAGGTCTCCTTCGAGCGGAAAGACGAGGGTCGTCCACCCCTCCGGCAGCTCCACTTCCGCGGACCCGTCCCGGTGGAAGCGAAGATCGAACGTCGTGATCGGCGTGTGTGTCTTCGCTGGGCCCTGGCGGTCGCCGAGGGACCCCGCCACCAAGCGCGCCTCCGCGTCGCCGAGCTCGAGCCGCGGGAACTCGCGATCGAGCAGCGGCTGGTAGCGCGGCTCGCTCATCTTCTTGCCGGCCGGCAGGTTGACCCAGAGCTGGACCATCTCGAAGTCGCCGCCTCGCTCCGAAAAGGCCTGCGAGTGCTTTTCCTCGTGCACCACGCCCGAGGCGGCCGTCATCCATTGCACGTCGCCGGGGCCGATTCGCCCGCCGCCGCCCGCCGAGTCGCGGTGCTCCACCTCGCCTTGGTAGGCGAAGGTGACGGTCTCGAAGCCCCGATGAGGGTGCTCGCCGACGCCTCGCCGCCACGGAGACGGATCGAAGCGGCGGGGCGCCGCGTGGTCGAGCAAAAGAAAGGGGCTCAACATCTGCGGGTCGATCTGCGGCCAAAACACGGTCCGCACGAAAAAGCCGTCGCCCACCCAGTGCTCGGGGCCCGGGGGATAGACCCCGGCGAGCGCGCGGGGGGTTCGGTGAGTCGTGGTGGGGGACGATTGCATGGCTGCCTCCTCGGGCGAGCGGCCGAAGAGCTTCGAGCCGAGGCCCCAACCGACGACGCCGGCGGCCGCCGCCGTCAGGGTCGCCAAGAGGCCGCGCCTCGATGTTCCTTTGGCCATGCCGGTACTATGCGGACGGTCCGGCGTCCTGGGCAGGCCGCATCGAGTTGACTCATAGTTGCAGAAACGCAACTATTGACCGTTATGGAGGTAGATCGCGATAATATTGCAACCTTCGTGGAGGTGGTTCGGCGGGAAAGCCTGGCCGCCGCCGCCCGCCATCTCGGCGTCCCCAAGTCCACCGTCAGCCGCCGGCTCTCGAAGCTCGAAGAGCGCTTGGGCACTCCCGTCGTGCACCGAGACGGACGCCGTCTCCGGCCGACCCCGGAGGGGATGCGCTTCTACGATTCGGTCGTCGACGCCATCGACACCCTCGACGCCGCCGTCGCGACCGTGGAGCAGCGAACGACCGAGCCACGCGGAACCATTCGGCTGACGGCGCCAAGCGATCTCGGCCGCATGCTCTTGATCCCCTGGCTCGTCGAGTTCCTCGAGCGTTACCCCGACATCTCGCTCGATTTGGTCCTCACCAATCGTTTCGTCGATCTCGTGCAGGAGCAGGTGGATGTGGCGGTGCGCGCGGGCCGTGTGACCGATCCGAACCTGATCGCCCGCCGATGGATCCGCTCGGACTTCCAACTGGCGGCCTCGCCCGCGATGGAGATCGATTGCGACGACATCACCGAGCTCGAGCGCTATCCGTTCGTGCTTTATCGAAAGCGAGGACAGACGCAGGTCATCCGGCTCGAACGGGGAAGCGGCGACGCGCACGAAACCGTCGAGCTGACGATCTCGGGTCGCACCAACGTCGACGACTACGGGGCGATGCTCGAGTTGGTCGCCGCCGGGCAGGGCCTCGGTCTCATGCCGCTGCAGCATGTCGCCGAAGGGGTGAAGGCCGGGCGCTTGGTGCACATCTTCCCGGACTGGACGCTGCCTTCGGAGCCGATTCACCTGGTGTATCCGAGCCGGATGCTCCCCGCGCGGGTCCGTCTCCTGATCGACCATTTCCTGTCGGCGCAGGTTGATGAACCGGCGCGGAGGCGATAGCGTTTCGCCGTGACCAAGACGCTTCTCCTGACGACGACGATCCTGGCCGCGCTCGCATTTGCCGCGGCTCCGGCGGCCGCCCAGTGGGGGGGCACGCAGGCGGTCACGATCGACGAACCGCCGCCGTCTCCCGGCATGGTCACGACCGCACCGCAGGCCTATCCGCCGCCGCCGGCGTATCTCGAATACGAGCTCGCCGAGGCCAAGGAGCGCAGCCGCCGGACCCGCGTGGCGCTCATCGCCACCAGCGTGGTCTTCGGCGTGGGGCTCGTCTTGGCAGGCGCCGGCGCGTCCCAGTGCGAGGTGATCACCCGGGTCGACCGCAACGACGAGTACGTCTGCAACGACGCGGGCGACGTGCTGGTGCCGCTCGGGGCTTCGCTTTCGGTGGCAGGCGCGATCGGCATGATCACGTCGGGCGCGATGCTCGGGGTGCGCAACCGAACCAAACGCGAGATCGAGCGAGACTTGCGCAGGCGCTACTACGGGCGGGGGCTCCGGTGGGACACCCGGTCAGGCCGCTTCGTCTTTTGACGAGCGTCCGTTACGAGGGGCGAGCAATCCGCGTGGCGCCACCGTGAAGATCGGCTCCTGTTGCAGGCCGAGCGACTCGAAGATCACGTTGGCGCAGACGAGCCCGGAGGTGAACGCCGCTTCCATGTGGGTCATCGGGTAGGGCAGGCGCACCCAATCGCCGGCCATCAACAGGCCTTCGACCGGAAGCTCGGGCGCGGGACGGTGGGCGCGTTGACCAGGTGCATAGGCCGGGAAGTCACGGCGCACTTGGAGCCGCTCGGCCGCAATCGAGAGGCCTTCGAGCTCCGGAAAATACGAAACCAGCTCTTCGAGAAACACGTGCCGCACCTCGTCTTCGCCGTCGATGTCGCGGGGCAGGGCGTAGCTGTGGAGCTCGAGCACCGCCCCGTCGTGTGCTTCGGCCCACGCACGCGCTTCGTCGGTGATCCGGTGGTAGAGCGTCACCGAGTCGAGGACGCGTTTGCGCTCGACGTTGATGAAGGTCGGCAAGCCGGGACGCACGTCCCGATCGACCCAAAGCCGCCAGACCGCGTAACCATGCGAGGTGCGGAGCTGCTGCATGTCTTCGACGAAACGCGGATGCGTTTGCGCCAGCCACGCCGAGCCAGCGACGATCGATTGCATCCCCGGGATGTCCGCGGCGAGCACCACCCAATCGTAGGGCTCGCCTTCGACCACGAAGCGCTTGGGTCCGCCGCGGCTGATGCCGCCGACGGGCCGGCCGAGCCGAAGCTCGACGCCGAGCGAGCCGAGATGCGACCGAATCGGCTCGAGCAAGGTGGTTTCGTAGTCGCCTGCCGGGTAGTCGTACATCAAGCCGTGGTCGTGGCTGAGGTAATAGAAGTGAAAGGCTCGCAACACGTCGGCCGTCGACAGATCGGCCTCGTCGGCAAAAAACGCGCGGGCGAAGGTGCGAAACGACACGCGCAGGCTCTCGGGGAGCGCCGCCTCGTCGCAGAACCGCTCGAACGTCACGTCGTCGAGCGCGTCGTATGTGCCTTCCATGTCGAAGCGCACGAAGGCTTGAAGCCGGTCGCGTGTGCGCTTGGCCACCGCTTCGCGCCAACGAAAGAAACCTCGTTGGCCGAGGTCGACGATGTTGAGCGCAGGCACGGTCTCCACGTCTCCAAAGCTCAGCGAACGACCCCGCGCGTCGAGGATCAGGTAATCTTCGATTTCGCGAAACGACGCACGCAGCCCGAGCCGATCCAAGAAGCGGTTGAGGTTGTAGTACTGGCGGAAGAACGCATGGAAGCCGTGCTCGATCGTCTGCTCGAAGTCGCCCACGCGCTCTTTCCACGCGCCGATCTTTCCGCCGAGGTAGGCGTTGCGTTCGAACAACGTGACGGCGATGCCGCGCTCGCCGAGTGTGGCGGCCGCGCCGATCCCCGCGAGACCGCCTCCGATCACCGCGACCCGCGTCTGTGAGCCGGGCGCCTGCCGAGGCCGCGACTCGTCCACGGCTTGCGCCTTTTGGCGGTACCCGCCCAGCCGGCGTTGGATCACCGGCTCTAGCTTCGTCCGCCAACGGCCGCGCCCAAGCCCCAGGTAAAGGCCAAGCCCGAGCACTCCCAACGCCAAGAACCACCAGATCACGTCACGTTCGCCCCTATTCGCACGCCTCGCGATGACGTAGCATCAGGCGTCTCCTTTTAAAGGAAGAATCCCTCGCAATGTCCATCGCTTGTCTACGTGCTGTCCAGCTCTTGTCAACCTGGACTTCCAGTCACATAAGCTAATCTCGTACATGCACTCGACGGCCGGCATACACGATATCGCGGTGCTTGGCAGCGGACCGGCCGCATGCTCGGTCGCTGCGGCTGCGTCGCGGCGAGGCGCCTCGGTGATCCTGATCGCGCCCGAGCCCCATGCGCCTTGGAAGCCGAACTACTGCTTGTGGGCCGAGGAAGTGCCCGACGCGGTGCAGGGCTCGGTCGAACGGGTGTGGAATGAAGCCGTGGTGGAGACGCGGCTCGGACGGCACGTGCTCCGCCGGCCGTATGCCAAGCTCGACAACGCGGCGCTTCAGCACGCGTATTGGGATACGCTCGAACGCGGATCGACCCGCGTCGTGCAGGACGCGGCCCGCGAGCTCGAGCACCACGAGGGAGAGACCCAGGTCCACACCGTCTCGGGCACGGTCGAGAGGGCGCGCGTCGTCATCGACGCCTCGGGTGCCGACAGCCGCTTCGTGAGGCGCATCCACCAGCGGCCGCCTGCCTATCAAGTCGCCTACGGGCTGTGGTTGCATGCCCCGGGCCACGGTTTCGATCCGAATCAAATGGTGATGATGGACTTTCGGCCCGCGTCCCCCGACGACACCGACCCGCCGTCCTTTTTGTATGTCCTTCCGATGAGCGACGAAAGGCTTTTCGTCGAGGAAACCTCCCTCGCGCGGCGTCCGGCCGTTTCGATGGAGCTCTTGCAGCGGCGGCTCGAAACGCGCTTGAAGACGCTGGTCCTCGATCAGGCGACGCGCCTCGACGAGGAGCGATGTGCCATTCCAATGGGGCTCGGGCTTCCGGCGCCAGGGCAATGGGTCGTGCCGTTCGGCGCCGCGGCGGCCATGATGCACCCGGCCTCCGGCTATCACGTCTTTCACGTCTTGCGCAAAGCCGAGCCCCTGGCCGAGGCGATCGTCGACCGCTTGCGCCACGGCAACATCGACGAGGCGGTGGCCGCCGGCAACGCGGCGGTGTGGCCGCGCACCCATCGGCAGCTCTGGGAGCTTTACGGCTTTGGGCTCGAGACGCTGCTGCGCATGAGCACCGACGAGATCGCCCGCTTCTTTCATGCGTTCTTCGAGCTTCCATCCGAGTCGTGGGCGGGTTATCTCGGCGCGACCCTCGAGCCGTCCGAGCTCGGCGGGGCCATGACGCGCCTCTTTCGCAGCCTGCCCGCTTCGGTGCAGTGGCATCTCTTTCGAAGGGGGCTCTCGGCCGGCGCCGCCCCCTTGGCTCGTTCGTTGTTCCCGAGGAGCGCCCCATGAGCAGGCGCAAAGAAAGGATTCGCACGTGACCCAGCACGCCATCGTCGTCGGAGCAGGCTTTGG
>CAZBWQ010000108.1:0-11554 GCA_964495565.1 uncultured Sandaracinaceae bacterium | reverse complement strand
GAGCCGGCGCATCGGACACCGAATGCCCTCGCTGGCGGCTCGGCTCGCGCGCCGCTCCAAACGCGCCGCGGGCTGCGGGGCGTTCGACGCGTCCTCCCTGAGGTGCGCTACCTGCTGCGCCGCTCCAGACGCCTCGTGTCGTCGCGGCGGCGCCGCCCTCTTCGAGGGCCGAAGCGAGAAACTCGCTGACGTGCTGAACTTTGGTTTGGTCGTCGCTTGCAAGACCACTCGGATCCGAGGCGAACGCTTCCCCGGCTCGTGTTCCTTCCTTGCCCTGGTCGAACACGCCCGGTCGCGGGCGGTCCTCGACGATCTGTTGGACGATCGACCGGGACTCGGGATCCATCTTGATGAACTTGATCCCCATGCCGGCCGGATTGTCCGGATCGGATTCGGACTCTTCACGCCGCCAGGCGACACGACCGACCCCGTGGATCAACATGGACTCGTCGTGCAGCAGGAATTCGAATTTCAGAAGCGTGCCCACCGCCAACGGTTTCTTCGTCTTGATGAACACTCCGCCACGGGAAATGTCGTTGCTGTAGCGTTCGATGAAATCCTCGAGCGTGGCGCTCTTGTAGCGGATCTTCAACGAAAGCAGCGTGCGCCTGTCTTTGCGTGCGTCTGCCATTGAGTCTGTGAAACCCCCCACATCAGCGTAACGAGCCGTTCGTGAACCAACAAACGTTTCGGCGTGAAAACATCGTTTTCAGGACGGCCCGGAAGCAAAAAACCGCGCGCGCACCCTCGAAGAGGGATCCAACGTAGGCGACAATCCCACATGCGCGTCGGTCCGGATGCCCAGGCAAGCGCCGTGGAATTGAACGCGCCACTGGGATTGCGAGCAGTGGCTGATCGTCGTGCGGTGCACGGAGAAACCGGAGCGACAGACCGCCTGCACGCGGTTCGCAAACGCCTCGGGAGTCGGATCGATGGTCACGTGGAGGGTGGCGCGTGGATCGCTCGGCGGATCGGGCTCCGCAACACAGAGTGCAAGAGCGTCTTCCACCGAGTCGGCTTCCGCCACGACTTCGAAACCGTTCGAGCGGCGCGAGGACCGAACGACGCCCGCGCGTGACCAAGGCGGCGGCTCGCGGCCGAGACGTTGCAAGGCTCGACCGAGAGATGCTTCGAGCTCGGGCGCGACGTCGAGAAGGGGCCGCAACGCAAAGTCCCGGCGCTCGAGCTCGGGGTGCGGAACGCAGAGCTCGGGCGAACGATGTGGACCTCGCTGATCCCAGAGAAGATCGAGGTCGATGCTGCGTGGGCCCCAGCGCTCACTGGTAGCGCGATCGCGACCGAGCCGGCGCTCGATTCGGAGCAATGTCTGCAAGAGCACGATCGGAGGCAAATCGCTCTGCAGGCGGTAGGCTGCGTTCAGGTACCGAGGCTGGGGAGGCCCCAGGGGCTCGGTTTCGTACAGACGCGACACCGCGACCACGGAGATGCCAGCGCGCGCGTCGAGGAGGGCGTGTGCGGCTCGGATGGCGGCTTCGCGCGCTCCCAGATTGGAGCCCACCCCGACGATCACCGTCCTCATTGCGTGCTCCCCGAAAAAACGAGAGTTTCCTTTTTCGTCGCAATGAATGCGGCTACCTTCTTCGCATGACCGACATGCCGCTCTTCGAGCGTCTGGAAGACGAGGATCACGATGGTGCCGAGCCTGTCTTCCGCGTGAGCGAAGTCAACCGCGCGGTCCGTTTCATGCTCGAAGGCAATTGGCCGAGCGTGCTCATCGAGGGCGAGCTGTCGGACGTTCGTCGGGCCAAGGGGCACGTCTACTTCACCCTGAACGACGAGGACGAGCCCGCGCAATTGCGGGGCGTGATGTTCCAGTCGGACGTTCGTCGCACCAAAGCGGATCTGCGGGAGGGCGCCCGCATCCGTTTCCGGGGCAAGCTGTCGCTCTACACCGCACGCGGGCAGTTTCAGCTCATCGCCCGCTCGGCGCAAACGGCCGGTCAGGGTGATCTCGCCGCCCAGTTTCGGAAGGTGAAGGCCAAGCTCGAAGCCGAGGGGCTCCTCGATCCCGAGCGCAAGCGTCCGCTCCCCAAGCTTCCCCGGGTGGTCGGCGTCGTCTCGAGCCGCACCGGTGCGGCGCTTCGCGACATCATGCGGGTGGCGGCAGGGCGTTGCCCGGTCCGGTTGCTGGTCGCCGACTGCCGCGTGCAAGGGGAGAGCGCGCCGAAGAGCATTGTGGCAGCGCTCGAGCTCATCCAGCGCGTCGAGGACTTGGACGTGGTGATCATCGCGCGTGGAGGAGGCGCGGCCGAGGACCTGTGGGCCTTCAACGACGAGGCGGTGGCACGCGCCGTAGCCGCCTGCCGAGTGCCAATCGTGAGCGGCGTCGGACACGAGATCGACGTCACGATCACCGATTTGGTGGCCGACGCGCGTGCTGCCACGCCCTCCAATGCTGCGGAGCTCGTGGTCCCCGAACGCGACACGCTCGTCCGGGAGGTGCGCTCGCTCGAACGGCGCCTGAATCAAGCGTTCGACAATCGCATCAGCGGGTGGCGTCTCCGCTTGGAGCGTTTGCTTCGGCCGCTTTACGGCGCACGGCGTGTGTTGAGCCCCATTCGCCGTGACCTCGGGGCTCTCGAAGAGCGGCTTTGGCACGCCGAGCGCGCGTCGCTGAGAACGCTGCGCGACTCGCACGCGGACTTGCATCGCCGTTTGATGCGGCTCGATCCGCGCGTGGTCTTGCGACGGGATCAGCGAGCGCTCGCGGCCTTGACCGCGAAGCTTCGCGATGCCGGACGGCTTCCGATCCGGCGTGAGCGCGAGCGGCTGCTCGCCCTGCACGTGGGGCTGCGGGGCCGCGGCCGCCCGATGATCCGCGAGGCGCGGGCGGGCTTTTCGGAGCTTTGCGCCCAGCTCGATGCGTTGTCACCGCTTCGTGTGCTCGAGCGCGGGTACGCGATCGCGATCCACGAGACGAGCGGACGTGCCGTTCGCAGCCGGTCGGAGGTGAAGGCCGGAGACCGTTTGCGCATCCGCGTCGCCGATGGAGACTTCGGAGCCGAGGTGGAAAAGCCATGACCGAGCCCATCCGACTCGGGATCTTCGGTTGGCCGGTGGCGCATTCCAAATCGCCGCAAATGCACGAGTCGGCGGCACGTGCCCTCGGGATCGCGCTTCGTTACGAGCGCTTCGCGGTGCCGCCAGAGGGACTGTCCGACGCTGTCCAGACCAAGCACGCGGAGGGCATCGACGGGTACAACCTGACGGTTCCCCACAAGGAGGCCATCATGGCTCTCCTCGACGAGGTCGCGCCCTCGGCGCGCGCGATTGGCGCGGTCAACACGGTCGTTCGTGAAGCCGGCCGATACGTCGGCCACAACACGGACGCGCCGGGCTTGGTGCGGTCGCTCGGAGAGGCCGGTGTGGAGGTTCAGGGCTCGCGCGCGGTAATCCTGGGCGCCGGCGGAGCTGCGCGAGCCGCCGTGGTCGGGCTTTGCGAAGCGGGGACGGCCGCGGTGACGGTCCTGTCCCGGCGTCCGGAGCAAGGTCGCGTCTTGGTCGAGTCTTTGCGATCGCACGTCGAGTGCGAGCTCGAAGCGGCTCCACTCGATGACGCCACCGCGTGCTTTGCCGAAGCCAGCTTGCTGATCCAAGCGACGAGCGCGACTCTGGGCTCGAATCCGAGCGCGGAAGCTTTTGCAGCCTCTTTGCCGATGGAGTCCCTGCCCGAGGGCGCGGCCGTGCTCGACATGGTCTACGAGCCACTCACCACGTCGGTGCTCGCACGAGCCGAGACTCTCCGGCTCGTGACCGTGAACGGGCTCGGCATGCTCCTGCACCAAGGCGCCATCGCCTTCGAAATGTGGACGGGCTTCGAGCCGCCTCTCGACGTGATGCGGAAAGCGTTGGAGCCGAGCTCACGTTGACACGCCATCCACGGGTTCGATGGGAAGGCGCAACGCCATCTCAGCGGACGATCATTCCGCGCCGAGCTCCGCGACGCCGAACATCTCGGCCGCATGGACGAACACCAGCTCTTCGGCTTCCATCGCGGGCTCGGGAGAGGCGTCGATCCCGAGCGTGCAATCCTCGAGCGCGAAGAACTCCTTGGAGAGCATGAGCTCGTCGGAGACGCGGACGCCCGCGGGCAACGGCAACGTGCCCATCACGAGCCCCCCGCTGAAGAGGCAAGCCACTTCGTGACGCTCTCGATCGTTCGGGCCGACGAGCCCGAGCGCCGCATCCTCACCGGGAACGACGAGCAATGCCGCTTTGCGCTGCAACGCGAGAAAAGGAATCGTGCGAGGCTGCTCCGGAAGGCTCACGTTGGTCATTCGAAAGAACGACTCGTCCCCGTTGAGAAACGGCAAGAGGCCCATGCCCTCCGGAACGTGCATGGTGCCGATCACCCAGCCCGTGGGTGTGAAGACTCGCACCGTCGTCGTCGCCTGGACCACCATCCCACCGTCCACTTTGCTCATACCCGCACAGTGTCCGTTTGTCAGTCGATCCAGGGCTCGGCGTTGCCAAATTGGCAAGGCGGGCGACGAGACCAGCGAAAATTGCGACGAAAAACCCCGAGAGCGGGTGGCACGAACCATGCATTGACCAAGACCCTCATGCGTCGTGTCTCCATTCATCTCCTTGTCGCCACCTGCTTCGTGGTCGGGGCCGCGGCGGCGATCGATGCCGCCGTGGTCACCGATCGGGAGCGGATGGACGAGTTCATCGAGTCGGTCACGGGCTCCGTCTCCGACTCGCGGATCGACCAAGCGTTGCGATACGCCGACCCGGCCGCGTTGCCGCTCGAGCTTGTTCACGATGGGCGCAGCAAGCGCTACAGCGACCGCGATGCATCGACCCTGAAGTCCGACGCGCGCAAAGCGCTCGCCACCCTCGAGGGCTCCAACCTTCGTCTGATTCAAGAAAGCATCTCGCTCGACGGCGAGCGTGCGCGCGTTGCTCTCCGGCTGCGCACCGAAGCGGGGCTCTCGAACGCCGTCTTCGATTTGCGACGTGAAGACGATCGTTGGTTGTTGCGCCGGGTGACGGTCAACTAGGAGCCGGCGAGGCTCTCGACCGTTTCGAGCCCACGCACGCGGATCAGCTTCACGCGTGCACGCTCACCGCGAACGATGTCGACGTCCGACTTGGCGACGCGCAGAGCCTTGGCGAGAAGCCTCTTGAGCGCTTCGTTCGCCGCGCCGTCTACGGGAGCCGCGGTCAACGCCACCTTCAAGACGCCATCGACGACGCCCACGATGCGATTGCGGCTCGCCCGCGGCGCGACACGCACCTCGAAGGTGATCGCGTCGTCCGATCGATGCGTGCGCAACTCGCTCGTCACGGAAAAACCCGGCCCACTTGACCCTCGTCACGAACCCGGCGAGATTTGCGCCCGATGCATCCGATCCTGTTCAGCATTCCCACTCCCTGGGGGGCGATCCCGATCTACTCCTATGGCGTCATGTTGGGAACCAGCCTCTTGTTTGCATGGTACTTCATCATGTACATGGGCAAACGGATCGAGGGCTACGATCGGGAGCTCCTCGCCAGCGCGTTCACCTGGACTGCGGTCGGCGCCATCATCGGTGCGCGTCTGCTCTACGTCTTCACCAACCTCGAATCCTACGACAGTGTCGCCTCTTGGTTCGACCTGCGTGAAGGGGGCCTCGTCGCCTATGGCGGCTTTCTCGGGGGCTTGGTCACGGCCTGGGCGTTTTGGCGGATCAAGAAGATCCCCCTCATGCCGTTTGCGGATCTCATCGCGCCGACCTTGGCATCCGGGCTCATGCTCACCCGCATCGGCTGCTATCTCTATGGATGCGACTACGGTCAACCGCTCGATGACGGAGCGCCGTCTTGGTTGAAGTCCGCCGGGACTTTTCCGCAATGGAATGCGGACGCCTACCCCTCGTTTGCATGTGACCAATCGGTCCAGGGCTCTCCCGCGTATCAGCATCATGTGCAGGAGTACCCGGATCTGATGGCCGATCGGATGAGCTCGCTGCCCGTGCACCCGACTCAGCTCTACGAAGCGTCCGCGGGGTTGATCCTGTTCGTCTTCACCGTCTGGCTGCTCACGCACCGCAAATTTCGAGGGCAGGTGTTTCTTTCGCTCGCGGCGGTGTACGGGCTTTGGCGGTTCTTCATCGAGTATCTGCGGGACGATCCGGAGCGCGGATTCGCCTTTGGTTTCTCGACCTCGCAGTTGATCTCGCTCGCGATCATCCCCCTTTGTGTGTTCGCGTACGTGAACCTGAGGAAGCGGGCGGAGGAAGACGGCGACATCGAGCTTCCGCCGTGGGCGCTCGCGCCTGCCGAGGGGACGACCTCGGACGAGCCTGCGAAAGACGATCGCCCGGCGAAGTACAAACCCAAGAAGATCAAAAAGAAGCGCTGAGCCGCGTCACGGCGGCGGCTGCTTTGCGCGGTTGAACACTTCGAGCACGCGCGGCGAGGTGCGAACCGAGTCGAGCTCGAGGTTGGGCTGAAGCGCAAGCGCTTGCCGGAATGCAGCCTCGCCGAGGTCGGGTCGCTCGAGGGCCACGTAGGCCACGGCCAGCTCTTTTTGAATGGTGACGACCTGAGTCGAGGTGAGGCTGCCGAGGCCGAGCAGCCGATTGCCGAGCGCGACGGCCTCGGCGAACTGCGCCTGCTGCCCTTGCCGAATCAGCTCCGGGAGCGCCGCTTCCACCTCGGTCTGCGCCGCTCTGGCAGCACCTCCGCCGGCGGCCTGCAAAAAGCCCTCGGTCGCCTGTGCACGGCCTTCGCCCGCCAGCTTGAGATCGAACAACGGCACGAGAACGGTTTGTCCCCGTTCGACGGCTGCGCCGGGATTGAATTGGCGAAGACGCTTCAACGAGACCGGCGTGTCCGGCATGTACAGCTTGGTGATCTTCGCGAGCGTCTCCCCAGGCGCGACGACGTGCCGAAGCGGGTAGGGCACCAAGAGCTCCGTCCCCGGATCGGGATCGACCCGCCTGCTGCCCTGATTGGCGTCGATCAGAGCCGGCGCGCGCGCTTCTTTGCCGTACACGCGCATCGCGATCGACCGCCAGGTTTCGTCCTCGACCACGCGGTAGTAGCTGACGGTCGGAATGAAGAGCCAGCTCCCCGAAATCAAAGCTTCGGGCCCCGATGCCTTCAATCGATTGGCTTCGCGCAGCACCGCCTCTCGCGTCGGATCCCCGTAGTAGCGCTGCGCAATCGAGGCGAGCGTGTCTCCTTCCTGCACGGCATGCGTGTAGACCGCCGCTTGGGCTTGGAGGGTGGACGGAATCCACGCGAGGATCGCGGCGGCCCAACACCAACACGCGACGCGATACCCGAGCTTTCGAGCGGTCACGGCGCTCCTTGAGGCTGCGCCGCGTCGATGGCGAGGGGCTCGGTGAGCGCCGCGTGATCGTGCAAGACCTGACCTGCCCCGATGACCACCTCGTGCTCGACCGGGGCGAAATACGGATTGGTGTACTTCACGTGATGCCTGCCCGGCGTGAGCGAGATCGCTCGCGCTGCCGGGGTCGTCAGCACGTGAACGCCATCGACGTGCACGTGCGCCCAGGGCTCGGCGCTGACCGTGAGCCGTCCGGACTGGTCCGGGCTCAACGCGAGAGGCGTTTCCGCGGCCGCGGGCCTCGACCAACGACCGGTCGCCGCCTCCACGGTGATCCCGGTGAGCAGGATCAACGCCAGCGCAGCGCTCTGCCACTTGGCGACGTTTCGCAAAAAACCGTTGTTCTTGCGGCCGCTGCGCAACATCCGCGGGGCGACGGCGGAGAGGACCTCCTCGGTTTGCTCTCCGCTCATGACGCCGATTTCGTTCAAAAACATGACCAAGCGCGCGTTGTGGCTGCCTGACACACGGGACGCCAAGAACTCAGTGAGGTCGTCGATGAGCGCTTGGGTCGTCGGGTATCGATTCGCCGGCATCTTCTGCAGACAGCGAGCCATGATCCGCTCGAGCTTCCGCGGCACGTCGACGCCGAGCTTCTTGGGCGGCTCGTAGCGGTCGAGCCGGATCTTCTGCATGACGGTTCGGGTGTCGTCTTCGACGAAGGGCTTTCGTCCCGTGAGCATTTGATAGAGGACGATTCCGACCGAGAAGAGGTCGCTCCGAAAGTCGAGCTTGTCTCCGAGGATCTGCTCGGGGCTCATGTAGCTCGGGGTCCCGAGGCCGGTGCCGGTTTCGGTGAGATCGCCAAACCGCTCGTGACGCGCGATCCCGAAGTCCATCAGCTTCACGTCGCCCTGCATCGAGACCATGACGTTGGCGGGCTTGATGTCGCGATGGATGATCCCGCGAAAGTGGGCGTAGTCGAGCCCGCGAGCGAGCTGCAACGTGATGATCGCCGCGACGTCGGCGGGGAGCCGGGGCGAGCGCTCCAAGATGTCGTACAGATCGATGCCGTCGACGTACTCCATGATGATGAACATCGATCGTCCGTCTTTGACGAAGTCGATCACGTGCAGGATGTTCTCGTGTTGGAGGGAAGCCATGAAATGCGCTTCCCGCTCGAACCGCTCGGCGAACTGGCTGTCGATGGCGATCGAAGGCTTCAGCGCTTTGATGGCAACCCGGCGGTTGAGCGGCTCTTGAATCGCCTCGTAGACGACTGCCATGCCCCCACTGCCGATTTCACCCAGAACGCGGCACGTTCCGATTCGCTCGACCATCGCGATCGATCACACTAGGCAGGGGCATCCGCGGTGTCAACGAACGCCGAAAGTTTGGCGAAAACCGACACTTAGGGCGGAGATTCGTCGACCGACGCCGGCCGGATGCAAAGACCTCGTTCGCGCGCGTCGATGCCTCCCCGCCCATCGCGCGTGACGAACGTGAAACGGACCAAAAGACCCGTCTCGGGGACGTCTCCGGGCGGCTCCCACGAGGTGAGCACGGAGCGCGCCGGGTCGGTGATGAACGAAAAGCTGCGATCGAATCCGCCGGAGTCCGCGAGCCAGCTCACCTGAATCTCCTCGATGCGCTCCTCACCGTCCACCTCGTAGGTTTGAAGGCTCTCGGGGGACACGAACAGATTGATGGTCGACGGTTCGGCTCCGGCGACCGGGTGGGCCCTGCGCTCCGGCTCGGTGAGGCCCTCGAGGTCTTCGAGGCATCCCGTTCGGGGCGCATCGCGAGGCACGCCCTCGTCGTAGGGCGATGGCCAAGCCACGTCGCCAACACCGCCGTTGAGCGTCACGCTGACGATGTCAGGGTGGAGATTGGGGTCGTCGGGATCGTCCTCGATCGGGATCTCGACGCTGACGAAGCGGCCTTCGTTTTGCGGATCCTCGCAGGGATTGAGCTCGTCGGTTTCGCCGGCGAGAAAGCGCAGAATCGCGTCGGGCGCGGGGGGACCGTCGGCGCAGATCGCCCCCTGCAGGAGCACCGACTCGGCCTCTGCCTCCTCGAGCGCTTCGGCGGAGGGAACCTGAAAGCTCACGACGGGAAACGCGAGCGGGTCCGCCGGAGGAAGCCCCACGCAACTTTCGCAAGGCTCGATCAAAGTCTGGCAAATCGGCTGCCCGAACCGGGTCGGAGCCGGGATGCAAGCGACGAAGGACCACTGAAGGGGCGGCGGCGTGAGGGTCGGCGCGTCGTCGGTAGGTGTCGCCCCGCGATCGATGACCCCCACCGACACTTCGACCGATTCACCCGGCAGCGGATTGGCGCGCTCCGGGGCTTCCTCGACCTCGACCCGCGCCGCGACCACCCGCAGGTCCGTCACCAGAGATGCCGGCGGCAAACTGTCGCTACAACCGACCCACAGCGAGCAAGCCGCGAGCATGCATGCGGCGCGATTCATAGCTCCCCTCGAATCCCGAGCGCCGGGATGATCGGCAAGCCGAGCAGCGGCGTCTGCTGGCTGAAGTCGTAGTTGTAGATGATGCCCTCCTGGTTTTGGTAGTTGTAGGCGTTGCGGATGTCGAGGAACAACGCGAGCCTCCAGCCGTCGAAGATCCACTTCTTCTGGACGCGAATGTCGAGCTGATTGAACAACGGGTTCCGGAGCGTGTTCACGCGGCCGTCGATCGGAATGTAGACGTCGTTGAGGGCGTCGTAGACCGACCCGATCACCGGGGTGTAAGGATTGCCGCTCACGAGCCGGAAAGTCGCCCCGATCTCCCAATTGCGCGGAAAGTTGTAGACGAACGCGGCAGTCAGAATGTGCGTCTGGTCGAAATCGAAGAGACGCCATGGCTCGCCGGGGCCATCCTTTCGCTCGCTTCGCGAAAGCGTGTACGAGAGATAGCCGAAGTAGTGACGGCCCGTCGCGGGGCGAATGTTGACGCTGAGCTCCGCGCCGTAGATTCGGCCGATCCCTTGGGTCACGTAAAATGGCGCTTCTCCTCGAGTAGTTCCGACCGGCCGGTCCCAGAGGTACTTGTAGAAGCCCTCGACGCCGAAGCGGGCGCCCGGAAACGCGTCGTACTCCCAGCCGGCACCGACGTGGACGGCCTTGATCGGGTCGAGGTTCGGGTTGCCGATGCTCGCGTCCGACTCTTGGAACTCGGGGGGCTGGCTGAAGATCCCCACCCCGAGCTTGACCCGCATGTCCGGTCGCACGGTGAAGATCGTCGTTAGACGCGGGTCGACCGAGTACGCATTGATCTCGCTGAAGTAATCCATGCGGAGACCCAAGATCAGCTGGGCGAAGCTGCCGAGAGTCAGGTCGGACTCGAGGTAGACGGCCGGCCGGAAGATGGTGGCATCGACGTCGGCGATCACCTGTTCCTGGCCCGCGAGCGATCCCTGTTGGCTGCCCGCGCCCTCCTGCGAGCGCGGCTGCGGTCCGACGTATCTCAAATCGATCGGGGCGGTGTAGACGTCGAGCCCGGCGATCAGCCGCACGCGGTCGGTGACTTGATAACGCCACTCGCCGCGACCGTAGGTTTGGATGAAGGTTCCTTCGAGGTTGAACTCGTCGCCCAAGCCAAAGGTGATCTTGCTCGGACCGACGTTGAAAGCGAGCTGCTGGTCGACTTTGTCGCCGATGCGGCGCGTCCAGTCGATTTGGTTGTTGTAGAAGCTGGTCGCGACCTCGGTGTTGCCGCGGATCGAAGGGTCGTCGCCTTGCGCCTCTTCGAGAATGAGGTCGAGCCGATCGTTCGAGCCGTACGCCGAGATGCGCACGCGGTCGCGTTTCGTCGGCAGGAAATTGAGCTTGAATTGGTAGTCGATGTAGACGGGCGCTTGTCGGACGCCGATGTCGTCCGGAAGCACGCTGGGCAAGATCAGATCGAGCAAGCTTCGCCGGAGCCCTCCCGAGATGCTGATCTTGTCGGTGATGGGGCCTTCGAGCGTGATGAACGTGTCGATGACCGAGATTTCGGCCACGCCATGGATGCGGTCCTGGGCCGGGTCGCGCGTCGTGACCTCGAGGATGCCGCCCGTACGGCGCCCGTAGCGGACCGAAAAGTTTCCCGGGTAAAAGTCGATCCGTTCGAGCAGGTACGAGTTGTATACGCTGGTGAGACCGCCAAAGTGGTAGATGAGCGGCACGGGCACGCCGTCGATGAACGATTCGCTGTCTTGGGGAGCGGCGCCGCGGACGATGAGCAGGCCGATGCCAAAGGGCGGCCGCGC
>CAZBWQ010000107.1:0-11883 GCA_964495565.1 uncultured Sandaracinaceae bacterium | reverse complement strand
ATCGAGATCGAGGCTCTCCGCCACCTGTTGCAGCGCCGCCGCGTCGCCGGGCATGAGCTCTTCGAGGGCTCGATCGAGCAGACGAATCGTCACCGGACGTCCGTCCATCGCGACGAACATCTCGAAGAAATCTGCGCGTTGCGCCTGCTCGAGCTGGGCCAACCATGGTGCCCGCAGCTCGTCCTCCGGCGCCAACAAGGCACAACGGATCGCCAGGAGCCGATCCGACGCGAAAAACATCCGTTCGGTGCGGCAGAGACCGACGCCCTCGGCGCCATAGCTCAGCGCTGCCCTCGCCGTCTGCGGGGTGTCCGCTTCCGCGTAGACGCGCATCCGCCGCGCTTGGTCGGCCCAGCCCATCAGATCGTGAAGCTCCGCCACCGTGCTCGACGCGACGACGTCGAGAGCACCCGCATAAATTTTGCCGGTCGTGCCATCGAGCGTCAGGAGGTCACCCTCTCGAAGCGTGCCGGACGAATCAGATCCGTCGACGTGCACACGCCGGTTGCGAACGTCGATCCGCAGACCCCCACAACCGACGACGGCGCATTTGCCGAGGCCGCGAGCGACCACCGCAGCGTGCGAAGTCATGCCCCCCGTGGCGGTCACGACCCCCTTGGCGACCTTCATGCCGTGAATGTCCTCGGCGCTGGTTTCTTGTCGCACCAGGATCACTTCCTGTCCTTCGGACACCCATCGAACGGCGTCATCGGACTCGAACACGATCCGGCCGGAAGCGGCTCCGGGGCTCGCGGGAAGCCCCGCGGCAAGGGGCTCCACGCCTCGCGAAGCCAGCTCGGCGGGTGCAGGCAGCTTGGCCTGCAGGAGTTGCTCGAGCGATCGGGCGTCGACTCGCAGCAAGGCTTGCCGTTTCGACAGCACCTTCTCCCGAACCATGTCCACCGCGATCCGCACGGCAGCGCGGGCGGTTCGTTTCGCGGTGCGCGTCTGGAGCAGGTAGGCGGCGCCATCCTCGACGGTGAACTCGATGTCCTGCATGTCGCCGAAATGGGCTTCGAGAGCTGCGCAGTAGCTCGCGATGTCCGCAAACGCTTCGGGCAAGGCGGCCTCGAGGCTGCTTTCCTCGCGGCCTGGCGTGGATGCTTGCCGCGTCAGCGCAACCGGAGTGCGAATGCCGGCCACGACGTCCTCCCCCTGCGCGTTGGGGAGATATTCGCCATAGAGCAGCTTTTCCCCGGTCGAAGGGTTGCGCGTGAACGCGACTCCGGATCCGCTTCGCGCCCCCTTGTTTCCAAACACCATGGCTTGCACCGTGCAGGCGGTGCCCATCCCGTCGACGATCCCCTGCATGCGCCGGTACCGGGCAGCGCGGGGGTTGTCCCAGGAGTCGAAGACGGCCGCGATGCCATCCCAGAGCTGCTCTTCGACGTCTTGCGGGAACGAGGACCCAGAGCGTTCCTCGATCAAGGTCGAGTACGATCCGATCAGCTCTTCCAGCGCGTCGACCGTGAGCTCGGAATCGAGCATCCGAGGCTGGCCGAGCCGCGTCTTGAGCGAGCTCAAGACGTGTTGGAAAGAATCGGCACCGATCCCGCGGACGACCGTCCCATACATCTGCAAGAGCCGCCGGTACGTGTCGAGTGCGAACCGTGCGTCGTGACGTTTGGCGAGCCCGCCCAGCGTTTGATCGTTGAGGCCCACGTTGAGCAGGGAATCGAGCATGCCGGGCATAGACACGGGTGCGCCCGATCGCACCGACAGGAGCAACGGATCGTCGGGATCGCCGAAGGGACGGCCCGTGGCTTTCTCGATCATGCGAACCGCTTCCGTCACGGCGGTCTCGAGCGTCTCGGGCCACGCGCCCCGGGCTCGCCGGTGCTTCCCCACGTCCGTGGTGATGGTGAAGCCCGGAGGGACGGGGAGACCCAGCGTGGCAAGCTCGTGAAGGCCCGATGCTTTCGTTCCGAGCAGCCGGAGTCGGGCGTCCGGCTCCAGCGCAGCGTCAAGAGGATACAGAAGGGTCACGGCCCGACAACTGTGTCGCAAGCTGGTGGAAGTGCGCAATGCCGTTCACCGAATCCGCGATCTCACCGAGCAAGCGAAGCCGATTCTCGCGAACGGCGTCGTCCTCGACCATCACGAAGACTTCGTCGAAGAAGCGATCGATCGGGGCACCGAGCTCTTTGGCGACCAGCTTGAGCGCCTCGGCGTAACGACGTCGCTGCGTCGCCTCCCCGATTCGAT
Source organism: uncultured Sandaracinaceae bacterium (assembly GCA_964495565.1). GTDB lineage: Bacteria > Myxococcota_A > Polyangia > Polyangiales > Houyiibacteriaceae > SG8-38. The sequence goes on along the minus strand of CAZBWQ010000107.1, from coordinate 9,678 downwards.
CTCGCACCGACGCGAAGCGTTCCGCCAGCGCACTCTCTGGTCCCGGCTCCAGCAGGCTCGAGTCGATGGGCCCGCGCTCGCTGTCTTTCGTGATGTTGAACGCGCGTTTGAACGCGATGGCCAGGGCTTCGAACTCGGGCGCGCGGCGCAGCTCCGAGACCGCATCGATGCGAGCCGCGAGATCTCGAATGGAGCCTCCGTCCCAGGCGCCGAGGCACGCGTCGACCACGTCTGCTCCGTGTGCGTCTTTGAGCATGGCGCGAATGCGGCCGCGAAAGAAATCGTCGAGCGCAGCGTGAAGCTCGGTGGCGGGCGCCAGGTCGGCCTCGCTCCCGTAGGCAGCGTAGGCGTCTGCGATGAGCTGGCGCAGGTCCACGTCGATGGGACCCTCGAGCGCGATTCGGATGATGCCGAGGGCGGCTCGGCGCAGCGCAAAAGGGTCGGCGGAGCCGCTCGGCACCAGTCCGATTCCAAAGCAGCCGACGAGGGTGTCGATTCGATCGGCGACGGCGACGATCGCACCCACCGTCTGCCGAGGCGGCTCGTCTTCCGCTCCCTGCGGACGGTAGTGATCGCGGATCGCGTCGGCCACTGCAGGATCGAGGCCTTCCCGGAGCGCATACCAGCGGCCCATTTCTCCCTGGAGCTCGGGGAACTCGAAGACGATTAGCGTTTCCAGATCCGCTTTGCAGAGGCGCGCCGCTTCGGCGCAATGGGCCACGTCCGCGCCGGCGCGTTCGGCAAGGGCCCGGGCGTTGGCTTCCAGCCTCCGAATCTTCGCGCCCATGGTTCCGAGCTTCGACTGGAACACGACCGACTCGAGCTTGCTCAGCCGGTCCGCCAGGGGCGCCTTGAGATCCTCTTCCACGAAGAAGCGTGCATCGGCCAGGCGCGCTCTCAACACGCGATCGTTTCCCGTGGCGATCGTATCGGGGTCGAGCGCGGTGTTCACGACGTTGAGGTACGCGGGGAGCAAAGGCCCTCCCGGAGACTCACGCACCGCGAAATAACGTTGGTGATTGCGCATCACGGAGATCACGACCGCCTCGGGCAACTCGAGAAAGGCCTCGTCGAATTGGCCCGGGACGACGAACGGCTCTTCGACCAGGGAGACGCACTCGTCAGCGAGGAATCGATCCGGCTCGAGATCACCGCCGAGCTTCGCGGCGCCGGCGCGCAGCTCCTCCATCATCCGATCTTTTCGGCGCTCCACGTCGACCACGACGTGCGCGACCGCGAGGGACTCTTCGTAGCGGGCCGCCTCGTCCAGCTCGACCTCCTTCGGTGCCAAAAACCGATGGCCTCGCGTGGTCCGTCCGGAACGGATGCCTGCGAACTCGAAGTCGACGACCTGATGACCCAGCAGGGAGACGATCCAATGAATCGGGCGTCCGAAGGCCACGTCCCCATCGGCCCAGCGCATCGATTTGGGGAACGAAATCCGGCGGCAGAGCTCGGGGAGGAGCTCGGCGAGGACGGCGGAGGTGGCTTTCCCTTCCTCGTGCACCTCGACCGCGACGTACTCGCCCTTCTCGGTCGATCGCTTGCGGAGATCCTCGACCTGCACGCCGTGCTTCTTGGCGAACCCTTCGGCGGCTTTTTTGGGCGCTCCTTCCTCGGTGAAGGCGGCCTGCCACGGCGGGCCGAGGACCGTCTCGTGCCGGTCGGGTTGGCTCGACGCGAGGCCTCGAATGCGAAGCGCCAGCCGGCGAGGCGTGCCCATGGTATCGATGTGCAGGGCCTCGCTGCCGAGACGGGCTTGCTCCGTCAGCTCCGTGGCGCTCGTCTTCATCGACTGCAACGCCTGTGTCACGAACGACGACGGCAGCTCCTCGGTGCCGATCTCCAGCAGAAACTCCGATGCCATGGAACAGCGGTTGCTACCAGACCGGATCCGGCGACGCAATGGCTCGCGGCGACAAAAAGGCTATTGCGCCGCCGCTGCGGTCTCGAGGAGGGGAAAGCCGAGGGCTTCGCGCTGGGCATACCAGGATTCGGCCGCCGCCCGCGCGAGGAGCCTCACCCGACCGATGTATCGCTGGCGCTCGGTCACGCTGATCGCGCCCCGGGCATCGAGAACGTTGAAGTAATGGGAGCACTTGATCACCGCGTCGTAGGCGGGCAGGACCAGCCTCTCCAGAGGCTCCCGGTCGAACTGGAGCGCACCACCCTTGCCCCTCTGGTCGCGGAGCCCGAGCAGGACCCCGACTTGCTTCTCGTAGTCCTCGAAGAGTCGTTTCTGCAGCTCGATGTCCGCCTGCTCGAAGTTGTAGCTGCTCCACTCCCACTCGGCGCGTTTGTAGAGGTCGCCGTAGCGAATCCCCGGTGACCACTCGAGCTCGTACACGTCGTCGACGTCCTGAAGGTACATCGCGATGCGCTCGAGACCGTACGTGAGCTCACCACTCACCGGCTTGCAGTCGATGCCGCCGCACTGCTGGAAATACGTGAACTGGCTGATCTCGAGACCGTCGAGCCACACCTGCCACCCGAGGCCCCACGCGCCGAGCGTGGGAGACTCCCAGTCGTCTTCGATGAAGCGAATGTCGTGATGACTGGGATCGGTGCCGAGCGCGCGAAGGGACTCGAGGTACTGCTCCTGAATGTCGAGTGGTGAAGGTTTGAGAATGACCTGGTATTGATGGAACTGTTGCAGGCGGTTCGGGTTCTCTCCGTAGCGCCCGTCCGTAGGACGTCGGCTGGGCTCCACGTACGCCACGTTCCAAGGCTCCGGGCCAATGGCCCGCAAGAATGTATGGGGGTTGAACGTGCCAGCGCCGACCTCGGAGTTGTAAGGCTGCACGATGAGGCAGCCGCGATCGGCCCAAAAACGCTCCAATGCGAGGATGAGCTCCTGAAAGGTCATTCGTCGTCCTCCTCGTCGTCATCGTCGTCGTCGTCGTCTTCGTCTTCGTCTTCGTCGTCGACGTCCTCCTCCTCGCCCTCGTCATCGACGTCTTCGTCATCGTCCTCGGATGGAGTGTCGTCCGCCGCGCGGGCTGCATCTTCTTGCGCGCGCAGCTCTTGCTCGGCCTGCTCCAAGGCTTCGGCCGCCGCCAGCTCCGCCGCTGCGATGTCGATCGATTCGCCCGTCTTTCGCTCGAACAAGGCCTTGTGCTCGTCGGTCAGATCGCTGAACTCCCGCAAGGTCGGCAGGTCCTTCAAGCTCCCGAGGCCGAAGAACTCCAAGAACTCCGGGGTCGTGCCGTAGACGAGCGGCCTGCCGGGCTCGTCCTTGCGACCGAGGATCTTCACCAACCCACGGTCGGTGAGGACCTTCAGCGAGGACCCCGAGTCGACTCCGCGCACGTCGTCGATTTCGGGGCGGGTGATCGGCTGGCGGTAGGCGACGATGGCGAGAGTTTCGAGCTGCGCCCGCGTGAGCCGCACGGGCTTTGGAGCGACCAAGGTCTTGACGAAGTCCGCGGTCTCGCGCGCCGAGCGAAACTGGTAGCCTCCGGCGACGTAGTACAGGTGAACGCCCCGGTGTTGATAGTCGGCGACGAGCTCATCGAGCAGGGGCTGCACCTCGGCGAGGGTCGAGCGCGCGGCCCGGGCCAGCTTCTTCGGCGTGACGGGTTCTTCCGACACGAAAATCAAGCTCTCCAAGATGTTCTTCAAAGACTCGCCGCTGGGCGCAGCATCTCGATCGACATCGGAGATCGTCTCCTGCGATTGCGCTTCGGTTTGCGTCATGGCTCCTGCTCGTCGTCGTTCCATCCTCGTTCGGCGGCCGTTCCGGCCGGCACGACCACCGAGGCCCGGCGCTCGTCACGCAGCTCGCCCCCGGTCAGCATCGGCTGCTCGACCTCGTCGCTGGTGATCTCCTCCAAGGCGGCCGGCGAAACGGGATGTCCCGATGCGTCCAACAAGGTGTACTCGAGATAGATCGGCTCTTCGTGGTCGGTCTGGTAGATCGAGGCGAGTCGCATCTTGGCCATCTCCAAGAGCGCCAGGAAGGTCACCACGAGATCGTAGGAAGTCGTCACACCCTCGAACAGCTCGTCGAAACGACATCGGCGTTGCATTCGAAGCCGGTCGACCAGCTCGCCGATGCGCTCCTGGATCGTGATCCGTTCGGCATCGACCTCGAGCGCGATGTCGGCGTTGACCCGCTCTGCGACCTTCTTCAAGGCGTCGAGCAGCTTGAACACGCTGATCTGAGCAAGCCGGGCCGGGCCGTCGGCGGTGGGCGCTGGCGACCCTCGCGAAAACACGTCGCGGCCCGCGATCGCCCTTTCGCCGAGATCGGCGGCGACCGATTTGTACTTCTGGTACTCGAGCAGGCGTCGGATCAGCTCTGCCCGCGGATCGGCCTCATCGGCTTCGTCGTCGTCCTGATCCTCGGGCGGCCGCGGCAAGAGCATCTTGCTCTTGATGTGCGCCAAGGTGGCGGCCATCACGAGGTATTCCGACGCGACGTCGAGGTTGAGCCCCTGCATCAACCCCAAGTATTCCAGGTACTTGTCCGTGATGAATGCGATCGGGAGGTCGAGAATGTCGAGCTCGTGCTTCCGGATCAGGTGCAGCAGCAAATCGAGCGGCCCCTCGAAGTTCGGGAGCTCGATTCGAAAGTTCGGGTCGAGGGCTTCCGGCCCCTCGGGCGCCGGCGTGGGGCTCGGCTCGGTCATCGTGGTGAAACCATGCGCCGCGAGGCTCCCCGGTGTCAATCGGCGCGAGCTTCTTCGAGGGCCTTCATCACCGCGTCGACGTGGCCCTTCACGCTGACTTTGGGCCAGTGCTTGATGACCTTTCCATCGGGCCCGATCAGGACCGTGGAGCGAATGATGCCCATCGACTTCTTCCCGTACATGTTCTTTTCGCCCCACGCTCCGTACTTTTCGAGCATCTTGCCATCCGGGTCGCTCAAGAGCGGGAACTTGAGATCGTATTTGTCGGCGAACTTACAATGCGATTCGATCGAGTCCTTGCTCACGCCGACCACCACCGCGTCACGAGCCTTGATCTTTCGAAGCGCTTTGTTGAAGTCGTTGGCTTCGGTCGTGCATCCGGGGGTGTTGTCCTTCGGATAGAAGTAGAGAATGACGTACTTGCCGGCCAGGTCCTTCAGGGAGAGCTTGCCGCCGGTCGACGAGGGAAGGTTGAATGCGGGTGCCTTGCGTCCTTCTTGAATCATGAAAGAGCCTGTATTGCCGTTTTGCGCTGGGTGTCAACGCGCCGGTTGCGTCCCGTGCTTGGATTCTCGTCGGCAGGCCCCCATGATGAGCGCATGAGCACACGCACACTCGTCGTCGGTGACTTGCACGGTTGCCGCGAGGAGCTCGAGGATTTGTTGGAGCAGTCGGGTTGGGACGAGGGCGATCAACTGGTTTCGGTCGGAGATTTGGTGGCCAAGGGTCCGGATTCGCTTGGAGTTATTCGGCTCATGCGTGAGCTCGGAGGCCGGGCGGTGTGCGGCAATCACGACGCACGTTGCTTGCGCTGGTGGGAAGCCAAAGAGGCTGGCGATGCGCTCCCGGAGTTGAGGCCTCCCCACCAGCAGGTCGTCGACGAGCTCGAAGAGCCGGACTGGCAGTGGCTCGCCGATCTGCCTTTCTACCTGGAGCTGCCCGAGCACGAGGCCCTCGTGGTTCATGCCGGGCTGCTCCCCGATCTCCCCCTCGACCGGCAGAAGCCAGACGATTTGATGAACATGCGCAGCGTGCGTCCCGACGGCACCGCCTCGCGGCGCTACGAAGATGGAGAGCCCTGGGCTTCGCTGTGGCCGGGGCCTCGCTTGGTCATCTTCGGGCACGACGCGGTGCGCGGCCTGCAGCGCCATCCGCACGCCCTCGGTCTCGACACGGGCTGCGTGTATGGGGGCTGGCTGACCGGCGTGTGGCTTCCCGATCTCGACTTGATCTCGGTCCCCGCACGAGCCGTTTACTCCGAGCCTGGGGTAGATTGAGCAGCATGGAGGTGCGGGTGTGCCGAGAAGAGGAGCTCGCGCGCGGTGCGGTCCGCGTGGTGCGGCTCGGCTCCGACGAGTATGGCCGCCCCGTCGTCGGGCTGGTGCTTCGGGACGAAGAGGGCCGCGTAGTGGCCTACCGCAACATGTGCAGGCACCTGCCTGTGCCGCTAGACGGCGGCACGGGTGAATTCCTGAGCGAGGACGGCGCCTACTTGATCTGCGGGACTCACGGCGCGGCCTACCGTCTGCACGACGGGTATTGCGTCGACGGTCCGTGCAAGGGGCTCGCCTTGCATCCTCTCGAGGTCTGTGCGCGAGGCGGTGACCTCTACGTGTCCGCCCCCTGACCGCGACGGACGTTTCCTACCCGGTTTTCCCTTGGCGTGCGGCCCATGCCGCCGGGGAAGAAAGGGGACCGACCTCCGCCCACGGTTTATCCTCGCAGTGGGGGACGATTTGCTTCCGCGCGGTGAGCACCTCGCATCCTTCGCGGGTGACCAGCACCGTATGCTCGAACTGTGCGGACAAGGAGCGGTCGAGCGTCAGCACCGTCCAGTCATCGTCCATCAGCTCGGTTTGGTAGCCGCCGAGATTGATCATGGGCTCGATGGTGAACACCATGCCGGCCTTCATGCGCTTGTCTTTGCCGCGCCTGCCGAAGTGCGGAATCTGAGGCGGCATGTGAAACTCTCGTCCGACGCCGTGCCCGACGTAGTCGCGAACGACCGAGCAGCCTCTCGCCTCCGCGTGCTCTTGAATCGCGGCGCCGATGTCGCCGATGCGCTTGCCATGCTTGACCTCGGCAATCCCGAGCTCGAGACACCGGCGTGCGGTTTCGACGACTCGGATCGCATCGTCGCTCGGTGATCCCACGTAGAAGGTGACGCTCGTATCGCCGTGGTACCCGTGCTCTCTCGGCAAATAGGTCGTCACGTCCACGTTCACGATGTCGCCGTCTCGAAGCGTTTGAGAGCCGGGAATCCCGTGACAAACGCAATCGTTGACGCTCGTGCAAACACTCTTCGGGAAACCCTTGTAGTTGAGCGGCGACGGATACGCGTCTCGAGAGACGATGTAATCGTGAACGAACCGATCGATCTCGTCCGTCGTGAGCCCAGGACGGATGATCTCTCCCACCGCCGTCAGGCAGTCGGCTGCTAGCTGGCAGGACCGCCGCATGTCTTCGACCATGCGGGGTGTCATGAGCTCGATCGCGGACAAAACGAAACCTCGGGAATTGCCGTAGTGTTCTAAGACAGGGCCGCCAATTGTCGAGCGAAGGGCCTCGGGCCACACGTTTGACCCAGGGTCCCGATGGCACTAAGTAGCCGCCGCGTCAGGCTTTCGAGGGCTTTTTTCATGTCAGACACCTACAACAACGTGCCGATGAGCGATGCGATGGCCGCTCGGACCGAGAAGGAAGATTCGTTCTGGAATGGCCCGAAGCTGATCGTGCTAAGTTTCGTCGTTTTGGGCGTGGTTTTCGCGCTTCTTTGGTCGATGGCCGAGGGCATCATCGGACCGGAGCAGCACGACGCGGACTACGGCCACGAGGTTCACTTCCTGCAGCCAGGGGGCGGCCCGATCGACTGAGAGCGCCACGGGCGCTCAAAAGTCGAAGTCCAGCTCACGGGGCTCGTCGCTGCCGAGCGAGTCATCTTCGCCGGGATCGAACGTGGCCTCCGAGTAGAGATCGTCGAGAGACCAGCCTGCCTTGTGGTGGCGACGCAGCTCCTCCCGTTCGAATTCGGCCAATGACTGGTAGCTCCTCGGTCCGTTCGGGCGCATGACCCCTCCCTTTTTCGTGGTCGGCTCCCCCGAGCATGGTGTGCCGGGAAACCACTTTATCCCACACTGCAGCACACCCTACCCGGCGCGATCCAGATGGCAAGAAAACAGACGAGATTGAAACCATTCACCGCCGCTGGTAGACGCAGGCCATGAGTCGCGTGGTCGCGATTGCGAACCAGAAGGGGGGCGTCGGGAAGACGACGACGGCGGTCAATCTCGGGGCCAGCCTCGCGGTCGCGGAGCAGCGCGTGCTGCTGATCGACCTCGACCCGCAAGCGAACGCTTCCACCGGTGTCGGTTGCAGTCCCGGCGACGAGGAAATGGAAGGCTCCTACGAGCTGCTGCTCGGCGAGGTCGACGTAGCCGACGTCATCTACGAAACCGAGATGCCCTACTTGCACGTCATCGCGGCCTCGCAGGACTTGGTGGGAGCCGAGCGCGAGCTGCTCCAGGCAGACGACAGCGCGACCCGGCTCCGTGATGCCCTGGAGTCGATTCGGGAGGACTACGATTTCATCGTCGTCGACTGTCCTCCGTCTTTGGGCATGTTGACGATCAACGCTCTGACCGCGGCCGACATGGTGATGGTGCCGCTGCAATGCGAGTACTATGCGCTCGAAGGGCTCTCGCAGCTGGTCGGGACGATCGAGCGCGTGCGCGCGACGGTCAACGAGCGGTTGGAGATTCACGGGGTGCTGTTGACCATGTTCGACTCGCGCAACAACCTGGCAAACGAGGTCGCTGAAGAGGTGCGTCGGCACTTTCACGTGTACGAGACGATCATTCCGCGCAACGTTCGTCTGGCCGAAGCGCCTTCGCACGGAAAGCCGGTGATCTTGTACGACGCGTCGTCTCGAGGCTCGTACACCTATTTGAGCTTGGCCCGTGAATTGCTCGACGATTTGGAGGTAGCGGCATAGTGGCCCGTCGTCGCTTGGGCCGTGGGTTGGACGGTCTTCTGCCTGCGGCGCCCGCAGCCGCCGAGCGAACGGCCACGCAGAGCGCGGCGATCGAAGACCTTCATCCGGGCCGGATGCAACCGCGCGGGCGGATCGGGGCCGAGTCCCTCGCGGAGCTGGCCGCATCCATTCGGCAGCACGGCGTGCTCGAGCCCATCTTGGTACGCAAGCGCCCCGCGGGTGGCTTCGAGATCATCGCGGGAGAGCGCCGCTGGCGCGCGGCGCAGCAAGCAGGCCTCAAAGAGGTCCCGATCTTCGTCCACGACCTCGACGACGAGGCGGCCTTCGAGGCTGCGCTCGTGGAAAACCTCCAGCGCGAGGATCTGAATCCGATCGAGACTGCCCGAGCGTTTCAGCGCCTGGTCGATGACTATGGCTACACGCAGGAAGTCATCGCAGCGAAGGTCGGAAAAGAGCGATCCACGGTCGCCAACGCCCTGCGTCTCTTGAAGCTTCCGAAAGACGTCATGGATCTGGTCGAAGACGGTCAGCTGAGCGAAGGACATGCACGCGCCTTGCTCTCTGCGCCGCACGTGTCTGGCATGAAGAAGCTCGCAGTGACGGCCGTCGCCAAGGGCTGGAGCGTCCGGGAAACCGAGCGTCAGGCCCGACGACTCGCGCGCGACGATGGCGACAGCGCGCCGGCGAAGAAAGCCGCCAAGAGCACCAACGTCCGCGATCTCGAAAGGCGGCTCTCACGCGCCATCGGGTCGTCGACTAGCGTGCACGAAACCGGCAAGGAACGCGGGCAAGTCCGCATCCACTACAGCAGCTTCGACGAGCTCGACCGCATCATCGAAAAGCTCACGAAGTAACTCGAGATCCGAGGCACGAGCGCCGAGGGCCACGATCCGCGGTCCTCGGGCCGCGATCCTCGATCCCCGATCCTCGGGCCCCGGACCTCGATCCGCGATCCCCGAGCCTTGGTACGAGGCTCGAGCTTCGAGGTTGGAGGATCGAGACCCGCGAGCCGAGGCCCGGGGATGTCGTGTTTCCGCGCCCCTGCTTACGGAGACG
>CAZBWQ010000106.1:0-11975 GCA_964495565.1 uncultured Sandaracinaceae bacterium | reverse complement strand
TCACGCGGCTGGACATTGACACTCCCGAGTCGCTTCGCAAGCAACTCGATTTAGACGCCCAGCGCCGCAAGCTGGCCGGACGCGGGCCTCGTCTACCGGTCCTTGTCGTCTTTGCCGACGCCGTTTTTCTTTAGGGCGCTGGCCAGGCGCGAACCGCGCTATCCCGCGCCGAGGTCGGGAAAATCGAGCATCTTTCTCGCAAGCCCAGCGCGCGTCTTGACCCCGAGCTTTCGCATGATGACTCGCACCACCGACGAGATGTGCGACGTCGAGAGGCCCAGCCGGTACGCGATGAGCTTGTTGCTCAAGCCTGAAGCGGCCATCTCGGCGACTTGGGCCTCACGCTCGGTCAACCCGCGAGGGTCGACGACTTCGGGCGCGTTGGGGATTGCCAACACGTACCGGCGGCCATCGGTATCGAACCAGTCGACGATGGACCAGCGTCCTCGAACGAGCGCCCTCCAGCCTTCGAGGGCCCTTTCGGGGTCGCTCTTGCGAAATTTGCTGCGCGCGCGATCGACGGCGACCGCCGCTTCGCGCAATCGGTTGGCTGCATCGCGTTCTCTGGCTGGTCCCATGGCGTCGGCGAGACGAAAGTCGACCGGATCCAAGATGGCTTCGGCGTCGTGCGGCAGCGTGCGCGAAGGGGCAGGCTCCGCCGCAGCCACGGAGGTGGCCTCTCGCAGTCGGTGCCCGGCCTCCACGTGCGCGGCCAGCATCTGCCAGCGGTGTGCTTCGTGCTCGCCGAAGGTGGTGACATGTGGGAGAGGTGCGATGATCGAGACACCTGCGCCGCGGGAATTGACCGCCGTGAAGTAGAGGACGTCCTTGCAATAGTCGACATGCGAGAGGTAGTTGTCGAACCCGTCGGTACGACCAAGCGCTCGCGCGTCTTGGGATCCTGTCGTCACGTGTCCTGAGCGTGCCCCGTATCCCAGAAGGTCCTGTGGGGTCGATGCGATGGCCCGGTCGTGGCGTTCGATGAAATCGGAGGGACCGGATGCGACGACCGTTCGACGATGCTCGATGTCGCCGGTTCGCGGACAGCGTCCGTACTCCCACGCCGCCACACCGAGGCCGTGATCGAGAATCGGAAGCCCGCGCCGCAAGAGAGAGGAAAGCCACTCTTCCTCGCCGGCGGCCAGATCGTAGGCCGACTCGGTGAGGTCGATGATCGCTGGGTGCGCTTGGTTCACGCGTTCTCGTCAGCATCCCCATCTACCCCACTCGGTCCATACGTAATTGTTTTGCCCCTGACGACCTGAGTGGATTTTTCTTCTGTCAGGGCAGGAGGCCCGCAGGTTGGCCGGGCCGGCGCCTGGCTCCGAGGCGTGATGCCTCTATGGAAAACCAAGGATGACGAGCCCTCGCATCTGCATCATCGGAGCCGGCATCTCCGGCATCGCGACCGGGAAGTTCCTGAAGGAAAAGGAGCTTCCCTACGACTGCTTCGAGGCGTCGAGCGTGCTCGGGGGGAACTGGGTCTTCAAAAATCCCAATCGCATGTCCTCGGCATATCGCTCGCTGCACATCGATACGTCGAAGGAGAAGCTCCAGTTCCCGGACTTTCCGATGCCCGAGGCATATCCGACCTTCTGCCATCACACCCACATCCGGCAGTATTTCGAAGACCTCGTCGACCATTTCGGTCTCCGCGAGGCCATTCGCTTCGACACGCCGGTGCGAAAGGCCGAGCTCACCGAGGATCGCGCTTGGCGAATCACGCTCGATGACGAGGTGGTTCACTACGACCACCTCGTCGTGGCGACCGGCCACCACTGGGATCCGAGTTGGCCCGACTTCCCGGGACGCTTCGATGGACCGGTGATGCATTCGCACGATTACATCGATCCCTTCGACCCGATCGACCTGCGAGGCAAACGGGTGCTGGTCGTCGGCATCGGAAACAGCGCGGTGGACATCGCATGCGAGCTGAGCAACCGGGGTTTGGCCGAGCGATTGATCCTATCGACCCGCCGTGGTGCGCATGTCGTCCCCAAATACCTCCTTGGCAAGCCAATCGATCAGATCGTGCAAACCAATCCGTACGTGCCCCTGCGCCTGCAGAGGAAGGTCGCAGCCTTTCTGGTTCGGCTCCTGGTAGGCAGGGTCGAGGACTTCGGCATGCCGACACCCGACCACGAGCTTCTCACCGCGCATCCGACCGTGTCGAGTGACCTGCTGCAACGAGTCGGAAACGGCGACATCACCGTCAAGCCCAACGTGGCGTCGCTGCGAGGGGACCGCGTGGAATTCGTAGACGGCACGCTGGAGCCGGTCGATGCGATCATTCATGCCACGGGCTACAAGATCAGCTTCCCGTTTTTCGACGAGAGCTTCATCGCCGCGCCCGACAACGTGTTGCCTCTCTTCAAGCGGGTTTTCGTGCCTGGCATCGACAACTTGATGTTCATCGGCTTCGCCCAGGCGATTCCGAGCATCATCGGCTTCGTTCAAGACCAAGCCAAGTGGGTGGCGTCGTATCTGTCCGGCGAGTATGCCCTTCCTTCCGAGGAAGAGATGCACAAGGCCATCGCGCGGGATGAAGCGCGGCACAAGTCTCACTACGTCGCCACCCGTCGGCACACGATGCAGGTCGACCACGTGCTCTACGCACACGACCTCGCAAAAGAATGGAAGCGAGGACGACGGAGGGCACGAAACCGAGCGAGAAGCTCCGATCGGAAGGTGGCCTGATGCCGATCCTGGTTGGCTGTCTCGCTCTTGCCACGCCACGCCTCGCCATCGTCCTGGTGTTCCTGTTCAGCAACTACCTCGGCCGTGCCTACGAAACCACGCTCTGGCCGGTGCTCGGCTTCTTCTTCATGCCTCTCACCGTGCTGTCCTACGCCTTTGCCATCAATCAACACGGATCGATCGACGGAATGTATCTCGTGCTGATCGTGGTGACGGTGTTGCTCGACCTCGGTTTGGTTGGCGCGGGGTCGAGGGTGCGCCGGCGGGACTGAGCCGCTTTCGAAGTCGGCGCCCGAACGCGACTCGCTAGGCCTGAGCGGGCGCGTTTCTCAGCACGAATTGCACGAAGCGAGACTTGACCTGCTCCGAGGCCAGTGCCCGTTCGGCGGCCGGGAGGCGCGTGATGGCGTGCAGGGCGTGGTTGAGAAACGCCGTCCCGCGGCTTTCGTTTTCGTCGAAGAGCAGGTCGGCCAACCTTCCATGCTCGATCATTTGACGCACCACGCGCTCGATGGTGTTTTCGGGCACGTGACTCGGCTCGGCGCGACGTTCCATGACGATCGCCTGCTGCTTGCACGTCGTGGCGCATACTCCGCAGCCGATGCAGAGCTCGGAATCGAAAATCGGATGCAGCTCGTTCCTGCGTCTCCCGCCGGCGCGCTCTGGCGCCATGGCGATGGCTGCGACGGGGCACGCACGCGAGCAGCGCGAGCAGCCCTTGCAAGCATCCGGGTCGTGGTGAGGCTCGAATCCGCTCGGGTTCACGGCACGAAGACCGAAGTCGTTGATCGCCGAGAGTTGTCCACAGCAGCAAGCGCAGCAGTTGCACACGTAAACCGGCTTGCTCTTGACGTTGTCTGCGATCTGGACGAGGCCAAGCTGGCGAGCTTGCTCGACGATCGATCGAGCTTCTTTCCGATCGATCGGGCGCCCGAAGCCACGACGAACGACGAAGTCGGCTCCGCCATCGAGCGATAGGCAGATCTCTTGCGGAACGTCGCAAGCCTTTCCCAGATGCTCGGCCTTGTGACGGCAGTAGCAGTGCGAGACGGCGAGCGTCTCGGCTTGCTCGATGAGACGATTGGTCCGCTCCCAGTCGAGCACCTCGGGGATGTCGGCGGCCAGTGTTTCCTCGTGCACCATCGCGCGTCCCACGACGGTGTCGTGACCGAACACCTCGCGGGCGAACGTGTCGTCTCCATGCATGTAGGCGTCCATCGCGCGAGCGACGGCGAGCTTGTCGAACATGTCGTGCGCTCGCATCATCGAGAATTCGAAGAAGCCGACCACCGGCGGAGCGAGCAGATACTTCACGGCGCCGGTGCGTGGGCTGACCAGGTCCATGACCAGGCCCTTGTCGCACAAAGGCTCGAGCTTCTCCTTCAGGGCTTCTTCGGTGATGTCGAAACGACGAGCCAGACGTCCGAGAGAGGTCGGCACCATCGGCATTCGGGAGGCGAGCTCGGCCTCCTCCGGCGTGTACATCACCTCGAGGAGCTCTCGCCAGCCTTTCAGCGCACGCTCGTCGTGGGGCCGGGGCATGGAAACGGCGTGGTGGTCGAGTCGCTCCATCAAAGCCCGGTACTCCTGCTTCAGATGACTCATGTGGCCCATCACACACCTCCGGGCAGAGCGCATGCGAGCTTCGTGCCACCCGGCCGTGTCGGCTCCACGGGCATCTCCTCGCGAAATCGCGGATGATTCTTCCGGATGCGATGACGGACCACGAATGCATTGCGTGGAAGGGGATGCCGACGCAAAACGTTCGCGCTCGCCGTTGCCATCAACCGGGGCCGGGGCACCTCATGGCACCACCGGCAAGCCCGCTTATCGCAACCTGGGAGCGGGTGAAGGGATTCGAACCCTCGACAGCTTGCTTGGGAAGCAAGAACTCTACCCCTGAGTTACACCCGCAGAGTGCCCGAACAACTAACCCTGGCCGTGGGGACACGCAACCCCCCTTCGAACGGAGTCTTGTCGGTGACTTACGACCCACACCGCGAAAAACGGGCGTGACTCGGGTTTTCGCGGTGTGGGTCGCAAGCGATTGAAACCAGGTGGGTTCTAGGGGGGGAGCGTGTCCCCCTGGTAGACTGGCGGCGCTTTGGGTCGTTGGTGTGTCGCGCTTGGCTTGCTTGTCGGATGGCTCTCGTGCTCGGTCGAGGTGCGAGCCCAAGACCTGGTCCCGCCGCGGGTCGAGTCACTGCCGGGAATCGAGGTGCCTCCGGACGTCGAGGTGCCAGAGACCGGGGTCGTCCGGGTCGTCGTCCGAATCGATCCCGACGGCGTGGGTGTGGTCGAGAAATGCGATGCAGGTCGCGTGCTTTGCGACCTGGTGATTCGAGCGATCGCCGATGCCGAGTTCGTGCCGGCCATGCGCGACGGAAATCCCGTGCCCTCGCAGGTGCGGGTCGATCTTCGGGTCAGGCAATCCGCAGAGGAAGGCGAGGCGAGCTCGGGTGAGCAACCCGTGCTCGAAGCCGGCTCGGCCGAGCTCGAAAAAGAGCTCGTCTACTCCGAAACCGCCGAGGTCGACGCGCGCGCGCAGGCGCCGCTCAAGCTCGAGCTCGATGGAATCCGGAACATTCCCGGCACCTTCGGCGAGCCGTTCCGCACGCTCGAGCTCATGCCGGGAACCGTGCCCGTCGCCAACGGCCAGCCCTACGTCTACGTCCGCGGCGCGCCCCCCTCGGGCTCGCTCTACCTGTACGACGACATCCCCATTCCCCTTCTCTTTCACTCGGGCCTC
Source organism: uncultured Sandaracinaceae bacterium (assembly GCA_964495565.1). Lineage (GTDB taxonomy): Bacteria > Myxococcota_A > Polyangia > Polyangiales > Houyiibacteriaceae > SG8-38. The sequence goes on along the minus strand of CAZBWQ010000106.1, from coordinate 6,529 downwards.
GGACCCGCCACGGTCCACTCGGGGTTGATCGGCAGCCTCGACCTCTACTCGGCAGCCGCTCCCGCGCGCTTTGGCCGCTTCACCGGGGGCGTCATGGCGGGAAACGCAAGAAGGATTCCGGAGGATCGGGTCCACGGCGAGGCGGAGCTCCGCGCTATCGACGTCTCTGGGATGCTCAACACTCCTTTACCCAAAGAAGGCTTCATGACCTTTGCGGGTCGGTACGGCTTTCCGAATCTCTTGCTCGGCGCGATCGGGGTGGACGCGAGCTTCGACTATTGGGACTACCAGTACCGAACCGGCGTCGCGATGAGCGCACGCTCCCGCTTCGAGACCGTCGCTTTCGGAGGCCGGGACCGATCGGTGGTCGACGCCAGCGAAGACCCGCTAGCGCTCGACCTTCAGTTTCATCGCGTCGAGGCGCGGTTCATCGGCAAGATCGGGAGATGGGACTTGGTGGGGGCGTTGCTCTACGGGTACGACCACTCCGACGTCGAAGACGAGTCCGGCGCGGTCTCCAACGCGAGCGCCCGAATTCACCGGTTCGGGCCGCGACTGTGGGCGGTTTATGCGGCGCCCAAGCTCCGGGTCCGAATGGGAGGGGACGTGGCGGGCCTGTTCGGTCCCGCGGATTGTACGCCGATCGATGCCACCAATCCGTTCGTTCCCGCTCCGAACCTCTCTACCCCGTGTGATCCGGAGATCGCCGGGCAGTCACGGCGCGTCATCGGCGGCGCCTTCGCGAGCTTGGTGGCGACGCCAATCCCTTGGCTCGACGTGTCCGTGGGCCTTCGTGCCGACGTTTGGAAGACGGGGCCAAACCGAGATGCGACCGTCAATCCCCGCATCCGGGCGACCTTCCATGCCAAGGAGGTCGCCGACGTCTTCGTCGGTTGGGGGCTCGGCGCGCGCCCGGCCACCTTCGCGATTCCTCTGCCCGGTCTCGGGGACATTCCTCTCGAGGCAGGCCTCCAAGACGCCAACCAAACGGAGGGTGGCATCCGCTTCTTTTTGCCCCGTGAGGTCACCTTCGAAGCAAGGGGATTTCTCAGCATCTATCGGGACCTCAGGTTCGTCGACATCTTCACCGACTCCGAAATCACCATCGACCCCGCGTCGAACCAGCTGCGTGCCGGGATTCTGGACGACGCAGCGGACGGGAAGAGCTACGGGCTCGAGCTCCTGTTGCAGCGTCCCTTCGACGTCGGCGTATCGACCTTGGTCGGCTACACGCTCGGCTTCAACGATCTCACCGCCACCGCCAATCTGGCAAATGGCACCTCACAGAGCTTCGATTACACGCCTTCGTACGACGTGCGGCACGTGATGAATGGCGTCCTCGCGTGGCAAGCGAAGTTCGGGCTCATCCTCGCAGCCCGTCTCTTCGCACGGTCCGGCCGCGCCGAGGGTTGGGTATGGCTGGATCCCAACGGGGTCGTCCGGCAGTACGTCCAGCGCGTTCCTTGGTTCGTGCGGCTCGACGCGCAGGTTGCTTACGAGTGGGCGAAGCCGGGACGGCGAATGCGCATTGCGCTCGAGTGGATCAACGTGACGCAGGCACGGGACGCACAAGAGATCGACACCGAGGATCCCAATGCCCCGTTCTTGTGCCGAGTACGGTGGAGCACGCCCGAGGAGACTTGTCCCATCAAGTACACGAGCGCGATTTGGTTTCCCAATCTGTCGTTTCGGGCCGTCTTTTGACGGGAGCGCTCAGCTTTCGGCAGCGGGGTGCTCGGCCTGTAAGCGGGCGGTCGCTTCTCGTCCGATGCCCGACCAATGATCGGGGTTGAGGGGCCCCGCAGCCGGCCGGACGTCGACCAAGAAGCCGGTCAGGTGCGCCATGCCCGAGACTCGCTCGATGCGGCTCGGCCCGTCGGCCGCCAGCAGATTCACATTCACCCCCGTCGTTTTCCGAGCGACGCTCATCTTGCTGTCTTGATGCCCCCACCCATGAGGCAGCGCGACGGTTCCGGGCATCAGGTCCGCCAGGAGCTTCACCGGAACGCGAACCGTGGCGGTGTCGGTGGAGACGTCGGCAAGCCCGCCTTCTTCCAGCCCGACGCGCGCCGCATCGTCGGGATGCACGTACAAGTGGTTCGTCGTGCGCTCTCCAGAGACGAAGTCTTCGATGTTGTGCGTCCACGAGTTGTGCGTCGTGATGGCGCGCTTGGTGATCAGCTTGAGCTTGTCCTTGTTGGCGAGCTCCAATGCGAAGTCCGCTTCGAGCTTGTCGACCTGATCGAGAAGAACCTGCGGCGCCAAGTGCACTTTGCCGTCCTCGTGGATGACACGCTTTCCGAGAAAGCTGCCGGGATCGTGCTGGGGCCGCAGCCGGCCGTGCTTGTCCTGGAGCAATTTCTTGAAGCTTCCTTGCTTGGTTGCGCGGAGCAGTCCCGACAGCAAGAGCTCCTGAGGGACGGACGGCTGTTTGTCGCCGCGTCCGAGCGAGCTCAGCTTCTTCGCCAGCTCCATGATCCGCTGCGCCACCGCAGAGCCCCATAGGTTGATCCCACTCGCCTTCGCGAGGTCGACGTAAATCGTGGCTTCATCCCGCTGCTCACCCTGTGGCGGAACGATCGCGCGCGTGGCTTGCAGGTAGGGCTTGGATTGGAGCCCGAGCATCAACGGAAAGATGAACGGCAGGTCGGGCCGTTGGAACGGCGAGGTGCAAGGAAGGACGTGAGTCGCGATCGAGGCCGTCTCGCTCGGTTGGATGTCGAGAACGACGAGCAGCTCGAGCTGTTGGAAGGCGTCCCGCAACCGTTCGGAGTTGGCCATCGTGATCAGTGGATTGCCCCCGGTGACGAACAGCGCTTTGATCTGCCGGTCGCCCGGAGTGAGGATCTCGTCGGCTAGAATGCCGCCCGGGAGCGCGTCGTTGACCGACTTGAATTTCCCGATGCGGCTTTCGTTCTGGTGGAGCAGCGTGCCCGTCTTCTTGCCGAAGGCTGCAAAGTCGATGACACCGGTGCTGACCAGCGTGCCGCCTTCTCGATCGAGGTTTCCGGAGATCGCATTGATGCACTCCTGCAGCCAAAAGGCGAGAGAGCCGTTGGTGCCCATGTTGACGCCCGTCGAACAGTACAGTGCGGCGCCGTCGGCTTCCCGATAGGCGCGGACCATCGAACGCAATGTTTCCGCCGGTATTCGAGTCACCTCCGCGGTGCGTTCCGGTGGCCATGCACGCGCAATCCGACAGACCTCCTCGAATCCCGTCATGTACCGATCGATGCGTTCGCGGTCGATGTCCGCCGTGGCCAAGAGCTCGTGCAGAAAGGACAGGTAGAAAAACACGTCGGTATTGGGCCGGATGAACACGTGCTCGCCCGCCACTTTCGCCGTCTCGGTCCGGCGTGGATCCACGATGAAGATCTTCGCGCCTCGAGCCTCGACTTCCTTGAGCCGGCGGATCGGATTCGACACCTGCAAAAAGCTCCACTTGGAAATCGCAGGGTTCGCGCCGACGATGATCAAGCACTCCAGCTTGTCCAGATCCGGGAACGGCTGCGTGAAAGGAAAGCCGTAGACCTGATGAGCGACCGCGAACTTGTTGGCGCAGTCCTGAGTCGCCGACGAGAACATGCTGGCCGAGCCGATGCCCTGCATGAACCCCTGCGCGAACACCGGGTGCAGCACCCCGAACCCGGCGGCCGTCCCGACGTACATCGCGATGCTGTGCGGACCGTCCTCGTCGATCAGCTTGCGTACCTTGCTGCCGATGCTGCTCAGGGCGTCGTCCCAGCTCACCCGGCGTAGCTCTCCATCGATCCGCTGCAGCGGATACATGAGACGATCCGGGGTGTTGTACATGTGATGCTGCTTCAAGCCTTTCAAGCACCCGTAGCCCCGAGTCGCTACGTGATCCTTGTCCGGCTTGATGTCGACGACACGCTCGCCATCGACCGTGACCTCGAGGCCGCAAAGGGCTTCGCAGATCCGGCAAAACGTTTGGACTGTCTCGGCCATCTCGCCCGAGGGTATAAGGCCTAGTCCTGCTGGATCAATGCATCGAACGCCCGATTCACGTCGTCCATGGATTCGAGCAGTAGGTCATCCGCCTCACCCGAGGGACCGCCCAGACGCAGCAAACGCTGACCAACCTCTCGGTATTGCGGTTCCCGCTGGAAAACGTACTCGTAATGGAGCCGAGCTTGGTCCAACAAGCCTCCCGCTTCGCAGGCCAAGCCGAGCTCGTAGTGGAGCCCGACCTCCTCCGAAGGAGTCTTGTTCGGGCTCTCCAAGCCCGACTGGAACGCCTCGATGGCATCTCTCGGCTGGCCCTCTTCCATGTAGATGAGGCCGATCATGGTCCAGCAGAGGCAGCGCCGTCGCGGATCGGACATGGCCAGTTGAAACTCGCGTCGTGCATCGGGCAGGAGCCCCATCTCCTTGTAGGCGATGCCGAGGTCGAAGTGGGTGTCGCTGTCGTCGTCGCTCACCTGCTCGGCGACACCTCGCTTGAACTGCTCGAAGACGGTCTCCACGTCGATCATCTCCGCGCCTTCGTCCATCGGCGTGATCTCGGCGACCTCGGCGAGCTCCTCCGCGAGCTTCTCCGCAAAGTCGAAACCCTCGTCTCCGGGTTCCAGCTCCTCGTACTCGAGCTCCATGTCTGGCGGCTCGGAGGTCACCGGGACGGGCAACGAAGAGGCGGCACGGTGAAGCGGCTGCGCGACGGCGGACACGCCGGAAGAGGCGGCCGCCAGCTCTTCGATCTCGCGCGCCTTGTCGAGCACCAACGGATGCTCGGGATGGGTGAGCTGCAGCTCGCTCACGATCGCGCGAGCCTGCGTGAAGAGGCCTTCGACGAGATAGGAGTCGGCTAGCTCGAGCGTCTGCTCCATCAGGCTCGGAGCAAGCGCCCGCGCCGCAGGAGCGACTTGCGTGCTCACGAGCGGCAGCGACAGAAAGTCGGTGTAGCTCATCGGCTCGAGCATTCGAATGGGAACGACGCGGCCCCGCATCGGTGGCTCGGAGGGCGGCGGCGCCGACGCGTGCGACCCTTCGACTTCGATCGAGGTCTCCGATTCGTCCGGCAGCGTGCCATAAGCCACGCTGTCCTCTTCGACATCTTCGTCGAGGTACATGATGCCGGACGCCCCGCTGAGGCCCGAGGCACTGCCCAGCGCCGAGGCTTCAGCCCTCGAAACCGCTGGTTTTTGCAGGCCTTCCTCCGGAACGTAGAGCTGGCCGGAGGCTGAAGCGGTTCTTTCCAGGGCCGCGCGGGCCTCCTTGTCACTCGGGTTGAGCTCGAGGATTCGGCGCAATGCGCTCATGCGCTCCCGAGGCCGTTGCGCTTCGCGATGGATTCGCGCGATCTCGCGATAGACACTGATCGCCTTGTCGGTCTGCGAGAGCATCAAGAAGGCCTCGGCCAACAGGGACAGCGTCGACACGTCGCGCGGATCGGCTTTGAAGCAAATCTGCAACTTCGCCAAGGCGCGCTTGGGATCGCGACGGGCGATGTAGGTCTCCGAAAGCTCTTTTGCGATTCGGACGTCGTTGTTCCGGTGGTAGAGCAAACGCTCGGCTACCTTGATGTAATCGTCGAGGCGTCCTTGCTCCTTCAACAGCGTCGCGCCTTGCTCGAATTCGTTCGCGGCATCGATGGTTCGCCCCGCGCGCGAAAGAGCCTCGGCGTACTTGATCCGGACCGGAATGTGATCGGGGTCGAGCTCGACCATCTTGCCGAGCATGCGAAGCGCCTCGTCGGTGTCTCCGGCACGCATGTATGCATTGGAGACGTCCTCGAACACGCTCATCGCATCGCTGATCAACTGGAGCTGCTCGTACATCTCGCCGAGGCGCACTTGAGCATCGAGGCGCGATGGATCGAGCTTCAGGATCTGCTTGTAGACCGCGATGGCCTTGAGGAAAAACCCCTGCTGCGCGTAGTGTCCGGCGACGGTCTCGTAGCTCTCGATGGCGGCTCCGCGATCCCCCTTGCGGACGTACAAATCGCCGATCTTCAGCAGTGAGCGGACGTCGCGCTTGTCGGCGTCGACGAGCTTCCGGTACTGAGCGATCGCTTTGTCGTACTGGCCGCGCGCCTGGTGCTTTCTGGCCGCGTCCAAAACCTTATTTCGATTGATGCCCAAAGCCCCTGCTAAGCCCCCCTGCGTTCAGCACACCCACATAAGTCTACTCATGCCGCACGGGGAAGGTCAACAAGGGCTCCCCTCAGAGCTCCTCGAGAAATCGGGTGGAGACGCGACCTTCCTCGAAGGCAGGGTGGGCCAGAATCCTCTTGTGAAGCGGGATGTTGGTGCGAATGCCCACGATGAGGGTTTCGCTCAGCGCTCTGCGCATCTTCGCGATGGCCTCGGCGCGTGTCGGCGCATGTACGACCAGCTTGGCGATCAAGGGGTCGTAGTGCGGCGGCACGCGGCCGCCCCCATAAACTCCGCTGTCGATTCGGACGCCCGTCCCCCCGGCCATGTGGAGCTCGGTGATCACGCCGGGCGAAGGAGCGACGGTGTCCGGGTCCTCCGCGTTGATCCGGCATTCGATCGCATGCCCGCGCGGC
>CAZBWQ010000105.1:0-12038 GCA_964495565.1 uncultured Sandaracinaceae bacterium | reverse complement strand
TGCGCCCCGCACCATAGATTCCTTGGTCTTCCAGCTCGTCGACGAAGGAGTCGAGCGCGTTCGGATCGCGAGGCCATGCACTCGTCCCGAGCACCGGGCCGTTGCCCCACCAAGCGACCTCACGGGGCGCTTCGACCGTCAGGCTTCGCAAACGGCGCGCGAGCAACACCAAGGCGAAGACGACCACGGCGAGGATCGGCAAGGCGACGACGCCCACCACCCCGGCGATCGCCCGCTGCGAGCTCTCGGGCAGCATGGGCGCCGAAAGCACGCGAAAGCCGGTCGGCGGCCGCACCGACGCGTCGCGAATGCCGGTCGCTCGCTGCTTCAACGCCTCGAGGTGCTCTTCGGCCACCTCGAGCTCGCCGATCACCTGCCGCGCCTCGCCCTCCTCCGGCGCCAGGGACGCGATTTCCTGTTTCAGCGAGGTCGCAAGCACGCGAAGGGCCGACTCGCGCTCCTCGGCACCCGCCAGGGCGGCGCGAGCCGAAGCGATTTGTTGTTCGACCGAGGATCGCGTGGGATTCGCGACCACGGTCTGCTCACCGAGCTCCGTCCGCTCGCTGCCACGCTGCGCTTCCAAGCTTTTCACGCGCTCCTTGAGAGCCTTCACACGCGGATGCTCTTCGCTCAGCGAGGCGCGTGCCTCGGCGAGCTCCGCGCGCGCCTTGGCCAGAGGCGTATCGACCGGAGTGCCTCTCTTGGCACTGGAGATGATCTGACGCGGCAACTCCCGCTGCGCTTGTTCGAGCTCCGCAATGCGCGCCTTCTGTGCCGCTGCTTCCACCGCGGCCTCGTCGGCCTGCGCGCGGGCATCGTTCGCGCGTGCGATCAGCTCCTCGCGCTCCTGGAGCAAATCGGGCTTGCCGCTCTTTTCGCGAAAGGCTTCATACGCCTGCAATGCGCGTTCGAGCCGTTGCTCGGCATGCTGCAAAGCGAGCTCGTTCTCTTCGCTCAGTCGCTCGAGCCGCTGCTGATTGAACCGACGCTGGCCCTCGAGGAACACGTCGACGACGGCTTGCGTCAGCGCGAGGGCACGCTCCGCCGAGCTGGCCTCGCCCACGATGCGCATGGAGGTTTCAGCCTCGAGCTGGACTTGTACTTGGCCAGCCAAGTCCTCGATCGGTACGTCCCAACCCAAGCGCTCGCGAACCTCGCGCACGCGGCTCGCCGCCGTCGCGGAATGCACGAACGCGCTCGGGGAAGGCGATTCGTCATCCGGTTCGAGCACCGGGATCCCCTCGTAGAGAAGCTGCGCCGAAGCCTCGTAGCGCTCGGGCAACAGCAAGAACGCGACCAACGCGACCGCACAGGCCCCGAGAAATACGCGCGTCAGCGACCTGCGATGCTCCGCCAAGATCCACAGAATGCGACGCGGCTCGACCGGGAGGCCTGGACGCTTCTGCTTGGTGCTCGGCTCGTCTATGGAAATGTCGTCGATCAGCTCGTCCACGCGGGGATTCCTCGTCCATAAGAGCATGGCGGGCGGGGTCCCCCTAGGGCAAGTCGACATCCCTTGTGAGGCTGCTAACGTCGCGCCGTCCGATGCGCCCATGGGTCGAAAAGCTCGTCGCCGCCTGGGGCGTGGCTTGGGTCTCGCTTCTACTCGGCCGGGCGATCTGGAGGCTGGCTCCCGTCGCCTGGGAGCCGTGGACGCACGATCTGATGAGCCCCGGACAGCAGGTCGCGTATCTGGCGTGGGTGGTGGCCAATGCCTACCTCGAAGGGTACCGCGCGTTTCAGCTTCGTTTCTCTCCGCGGGTCGTCGCCCGCGCCGTGTATCTCGGTCGCAACCCGAAACCGCTTTGGATCGTCTTGGCGCTTCCCTTTTGCATGAGCCTCTTCCACTCGACCCGGCGTCAAATGACGGTCAGTTGGAGCTTCATCGGCATCTTGATCGTCGTGATCTGGTGGGTTCGTGCTTTGCCGCAACCATGGCGGGGCATCATCGACGGGGGCGTGGTCGTCGGGCTGCTCTGGGGCCTCGGCGTGATCTGGTGGCTTTTCTTGCGCTACCTGGCGGGCGCCGAAGTCGCCCTCCCGGGCGATCTTCCGACCGAAGAATTGCCGCAAAAAGAGGCTGTACCCGGTTGAAGGATGGCTCTAGATGTGAGAAAAGCTGCGCTCAACGCGCGGAAACGCCCAAAAAAGGCCGGCTGAACGAGTACTCAGCCTTGGCAAGTGCGATTTCTAGACCGCAAACTGGCATTGGAGGGTATCGGGGTCAGACTTGACCTCGCGAGAGCATGGGGAACCGGCACACAGCACAAAGCAAGCGTTCGGCGGCGGTGCCATGGATTTGCGCGCTCGCCGCAACGACTTTGGTATGGCTTGCGGGATCGTTCGGGACCTCGGCCTCCGCCGAGCTGCCGATGACGGCCGATCCCATCTTGCGCGAAGCGCAGCACGCAGAACGCCACGCGGAGCCGTCCGACGAAGACCTGGAGCGAATCGCCCGCATGCCACGCACGATCGCGCCCTCCGATCTGGAGCCGGCGCCGAGCGTCTCGGTGGGTTATCCGAACCGTGGGCTGCTCCGGTTCGGCATTCGGATCCACGACGCCAAGACGATGCGCGTGAAGGTCGGCTCGCAGGACTCCCGCTACGGCACCGGAGAGCTGGTTCGGATGATCGAGCGGGCGGCGCAGGACGTCGCGTTTCGCTATCCGCGCTCGGAGCTGACGGTCGGAGATCTGTCTCGACCCGGTGGCGGACGCTTCCGTCCCCACGTTTCCCATCAGAGCGGTCGCGACGTCGACCTCGGCTTCTACATGCTCGACCGGCGCTCCACCCCGGTCAATGCACACATGTTCGTGCGGCTGAACAATCAGGGCCTCGGCAAGCAATGGGGTGAGCTCTATCGCTTCGATGCAGCCCGGAACTGGGCGCTCGTCGAGTCGCTCCTGAGCCACCCGACCACCGACGTGCAGCACATTTTCGTCGCCAACGGCATCAAGAGGCTCTTGATTCGCCAGGCGTTGAAGGAGCGGGCCAACCCCGAGGTGCTGATGCGAGCCCGCCGGGTGATCAGTCAGCCGACCCACGGCGCGCCGCACCGCAGCCATTTCCACGTTCGGATTTATTGCGCCGACGACGATCGGCCGATGTGCAAAGACCGGCCGCCGTTCTACGCGTGGCACGAGCGGGCGGAGCCAGCGCCTGCCGTCAGCGCGGCTCAACCCAACGATTCATGAGTTGGCGGGGTCATTACTGGACCCTCGGCCCCTACCTTCGTCACAACCTGCTGCCACTACCGGCTCCTGATTGGACGCCATGGCAGGCCCAAGTGGACGACCCCCAGCTCGGCACGCTCGAGCTCACGGGGCGCCTCTCGAGAGGGTCCGACTCGGGCGCGATCGCGATCATCGTGCATGGGCTCGGGGGAAGCGCGACGAGTTACTATGCCCGCAACGCCGCGAGAGCGGCCGCTCGCGCCGGCATCGACAGCCTACGCGTGAACTTGCGTGGCGCGGACCGAAGCGGCGCGGACTATTACCATGCGGGGCTCGTCGAGGACCTGCGAGCCACCCTTCGAAGTCCCGATTTGCAGCGCTACCGAAACATCGTGGTGCTGGCGTACTCGCTCGGTGGAAACATGGTCTTGCGCTATCTGGCGGGCGACCCGGATCCTCGGGTGCGCGCAGCCGCCACGGTTTGTGCGCCCATCGACCTAGCCCGCAGCGCGCGAGCGATCGACCAACCTCGCGGCGCGTTCTACCGACGCCACGTTCTGAAAGCGCTGAAAGAGATCTACCGTCACGTGGCCCGGCGTCGCCAGGTACCCTTGCCGGTCGACGAAGCAGCTCGCATCGACACGATCGAGGCCTGGGACGATCGGATCATCGCGCCTCGTCATGGATTTGCCGGCGCGGCGGATTACTGGACGCAAACCAGCGCCTGCACCGTCTTGGATCGAATCGAGGTCCCCACGTTGCTGCTCGCCGCGGAGCACGATCCGATGGTGCAGATCGACAGCATCCGTCCATGGCTCCACAATGCCACGGGGCTTCGCCGCATCGTGACCGCTCGTGGGGGACATGTGGGCTTTCCGCAGAAAGTGGACCTCGGGTTGGGCGCTCGCGATACGGTGGAAGACCAAATCATCCGATGGATGCTCGGTCCCAAATAGCGCGGTTGGCTCTGTTCGCAGCGGTCTCTTGGTCGTGTGTCTCGGTGGGTTGCCAACGGACACCAGCCGCTCGGGATGAGCCCTCGAGACCCGCCTCGTGCCCCGAATCGCGCCGCGTCGATCCGCCCCTACCCCACGTGACACCCGAGCACGAGACCCTCGACTACTGGCTCGGGCGACAAAAAGCCTACGGACCGCTCGACGAGCCCTTGCTGAACGCAGAGCAAATCCGGCGCCACAATCTGGCGCTGTCCCAAAGCTCCGATTCGGGAGAGCCGCTCGGACAAACGGACCTCTTGGCGCCCATCGATCGCGAGCAGTTGCGTGATCAGGTCGGCGACCGACTCTCGTACCTACGCGGAAAGCTCGAGAGCCACGAGCTACGCCGGGAGAACGGAGAGCCGGTCGAGCCATCGAGCCTACGGATGTTCGACGCATCGCGCATGGCCGAGGAGATCGACGAGTGGAGACGCGTCGAGTCGATGACGCCGCTTCGATGCGGTCCCATCGAGCAGGGCTTGTACCGGACGCCGATCGATCCCGACTTCGATCGAAACCGCTGTAGCACCGTGCGCGAGGGAGAAATGGTGCAGCTCGTGGCGCGCTGGGAGAACGGAATGTATCTCGCGCGAACGTCCTACGCGATTGGATGGGTTCAGGACGCGACCCTCTCACGACGCCTCGATCGGGTGGAGGCCGAGTCCGCGCTCGCTCCCCGCGAAGCGCCCGCGCTCACACGAAGGGCTTTGCTCACCGAAGCCTTCTCGATGCTGGGCGCTCCCTACGGATGGGGCGGCCGCGGCGGCGGATACGACTGTTCCCGATTCTTGCTCGATCTGTTTGGCCGCTTCGGGATCGCGCTTCCGAGGCACAGCGCACGGCAGGCGATGGCCGGCACCTTTTTTCTCGACGTGTCGGATGTAGAAGACCTCGACGAGAAGCGCCTCATCCTCGAGGCGAGCGCCCATCACGGCCTGGTGCTGGTGCAGTTCCCAGGCCACATCATGCTGTATCTCGGCGCGACGGAGGAAGGCGCGCCCATGGCGATTCATGCTTTCTCCGAGTATCTGACCAGCTGCGAAGGCAGCGAGCTCGAGACCGTCAACCGCGTCGACCGGGTGGCGGTGAGCGACTTCACCCTCGGAGAGGGTACCTCCCGCGGCGACTTTCTGACTCGCGCCTCCCGCTTCACCGTCATCGGCCGCCCTCCCGGTCCTGCCTTGGTCGCCGATGCGGAGCTGCGGCCGAGCGCACCGATCTCGCCACCGGAAGGGAGCTGTGCCGACTCGAAACGAGCCGCGATTTTTCAGTCGCCCCGACACCCGAATCGCTCGCAACCGCTCCGCGTCATCGCCACTGGTGCGCGGAACCCAGGTCTCGCGTCCCTGGTGCTCCATGCCCCTGATGGCACCCTGGTGAAGCCACGGGAGCATCGCCTCGATGGGCCTCCGTACAGCCGCTGGGTCGAGGTTCCGGAGCCGAGCCCAGGGCGGTGGACCGCGGTGTTTGCCGACGGCGACGAAGTCTTGGCGTGCCAGCGCATCGACGTATCGACCCGGCCTCCGAAGCCGCCGGCACGGTCCACGCCCGGACCGGCATGGGAAATCGACGGCCCCTGGGGCCAGGAAGTCGAGAACTTCTATGCGGCCTTCATCGAGCAGCTCTTTCGCGAGCCCGAGGAGGACGACGTCACGTGGCCGAGCCTCCAAGCCTTGATCGCGGATCCCTCGAGAAACCTGCTCTACGACTACCGAGCCCCGGGCGAAGACGCCGCGCTCGGGCTCGAGCCGGACTGCGCCGACCTTCCCTACTTCTTGCGCGCATACTTCGCTTGGAAGATGCGGCTTCCGTTCGGCTACCGAGCGTGCACGAGGGGCCGCAAGGACGAGCCTCCGCGCTGTGATCCGATCGCGGCGAGCAATGCGGATCCCGTCCCTGATGCCGATCACGCCGCCGCGTTTCGACGCTTCGCGCGCCGGCTCGCCGGAACCGTGCATTCGTCGAGCCCCCGGACGCTCCCGGACGACGACGAAACCGATTTCTATCCGGTTCGACTCAACCGTCGTGCGCTACGCCCGGGCACCGTCTTTGCCGACCCCTACGGTCACGTCTTGGTCGTGGCACGCTGGAAACCGCAAAGCCTCGAAGGCTACGGAGTCTTGATCGGCGCCGACGCCCAGCCGGACGGCACGGTCGGCAGGCGACGTTTCTGGAGAGGGTCGTTCTTGTTCACTCCGAAGACCGAGCTGGTGGGCGCGGGGTTCAAAGCGTGGCGGCCGGTCTTCGCGGGCGAGCCGTGGACCGCCGCTTCGAACGACGAGCTCCGTGCGCGAGGCGGGGCGCAGTCCTGGTCGAAGGCCCAGTACCGGGGCACGGCCGACGATTTCTATTCGGCCATGGAGGGACTGATCAATCCTCGCCCGCTGGACCCGATCGGCCGGCAGGTGAGCCTGGTCGATGCGCTCGAGGAATCCGTACAGCGACGCCTGAGCTCCGTTCGCAACGGCGAAGACTTCATGAATGAGCGAGACTTCGCCTCGATCGACATGCCTCATGGGAGCGCCCTGTTCCTGACGACCGGACCCTGGGAGGATTTCTCGACGCCATCGCGCGACATGCGGCTGCTGATCAGCATCGATGCCGTGATGTCGTTTCCGGAAACGGTGGAAGCCCACCCGGAGCGTTTTGGAATTCGCGATCAGGATCGCGCGGAGGCCGCGCAACGGGTGAGGCGGGCTCTCGAAGCGGAGCTTCACAAGCGCCGCTTTGCCTACACGCGCTCGGACGGAACCCGCTGGGAGCTATCCCTCGCGGACGTCGTGGCTCGGGCCGAAGCGCTCGAGGCCGCGTACAATCCGAACGACTGCATCGAGGTTCGCTGGGGAGCCCCCGAGGGGTCCGAGGAAGGGTCGACCTGCCGCAGGCGGGCACCCGAAGACCAAAGAGCGAGGATGGAGCGATACAGGCCTTGGTTCGCGGAGCGGCAACGCCCCGGGTGAGCTGCTGGGCTGCACGAGGTCAACGCCAGCTCTGGGCGTTCTCGTCGACTTCGTACCCATCGATCGGGACCGGCTTCGGACCCGTGATCTTCCTGCCGGGAGGGCCCTGGATCGGCCGCTCGGTGGACTTGCCGCCCTCGATCGGCATCACCTCCCCTGCCTCTTGAATCGGAGTCCCGGACGGCGCAATGGCGGGACGCTTGGGCAACGGCTCCACCACGTCTTGGGGGTGCGGCTCGGGCGTGCCCGGATCCGACTCGACGATCACCGGAGGCTCGTATTCGATCTCGATGGTCGTCGAGACCTTTTGCGAGATCTCCCCGTCGAGCGGATCGAGGACCACGAGCCCGACGCGCTCCTCGAGGCATCGCCGAGCCGCCTCGGAAAGACCGGCGCCATACGCGGTGGGCTCGATGATGAGGCCGGTCGGCCGCACGACGGCGCCGATTTGAATGCGAATGGTCGTCTCGCGTGGCGCTTCGAAGTCGCGCACGCAGTCGGCCGGAATGCCGATCGCCGCGCGGAGCTCCGCTGCCAGGTCGCGCGTGGGCTTTTCTTCTTCGAGCTCGACGATCACGGGTGGCTCGCTCGGCTCGGGGACGGGAGCGTCGACCGAGCGACGCTCGGGAGGGGCCTCTCGATAGACGGCGGTGGGCTCCACGCCCTGGTGGGCTCCACGGACGGGCTCTTCCCCGCTCTGGCAACCACACCAGCAGAGGGCGATGACGCACCAGCTCCACGCTCGGCCCATGGAGACCATACTAGCGTCGAGCGGGCCGAGGCGGTACTTCACCGCAGCGAGCGCCTCACCAGCGCCATGCAACGCCGAGGAAGCCGCCCCAGTATTGATCGAGCGCGCCGCCAGCGACGCGAGGCGCGCTCGGAGCCACCGGATTCAAATCGAACCAGTAGCGGCGATAGTCTCCGCCGAGCCGAATCTCGAAGCCCTTGGGCAACGCAAAGCCGACCATCAACATCGCATCCATGCCGTTGCCTTTGGCCTCGGGAAACCAGAGGTCCGACTCGAGCCCGCCGTACGAAAAGACGCCGCGAAAGCCGATGCTCGCTCCCACGATGAATCGCTCCTTGGAGCCGAGTTGCACGCGAAATCCGGCGGCGAGTCGAACGAACTCATACCTCACGCTCGGAATCCCCGGCGTGTTGTCCTCGCCGGGGACCGGGGGGCCCGAGACGCCGAATTGAAACGTGTGGACGCCGTAACCCAGGGCGACCGACGGCTCCCATCGGCCCGTCGGATAGCGCCATCGCAAACCCACCAAGAACTGTTGAGACTCGGTCGGGAACGTTTGGCCATCGGCTCGCGTCGAGTCGAACTTGAAGAGGCTCTCCCACTCGAAGTCGATGCCGAACTGCGCGCCTACCCCGTCCGTGAAATGCGCACCCGGAAAATATTGAAACTTCAGTCCCATGGCAGGGCCGAGCTGAAGCTCGTAGTTGCGGAGGTCGCCCAGAAGGTCGTCGTTGTATTCGAAGCCACGATGCACCACACGAAAGTCGAGCTCGATGTCCACCGCTGCGGGACGCTCGTCTCTCGATGGCCGACGCTTCTCGGGCTCGGGCTCCTTCACCGGCTCCGGCTCGGGCTGCACCGGAGCCGCCACGACCGGAGGCGGCGGCTCTTCCTCGGGTTCCGCCACCCCGAGCTTCTTGATGTCACGCCGAAAATCGGACTCGATCCGCGCTTGGACCACCTTGGCGAGCGCGGTCGAGGTGCTTGCCTCGTAGAAGTGCTGACTCACCACCCGGGCGCTCTCCCCGTCCACCAAACGCACGTAGGCCGACCAGATCCCGTCCTCCCTCGAGACGTCGCCCTCGATGAGCCCGGTGACGAAGAGCTCTTTGGCGGGAGCGACGTGACCTCCTTCGGTCTTCAAGTCGGCGCCGAGGCTCTTGGCTTTGGCGACGAACTTCTTGTTCGGGAAGAGCTCGACGTCGGCATCGAGCAGGCCGCGTACTGCGCCACCGCGAATCTTGGGCGCTTGGGCGCCCTTGAACGGGCGCACCACCAAGCGTGGCTTGGAAGGCGGCGGGGGCACGGGCTCGCTCGCCGCTTGGGGCTCGGCTTCCCCTGCAACCGGCATGCGCCCGGTCTGCATGAGCTGAACGACGAGGCGATTGGACATGCGGGTGAGAGTCGACGACGAGGTTCGAATCCTCTTCACGCGCTGCCCTTTGGCGTTGCGTACGTCCGTGTAGGCGACCCATCGGCCTTCGACGCGGCGGATCCGCGCGCTCACCAACACCTTCGCTTCGAGCACCGACGCTTGCCTCGCGTAGCCTTTGACTCGCTTCACGACCGCGTTCACCTCGCGCAGGGAGACGAGCTGGACGCCCTTTTCGGCCAAGCCCTCGTGCACCGCTTGCCTCACCTTGGCCGCTTGAGGGCCTCGAAACGGCAAGAGCGCGGCTTCGCTCGGTTGCGCAGCCGCCATCCCCGCATGCGACACCCAGCTCAGGAGCACCACGAGAGCGCCGAAGCCCAACCACCTCATCGACTACCCTCCGTCCGTTGCTCCGCCATCGGGGCTGCCCAAATCGATGATCCACTGGCGTATGGTTTCGATCTCTGCCGGAGTGAGGCTGCCTACGACCGGCATCGGGAGACCGCAGATCCCCGGAAGATTCAAGATCTTGTCGAGCATGTAGCTCGAGTCGGGATCTCCGGCGACGACGAGGATCTCGTCGCCGCACCCGATTCCGATCGCATTGACGTCGACCACCCGGCTCGCGACGTCGGGCGAAACCAGATCGAGGCCCGCCTGGGCTTGCGGCGAAGCGTCGTGGCATCCCGTGGTGCCGCAGCTCTCGGCGAGGATGGTTTCGGCATCCTGGGGCGCGACTCCCCCATCTCCGAATGCATCTGGATTCGACAGGCTCCCGGGACACGCGCTGAGGACGAACCCACAGAACAAACCCAACCCACGAAAGATCCAACGCCGCATCTTTGCCGATCCCCCCGAATCGCTTCCGAAGCCTCGTAAGCTATGACATCGTTTGACGCAGAGCGCAGTATTTTTGTGTAACCAGCCGCTTTCAAAGGCGATTTAGGC
Organism: uncultured Sandaracinaceae bacterium; assembly: GCA_964495565.1. Lineage (GTDB taxonomy): Bacteria > Myxococcota_A > Polyangia > Polyangiales > Houyiibacteriaceae > SG8-38. The sequence goes on along the minus strand of CAZBWQ010000105.1, from coordinate 1,839 downwards.
CCCAATCGTAGGGCCGAAACACCACCTCGAGCTCGGCTTCCCGCGCGCGTTCGAGCTGCCTCCCGAGCGCCTCGTCGGCAAAGGCCATGATGAAGTCGAGGACGGTGGCCGGCCTACCAAGACGCCGAGCGTGCTCCTCGAAGTCCGGGCGGTACCAGTCGAAGATGGCCGAGAGTCGAATCTCGCGAGCCTCCCAATCGACCGACACGTGCCGAGACCCGGAGGCAAAGCGCCGCGTCACCTCGTCGAGTTGCTCGTCGAGAACGGCCGGATCGAACGCGAATGGCGACAGCGCCGGACACGAAATCGACGCGCAGTTGAGCGCGGCATGAATGCGCGCATCCCGGAAACCTCGAATGATCCCGTTCTCGAGGTCGTAGAGGTTCATCGAACGGCCATCGAGCGGGAAGCGAAGGCCGTAAAAGAAGCCGAAGCCATCTCGTGGATTGAGCCACCCGTGAACGTCCTGCACGGACTCGATCGGCCAGCTCTGGACGACGCCCAGCAGAACCAACGCATTGTACGCATTGAGGTAGTAGGCCAGGCGCTCGGGCTCGGTCGAGAAACGGGCCGGTGTGGCGCCCGGACCCGCGACGGCGAGGGTGGCGATGAAGCGTCTCAGGTCTCGTTCTTCGGCTCGGACCGCTTCGTAGTCGACCAGACCGTCCTGAACCCACCGGCCGAGGGCTTCGTCCCACCAGCGGTAGTCGAATCCATGCGAAGTCGGCAGGGCCAGAGGCTCCTCCTCGACCGTCACCGTCCGCAGCCCCAGCGCATGGGCCGTCACCACGCCGGTGATCACGAGCACGGCCGCGATGAGCAAGGCGATTGCCCACCATTGCCGATACCAGAGCTTCGCCGTTCGTTCAGTCATGGCCCTCGAAAGCAAGGTGCACCTCGGCAGACCCGAGATGAGACACGACGACGGCTGCCCCCGCGGAGCGGAGCGCCGTGACGTCGTACTCGCCGGTCGCGACGGCGATGCAACGAGCGCCGATGGCCCTGGCGGCGGTGACGTCGTGCGGTGTGTCTCCAATCACGACGACGCGGGCCTCTTCCGCCACGACACCCGCGAGCCGCAGCCCTCGCTCGAGCCCCACACGCAGGAGCTCCGCTCGCTCGGTGTGATCGGATCCGAAGCCCCCGAAAGAAAAGAACGAGTCGAGGCCGCCGCGGGCGAGCTTCGCATAGGCAGCCGGCTCGGTGTTGCCCGTGCCGAGCCCGAGAACGACGTCCTCGCGCCGACTGAGATCCGAGAGAATGGACGATACATTTGGAAGGACCTCGAATGCAGTCGCGAGCTCCAGTTGCTTGGGAAGATGGGTCACGTATCGCTCTAGCACGTCGGCGATCACCGAATCGTCGGCGTCGATGCCGTAGCCCGTGAGGGCGGAACGGACGATCCAAGGGTCCGTCCGACCTGCGAACTCGACCCCGACGAGATTGACCGACCCGTCGGGGCTTCCGAGAACCTCGGCGATGGCGAGCTCGACGGCTCGCCGCCCGGCTCCCCCGGCCTGGATGAGCGTGCCGTCGATGTCGAACAGTGCGATGGTCGGCATGCGGGCGCAGTGTAGCAGCCCGCGATTTTCATAGTAGGCTCCGCCGCACACGATGGACATCCACCTGCTGGCCAAGCTCCCGCTGTGGCTTGCGGCCTTCTTGTTGTCGCTGACTTGCCACGAAGCGGCGCATGCGCTCGCGGGCAAGCTCGGCGGCGACACCACGGCGGCCGATCAAGTCACCCTCGACCCGATGCCACACATCAGGCGGGAGCCTTTCGGTACGCTGGTGGTTCCGGTGTTGTCCTTCTTCCTGCAGGGCGGCGGCTGGATGATC
>CAZBWQ010000104.1:0-12152 GCA_964495565.1 uncultured Sandaracinaceae bacterium | reverse complement strand
CAGCACCGCCAGCACCGCCAGCACCGCCAGCACCGCCAGCACCGCCAGCACCGCCGACACCGCCGACACCGCCGACACCGCCAGCACCACCGGCGCCGCCAGCACCTCCAGCACCGCCGACACCGCCGACACCGCCAGCACCGCCAGCACCGCCAGCACCGCCGACACCGCCAGCACCGCCAGCACCACCGGCGCCGCCAGCACCGCCGACACCGCCAGCACCGCCTTCACCACCGGCGCCGCCGGCACCGGCAACACCACCGGCGCCGCCTTCACCACCGGCTCCGCCGGCACCGGCAACACCACCGGCGCCGCCCGTGCCGCCATCGATGCCGCCCGTACCGCCATCGATGCCGCCCATGCCGCCGTCGATCGGAATGTCACTGCCCGCGCTGTCGCAGCCGAGGATCATCAAGGCCGCGAATCCCATCACCCACACCGCCCACTTGGTCATGGGCCGAAGAATATCAAGCAACTCTCTGCCGTCCACAAAAAGCGCGGCAAACCGGCTCACGAGGGACGATCGTCGATGATTCCTTCAAACACCCGGGCAAGTCGCGGACCCTGAACCTCCAGGCAATAATGGCGTTTGACGAGCTCGAGCCCGTTTCCCGTCAGATCACGACGAAGCGCCCGGGACTCGAGCAAGGCTTTGAGATGCCGGTACCAGTCGCCTGCGTCGTTGGCGACGAGGCCGACTCGTCCATCGACCACGAAATCACGCGCGCCGCCGACCAAGGAAGAGATGAACGGCACCCCGACCGCCATGTACTGAAGCTGCTTGAAGCCGCATTTCCCTTCGTACACGGGCCCGGAGAACATGGGCGCAAGACCAATGTCGATCCGCTGAAACTCCTCGATCTCCCTAGCGAGGCTCCAGGGCCGAGCCTCGACCTCGACGGAGCCGAGCTCGAAGCCCACACCAGCGCCGACGACGTGCACTTCGAACCCGTACCCCTCTGCGCGAAGTCGTCGCAAAGCCGGCTCCACGAGCTCGAGCTGATTCGCAGTCGTATGGGTCCCGATCCACCCGATGCGCGGGACACGCTCTTCGAAAAAATGCCCCTCGGTCCGGCATGGAAGCGGCGTCCATTGCGCGGAAGAAACCACGGTCGGCACGACCTCGACGCTGCGATTCACCGCGCGTGCTCGATTCGCGAGGTAGCTCGACCCAGCGATCACGCGCGAGGCATGACGAATCGTGCGCCAAGACTTCGTTGGGCTCTTGAGAATCTTGGCAGCAAGGGGATGCGCGGAGCGCGACGGGTTGAGCTCCCAAATCGCATCGTCGAAATCGAATACGATTGGAAGACCCTTGAGCTGACCGAGGATGCTCTCCGTGTATGGAGGTCCGATCAGCGCAGCCTCCCGCTGGATGAAAACCGCATCGACATCGGTCGTGGCGATCGCCGATGCGAGCCGCGCCAAAGAGCGAGCCACCAAATGGGCTCCCTTGCGGAGACGCTGCCCTGAGCGGTAAAAGGTGCTCAGAAACTCGTCGTCCAGGAATGGCTCGAAACGCACGTCGAACCCACGAGCCTCCAGGTACGGAATCATCTGCGTGAGCCGAAATCGCGTCGAAGCGACGCTCTTGGGATAAGTCGCCAGCGCTAGGATTTGCGGCCGTCGTTCCATCGCTGACTCCGAACCTCGTACGGCATCGAGCCGTTTTCGCGGACTGGCACACCAAAAGCCATCGGCGTAGCTCGTCTCGCGGCCACCGCATCGTTCTTCGACTCGCTCGTCGCCTCACGCATCTGGGCCGGTCTCGTCAGCACCAAGATCAGGAGCACGAAGAATGGCAGTAGCGGGGCGCGATACCTCGAAAGCGTTCCCAAGTTGGTGGAGGCGAGGCCAACCGCAAGTCCGAATGCGACGATGAAGACCAAGCAGAAGATGAGAAATGGCTCTCTCAGGATCTGCTGGCGAACGCCGTCGAGATTCCGAGTGAAGAGGATTCGAATGACCAGCAAGGTGAGCAGAGTTGTCTCCATCGCATTCGCGAGCATGAGCATGTTGTGGACCTCGAACAGCGACGGTCGAAAGAGCGCGCTCAAAAGCGCCGCGGGAGCGTACGCGAACTGGCCTGCGAGCGTGGTAGGAACCTCGCTTGCGAGCTCGTAGCTGCTCCCTCCGCGCACCACCCGACCAAGCCGTTGCAGCTCCGCGGTTCGGGAGCTGAACACGTCGACGGAATACTCGGGAAAGTAGTGCCCGAGCACCACGATGCCTCCGATCGACAGGAGCGCCGCAGCCGCGAGATAGAGCGGCCGAATCCGCACTCTCCCCCGGTTGAGGCTGCGCTTCGCGTAGTACCAGCCACCCCCCGCGAGCACGAAGGGAAACAGGATGTAGGGCTTGATGAGAAGCATGGGAACCGCGCCTCCCGCCACGAGGGACACTCCGCGAAGCGAGCGGCTGTCGCGTATCCACAGATGAAGGCCGAGAAGGCTCCATCCAAAGCCGGTGAGCGCAATCGCCTCCTTGATCATGCCTGACGACCAGAAGACGAACGAGGGCACGAATAGCGTGGCGAGCGCCGCGTAACCGCGACGCGTGTCATCGATGTTGGCGCGAAAAACTCGATACATGGCGACCTTGCCCGACAACGAGAGCATGGCGAACGCGGTGCTGGCAGCATACTTGGAGGGCCCGATGACGTAGAACGCCCATGCCGCCAAAGCCGACATGCTGCCCGTCGACGCCCCGGCGCCGATGACCTCGAATGGAAGCCTGTGCGGGCGTTGCAGGAGCAACGCGGTCACCTCGGGAACCACGTGTAGCGGATCGCGCTCCATCATTCGCGCGAGTGTTTCGCCGTAGCGAAAGTAGAGAAACATGTCGCCGCCACCGTAGAAGCTCAGCGTGAGCGGCACCTGAACGCATGCAAACGCCACATGCATCGCGAAGGCGATGGCCACCCATCTCTTCTCGCGACTCGAAAAACCCGTGGAACACACGGCAGCGAGGATGGCGCCGGCCACGGAGACGAGGAGAGTGGGAACGAGATCATCCATCGGCAATTCGCCAGTCTAACACTTTCACCATCAGGAGCTGACGTGATGTCGGTTGGCTGTCCACCACGATTGAAACATGAGCAGAGCCCAAAGCCGATGCTCGTGATTCCCCAAGCCTACTTGGTGCTCTCGCCACGTTCTTGCGACCACCGCGGCATTCAGAATCCCGTCCATCTCGATGGCATGCGAGCTCAGCACGTCGGCACCCCACTCCTCGAGCGGGCCTCGAAGCCATCGACCGACCGGAACCCCGAAACCGGTCTTAGGGCGATTGAACAATCGCTCTGGGACGTGACGCGCAAGGACTCGCCTCAAGATCCATTTGGACTCTCGGCCTCGAATCTTCCATTCGAGCGGAAGCTGCCATGCAAGCTCGACCACTTCGTGATCGAGCAGGGGAACGCGGGCCTCCAGTGACACGGCCATCGACGCCCGGTCGACCTTGGTGAGAATGTCGTCCGGCAGATACTCCACCATGTCGTAGAACATCGTTTGTTCTCCGAACGACGCGGCCGGTGCCTGCCGTCGAGATCGCTCCTCGGCATCGATGCCTGTCAGCACCTCGTTCGGGTCGAACCAGTGAGAACGCAGTCGCTCGTAGAATTCATGGGCAGAGTCCGCGTGCGCCAAGGCCGCGACCTTGTGTAGCTTGTCGCCGGGAAGTCGAACCGCGCCGTCCAAACGCAGCGCGCGAAACAAACGGTCCCAGTCTTCGACGCGCACCATTCGTAGCCCGCCGAGCGCACGCTTGGCGGGGCCGGGAAGAAAGTCTGCCACCTTCCAAAGCAAGGGAGCCCACCTGTGGCGGTTGTAACCTCCGAAGAGCTCGTCTCCGCCATCGCCGGAGAGAGCCACGGTGACGTGCCCGCGCGTCAGCCGAGAAACCATGTAGGTGGGAACCTGGGAAGAGTCTGCGAATGGCTCGTCCCAAAATCCGGCGATGTCCGGCACGATGGAAAGCATCTCGTGCGGCTCGGCTATCAACGTATGGTGCTCGCAGCCCAAGTGGCGCGCGACGTCCGCGGCATGACTCGACTCGTCGTAACCAGGAAGTCGATTGCCGATGCAGAACGTTTGGATCGGTCGCGACGTCTGCCGTTGCATCAGCGCGACGACCGTGGACGAGTCAATCCCACCCGACAGGAAGGCACCCAACGGAACGTCCGAGCGCATTCGAAGGGCTACCGACTCTCGGATCGCGCTCTCCAGCTCGTCGACCGCGTCGCGGATGCTCCCCGAGTACGGCCTCCCCAGCCCTTCGGACACGATTTCGCCCGGAGACCAATAGGTCCGGTGTGTGGGGACACTCAGCGGACCTTCGAAAACCACGAAGCTCCCAGGCTGGACTTTTCGTACGCCTTCGACGATGCACTCGTCGCCTGGGACGACGCCGTAGCGAAGGAAAGAAGACAGCGCGCTTCGATCGAGACGAGGCTCGAATGGGGGCAGCTCGAAGAGCGCCTGCAACTCGGATGCAAAGGCGACACCAAAGCTGCCCTGCACGTAGAGGAGAGGTTTGATGCCGAGCCGGTCGCGAACCAGAAACAGTTGCCGCGTTCGCGAATCCCACAGAGCGAAGGCGAACATGCCTCGAAACCTCGCGAGCGCGGTTTCCAAACCCCATGCTTCGATCGCCTCCAGCATCACCTCCGTATCGGAGTGTCCTCTCCAAGCGATTCCGAGGCCCTGCGCATCGAGCTCCGACCGAAGCTCCGGCGCGTTGTAAATCTCGCCATTGAAGACGATGCACTGACGGCCTGACCGAGACCACATGGGCTGCCGTCCCTGCTCACTGAGATCGACGATCGAAAGTCGGCGGTGTCCGAGCCCAACGCCCGTTCGGCCGTCGAAGAACGCGCCGGAGCCGTCGGGCCCGCGGTGCCTCAACGTCTCGATCATGCCGTGGATCCAGCCTTGCGCCGCTTCCTCGGTGATGGACGCCGCACTCCAGAACCCTGCTATGCCGCACATCTCGCTTTACGTGTCCCCTGGAGAAGCTCGCCAGGTGGGCACCATAACTGGAACGGACGGTTGCTGCATCTCGCCTCGTCGAGCCTACGAGCCGGTCCCTCCCTTGACCCCCCCTTGGATTTCGAGAACGCTTGTAGTCGGGGTTTGCCATTCAACGAGACCGTCCACAGCCTGAATCCACCGAGGAGCCCGAGCTCGATCTCAGGGAGGTCTTGCACGTCCTCGGCGAGTACAAGTGGATCATCGTGGGCGTCACGCTGGTGGTCATGGCGCTTGGTCTCGTCTGGACGCTGCGGACGCCCAAAGTCTACGAGGCGAGCGCGACCATCGAGTACGACCCTCACCCGTCGCAGCCCTTGGGCGGCGAAGTCGAGGACGTGGCCGACCCGATTGGCAACTACTGGGCGACTCGGGAGTTCTTCCAGACCCAGAACATGGTCATTGCCAGCCGCGGCATCGCCAGGCGGGTCGTGCAGAAGCTCGGTCTTCAGCACGATCCCACCTACATCGCCCAAGATGAGGACGCGACGGGGCCGACCGGGGATGTCGAAGCCGCGGCCATGGCCCTGCAGTCGCGGCTGACCGTCGAGCCCGTCCCCGAGACACGCATCGTCCGCATTCACGCGCGCGACTCGAAGCCCGAGCGCGCCAAGCTGATCGCCGACGCCGTGGCGCAAGCTTACCTCGACAAGACCATCGAAGACCGGCTCGCGGCGACCGATCGCGCGCGCGACTGGCTCGAAAACCAGCTCGTCGTGCTACGAAAGGAGCTCGACGAAGCCGAGCTAGCCCTGCACAACTTCAAAAGGGGCCACAACGTGCTGTCGGTCTCCATGGAAGATCGCCAAAACCTCGTGGCGAGCGACATTCAGACTACGCACGACCGGCTCACCGAGGTCCGCAACCGGCGCATCGAGCTCGAGGCACGCTGGAAGCGGCTCAAAGCCTCGCTCGGCAAACGTCCCGGCGAGATCGACCCGTCGGTCATGGCCGACCACCCGGCCCTGAGCGGCTTGGTGATCGAGCTCCGGGGCAAGACCCAAGAGCACGACGCGCTCGCCGTGAAGTACGGAGAAGAGCATCCGACCATGCAAACGCTGTCGCAGGAGATCAGCGTCCTCGAGCGGCAGATCAACGAAGAAAAGGCTGCGATCCTCGCGTCTGCCGAGCGGGACGTCGAGCAGATCCGCATGGTCGAGGAGGGGCTCCGGTCAGCGGCCAGCGACGCACAGTCGGCGGGCCTCAACCTCAATCTCCGCGAGATCGAGTACCGGCAGCTTCACCGCGACCGCGACAACAAGGCCAAGCTCTACGAAATCGTCTTGCAGCGTCTCACCGAGACCGATCTCACTCGGATGCTCAAGACGACCCACGTTCGTCTTCTCGACCAAGCCCTGGTGCCCACGTCGCCGGTCACGCCCAATCTCGTGAAGAACTTGGGCGCCTCGGCGCTCGCAGGGCTCTTGCTCGGACTGGCAGCGGCATTTTTCATGAGCCGAATGGACCGCACGATTCGCTCGGTCGAATCGGTGGAAGGGCTCGGAATTCCTGTGCTCGGGGTCATCCCTCACTTGGCTCGAGCCACCGACGCGAAGCTCAAACCGGGTCTCAAACAACTCCGCCCCGCGCAATCACCGAGCGAGCTCATAGTCGTCGACGAGCCGATGTCGCCCGCCGCCGAAACCTTTCGCATGATTCGAACGAACTTGGCGTTCATGTCCCAAGACGGCCCCCTTCGAAGCGCCGTCATCACCAGCGCGATGCCCCTCGAAGGCAAGACCACCATCGCAAGCAACCTGGCCGTGACCTTGGCCCAGTTCGGCCGGTCGGTGCTTCTGGTCGACTCGGATTTGAGGCGGCCTCGGCTTCATCGCGTCTTCGAAGTCGAAAACAAGGCTGGCCTCAGCACGCTGGTCGAAGGGCGTGCGGCATGGAACGAGGCCGTGCATCGGACCAAAGTCGACGGGCTCAGCCTGTTGACCTCGGGACCGATTCCCCAAAACCCTTCCGAGCTGTTGCACTCCGACACCTTCGTCCGCGTCAAAGACGAGCTTCTCGAGCATTTCGACTACGTGCTCTTCGACAGCCCGCCGATGGGCGCGGTCACCGACGCGGCCATTCTCGCCCCGCAGGTCGATGGCGTCTTGCTCGTCGTCCGGGCAGGCACCAGCACGCTGCACGCGGTCACCGGCGCACGCAAACAGCTCCAAGGGGTTTCCGGCCGCCTTTTGGGGGCGATCCTCAACGATGCGGATCTGCGCGTGAAGGGCTACCGATATGGCGCCGGCGGCTACGCATACCGGACCGCGGCCGGATACGCCCCGGTGAGCAAAGACGCGGACGCTGCCTGAGCCGAGCTCGGCCGACGAGCAGTCTCGGCCTTCCGCGAGCTGCCCCGGAGACGACCTCGGTCATCCGCCGAGCGCTTCCCGTGCCCGTGCAAAGCGTGCGGCTCTTGCTTTGGCGGCAATGTCGAGCAGCGCGCGGTCGCGCGACCAACGGACCCGCTCGTCTTCGGGCGCCGCTTGGAAGAGCCGGTCGAGATCGCTGCTTTCGAGGATCGACTTGGCGTGCTCGTGGATGCCGTGAAGCACGAGGTGCACGCGAGGATCGAGCGCTGGCTCGGCGTGAATCGCTTCGAGCGCAGCAAGTGCCGCGCCGATCCTGCTGATGAGCTCGGCGGAAGCTCCGACCCGCACGGCCAATCCGATTAGATAGGCGAGCGCCGCGGCGATGACGTGAATGTCTTCGATGGTACGGAAGGGCTTCACGTATCCGAGATACCCGTCTCCAGGCAGCCGCTCTTCCGGTGCGACGAGGACATCGTCGAGCTCGATTCGGGCATGCAGAACCTCGGGCACGAACGCCATCGGGGGAAGCTCATGGAGCACGACGCCCTGCCGATTTGCGGGGATGCGAACCATTGCCAGATCCGGCCGGCCGTCTGCTTGCTCTCCGATGCGGCAAGCGACGAGGAGCGTCTCGGCGCGCGTGCCGAAGGTGACGAACGTCTTTTCACCTCGAAGCCGATAGCCGTCGCGGGACGGCGCGAGGCTCGCCTCGATCGCACGCGGCGCGTTGCCACCGGACTCCGTGACGCAGAGGGCACAGGGAACCTCGACCCTCCCGACCATGTGCTCGAGGGCAGCCGGGTAACCCACGGCAAATGCATGACCGAGCCGATCGACGCGAGCGGCCGCCTGGACTGCGGCGGCAAACGGAGAGGCTCCGAGCGCGCGTTTTGCCTGATAGAGCTCCCACAGGTCGTCGAGGCTTCGTGGGGGCGCGGCCGAGCGGTCCACGGGGACGAGCACGTCGAGCCACATCGAGGTTGCGTCGTCCATGACGGGAAACTAGCACTGCAATAGCCGCATTCGTAGCCAAACACGGGGCGGACGGTCGCTCGGAGTCGATTCGACGGCCTCTCGTTGACGATCCGGCCAAAGAGCTGGATAACTCCCAATCCCGGCGCGGAGAGCTTCGCGCACACCCAAGCATCACATTGGAGGAAAACAAGCCATGACCGAGCTCAAGGGCAGCAAGACCCACGAAAACCTCAAAGCCGCGTTCGCCGGCGAGTCCCAAGCCAATCGCCGCTACCTCTACTTCGCCAAGATTGCCGATGTCGAGGGGTATCCCGAGGTTGCGGGCAACTTCCGAGAGACGGCCGAAGGCGAGACGGGCCACGCGCACGGCCACCTCGACTACCTCAAGAAAGTCGGAGACCCGGCCACGGACAAGCCCATCGGCGACACCGCGCTCAACCTCGCCGCAGCGGTCGCGGGGGAGACGCACGAGTACACCGACATGTATCCTGGCTTCGCCAAGACCGCCCGCGAAGAGGGCTTCGACGAAATCGCCGACTGGTTCGAAACGTTGGCCAAAGCCGAGAAGTCCCACGCGGGCCGCTTCCAGTCTTTGCTCGACGACATCTCCTGACCGCGGAAATCGCACCGCGTGGGTGATGGAGGAAAAAAGCAGATCTCGTATCTGCCCACCGAGGGGCTGAGCTACGATCCCAGTGAAGCCAAGTACTGGGACGAGGACGCGCTCGACGGGGAGATCGAGCGCGTCTTCGAGGTCTGCCATGGCTGCCGCATGTGCTTCAAGTACTGCGACTCGTTTCCGATCCTCTTCGAGATGATCGACGAGCAGTACGACGGAGACGTGGCAAAGCTGACCGCGCTCGACAAGCAGCGCGTCATGGACGCGTGCTTTCAGTGTAAGCTGTGCGAAGTGCAGTGCCCTTACACGCCGCGAGACGGGCACGAATTTCAGCTCGATTTCCCCAAGCTGGTGCATCGCTACGATGCCGTGCGCTACCGCAAGGGAGAGCAGCCCCACAAGCTGCGGCTCAAGCTCTTGGAAGACCCCGATCGCGCCAGCGCGATGGCGCGGGCGAGCTTCGGGCTCGCCAACGTGATGAATCGGGTCGGCATCCACCGGTGGTTCATGGAGAAGCTGGTCGGCATCGACCGGCGCAAGCTCCTGCCCGACTTTGCCCAAACCACCTTCGAAGCCTGGGCGGAGGGCGCCGGGCTGACCAGCAAGGGAGCGGGCGGTGAAGCGGTCCTCTTTCAGACCTGCTACGTCGACGGCAACGACCCGCAGATCGGGATGGATACCGTCGAAGTTCTCCAGAAGAATCAGGTGGACGTACGATGCGAAAAGGGCCTTCAATGCTGCGGCATGCCGGCGTGGGAGAGCGGCGACCTCGAGCTGCTACGAAAGAAGGCGCGAGCGAATCTCGATCGCCTCATGCCGTATGTGGACACAGGGGCCAAAGTGCTCGCCCTCAACCCCACCTGCTCGATGATGCTCCGGCGCGAATGGCCCGAGCTGCTGGAAGGCGAGGATCGACAACGCGCGCAGAAGCTGGCCGAAGCGGTTGCCGATCCGAGTGAGTTCCTGTGGTCGCTGCGAAAAGACCCGCGATTCAATACCGATTTCAAGAGCTCCCCCGGCGACAAGGTCGCCTACCACGCTCCCTGCCATCTCCGGACCCAGGGCGTCGGCTTCAAAGGCCGTGATCTCTTGCGAAAGATCCCAGGCGTCGTGCCATCGACCGTGATGGAATGCTGCGGGCACGACGGCACGCACGCCATGACGGTCGAAGGGTTCGAATACTCGATCCGCGTCGGTCAGAAGGCCTTCGACGAGATGAAGGAACCCGAAGCCGAGGTCTGGTCGACGGATTGTCCGCTTGCAGCCCTTCAATTTCAGCAGCACGCAGGCGTCAAGCCTCTGCATCCCATGTCGATTCTTGCGCGGGCCTATCGCGAGGACGGGTTCGCGGCGCCCAAGGCGCTTTCGTCGGGAAAACCAACGGAGGAAGAAAGCCCATGAAGCCGATCGACCGTTCCGAAATCCTCGATTACGTCACGTACTCGGAGCAGCGCGATGAGATTCGCGCCGCCGCGCTCAAAGCCAAATCCGACCGACGAGTGCTCGTCGGCGAGCATTTCACGTTTCTCTTCGAGAACCGCGAAACCGTGCGCTACCAAATCCAGGAGATGATGCGCGTCGAGCAAATCGTGAAGGAAGAGGACGTCCAGCACGAGATCCGGACGTACAACGAGCTGATTCATCCGAGCGGGACTTTGGGTTGCACGTTGCTGATCGGAATCGATGACGAGGCCGAGAGAGACGAAAAGCTCAAGGCCTGGGTCGGGTTGAACGAAGCGATCTACGCGAAGATGCCCGACGGAAGCATCGTGAGACCGACTTGGGATCCCCGTCAGGTCGGCGACGAACGTCTGTCTTCGGTCCAGTACTTGAGCTTCGAGCTTGGCGACGAGCCCCCCGTGGCCATCGGCATCGAGATGACGGGTGTCGAAGCCGAGACCGAGCTTTCCGAGGGTCAGCGCGACGCGCTCCGAACCGATCTGACGGCCGACTGATCGAACGCATCCGCCGGACCGGGTGCTCGTGGTGGGCGCACGGCCACGGGCTGGATGACGTGGTGCAAAGCTGCCGTGAGGCTGCACACATGCTCGGAATCGCGTTGCGCGGGAAGGCGGGAAAGCGCGCGCGGATGGATTGTCTCTCGGGCCGAGTCGCCTTAAGTTCCTGCGCTAGGAGTAGCTGAATGCTGAGAATTGCCCTGTTCATTGCGACCAACCTCGCCGTTTTGTTCGTGGCGGCCATCGCGATGGCGGTCCTGACCGCCCTCGGAATCATCCCGCCGAACGCGCCCTACATCCAGATGCTCGTCTGGTGCGCAATCTTCGGCTTTGGCGGCTCTTTCATCTCGCTCGCCATGTCCAAGTGGGTCGCCAAGACGACCACCCGGGCCCGAGTCATCGACTCGCCTTCGAACGAAATCGAGCAGTGGCTCATGAGCACCGTAGAGCGTCATGCGCAACGCGCCGGCATCGGGATGCCCGAGGTGGCGGTCTACGACTCGCCGGACCCGAATGCCTTTGCCACCGGGATGTTCCGCAACAACGCGCTGGTCGCGGTGAGCACCGGCCTATTGCGCCTGATGAGCCGAGAAGAAGCAGAGGCCGTCCTGGCCCACGAGGTCACCCACGTGGCCAATGGCGACATGGTCACGCTCACGCTGATTCAAGGCGTGCTCAACACCTTCGTCTTTTTCCTGGCCCGGATCATCGCCAGCCAATTCGATCGCGGACGGTTCATGATTTACATCGCGCTGCAGATGCTGTTCGGCATCCTGGCGAGCATGATCGTGGCGTGGTTCTCGAGGCGGCGTGAATTCCGTGCGGATGCGGGAGGCGCCCAGCTCCAGAGCCCGCGCGCCATGGCGTCCGCCCTCAACCGGCTGCGGGCCATGCGGGATGCACCGTCTCAGCTTCCGGACAACCTCACGGCGTTTGGAATTCGTGGCGAAGGACTCCTGAAGCTGATGGCAACCCACCCGCCGCTCGAGGAGCGAATCCAGCGGCTTCAAGCCATGTAAGCGAGGCGCCGCCCTCCCCTCCACACGATCCGCGCTGCCTTCCCTCCGAGCACTCCTGCTTTTTGCCAGAGCCGGCAACTTTCAGGTAGAGCATCCCCATGGGGGGTCGAACCTGGATCGTCGTGATTGGGGTCGCCTGCAGCTCGGCGTCGGGTTGCGAGGAGGCCAAGGAGCCCCCAGCGCGCATCGAGGTCGCCGCCGCCCACCGCTCTTGCGAGGAGGGCGAGGCCTGTGGCGTCGTC
>CAZBWQ010000103.1:0-12417 GCA_964495565.1 uncultured Sandaracinaceae bacterium | reverse complement strand
AACCTGCACCGCGTGCACCACATCCCCGCGATCATCGTGCAAGGCCGCTACGACATCGTCTGCCCCGCCGAAAGCGCCTACGAGCTCCACCGCCGCTGGCCCAAGAGCGAGCTCGTCATCTGCCCCCAGTCCGGCCACTCCGCCCTCGAGCCCGAAATCACCGCCGCCCTCGTCTCCGCCACAGGGACACTCTCCCACCCCCTAAGCACCTGAGATCACACGGCTTCCCGCCAAAAGATCGCTGCGCCGCCTCCCAGGCTCTCAAAGACGACGTGTCGGAGTCGCTGCGATCTTTCGTGAAGAAGTGCTGGGATTCTGGGTGCTTAGGGGGTGGGAGAGTGTCCCCCTTTAGCGGGAGAACTTGCGGTATTTGATGCGGTGGGGGATGTCGGCATCGGTGCCGAGGCGGGCTTTGCGGTCGGCGGCGTAGTCGGCGTAGGAGCCTTCGTGCCAGACGACCTGGCTGTCGCCTTCGAATGCGAGGATGTGGGTGCAGATGCGGTCGAGGTACCAGCGATCGTGGCTGATGATCAGCGCACAGCCGGGGAACGCCAAGATCGCTTCCTCCAACGACCGCAAGGTCTCGACGTCGATGTCGTTGGTGGGCTCGTCGAGGAGCAACACGTTGCCGCCGCTCTTCAAGAGCTTGGCCAGGTGCACGCGGTTTCGCTCGCCGCCCGAAAGATTCTTCACCGGCTTTTGCTGGTCGCTCCCGCGGAAGTTGAACCAACCGACGTAGGCCCGTGACTTGACGGTGCCACCCCCCACGTCGACTTCATCCGCACCGCCGGTGATCTCCTCGAACACCGTGTTGCCTCCATCGAGCGCATCGCGACTTTGGTCGACATACGAAAGCTTCACCGTCTCGCCGACCTTGATCGTGCCGGCGTCGGGCTTTTCCTCGCCGACGAGCATCCGGAACAACGTCGTCTTTCCGGCGCCGTTCGGCCCGACGATCCCGACGATCGCGCCCCGCGGCACCCGGAAGCTGAGGTCCTCGAACAAGAGCTTGTCGCCATACGCTTTGGTCACGCCCTCGACCTCGAACACCTGCGTGCCCAACCTCGGCCCCGGCGGAATGCGAATCTCGTTCGCGTCGCGCCGCCCCTTGGCGGCCTCGGCCACCAGGCTCTCGAACGCCGTGATGCGCGCCTTGCTCTTTGCTTGCCGTGCCTTCGGCGAAGACCGCACCCATTCGAGCTCGCGAGCGATCTTGCGCTGCCGGGCGCTGTCCTTCTTTTCGTCTTGCTCGAGACGTGCTTCCTTCGCCTCGAGCCACTGCGAGTAGTTGCCCTTGAACGGGTAGGCCTCGCCCCGATCGAGCTCGAGAATCCATTCGACGATCTCGTCGAGGAAGTACCGATCGTGGGTCACGAGGATCACGCAGCCCGGGTACTTCTGCAGATACCCTTGCAACCACGCCACCGACTCGGCGTCGAGGTGGTTGGTCGGCTCGTCGAGCAGCAAGAGCTCCGGCTTTTCGAGCAGCAGCCGGCACAATGCGACCCGCCGCTTTTCTCCGCCCGAAAGCGACTTCGGGTCGGCGTCGGCCGGAGGCAGCCGAAGCGCGTCCATCGCGATTTCGAGGGTGCTCTCGAGATTCCAACCGTCGACCGCGTCGATGCGGTCCTGAAGCGCCCCCTGCCGGTCGAGGAGCTTGGTCATCTCGTCGTCGCTCATCGGCTCGCCGAGCTTCATGCTGAGCTCGTTGAAGTCGTCGAGCAGCGCGCGCACCGGCGCAACGCCCTGCTCCACGGCCTCCCGAACCGTCTTGGCGTCTCCGAGGTCGGGCTCCTGCTCCAAGTAGCCCACCTTCGCGCCTGGTCGAAGCCATGCCTCGCCGGTGAAGCTCTGGTCCTTGCCCGCCATGATGCGCAGCAACGAGGACTTCCCGCTCCCATTGACGCCGATGACCCCGATCTTCGCGTCCGGCAAGAACGAAAGATAGAGGTCCTCGATGATCTTCTTGTCCGGGGGATGAACCTTGGTGACCCCCTTCATCGTGAAGATGAACTCTGCCATGCGTTATCGCGCTCTTCGTCTCCTGCCGAGCCACATAGCAACGATGCCGACCGCAATCCAACCGAGCGATGCATCCCGTGCCACGTTCGAAGCCGCGCTGCACCCATAGCCATCGTCCGTATCGGTGCCGGTTCGGGGTTCGACTCGGCTCTTGGCGCCGCTCTCCTCGCCCACCGGCTTCGAATCGAGCTGGCCCGCCTCGAGATCGAGCTCGGGAATGTCGGTCTGAATCAGCGCTGGTAGCTGGTTGGTGAGCGCCGTGGAGCGGATGCCTCCGAGCGCCGTGTTGCCTGCTGCGAAAGGTCGCGGCGTCGGACCGCCGAGGGGACCTCCCCACCGTCCACGCTGCGGATCGGTGCACGTGATCTCGCCCTCCCAGGGATGCAAAATCACGAACCGACCCTGGAAGTTGTTGTAGCTCGAAGGCTGCGCGCGCCGCTCCCCGAGCTGGCCCTCCCGATCCGGCATGCCGCGGCCGCCGACGATGGGGCCCACCGACCGAAACACCAAGTCCTCGTCGAGGCCGTCTTTCTCATACCGATAGTGCAAGCGGGTCAACACGAACCCCGAAGGCTGCCACCGGGGCGCAGCCCGACGCCGTGGGACCACGCCCGGAATGTCGGCATACGGATCCTCCTCGGTGGGGACAATCACGTCGGCGCCGAGCAGCGCGAGCTCCGAGACCTGAAGCGGCGGCTCGGGACAGGGGTCGCAGGTGCTCGCATCCCACGCGTACTCGGTGATCACGGCGCCCGGGTTCTTGGCCAAGGTTCGCTCGAACAAGGCATCGTAGAAGGCGCCGAAGCTCTTGCGGACCTCGTCTTCGACCCGAATGTTCGTCGGGATGGTGGCGTTCGGGTAGTTCGCGACCTCGTAGCGCTGCTGTCTGGCGAGGATGTGCACGATCAGGTCTTGCTTGCCTGCGCTGTTGAGAAGCCCGAGTCGGACGGGAAGCGCAAACGCCGGCGAGTCGTAGTGAAAGCGCAGGGGAGACAAGACCGCGCGGCCGTCTTCGAACTTCACCTTCTTGGAGTCGACTTTGGCGACGAAGAACTTCGTGTTTTGCTCGACGTAGGGACGCAGCACTTTCTCGGCGCCCTTCGGGATGTTGTAGCGGTTGTCGCGGAGCCACCGGTCGAGACCCGCCGAGTCGTTCGCGCTCAAGATCACGATGTCGTACTCGGCCACCGTGAACTCGGCTTCGATCGTCACGCCGTAGTCTAGGTCGGCTTTGGCACTCAACCGGCGGACCCGAGGACTGCTTTCGAGCGATGCGATCGCACCCGCAAGCTCGTCATACTGGATTCGGCGGCAAGGATCCTGCTCCCAGTACTCGACCAAACGCGGGGCCGCGAGCTTGTCGACCCGCGCGAAGATCTCCTTCGGCAAGGTCTTCACGTTTTCTTCTTGCAGGACCACGGGCACCGGAACCACCATGGCGAAGTCCTCGGGCGGCCCCTGGTAGGCGTTCTGCATCGACAGCACGGTGCGCGTGCCCTCCCGCATCAAGACCACCATGGTCGCGTCGTTGTAGAGCGACGCGTCGGCCCCGCTCACGTAGAACCCGCAAAAAGCGCGCGACGTGACCGGCCACGCCAAAGACACACAAAGACCCAAGACGGCAAGTGTTTGCTTCATCGAATGCTCCTCACTCGTCCGACTAGACGCGCGAGGAGCGTTTTGGATCTGAGTGCGCGAAAAAAATCTAGGGCGCGACCGCCACCAGCTCGATGTCGAAGACCACCATGCCCGAGGGCCTTCCGGGTTGGCCGCGGTACGCGAG
This sequence comes from uncultured Sandaracinaceae bacterium, assembly GCA_964495565.1. Lineage (GTDB taxonomy): Bacteria > Myxococcota_A > Polyangia > Polyangiales > Houyiibacteriaceae > SG8-38. The sequence continues at coordinate 8,612 of CAZBWQ010000103.1, read as the reverse complement.
CTCCGCCGGGACCCAGAATCGGCGCTTTTCTCCGACGGTCATCATTTGCAGCCCCTCGAACCAGCCCGGGATGACCGAGCGCATGTGGCTGCTCTTCGGGATGCCCTGGGTGCCCGACATCATGAACAGCTCACCCTCGGGCGTCCAACCCGCGTAGTGGATCGAAACCACGCTGTCGGCGCCCGGGTGTTTGTCGCCGCTGCCTTGCTCGAGCACGCGCCAGGCGAGGCCGGACTCGCTGCGCTTGGCATCTTCGGGCACGGCAGCCACGTCGGGTGGCGCCTGCGGAAGGCCGGCCGCCTTCTTCAAATCGAGCAGGTCGAGCTCGTACACGAGCATGCCTCGCGGTCTCAGCTCGGCTTGCGCTTCCTCCGGCTTGGTCGCTTCGCCAAACGCGAGCCAACCCGGTATCCAGCAGCGGCGCTTCTCACCTTCGACCATGAGCTCGATCGCTTCGCGCAGCCCGGGCAGCACGCTCTGGGTCACCGGGAACTCGACGGGCTCACCCCGGTTGCCGGTGCTCATCAGCATCTTGCCCTCGGTGTTCCACACGACCTGATGCATCGTCACGGTGTCGTACATCGACGGGTGCTCGGTTCCCGATCCCTCGCGTACCACGATGCAAGCAAGCCCTGATTCCGTTTTCACCGCATCCTCGGGGGCAGCCTCGACGTTCGGGGGAGGAGGCAAGTCGCCGGCCTTGGGGGCTTCGATGGTCGTCTTTTCGACGCGTTGTTCGGTTGCTGCTTCTTTGCTCTTGCAGCCCAGCACAAAGAGGACCGACAGCGCGCAGCAGATGAGGGCTCCGTTTCGCAACATCGGTCAGTTCTTGATCTCGAGAAGCTCGACGTCAAAGACCAACATGCCCTGCGGACGGCCGGGCCGGCCCTGGTAGGCCAGATCTTCGGGAATCCACAGGCGGCGCTTTTCGCCTTCGACCATGAGCTGCAAGCCCTCGGTCCAGCCCGGAATCACCTGATTCAAGGCGAAGGTGGCCGGCTGACCGCGAACGATCGAGCTATCGAACATCTGCCCGTCGGTCGTCCAGCCGGTGTAATGCACCGTCACCACACTGGTGGCTTCGGGGTGCTCCTTGCCGGTGCCCTTTTCGAGCACGCGCGTGCCGAGCCCGGACTCGGTCTTTTTGGCGTTCTTGGGAATCGCCGCCACGTCTTTGGGCGCTTCGGGCGGCTTCGGCGCCTCCTTGAAGCTCAAGAGCTCCACGTCGAACACCAGCATCCCTCGCGGCGGACCGAACGCGGCATGCGGGTCGTTGGGCCGGACCTCGCCGTAGGCCAGCTCCCCCGGAATCCAGAAGCGGCGCTTCTCGCCCGGCACCATCATCTGCACGCCTTCTTGCCAGCCTTTGATGACGCGGTTCAACGGAAACTCGGCGGGCTTGCCGCGTTTGGCGGAGCTGTCGAACATGCGCCCGTCGGTCGTCCAACCGGTGTAGTTCACGGTGACGATGTCCCACTCGCTCGGGCTCTTTTCGCCACTGCCCTCTTCCACCACGATCCACGCCAAACCCGACTCGCTCTTTTGCGCGTTCTCGGGCGGCGCCGCCACGTCGGGGGGAGCGGGAATGTCGCCAGGCGAAGAGCCTTCGGCGACCACCTTTTCGGCGGCCCCTTCTTCGGCCGAGCCTTCGGCCTCACCCGATGCAGCGGCCGATTCGGCGGCCGTGTCGCCTTCCTCGGAGGCGGGCGCTTTGCTCTTGCAGGCCGTCAGCGCGGCGGCGAGCACCACGCAACCAAGAAGATTCCAGACGATTTTCATGAGGGGCGTGTAGCCGACGGAGCGCGTGCTGTCTACTTCTCCAGGCGTCGCGAGCCCTGCTCTTCTTGCGGGGAGTCGGTATGGTCGACGACCTCGACTTCTTCGCCCTCGATGTCGATCACGCTGCCCGGCCCTCTGGGCTGTGGATTGTATCCGGACGAATACACTTGTACGCGCCCCGCGGCGATCTGGCGCTCGAACCACGCGCGGGCGTAGCTCGCAATCACCCGACGGGTGGGCGGCATGACCATGCTGAGGCCGGCGATGTCGGTGAGCACGCCGGGCGTGATCAGCAGCACCCCACCGACGAAGATCAGGAAGCCGTCGATCACGCCGTCTTTCGGCATCTGTTGACGGGCGAGCGCCTCTTGCCACCGCCGAATGACGCGAGCCCCTTCGAGGCGTGCGAACCAAGCCCCGAGCGCACCCGTCAGAAGCACCAAACCGATGGTCATCACCGGCCCCAGGATCCGCCCGATGGCGATCAAGAGGTACAGCTCGACGAGCGGTACGACGGTGAACAACAGGAACAGGCGACCCACCGATCAAACCTAGGTCCGATCCGCCGATGACGCTACCCAGGCTCTCGACGCCCGGCTCGGGCGGCCACGTGCGTGTGCAAATCGTTTGGCACGGCGGGATCACTTGCCGTAAACCCCGGCGCATGAGCGTCCCCGCCCCGGAATCGATGAACCCGAAGTGGAGCCTGCGCTGTCTTCTCGGTGGCGGTCTCATGGGCCTCGCAAACCTCGTGCCGGGAATCAGCGGCGGCACGATGCTTTTGGCGGCGGGCATTTATCCGCGCTTCATCGAAGCTCTTGCCGACCTCAGCGCGCTGCGCTTTCGCAAAGGGTCGTTGATGGTGCTCGGGCTCGTCGGTGTCGCCGCGGCGCTGGCGATCCTCCTCGGAGCCGGCGTGGTCAAAGATGCGGTCATCGAGCATCGATGGGCGATGTACAGCTTGTTCATCGGTCTGACCCTCGGTGGTGTGCCCGTCCTATGGAAGATGGCGAAGCCCGTCAGCAGCGGATTCTGGACGGGCATGGCCCTCGGGCTGCTGCTGATGGCCGCCCTGGCTTGGATGCAGCTCTACGGCGCGGCATCGCGCGATCCGAACGAAGGCGTCGTGATGATGTTCGTGGCAGGCGTGGCGGGAGCCAGCGCGATGATCCTGCCCGGCGTCAGCGGCGGCTACCTGCTCCTGGTCTTGGGTGCGTACGTCCCGATCTTGAGCGCAATCGATGCGCTCAAAGACGCGCTTCGAGCGAACGCGCTGGCGAGCGCCTACGAGCCCATCACACAGGTGATCGTCCCGGTCGGCCTCGGAGTCGGGATCGGCATCCTCGTGATCAGCAACCTGATCAAGGTCGTGCTCCAGCGGTACGAGCAGCCCACCTTGGGTGTGCTGATGGGGTTGCTGGTCGGCGCGGTCTTCGGCCTTTGGCCCTTTCAACGGGGTGTCCCCCCGCAGGCTGGCGACGTCTTCAAAGGCAGGGTGTTGACCGCGGAGAGCCTCGCCGAGATCTCACCGGACAAGTACCCGACCGAGCTCTACGCGCCGACCTTCACGAACGTGATGATGGCGGTCGGATTGATCGGCCTCGGCTATCTGATCACGACGCTGGTCGCCCAAGTGGGCGGCGCGGAGCCCCGCCGAAGTCACTAGTACAACGACTCGATCGCATCGCCGTAGCGCTGTTGGACGATGCGGCGCTTGAGCTTGAGCGTCGGCGTCAGCATGCCGTTTTCGGTCGTGAAGTCTTCTTCGCCGACGAAGACCTTGCGAACCTTCTCGTAGCCTTTGAAGTCGGCCGACATGCGATCGACTTCTTCCTCGATCAAGGCTTTGACCTTTTCATTCTTGGCGAGCGCCTCGGGATCCGGATCGAGCCCGCGCTCCTTTGCCCAACCCTCGAGCGCTTCGTAGTCCGGAATGACCACGGCCACGTTGTACTCGCGGTTCGCCCCGTGGACCATCACGTTCGAGATGTAGGGAGAGAGCTTGATCTTCTCCTCGAGCGGGGTCGGCACGACGTACTTGCCGTTCAAGAGCTTGTATTGCTCCTTGACGCGTCCAGTGATGTGCAAAAAGCCCTCGTCGTCGATTCGCCCCATGTCGCCCGATCGAAATCCGCGCATGCCGTCCTTCTCGACGAGCACCTCGCGGTTGGCTTCTTCGAGATTGTGGTAGCCCTGCATCACGTTGTGACCGTAGATGACGACCTCCCCCTGGGTGGGGTCTTCGGTCGCCGCGATGTCGATCTCGATCTTCACGCCGGGGATGGGCTTGCCGACCGAGCCGATCTTCCGCGCACCGGGGTAGTTCATGGTGGCGATGGGGGAGGTTTCACTCAGGCCGTAGCCCTCGTAGACGGTGATCCCCAGATCGTCGATGAATTCTGCGACCTCTCTCGAGATCGCAGCGCCGCCGCTGAACGCGTACTTGAGACGGCCGCCGAAACGCTCGCGCACCTTCGAAAAGACGAGGCCGTCGAGCACCTTGAACTTCATGTTCACCCAAGGGTTGCTCTTGCCTTCCGATTCGAGCCGGCGCCGGGTTTGCGCCGCGTCGATGGCGGCCTCGAACAGCTTCTTCTTGAGCCCGCCTTCTTCGTTCATCCGCGCGTGCAAGCCGTCGTAGATGCGGTTGAAGACCCGCGGCACGCTGAAGAACAGCGTCGGGCGAACCTCGGCTAGATTGGCGACGATCTTGTCGACGGCCTCCGCAATGCCCATCGACGCACCCATCGAGATCAGGCCGTGAAGCTCCACGGTTTGTCCGAAGGAATGCGCCCAGGGAAGAAAGCAAAGGGAGCGGTCGTCGGGCTCCAAGGTGAACACCTCGTGCACCGCGCTGACGTTGTAGGCGAGGTTGCGATGAGAGAGCTTCACGCCTTTGGGAGCGCCGGTCGTGCCCGACGTGTAGATGAAGTCCGCGGTCGCGTCGGGCCCGGGATCGGTCAGATTGGAAGGCTCGTTTTGCAGCAAATCAGCGAACGAGTGTTCGCCTTTTTCGGGTTTGCCGGAGAACAACACGACGTGCTGGAGATCGGGCAATTCGTCCCGAAAGCCGCGAACGCGCCTCGCGATCTCCTCGTTGGCCACGAAGAGCACCTTGGCGCCGCAGTCGTTGAGGATGTGCTTCCAATCCTTGTCGAGCTGCGATTCGTACATCGCGACGTACGCAGCACCGAGACCATAGGAAGCATACGCGGCCACCGCCCACTCCGGGCTGTTGTTCGCGATCGCCGCCACCCGGTCCCCTGTTTCGATCCCGAGCTTCTCCAACCCGGTTCGAACCCGACGAGCTTGATCGCCCCATTGTCCGTAGGTCATCCACTCCCACTGCCCTTCGCGCTTGACGCCAAACAGCGGGCGGTCGCGGTACGTTTCGGTGGACGAATTGAAGACCTCGACGAGGCTCTCGAACTTCGGTTTGAAATCTGCCATCGGCGCTGATGCTACCAAGCCTGATACGGACTGCAACGCCCGAACGAGCCCGGCGCCCTCAGTTGCTGAGCAGGGCGTCGCACTCGGCGCTGATGTACCCGAGGGCGACCAATTGACGGCAGAGCTCCGGGGTCATCTCCTGCTTTTCTTGGTCGAGACCGGGCTTGGCCGCCGCGCTCGGGCCTTCGGTCGCCGCGAGCCAACGGCCTCGGTCGGGCGCGCCGAGGAACTGCCCGTGGAGCATGCGAAGGTAGCGTTGGGCGATGGGTTGGCCGCTCCCGTCGAGCTCCCGTTTCTCCCAATAGTCGCGCTCGAGGTCGAACATCACCTGCGAGAGGTTGCCGCGCACGATCATCTTCCAATCTCCGCCGCGGATCACCCGGCGATGATCGAGGAAGTCGCTGAACGCCACGTAGGGCCCCAACGGCCAGTCTCCGCGCATGAACCCGAGGAGGCTTCGTCCTTCGAGCTCGTCGGGTATGGAAACGCCCGACGCTTCGAGGATGGTAGGCCCGATGTCGAGCGTGCTGACGACCGGCCCGATCCGCCGATTGGCCGGAATGACGCCCGGCCAGCGGAAGAGCAGAGGAACGCCCAAGAGCTCCTGGTAGACGGAGTGGCCATGACCCCACGAGCCGTGCTCCTGAAACTCCTCTCCGTGGTCCGAGGTCACCACGATGAGCGTGTTCTCGTCCAAGCCGAGCGCGTCGAGCTTACCCAAGAACTTCCCGAGCTCCTCGTCGTGATAGCTGATCTCCCCGTCGTGAAGCGCCTCGATGCGCGCTTTGTCACGCTCTGTGAACTTGTACTTCTTCGGGTTCTTCTTCGCCTCGTCGAGCATGAGGTGCGTCCGTCGGTTCTTCACCTGCCCGTCGTAGGGCGCAGGGTCATACATCTTCAAGAACCGGTCGGGTGGGTCGTAAGGCACGTGCGGATCGATGGTCTGGATGTAGACGAAAAACCGCCCGTCCTTGTTCTTCTCGATCCAAGCCTGCGCCTCACCGAAGACGTTGGCCGCCGTGGTGCTCCGCTGCTCGCGGATGTAGTTGGTGTAGTGATCCCAACCCTGATCGAAGCCGAACGCGTTGGATACGTAGCCGTTCGCGATGAAGCTGGCCGTCTTGAAGCCCTCCTTCTTGTAGACCTCGCTCAACATCAGCGCGGACTTCGGCAGCTTCGAGGCGTCCTCCTTGGTGCCGTGCGTCGCGGGGTGCAGGGACGTGAGCACGCTTGCGACTGCGGGTTTGGTCCAGTTTTCGGGGGACTGCGGCCGTTCGAACAGCGTGCCCTGTGCAGCCAGGGCATCGATGACGGGAGTCTTGACGCGAGTCTTTGGATAGTAGGCCTGGAGCTTGCTCGCGCGGAGGGTGTCGATGAGCAACACGATGACGTTGCGGGCCGGCTCTTCGATGGAAACCACCTCGCCGAGGGAGCGGGTTACCCTGACGTCACTCAACGAGAGCGCCGCCGCGCCCCCGTTCCGGAAGCGCAGCCGCACGATCTCTCCGGCTCGGTTCGAGAGGTCGATCCGTTGATCGAGCCACCGGCTGGTGAGATCGATTCGCCGAGCCGAGCCCTTCGCGCGATCGCCATCGATCGTGACGGTGAGGGCTCCAGAGCCTTGCGTCTCGACGCCTGCGCCGAAGATCAACGTGCCGCCCTCGGGCACCTCGACGAACCAATCGACCTGGACACCCGGTTCCAAGACGATCGCGCGCCGCTCCACCCCGCCAACCGACCGGGAAGCGGCCGTCACGGGCGCAGGGGGCGGCGGCTCGGAAGCAGACGCCGGCTCGAAGCGCAGCCAGTCGACGGCCAGCGAGCGCCGCTTGCCTCGAACCTGGGCCGTGCTGGTGGCGCGCAGCATGATCGCGTTTTCGCCGGGCTTGATGAGCGCCTGGTCGATCGGAATCACGATCTCGCCGAAGCCGTCGCCTTGCGAGATTCGTGCCTCCCCCGCCGTCTTGCCGTTGACGTATGCGATGAGCGCGCCGGTCGCGTACGGCTTGGCGCGAAGCCGGAGTCGCATCGGACGCTTGGCATCGGCAGGCAGGTAGAGACGTGCCGTCTTTCCGAACGTCGAGACCCGGACCCCCTGCTCCTGGCTCTCGTCCAACCAACCGCTGTTCCAGTTGCCCAGGGTGTACTTGAACCGCGCCGCGCTCCCGAAATCGACGAGCAAACCGGAGGGCTCATACACGTCGGCGAGGTGCAGCAGGGCGAGAAGGTCTTGGTACAGAGCGCTCCGCTCCGGAGCCGGAGCCAAGGCCGGCGCGGGTCCCTCGGACGGCAGCGCGCGTTGCGGCGCCTCGGCGGGGGGGGTCGGATCGGACGGCGCTTCGGCACCTGCCCCATTTTCGTCGCATGCGAGCTGAAGAACGAGTACGAAAACGAGCGCCAGGCGTTTCGTCATGGGCCTCCCCCCTTTGCGTTCGGCTACCACGCCTCTGGACCGGGAGCAATCGAGGCTTGCGGCACCGCGAGCCGGGAGGATGTGCTAAATCACCGCTCGTCATGGACGGCAACGGCGACCCTAACGGCTGGACCCTCAAGAAGAGCGCGGACATCTACCAGATCCAGGGCTGGGGGGAGCCGTACTTTCGGATCAACGAACGGGGCCACGTCGAGGTGCGCCCGGACCCGACGCAGGACCGCGGCATCGACCTCTACGACCTCACGATGCAGCTCGGGGAGCGCGGGCTCGATCTTCCTTTGCTGATTCGCTTTCCGAACATTCTCCAGGATCGGATTCGACTGCTGAACGAGTCCTTTCAGAACGCGATCCGGGAGTACGGCTACGACGGAACCTATCGAGGGGTATTCCCGGTCAAGGTCAACCAACAACGGCATCTGGTGGAGGAGATCGTCGAGTCGGGGCGGCCTTGGCGGTTCGGATTGGAAGCCGGCTCGAAGCCCGAGCTCCTGATCACGCTCGCGGCGATGGAAGACGAAAACGGCTTCATCATCTGCAATGGCTACAAGGACTTGGCCTACCTCGAGACCGCCCTCGTGGCGCAACGCTTCGACAACATGGTCGTGGTGGTCCTCGAACGCATCGAAGAGCTCGACCTCGCGTTCCGCGCTTCGGAGAAGCTCGGCATTCGTCCATGCCTCGGCGTCCGCGCGAAGCTGAGCAGCAAAGGGATCGGACAGTGGGCCGATTCCGCCGGCGACCGCGCGAAGTTCGGTCTGACCATGTCGGAGATGGTCCACGTGGTCGACGAGCTGCAGCAGCGAGACATGTTGGACTGCCTCAAGCTGCTGCACTTTCACCTGGGCAGCCAAGTGTCGAGCATCATCCCCGTCAAGAACGCGATGCGAGAAGCGAGCCAAATCTACGTCGAGCTCGTGAAGATGGGCTGCGAGATGGGCTATCTCGACGT
>CAZBWQ010000102.1:0-12624 GCA_964495565.1 uncultured Sandaracinaceae bacterium | reverse complement strand
GTATGGGCAGCGTGCAGATCCTTGGCCAGGTCGGACGTGCCCATCACGAAACCACCGAGCCTGGGTGTCGAGTCGGCAATCTCTTCGGCGCGCAACATCCCTCGAGGGGTCTCCATCATGCACCAGATCCGCAACGCATCGGGCGCCCCGGCCGAAACCAGGACGTTCTCAGCCTGTCGAACCATGTCGGCGCTATCGACCTTGGGGAGCAGCACGGCGTCGGCGCCGGACTGCGCTGCGGCGACGAGATCATCGTATCCCCACGGGGTGCTCAGCCCATTGACGCGGAGAAGGATTTCGCGATGCCCGTAACCCCCAGCCTCGAGCGCCTCGACGACCTGGGCTCGCGCTTGCGCCTTTGCGTCGGGTGCGACGGCATCCTCGAGGTCGAGGATCAAGCCATCGGCGTCGAGACCGCGGCCCTTTTCGAGCGCCCGGGCGTTCGATCCGGGCATGTACAACACACTTCGTCGGGGACGATGCTTGGTGTTCATGGTGCTACCTCTCAGAGCTGGTACGCGGCTTTCAGGTCTTCGTCTTTTTCGGCGAGCATGCGGGCGAGCTCGACCATGACCTTGCACTGCTTCACGGTCGCGTCGTCCTGCATCTTGCCGTCGATCATGACGGCGCCCGTCCCGTCGCCCATCTCTTCGATGACTTTCTTGGCCCAAAGCACCTCGTCGACGGGAGGGCTGAAGACCTTCTTGGCGATGTCGATCTGCACGGGATGAAGCGACCAGGCGCCGACACAGCCGAGCAAAAACGCGTTTCGGAACTGATCCTCGCAGGCCACCGTGTCCCGAATGTCTCCGAACGGCCCGTAATAGGCGTAGATGCCGTTGGCGACGCAAGCGTCCACCATGCGCGCGATCGTGTAGTGCCACAGATCCTGCTGTGCCGTTTCTCGAGGCGCCTCCGGGTCGTCCGGGTCCGGATCTTCCCGCACCAGGTACCCGGGGTGTCCACCCCCTACGCGCGTGGTCTTCATTCGGCGTGACGCCGCCAGATCCGCGGGCCCGAGGCTCATGCCTTGCATGCGCGGGCTCGCTGCGGCGATCTCTTCCACGTTGGAGACGCCGAGCGCAGTTTCGAGAATGGCATGAACCAAGATGGGGCGCTTCAGCTTGGCGCGGGCCTCGAGCTGGGCGAGCAACCGATCGACGAAATGAATGTCCCAGGGGCCTTCGACCTTGGGGACCATGATCACGTCTACCTTGTGTCCCACCTCCTCGACGATCCGGATCATGTCGTCGAGAAACCAAGGGCTGTCCAAGCTATTGACGCGTGTCCAGAGCTGGCAGTCGCCGAAGTCGTTCTCCTTGGCAATCTTGACGAAACCCTCCCGAGCGTCGACCTTCTTGTCGGCTTGGATGGCGTCTTCGAGGTTGCCGAGGAGCACGTCGCACTTCGCCGCAATGCTGGGCGCTTTCGCCGCCATCTTCGGATTGCTCGGATCGAAGAAATGAATCATCCGCGACGGCCGGAACGGGATCTCGCGGGCGGGCTCGGGCGCCCCGATGGCCATCGGTTTGAAGAAGTCCTTGGGGTTTCGCATGGTGTATCCTCCGCCGGTCAAGCCCATGGGCGTGACGCAGGGAGCTAGTCCTAAACGCCAACGCGGACAGATGCAAAGCCTTCTTGGGGGCTTCCAGAGGAGCACATGGAAATCGGGATGAACCTGCCGGTCATGGCACCGGGCCTCGACAGAGACACCTTCTTGCAGTGGTGCGAGCGCATCGACGCCGGCTTCTTCGCGAGCCTCGCTGCCGGGGAGCGGATTTCGTTTTACAACCCCGACATGACCGCCGCTCTCGCCGCTGCGGCGGCGCTGACCAAGCGGGTCAAGATCGTGAGCGGCGTGTTCGTGCCGATGCTCCACCACCCCGTGATGCTCGCCAAACAGCTCGCCACGATCGACGTGCTGTCCGGTGGCCGATTCGTCGCCGGGTTGGGTGTCGGAGGGCGTGAGCAAGATTACCAGTCGGTGGACGCCCCGCTCGGGCATCGTCTGACCAGGCTCGCCAAGAGCGTCGAGACCATGAAGAGCGTCTGGCAGGGCGAGCCCGTAGTGGAAGGAGCGCTGCCGGTCGGTCCCGCGCCCGTTCGGCCGGGTGGTCCCAAGCTGCTCGCGGGCTCGTTGATGGTCGAGTCGATCCAGGCGGCCTCGAAGTGGGCGGACGGGCTGTGCGGCTTCAGCTTCGGGCCATCCCCTGCGGAGATGGAGCTGCAGTTCGAGGCGACGCGGCGCGCATGGAAGGAGCGGAACCGGCCGAGCCCGTGGCTGGGGACGGGTTTCTGGTATGCGCTCGGCCCAAACGCGCGTGCTCAGCTCGACGAGTACCTCGAGCGATATCTAAACTTCATGGCCCCGGTCGCCCGGCAGAACGTGAAACAGATCTGCGTCGTCACCACGCCCGAAGCGCTCAGAACCGCAGTGCAACAAGCCAAAGACGCCGGCGCCGACGACGTGCTGCTGGTGCCGACGACGTCCGACCCCGATGACGTGCACCGGGTGACGGACATCTTGGGTTAGCGGCTGGGCTCGAGCTTGGGCTCACTCTCGGGAGGGAGACCAGAGCCCGGACGAGCCGCGGATCCCATTACTGCACGGCGTTCGTGCAACACCCGGTCAGGCAGAACGTACCGGCCGGGCACGGATCGTCCCCAGGCAGACCACATTCCTGCTTGTCCGGAGGACAACGTAGGCTGCCGCCGTCGCCACCCGTACCGCCGGTGCCACCAACGCCGCCGCTGCCACCCGTGCCCCCGGTACCCCCGCTTCCACCACTTCCACCGGTGCCCGGGAAACAGTCTTCGGGAATGGTCGGCTTGCCGAGGCAGATCTCGCAGCGCTCGCAGGTGTTCAAGCAGTTGCCCGCGGGCGTGCACGGCCTGCAGAGCTCGGGATCGCTCAGATCATCCAGAGTGCACGTTCCTTGGTTGCCGATGAAGGAGCCCAGGAACACGTACCCAGGACCACCGTCCGGACCCATGCCCTCGAGCTCGGGGAACGTGCAGCATCCGAAGCAGTCACAGCCATTCGGCGTGAGCTGCCCACACCCCTCCTCGCAAAGCTCCGGTTGTGGGTCTGGGCAGTAGTTGAGCTCTCCGATCAGCGTCTCGTCGTAGGCGCATCCATCCTTGGGCTTGAGCGGGTCACAGCGCCGATCCCACTTGCACTCTCCCGACCCGGATCCATTTCCTCGATCGAAGTAGCAGTCCGCGCCGCATTGATTCCCGGTCTCGCCGGGTGTCCCGGTGAGCAGCACCGGGCCCTCGGTGTTGTCGCACGGTCCGAGGCACTCGGGGTCTTTGTCGTCGACCAGGCCGTCGCCGTCGTTGTCGATGCAGTCGCCGCAACCGTAGGAGTTGCCATCGGGGCAGAGCGCTTCGAAGCAGCCTCCGACGACACCGCCCGTGGCACCTGTGCCGCCGGTGCCACCGGTCCCCACGCTGCCCGCCGTGCCGCCGGTCCCGGTCATGCCTCCGGTCCCGCTCATACCAGCGGTGCCGCCCGTGCCACCGGCTCCGACGCTTCCGGCGGTACCGCCGCTCCCGCGATCCGGACCGACGCCGTCATCTCCGCAGCCCACCACCAGAGCTCCGGCAAGAAATATCACTGAGGATATAAAAATACGCTGTAACTGCATACTCAGCAGAATAGCGAATCGGAACGCTCCGATCCATGAAATCGAACGGCAAAAATTGCAAATCGTTTCCGCTACTTCGCTAGGACCGATTCCAATTTGGCCGCAGGCGCCACCCGAGCAGCTGCCGGGCGGGCCGACGTTGGCGGGCACGCGGCTGTGATATAGCGAGGCCTGGGAGGAGTTATGCAGATCAAAACCGTTCTCGTCGGGCTTTCGCTGGCCGGCGCGCTTGCCGCCGCGCTGTGGATCGCGCCTTCGGTGCCAGTTTCCGCCGACACCCATGGCGCCCCAAAGCGGGCGCAATGGCAGTACCAATGCTTCGAGGCGTCGGGCGTGGCCCAGGTCACCGAGATGTCGAACAAGATGGGAGAGCAAGGCTGGGAGATGGTGAGCTCCGCCGGAATGAAGAGCGCGACGATCTGGTGCTTCAAGCGACCGCTGTGGAAGCCCACCAAGTAAACGCACCGATCGTCCGACCCACGTCGGGGAACGGCTCGTGAGCCGAGTCCCCGGCATTCGGGTTCGGGCCATGAACGACCATGGGCCGGCCGAAGGCGAATTCGTCCTTCACTGGATGGTCGCGTTTCGGCGTCCTCGCTGGAACTTCGCGCTCCAATACGCCGCGGAGCGCGCCCGCGAGCTCGACAAGCCCCTCGTGATCCTCGAAGCGCTTCGAACGGGCTACGAGTGGGCAAGCGATCGGCTGCATCGCTTCATCCTCGACGGCATGCGGGCGCATCGCGAGTACTTTCGCGATCGAAACGTCGTGTACTACCCCTACGTCGAGCCGAAGCACGGAGCCGGCAGTGGGCTCCTCGAAGCGCTCGCGGAGCGAGCCTGTTTGGTGGTGAGCGACGATTACCCGAGCTTTTTCATTCCGAGGATGCAGCGGGCTGCCGCGTCGAAAATCGGGGCGCGCCTGGAGGTCGTCGACAGCAACGGGCTTCTCCCGATTCGGGTCGCCGACAAGGTCTTCAGCCGAGCCTTCGACTTTCGGCGTTTTCTCCAAAAGCGGCTCCCCGAGCACCTCGACAGCTTTCCCCTGGAAGACCCGTTGCAGAATCTCTCGAGGCTCTCGGCGTCCGACGAGACCGAGCTCGTGCGCGAAATCCAAGAGCGATGGGCCCCGCCCACGGACGCGGTTCTGGCGGGGCAGGAGCTCGGCTCGCTGCCGATCGATCATCAGGTCGAGCCCGTCGAGCTCGAAGGAGGTTTCGAAGCGGCGGAGCAACGAATGCTCGACTTCCTCGACGGCGCGTTCGGGCGTTACGCCGAAGACCGCAACCATCCCGACGAGAACGCCGCGAGCGGCCTTTCCCCGTACCTTCATTTCGGACACCTCTCCACGCACCAGATCTTCGACGAGATCGCCCAAAACGAGGGCTGGTCCACCGAGTCGCTTTCCGAAAAAACCAGCGGCGCCCGGGAGGGCTGGTGGGGCATGAGCGACGATGCGGAGGCATTTCTCGACGAGCTGGTGACTTGGCGGGAGGTTGGCTTCAACATGTGCGCGCTCAATCCCCAATACGACCAGTACGAGTCCTTGCCAGCATGGGCGCGCGAAACCTTGGAGGAGCACGAATCGGACCCCCGCGAGCATCTCTATTCCCTGGCGCAGCTCGAGGCGGCAGACACGCACGACCCCGTTTGGAACGCGGCGCAGACCGAGCTGACCGAGACAGGGCGCATCCACAACTACCTGCGCATGTTGTGGGGCAAGAAGATTCTCGAATGGACGGCGAGCCCGCGCGAGGCGCTCGCTGCCATGATCGAGCTCAACAACAAGTACGCCCTCGATGGGCGGGACCCGAACAGCTACTCCGGGATCTTCTGGGTGCTCGGCCGGTACGACCGGGCCTGGGGGCCCGAGCGCCCGATCTTCGGGAAGATTCGCTACATGAGCTCGGACAGCGCAGTCCGAAAGCTTCGAATGAAGGACTATCTGGCTCGCTTTGGGGGCCAAGCTGAGTTATTTGACTGAGCACCCACGGCGCATCGGACATGTCTTTCTTCGATGACCCCCAAGTCAAACGGAACATCGACCGTCTTCCGATCGAATTCGACGACTACGGCTTCGACCGCTTCGGCCTCTCCAAGAAGGCGCTGGTGCGAGCCTATTCGCCGATGGCCTACTTCTATCGGCATTACCTCAAAGTGACGGCCTTTGGCCTCGAGCACGTTCCCCAACGAGGCCGCGCGCTCGTCGTCGCCAACCACTCGGGCGGCATCGGCGCCGACGCAGCGATGATCTTCACATCCTTGTTGCTCAACGACGATGCCCCCCGCCTCGGCCAGGGTATGGCGGAGTACTTCTTGACCCGTGCGCCCTTTGCACGGCCCGCGTTGAGCAAGGTCGGGCACCTCACCGGAATACCCGAGCATGGTGAGCAACTGCTCGCCGACGAGCGCCTGGTGGTGGTGTTTCCCGAAGGGGCGCGAGGCGCGGGCAAGCTCTACAAGGACCGCTACAAGCTGGTCCGCTTCGGAACGGGCTTCATGCGGCTTGCCCTGAAGATGAACGCCCCGATCGTCCCTTGTGCGTTCATCGGAGGCGAAGAGTCGTTCCCCCAGCTTTTTCACATCAAGTGGCTCGCTCGATTGGTCAAAGGCCCCTTCGTGCCGGTCGCACCCCAATTGGTGTTCTTTCCGCTGCCCGTCGCCTGCCAGGTCTACTACGGGCCGCCCATGTCCTTCGAGGGCGATGGATCCGAGCCGGACCACTTGATCCAGCGCTACATCGAAGAAGTGCGTCAGTCGATGGAGGGCTTGATCAGCACGGGCCTGGACGCGCGGCCGTTCCCTTTCATGCTCCAGCGCATGCCGGGCCCGGACGAAGAGCGAAAGCCATGAAGATCTTGATCACCGGCATCAGCGGAACACTGGCCCGCGGCGTCGCCTACCGGCTGACGCGCAGGGGACACCGCGTGATCGGAATCGATCGCCGCCCATGGCCCGACGTCCCCGAGGGCGTCGAGATGCATCAAGCAGACATTCGAAAGCGGCCCGCCGAGGACGTGTTTCGGGTCTCGCGCCCCGACGCGCTGATCCACATGGCCACCGTGACGCACTTCACGACCGACACCGAGGAGCGGTACCGAATCAACCTCGGGGGGACTCGAAAGCTGTTCGAGTATTGCCACGAATACGGGGTGAAGCAGGCCGTATTCGTGGGCCGTCACACGGTCTACGGTGCGACGCCCGATTCCCCGCTCTACCACACGGAGGACGAGCCACCGCTGGCCGGCGCCGCATTCAAAGAGCTGGCCGATCTGGTGGCGGCCGACTTGTATGCCGGCAGCGCGCTCTGGCGATGGCCCCAGCTCAACACGGCGGTTCTGCGGCTCTGCTACTTCCTCGGGCCCAGCCGTGGAGGCACGTTGGCGAGCTTCCTTTCGAAAGATCGCGTTCCTCTCGTGCTGGGCTTCGATCCCCTGTACCAACTCATGCATGAATGGGACGCGGAGGAGGCGATTACCCTCGCTGTCGAAAAACAGCTACGGGGCGTGTTCAACGTCGCCGGACCGCCTCCGGTCCCGCTGTCGGTGGTTTGCGAAGCGACGGGCAAGCGCGCGGTGCGAATCCCGGAACCGCTCTACCCCGCCATGCTCGGACGCTTTGGCTTCCCGTATCTGCCGCCCGATGCAATCGCCCACGTGAAGTACCCCATCGTCATCGACAACACCGCGTTCGTCGAAGCGACCGGTTTCGAGCCGCGCTACACCTCCAAGCAGACGATGGAAGGCTTTCGCTGGAACTGAGTGACGCGCGCTACGGATTGACCGCAGCTTCGCACGCGTCTGCATCGAAGTCGTCGGGAGTGCAGGGAACGAAGGGCCCCTCCGCCTCTTCCTCGAAGTGACTCTCGAGCGGCTCTTCGTCGTCGAGGAGATGCTCGACGTAGTCACGGAGGTTCATGTCGCCGATCTCGCTGCCGAGCCACGCGAGCGTGCCGAAGTCGTTCTGAAAGAGGTCCAGAGCTTCGAGCAAAGAGACGTCCTCGAAACCCGGCACCGTCACGCAGTGGCTGTCGTTCGTCGTACGATAGAACGGAATGTAGTATCCGAAGTTCTCTTTGGAATCGGCCAGGCTGACGAAGAGCGGAATGTCATCCCAAAAAAGCTGGTGGACCGCTGCCCGGTCGAGGGCGACATCCTGGTCGAGGCCGAGCCCGTTCCCCATGAAACGCACGATCGGATCCACCGAATCTGCGCTGCCACGGGTGTAGAAGCGCTCGTAGGAATAGAGAGAGAAGTTGTAGTCCAGCCGGAAGAAGGTCGTGGCCAAGCGGTCGTTCGGAAATTCGTCGGCCAAAATGCCGCTCAGTTGCCCGAAGTCGGCCCGTAAGACGTCGGACTGAGGCGCCGTGTCGATCACCTCATCGACACCCCAAGAAGGCCGAATCGTATCGTACAGCGGAAGCGACCTCGAGGTGGGCTCCTGGGAAGGAAAGGCCGGGCCCGAGTCGTCGAGGAGATAGCCCTTCTGCACTCCGCGGATCCCCGTGCGCAAGAAGTAGTAGTTCACCAATGCGCCCACGCCGCCCGCGCTGCAACCCCCGACGAAGAGCTTCGGGACATCGCTGAACATTTCATCGAGCATCTCGGTCATCTTCAAGATGTTGAGATGGCCAACGTGGCGGAATTCCAGATCCCCTTCGCCCTGATTGGGGTTCGCATAGGTTTCGGTCCGTGTGCCGCTGTACACGTCACCCGTGCAGTAAGGGACGAACACCTTGTTCCAGTCAGCCATGGGGCTGACGTCGGGGTCGCCATTGAGCAGCGGGTAGATCTGATTGGCATTGATCGTCAGCCCGGCGACCTCGGCGTGTGCGTCGGCGTAGTCGTCGCGAAGACCGTTGGGGTTGGCTGCGCCTCGGATCCCGCCTTCACCGCTGCAACTCTCGTAGTCCCAGCACGCGCCGCCCCCTTGAAAGAAGATGATCACGTTGTCGGACGTTTCCGAGAATTCGACCCAGAACTTGTATGGGCTCCCATCGCTGCAAGTCGCGCCCTCGGGCTCGTATTTGACCCAGGTGCCGTATTCGGGAGGCACGAAGCTCGCCGCCTCGCCGTCATCGCTACCGCAGCCAGCGGCCATCCACGCCAAAACCAAGCCAAGACCAAGCAATCGTGCAGACATGGCGCTAGCCCTATCACCGAACCGATCCCGGTCAACCCACCCGCACGGACCGCTCCTCGATAGCTTTCTTCGCAGCGGGGTCGCACGGTGGTACTCCTCGGTGCGATGGAACCGCCGCAAGATCCCCTGACGCCCGCACCTTCGCCCGTGCCAGCGGAACCGCGACCCGCCGAGCCCGGTTTCGCCCTCACGCGTGACCGGTTGACCCTGACGGACTTGCTCTCGAGGGCCTCGGAGGCGTGGTCGAAGGACCTCGGGGCCTGGGTGCTCGCCTTGCTGCTCTACTGGCTCATCGGCTTCGGCGTTCCCGCAGCGCTGGGTCTGGTCTGGGGGTTCTTTTCCACGATGGAGCAGACCGGCGGCGACTCGAGCGCCGTTTTCGACGCGGTCGACGCCATCGTACGCATCCTCCTGCAGCTCGCCCAGCTCGTCTTGTCTGCGATCTTCACCCTCGGGATGTGGGCGATGGCGATACGAGGGCTTCACGGACGAAGAGCCACGGTCGGTGCGCTCTTCAGCCAGATGTCGAAGATCTGGAAGTACATCCTGCAATCGCTCGCCATCACGGCGGCGGCCGTTTTGATCGTGCTGCCGATCGTGATCCTCGTCTTTCTCGCCTTCGTCGGCCCGGTAAGCCTCGAAACGCCCATGAGCGAAATCATGGACGATGCAGGCCGGCCGCTCGCGATCAGCGCCCTCGTCCTGCTGCCGTTGTACGTGTACCTCGCCACGGGCATCGTGTTCATGCAGGCGGAGCTGGCGTTCAACGACGACGCAGGCCCAATCGAGGCGATCGTGTATTCCTGGCGCATCGCGCGTAAGAAGCGATGGCGCATCCTCGGCGTCGGCTTGATCGCAGGCTTGATCTGGATCGGCTCTGCCATGCTCTGCGGCATTGGCCTGCTCTTCGGCGCGCCCTTCGCATTGCTCTTGTTCGGCGCTCTCTATCTAGGCCTCCGCAACGGCGCGAACGTGCCACCGCCCAACGCCGAAACGGCGCTGGGTCGCGAAGGTTAGCGCGGCGAAGCCGCGATGTTGCCCCCGTCGACGGTGAGGACGGAAGCGGTCGTGCTCGGCGCCAGGGCCAGATACAAAAATGCGTGCGCGACGTCCTGCACGGTGACCTCCTTGCCGAGCAAGTTGGATCGATAGTACGCGTCCGCGTCGAGACCCCGTGCACGGGCGCGACGCTCGATGTCTTCCTCCGCCAGGATCGCAGTTCGAATTCGGTCGGCGTTGACCGCGTTGCTTCGCACGCCAATCGAGCCGCCCTCGATGGCGTACTGCTTCATCAGCGCAATCACGGATGCTTTTGGAATCGCGTACGGACCGAAGCCCGGACCCGGGTTGAAGGCAGACTTGGACGCATTGAACGAGAGGAAGCCACCGGTGCCCTGCGCCTGAAAAACCTGCATGGCAGCCGAAGCGAGATACTGATGCGCGAACAAGTTGACCGCGAAGCTCTGCTCGAGCTCACCCGTCGCAAGCGAGCTCATCGAGCCCTGCGACGCAACCCCTGCATTCGAAATCACCCCGTCGAGACCGCCATAGACGCGGACACAGTGATCGACGCTCGCCCGAACGGCATGCTCGTCCGTGACGTCGAGCACCTCGAAAGACGCACCGGTCGACTCCGCGATCGCGCGTAGCGCGGTTTTGTTCTTGTCGGTGAGATGGAGGGCAGCGCCCGTCTCGAAGAACAGCCTCGCGCATGCGGCCCCGATCCCACTCGCCGCCCCGCTGATGTACACGACCCGGCCCTGAAGCGGTTTGGGCTTCGCCTTACCGAGCTTGGCTTGCTCGAGTGACCAATATTCCATGTCGAAGAGGTCGCCGACCGGCAACGGCTCGTAGCGACCCAGCGCCTCGGCCGCCTCGATCACGTCGATCGTGTGCTCGTAGATGTCTGCCGCGATGTTTGCGGCGTCGAGCGAGGGACCTGCCGCGATGATCCCGAGCCCGGGAACGAGCACGACACGCGGATCGGGGTCGAGCGGCCGAACCACGCGGCCTTTGTGCTCCGACTGGCGCGCGACGTAGCGCTCGTAGTCACGGCGGTACGCGTCGAGTCGCTCGTCCAGGTGGGCGACTACGGTCTCGTCGTCCATGCCGGGCTCGAAGTGCAGCAGCATCGGGGACCGCTTGGTTCGAATGACGTGATCGGGCGTTGCAGTCCCCCGTTGGCTCACGCTCGCGAGATCGTCCCGGGCCAAAAACGCATCGATCTCCGGGCTGTGCCGCAGAGTGAGCAGATATCTGCGCTCGCCGGCGCCCAACCTGCCGCGGAGCAGGGGGGCCAGCGTTTCGTAACGGATCGGCGCCGGGACCGACCCCGTGGTCTTCCGAGCCCCGCGGCGGGACGCAAAGGACTCGGCCTCGTCGACCGCTCGGATGTGTCGCTCGTAGCTTTCTCGCGCCGTGGCTCCGAAGGTGAACAAGCCGTGTTTCAGCAAGAGCAAGCCTTCGATGCTGGGATTGGCTTCGTAGGTTTGCGCCGCGAGCTTGGCGAGGTCGAAGCCAGGCTTGACGTAAGGGACGACGGCGAGACGCGCCCCGTAAACTTCACGGCAAAGCGCTTCGGCATCGGGTTGGTCGACCAACGCCAGGATGGCGTCCGCGTGAGAATGGTCGATGAACTTGTGCGGCAAGAATCCGTGGAGCAGCGTCTCTACGGAGGGATTGGGCGAGCTCGCATCGAGGAGTCGCGTTCGCTGTGCATTGACCATTTGCTCGTCCGAAAGCGAGTCCCGAGCGCGCAGCGCTCCGAGGCTATCGAGACGAACGGCAGGCAGCCCCGCAGGCTCGATTGCCCCGAGGTCCCAACCGCTTCCCTTCACGCAAAGCACACGGACTTGCTGGCCGGTGTCGTCGAGCAGCTCGGTCTTGACCGAGGTGTTGCCTCCACCGTGAAGCACCAGAGCGGGCTCGTTCCCGATGAGACGCGAGGTGTAAACACGCAGCGCGATGTCTTCGTTCACCCGAGGATCGCCTCGATAGCGCTCGACCGTCGCTACGGCGTCTTCGTCGGACCATCGGCTCTGCAAGGCCTTCCTCCCTCGGGACTGGCGCGGCGAGAATCGCCGGCCAGCCTAGGTGCCCAGACCTGGAATCGAACCAGGGACACGAGGATTTTCAGTCCACTGCTCTACCAACTGAGCTATCTGGGCCCGGAAATTAGGCGCGGAGCCTAGCCCCCGCCCGGAAGGTGTCAAGCATCCGGGAAAACTTGCGTTCCGATACACCTTCAGGATTACAATGTGTGTTGGGAAGATGGGGCGCCCCATGAATGATTTTGGTAGCGACGCCTTTCTCGTTTTGCTGAACGAGGGGTCGAAGGGTCCTGGGCCGAAGACGGAGGCGCTCGAGGCGCTTTCGTTGCGGCAAATCTGGGTCGCCACGTGGGAGCCGCGGGCCGAAGGGTTCCGGACGCTGATCAACGCCGACGGCGAAGAAGCGCTCGCGGTGTTCAGCTCGGAAAAACAACTCGAAGCCGCGGCCAAGCGGTTCGACTGGCTCGAGCCGGATGGAACCATCGCCAAACACCGTGCGGTCGGCGGAGACATCCTCCGCCATGCGTGGAGTCGCGAATACGGATTCGTCGTGGTCGACATCGCCTCCGACCATACGCTCGAGTACGATCGCGCCGAGCTCAAGCAGATCCTTCGCGACCTCGACAGCACCGGGCCTTTCCGCACTTCCAGACCTCCCGCGGCGCCCCACCCCAAGGGCACGGCGGCAAGCTCCTTCCCGCCGCCGAAAGAGCGACCACTCGACGCGGCCTCGACGGTTTACAGCATGGCGCCCCGACGGGAGGAAAGGCTGGACCGCCTGAGTG
>CAZBWQ010000101.1:0-13327 GCA_964495565.1 uncultured Sandaracinaceae bacterium | reverse complement strand
CTAGAACAGCCAGCCGAGAAAGAACTTGAATATGTGGGCGTTGGTTCGGAACTCCGTCTTCGTGAAGCTGTTCATGCTGATCGTGTAGTTGAAGTCGAAGTTGAGCGGTCCCAGATCGAACTGTGTTCCGAACCGAGCACCGGCCACGTAGATTGCGAGCGGGAAGCCCGGGATTTGTTTCGGGCGGAACTTCAGCGCTTTGCGGTTGTCGCCGATGTCGACGAAGCCACGCAGGTTGAACGTGCTGACCCAACCGCCATAAAGGAAGAGCTTGAAATACGGATTCTTGTAGGGCACGTAACCCGCGGTGAGCGGAATCTCGAGCGAGTTCATTCGAGCTCGCTCCCCGACCAGCAGTTGCACCGCGTCCGGGTTGGTGCCCTCCGCTCGGGCGATGTCTGCGAGGCCCTGTGTGATTTCGAAATAGAACCGGCTGAAACCGATGGAGACCTCGCCAAAGATCTTGCCGGCCGTCACGCGGGCAGCGAGTTGCATACCCCAGTTCGAAAAAGTGCCAGGGTTTCGGCCGCCGACGGTGCTGATGAATTCTCCGGTGTCCGGATCGTAGAGGTCGATCTCGGGAACCCGAGGAACTAGCGTCGTGCTGCCCACCCCGACGGCGACCTTGACGTCCATCTTGGGCACGGCGGAGGTCTGATTGGGCACGAGCCACGTGGCGGCGGCGAGCAAACAGACGAGAACGGCCGAGGGTAGTTTCTTCATCAGCGAGGGCCCTACGCGGGGAAGTAATACACCATGCCGTCGGCTTCGAAGCGTTTGTCCATGATGCGAGGCCACATCGGTTTGACCTTGAGATTTTCCTTCTGCCAGCGCTCGTGTTGTTGACGGAGTTGCTGGTAGAGCTCGGGCATTTCTTCTTTGAGGTTGATCTCCTCGGACTGGTCGGTGATGAGGTTGTGTAGCTCGGCCCAACCATCACGGGTGCTCAAAATCAGCTTGTAGTCACCGTTTCGCAAGGCCCAGATGTGATCGGCCCTCCAAAAGAGAGCTTCGTGCGGCCGCCCTTCGTTCTTGCCGGTCACGTAGGGGAGGAGATCCACTCCATCGTATTCCCGGTCGCTCGGCAGCACGCCGCCGGCTGCCGCCACAGAGGTCGCGTAGATGTCGGTCGCCGACACGGGATACTCGTACCGTGTGCCCGCGGGAATCTTGCCCTTCCACTTCATCATGAAGGGAACGCGGATGCCGCCCTCGAATTGCGTGAGCTTTCCGAGCTTCAGCGGGCCGTTGTCGGTCGCATGTGTGTACGATGCGCCGCCGTTGTCGCTCAAGAACCAGATGATCGTGTCTTCTTCGAGACCGAGGTCTTTGATCTTCTGGTGGATGGCACCGACGGCGTCATCGAGGGCCGAAATCATGGAGTAGTAAACGCGCTTGTTTTCGTCCTCGACGTGCGAGTAACGGCAGTAGTACTCGACCGGCGCCTGGAACGGAACGTGAGGCGCCGAGAATGCCCCGTAGATGAAAAACGGCTCGTCCTTGTGATCTTCGATGTATTGGACCATCTCGTCGCGAAACGCGAACGTGAGGTAGCGCTCTTCCTCGATCTTCTTCTGGTCGCGCATGATGGCCGCCTGATCCTTGCGGCCGGTCTTCCACTGATGCTGAGCGCTGAACGCCTTGTGCTCATGGTTGATGATGCCGGACCAATTCTTCTTTGGCGCATAGAGAGAAAACGCTCCGTAGAAGCCGTACTGGTAATCGAACCCTCGTGACATCGGCAGCAGGTCGCGGTGAACACCCAGATGCCACTTGCCGATGAGGGCGGTTTGGTAGTCGTACTTCTTGAGAATCTCCGAGAGCATGATCTCGGTCGGTGGCACGCCTTGCTTGTGCACCTGCCACTCCGATGGAAACGAGGGCTTCGCCTTGACCTTGAACTCGCCGGTATCGACCAGCCATCGGCCCGAGATGTATTCGACGTAGTTGCTCGGATAGAACTCCATGACCTGGGTTTCGAAGCCGTAACGGTTTTGCACGCGGCCCGTCATCAAACCGGCTCGGGCAGGGGCGCAGGTCGGCGCCGTCGCGTAGCCCTGCTCGAAGACCACACCCTCTGCGCCGATCTGGTCGATGTTCGGCGTCGAAATGTGCTCGACGCCATAGGCGCTGACCTCGTAGGGGCCGAGATCGTCAGCGAGCAAGATGATGATGTTCGGTTGCCGCTCCTTCTTCTCGACGGCGATGGGCGCATCCATGTACGCCTCTTTGCTCTCTGCGAGGTCGTCGTCCCATTTGATGCGCCACTTGACTCGGGTGATGGAGCAGCTGAGGAGAACGAGTGCAAGGCCGACCAGTAAACACGCGCGTAGACTGCGAATCGACACTCCGCCCAAATACACGGTCGTGTTCGGAATTGGAACCGGCAAAGCGGGAGCGCGTCGACTTCGAGTTTCGGAACGGCCATGCGCTGGTGTGATGCTGGGCTCACCCCTCGCACGATCCGCGACGGAGTGATTTGGATTTTCGCGGTGTGGGTCGCAAGTTGTCGGGATCGCTCGTGTTTTGGGGAGGCTGCGTGTCCCCATCTTGCGCAAGTGGGGTGATTTGTAGATGGTGGGGGGGCATGGCCCGTTTCCTTCGCGTTTGGCTCACCTGTGGGCTCGTGGCGCTCGCTGCTTGCGACTCCTCGGGTGGCGCCGACGTGCCCGATGGAAGTCTCGATTCGGGTTTGCCTGATGGCGGAATCGACGAATGCGAGCTGCCGGGCGTCGTGTGCGAATGCGACGTCGACGAAGACTGCGGGACGTTCGCGCGATGCGAGCCAAGCGACCCGGGGCGAGTTTGCGCCTGCCTTCCTGGTTACGAAGGCGATCCCTGTGCCTGGGGCATGGTGCCTGCCGATCCGGGTTTTCAAAACATGCCCACGGCGTGGACGACCCGGCGGGGCGTCATCGTCGACGCAGAAGCGCCGGGCGCCATCGATCCAGGCTACGCCTCCTTCCCCGGCGAGGCCCTCTGCAACTTCGGCTCCGTGAGCCAGGTCGTTTCGATGCCGCCCCTCCAAGGCTCTCAGCCCTTCGCGGCGGAGATCTCGTTTCGCGCGCTGGAAGAACGCACTTTCTTCGACGTACCCCTCCTTTCGATGGGCATCGGAGGGGCTTGGGTGACCGATCCACTCGCGCAACGAGATTTCGGAACTAGGAGCTACTGCTTGGGCGAGGCTACGTACGGCGGTGAGGTCGAGATCGAGCTTTCGAACGACCCCAACCGGTTCAGGATCTCCTGCCCGACCGAGGCGGATCTGCAAATCGATCACTTCCAGATCGTGGTCGCCGAGCCTGGACGATGTCCTGCACCAGGCGAGGTTCTGAACGGAGACTTCGAAGGCGAGGGAGGTTGGACGCTCACTTCCGGCGGAGAGAGCGCCACGGCGAGCATCGAGGAAGGCGTCGGCGTCGATGGCTCGCGGGCGGCCGTGATCGCGGCCACCGGGCTCTGCGAGGGCGCGCGAATGCGAGGCTCGCTCTCGGTGCCAGCCGCTTCGAGCATGCCGTCCCCCGCGATCGAGCTGTGGTGGAAGGGCACCAACGGCCGATACTTCAGCTTCTCCATCGACGATCGACCGTGGACCACGCTCGAAGGAAACGGCTTCGCCCGAACGGCCCGCTATTGCGTGCCTCCATGGATGCAGGGTGGCGTGCATTGGATCGAGGCCGAGCTCACGCCGCTTTCTGGGGCGTGTGCAGACTCGGTTCCCCGCGAGCTCGTGCTCGACGACGTTCGCATCGTGAACGAGCCTGCTTGCGGCACGAGCGCCGGCGTGTTGGATCCGGGCTTCGAGGCTGCGCCGATCCCGCTCATCGGGAGCGTGGCGACGCTGGGAGACGGCACCGTCACGACGGTGGTCGACCCGACGCTCGCGCATTCGGGCAACGGCGTGCTCGAAGTCTCGATCTCCGCCCGTTGCGCCAACGTGCGTTACGATTTCCATGTCATCCCGCCCGCACCCGATGCGGCAGGGGGGCCTGCGCTGCGTTTCTGGCACCGCGTACCGGACAATCCCGTGAGCTCGGCCATTGCCAGGTCGAGCGTGACCACGCTTTCCCTGCCCGAAAACGGCGAGTGGACGGAGGCCATTCTTTGTCTCGATCCGAACGTGGCCGGACGACCCGCGAACGTCTGGCTCGGGTTGTCCGGCGGCGGCGGTCTCTGCGCTCCGTTTGGAGGCACCGAGTACGCGTACTTCGACGACCTCGAGCTCACCACCGACGCGTCGTGCCCCTCGGAGTAGGTTACTCGCCAGAATCAGATGCGTCTTTCGAGTCCGCGGCCATCGTTCGATGCCACCTCGCCATCGCCCGATAGTCGGCCGCCAGGCGCCTCGCATCGCGAATGATTGCGTTGCAATGTTTTCTCATGGCCGCGAGCCGCTTCTCGCGGACCTGTTTCGGATATCGGTGCGCGTTGGCTCGATACCGCTTCATCATTTCGAAATGCTCGGCCGCGATCGCATCTTGCTCGGCCGCCTTGGCTTCGTACTTCTCGGCCGCCGCGAGGTGCTCTGCCCTGGTCGTCGGGACCTCCGCCGCTGCAAGCCCAGGAACGAGTAGAGACACGGCGACGAGGACTGCCGCCAGTTGGGTGAAATCGGTCGTGCATACAATCATGAGAAGACTTCTGTAGCCTAGACGCGTCGGCTTACAACGTCGTGGCCTTCGTCCCCCGCGGACCCGGCGGGGCTCCCGGAGCGCGATCGCTATGCTCACCGCGATCACGACGCGGTTTCCTAGGGGTGCTCCCTTGCCTCGCGAGCCAAAGTGCGGCATACCCCGCCGCCATGTGGTACCGGCACGAAGAAGTTGGCGGTTACTGCGCACTTCGGGGCGCTTTGCGTGCCACGTTCTGCGTCATCACGCTGTTCTTCAGCGTCGGCATGGCGCCGCTGCCTGTGCTTGGGGTCGGGATTGCTGGTCAGACTGACGAGCGCATCGAGCAAGTCGAAGCTCCGACGCCTACGACTCTGGTCTCGGTCGCGATCGATACGAGTCTCCGGAAAGCCGTCCTCGATGAGCTAGTCGACATCGAAGATCCCGAGGATGAGGACCAAACCGAGCACTACGTCCCACGAACCTTCGCGGACACCTCCTACGCGGGCACGGTGACGCCCCTGTCGTCGGGCGATGGTGGGCTGCCTTCTCCGTTTCGACTGCGCGCGTTCGCGGGCCGCGCACCCCCTACCGTTTAGCTCAGCGCCACGGGTGTCTTCAGAGACGGCTAGCGCCCTCTCGTACACCACGCGTTTCGAAGCATTTGGCGGTCCCGGCAGGTCACGCCGGTAACCCCGCGCGAGCACAACCACGAGCCTCGCGCTGCGCACCCGTCTCGATCCCGCCGCGAAGTGCGTGGCTTCGTGACTTCCGACCCGTCGAGCCAACGTGGGCACGTTGGCGGAGACGAATGATGAGAACCGATTGGACCGAATTGTTTGGAGCAAAGGTAAGTTAGTGCGTCAGATACGAGGACGAAAGTTCGCCATCATGTCCAGATGGATGGGGCGCGGGCTCGTCGTAGCGGTGGCCGCCACGGTCGTGACGGCGTGCATTCCGAAACCTCCCGGGGGGGCCGCCCGCGACCCACACCGGGATGTCCCGGATTCCTATGCGGGGCTGCGCGACACGCGGAGCTCGGGGCTCATTCAGTGGAGCGACTTCTTCGAAGACCGCCACCTCACCGCGCTGATCGAGATGGCGCTGCAGAACAATCAGGAGCTCAACATCGCCGTCCAAGAGATCCTCGTCGCGAACGCCGAGGTGATGGGCCGGCGTGGTGAGTACTGGCCGAAGGTCGGGTTTGGGCTGGATGCCGGTGTCGAGCACGTCGGACGGTTCACGAGTCGGGGGCAGAGCGACGAAATGGCCGGTTTGGATCCAACCCTCCAAAATTACGAATTCGGGCTCTACGCCTCGTGGGAGCTCGACGTGTGGGGCCGGCTTCGCAAGCTGGCCAAGGCAGCTTCACGTCGGTACCTCGCGAGCATCGAAGGCCGAAACTTCATGGTGACTCGACTCGTCGCGGAGATCGCCAGTCTCTACTACGAGTTGATGGCGCTCGACCAGCAACTCGAGGTCGTGAGCACCAACATCGCGCTCCAAGAGAACGGGCTCGAGATCGTCCGGGCGCAGTTTCAGGCCGGTCGGGTGACGTCGTTGGCCCCGACGCGTTTCGAGGCTGAGCTCCGAAGCATGCAGAGCTCGCGTTACGCGATCCAGCAGAGGATCGTCGAAGTGGAGAACCAACTCAACTTGCTGGCAGGCCGATTTCCGCAGCCGATCGAGCGCTCGAGCGCCCACTTTCTCGACCTCCAACCTCCCCCGATGGCCGTGGGAGTTCCCTCGGAGCTTCTCGCCAACCGTCCCGACGTTCGCCAAGCCGAGCTCGAGATCGCAGCGGCGAAGCTCGACGTCGCCGCTGCCAGAGCAGCCTTTTATCCATCCGTCGGGATCGACGCCGTGGTCGGCTACCAGTCCTTCGATTTCACCAAGCTCGTCAAAACGCCCGACTCGCTCCTCTTCGGTCTCGCCGGCCGAGTGTTTGCGCCCCTCTTCAACCGGCGGGGAATCAAGGCGGACTACTTCTCGGCGAACTCCCGTCAGATGCAGGCGGTGCTCCACTACGAGAGAGCAGTGCTGACCGCATTCGTCGAGGTGAGCAACCGCGTGAGTCTCATGCGAAACCTCAGCCAGAGCTACGACCTCAAGCGGCAACAGGTCGACCAGCTCTCCGAGTCGATCGACATCTCGACGCAGCTCTTCAATTGGGGTCGCGCGGATTACCTGGAAGTTCTCACGACTAGGCGTGAATCGCTCGAGGCACAGAGGGAGCTGACCGAGATCAAGCAACGACAGTTGGTGGCGACAGTCACCCTCTACCAAGCCCTCGGCGGCGGTTGGCGCGGAACCGGGCTGGAGCCACCTGGCGGCAGCGGTCACGAGGAACGGAGCGAAGAGGCTACGCAATGAGCTCGCAAGCGAATCGACTGATAACTCTCACCCTGCTGGGCTTCGGCCTCGTTGGAAGCGCCTGCTCGAAAGAACATCGAGACGAAGACCACCACGAGGAAGCGCGTCATCCGATCGTGCTGACCACCCCCGCGATCATGGACGTGCCTACGACTCAGGGGTACGTCTGCCAGATCCACTCGCGGCGGCACGTCGAAGTTCGTGCCTTGAACGAAGGGTATCTCCAGGAGATCCCGGTTCAAGAGGGTCAGGTGGTTCGAGAGGGTCAGCTTCTCTTCAAGCTTCTTCCCGTCCTCTATCAGGCTCGACTCGAGGCCGACGGCGCCGAGCTCCGTCTCGCCGAGATCAACCTTCGAAACACCGAGCAACTCAACGAACGTAACGTGGTCTCCGATCAGGAACTGGCTCTGGCTCGGGCCGAGCGAGATCGGGCGAAGGCGAAGTACGAGCGCGCCGCGGCCGAATATCGTTTCACCAAGATCGTGGCCCCCTTCGACGGCATCATCGACCGCCAACTCATGCAGCAGGGGAGCCTGGTGGAAAAAGGGGACGTGCTCACGACCATCTCCGACAACGCCGTCATGTGGGTTTACTTCAACGTTCCCGAAGCAGACTATCTGAGATTCACCGCGCTTCCGGGGGCGATCGATCCAGATGCTCCTCAGAAGCTCGAGCTGCCGGGTGCGACGATCCAGCTCCGACTCGCCAATGGCACCATCTTCGATCAGCGCGGTGCGCAGACGTTGACCATCGAATCCGAGTTCGACAACGAAACTGGAAACGTGAAGTTTCGGGCCGACTTCCCGAACCCAGAGCGACTCCTGCGACACGGTCAGACCGGCACCTTGTTGATCGAACAGACACTCTCCGATGTGCTCGTCATCCCGCAGCGAGCGACGTTCGAGATCCTCGACGCGCAGTACGTCTATGTCGTGGACGAAGATGGCATGGCCCATCAGCGGAAGATCGCCATTTCGCATGAGCTGGAGGACATCTACGTCGTCGAAGATGGTCTCTCGGCCGACGAGAGGATCGTGCTCGAGGGCGTTCGACAAGTGCGTGACGGCGAGCACTTGGAACGCACCGAGTTCCGCCAGCCGGAGGAAGCGGTGAGCAACTTGAAACATCACGCGGAGTAGCAGCGCTGACGAATCGCGCCTCGAAGAGCCACCATGTTCACGAAGATTCTCCATCGACCCGCACTGGCGATCGTTCTGTCGGTCATCATCCTGTTTCTCGGGTCCCTCGGAATAGCGAGCCTTCCGGTTGCACAGTTCCCTGACGTTGCGCCGCCGACCGTTTACGTCTCGATCGCATATCCCGGGGCGAGCGCCAAGGTCCTGACCGATTCCGTCCTGATTCCGCTCGAGCAATCGATCAACGGCGTTCAGGGCATGCGTTACATGGTCTCCGACGCCACGAGTGCCGGCGAAGCGACGATCCGTGTCTTCTTCGAACCGGACACCGATCCGAACATCAACGTCGTGAACGTGCAGAACCGGGTCAACATCATGCTGAGCCGGCTACCTCCATTGGTGGTGCGCGAAGGGATCCTCGTCAGCCAGGTCGTGCCGAGCATGTTGATGTACCTCAACCTCTACAGCACAGACCCGGACACCGACCAAAAAGACCTCTTCAACTACGCCAACGTCTACGTCATGCCCGTGCTCAAGAGGATCCAGGGCATGGGCATTCCGGTGAACCTGGGCAATCGCACTTTCGCGATGCGCATCTGGCTCAATCCCGAGCGCATGCGCGCCTACAACGTCTCCGTCGACGACGTGATGGAGGCGTTGGCGGAGCAGAGCATCATCGGCTCACCGGGCCGGCTCGGTCAGGCCACGGGCATGACCTCGCAGTCGAAGGAGTACGTGCTCACCTACATCGGTCGCTTCAACGAGCCCGAACAGTACGCAAACATCATTCTGAAGGCGACGCCGGACGGTGAAATCCTGCGTCTCCGAGATGTCTGTGTGCCACCGCGGCCTGCAAACGGCGAGAAGGCGGAAGAGAGAGGTGACGAGCACGCGGGCATCGAGCTTGGTTCGGAGTTCTTCGACATCTATTCGGACGTCAACGGTCGTCCGGCAGCATCCATCGTATTGAAGCAGGCTCCCGGCTCCAACGCCGCGGAGGTCATCGAGGAGATCAAGGCGACGCTCGAGGAGTTGAAGCCGTCGTTCCCTCCCGGGATGGACTACGAGATCGCATACGACGTGTCACGTTTCGTGGAGGCCTCGATCGAGCAGGTGCTCCACACCTTGGTGGAGGCCTTCATCCTGGTTTCGCTGGTGGTCTTCATGTTCCTGGGCGATCTGCGCTCCACGATCATCCCTACGCTCGCGGTACCCGTATCGCTGATCGGCAGCTTCTTCGTCCTGCAGTTGATGGGGTTTTCCATCAACCTGATCACGCTCTTCGCCATGGTATTGGCCATCGGTGTCGTCGTCGACGACGCCATCGTGGTGGTCGAGGCCGTGCACGCCAAGATGGACGAGACGCATCTTTCGCCATACCGAGCGACGATCGAGGTGCTCAGAGAGATCAGCGGCGCGATCATCGCGATCACACTGGTGATGACCGCGGTGTTCGTTCCGGTCACCTTCGTCCCCGGACCGGTAGGCGTCTTCTACCGTCAGTTCGGCGTCACGATGGCTTCCACGATCATTCTCTCCGGCGTGGTCGCCCTGACGCTCACCCCCGTGTTGTGTGCGATGATCCTGAAGCCTCACGGCCACAAGCACGAGCGAGCGGAGGACGGCAAGGGCCTACGCGAGAAGCTCCGAGGGATGGGGGCTCGGACCCTCGTTGCCTACGCCCTCGTGGGGCTACCGGTCCTCGTGGGGACTACGTATCTCGCCTACGAGCTCTGGGGACCGATCGGTCTGTTGCTCCTTCTCGTGCCTTTCGTGCAAGGGCCTTTCAGCCGCGGCGTCGACAAGGTCACGAGCTTTTATGCGGGCCGCCTGCTGAGGCCGATCGTCGCGCGGCGGCTCGTGACCGTTGCGGTGATCGGGGCTTTCGCCCTCGGCATCGTCGGGACGAATACCGTCTTGCCGAGTGGCTTCATCCCCGGTGAAGACCAGGGGATGATCTACGCCGTTCTTCAGACGCCTCCCGGCTCGACGCTGGAATACACCAATGCCAAGTCCCAAGAGCTCGAGCGCATTGCCGAGGAGATCGAGGGCATTCGGAGCGTCACCTCCGTGGCGGGATACGAAGTGCTCACCGAGGGGCGCGGCTCGAATGCGGGCACCGCCATCATCAACCTCGAAGACTGGTCTGAGCGAGAGAAGACGTCGTTCGAGATCATCGAAGAGCTCGAGGAAAGGACACGCGAGATGACCGACGTCAAGCTCGAATTCTTCGAGCCGCCCGCGATTCCCGGTTTCGGAGCAGCCGGGGGTCTTTCTTTGCGCGTCCTCGATCAGACCCAATCGAGCTCGCCAGACTACAAGCGCCTAGGAGAGATCAACGAGCGGTTCATAGCCGCGCTCGAGCAGCGCGAAGAAGTGGGCAGTCTGTTTACTTTCTATGCCTCCGACTACCCACAGTACGAGCTCGTCATCAACAACGACATTGCCATGCAGAAAGGTGTGACCATCGAAGATGCTCTGAACAATCTCAACATCCTCATCGGCAGCACCTACGAGCAAGGGTTCGTTCGCTTCAATCAATTCTACAAGGTGTACGTCCAGGCATGGCCTCAGTTCCGGCGGATGCCTGAGGATCTGGACGACTTGTTCATCCCGAACGAGCATGGAGAAATGGTTCCGTACTCCTCTTTCATGAAGGTCGAGAAGACGCAGGGCCTCAACGAAATTACCCGGTACAATCTGTACCCCTCGGCTGCCATTCAGCTCGTGCCGGCTGCGGGGTACTCGTCGGGTCAGGCCATTCAGGCAGTACAGGAGGTCGCCGAGGCGACCTTGCCTCACGGATATGCGTTGGGTTGGGAAGGTCTGTCGTGGGACGAGTCGAAAAAGGGCGACGCCGCCCTCTACATCTTCCTGGTCGTCGTCGTGTTCGTCTATCTGGTGCTGGTCGCGCAGTACGAGAGCTTCTTGATTCCTCTCGCGGTGATCCTTTCGCTGCCGGTCGGCATCTTCGGCTCTTTCTTGTTCCTCAGAGCTGCGGGTCTGGCCAACGATGTCTGGGCTCAGCTCGGGATGATCATGTTGGTCGGGCTCTTGGGCAAGAACGCGATCTTGATCGTGGAGTTCGCGGTACAGCGGCGAAACGAGGGAGCGTCGATCCGGGACGCGGCGATCGAAGGTGGAAAGCTCCGCTTCCGGCCCATTCAAATGACGTCGTTTGCGTTCGTGGCGGGTCTCGTGCCACTGGTCGTCGCCCACGGTGCCGGCGCGATCGGAAACCGCACCATTGGTGTCACGGGCGTTGGCGGGATGCTCCTCGGTACACTCATAGGCGTCATCGTCATCCCTGGGCTCTACTATCTCTTCGCTCGACTGTCCGATGGGCGCCGTCTGCTCCGTGATGAGACGGCGACGCCTTTGAGTGAAGCGGATGACGGCTTGTACTTCGCTTCACAGGAGGGAACCGAATGACGACCATACACAACCCCTTGATCGTGGGATTGCCGCTGGACCACGAAACCGACGACGTCCTCTTGGCGTCGAGAGAGCTGGGCCAACGGATCGAGTGTCCGATCGTCGTGGTGCATGCGCTCGCCGAGCGCCGCCTCGAGAGCGAGCGAGGTCTCGCCGAGCGCATCCGAGAGACCAAGCAGGCCCTGGGTCCTCACGTGGCGAGGCTGCGTGAGGCAGGGCTTAACGTGCAGGAGGAGGTGGCGGTCGGCGCTCCTGCCGACCTCGTGGTCGAGACGGCACAACGGATGGGCGCCGAGCTGATCGTCACTGGGGGCGGCAGGCGGGCGACGGTTCGGCGCTGGATGGTGGGCTCGGTGGCCGAGGCGATCGTTCGCCGGGCCACCGTTCCGGTCTGGGTCGCACGCGGGCGCCCACCTGTCGGACAGCCCGTCCTGTGCCCGGTCGACCTCAGCCCGCAGTCTAAGCTCGGGCTTGCGTCGGCCATGCGCATGGCCCAGCTTCTCGACGCGCCGCTTCGGGTGATGATGGTGCTCTCGGAGTCGCCGCCGAGCGAAGCTGAGGACGCACGCCGCGGCCTCGACGCGCTGCTCGCCGATTACGACACCGAAGGTCCCGATGTCGAGGTCCTCATGGTGCGTGGCGTGCCTGCCGAACGGATCGTCGACGCCTCGGACGAAGCCGGGCTGCTCGTGGTCGGCAGCCGGGGCTTCGATCCTCTGGTCCCCGAATGGCTCGGTCCCGTCACGACGCGAGCTCTTCGCTCGAGCCGATGCAGCGTGTTGGCGATCCGGGAGGTGGACGTCGATCTCGATCGGCGCGAACATGCGATCGGGGAGATCGCCGATGCTTACCGCGCCGCTCGGCAGTTGATCGAGGACGACCGCGCCGCGGAGGCGCTCCCGTTGATCGAGCTCGCAGCCGAGCGCGCGCCCGTCAACGCCACGATCCAGGAGACCTACGCCATCGCTCTCGAGAACGTTGGCCGCGAAGTGGAGGCCCGAGGCCGCCACGAAATCGCCGAGATGATTCGCAACCGCATCGGCCCGAGATGACCGGGCTGCGATGCTTCGGTAGGCATGGAGCACACGCGGTGCGTCGCCCAAGGGCGGGCGACACGCGCCCCCATGTCGGCCCGGAGGGCCTTTGCGGTCTCCGATTTTCGCAGTGTGGGTCGTAAGGTGTGGGGATCTCGCGCGTTTCGTGTGGGCCGCGTGTCCCTCGCGCGCAGAATCACGCAAAGCGCCCTCATCTGGTGTAGGCTGGCACGCGGAGCCTGGAGGGACGCTCATGAAACGTCAGCTGACCACGCGCATGATGTGGGCGGCGCTGTTCAGCGTGGTCTGCGTCGCGTGTAGCAATGGGTCGAGTGGCGGCGGTGGCGTCGGGGGCACCGGAGGAAGCGGCGGCGGGGGTGGCGATGCGTTGCCATTTCGCGGAGCGGTAGCCAATCTCGACGAGGCGTTGAGCCAAGCAGACTTCGTGTTCGAGGGCGAGGTCATGGCCATCGAATACGCCACCTCGACGAACAATGGCACGGGCGGCCCGGACCCGGATGACGTCGACGATCCGGGCGTGGTGGCGCACACGTTCGTCACCTATCGGATCCTCGAAGACCTGAGCGGGAATGCGATGGGTGACACCGTGACGATGCGGTTCATCGGCGGGGTCGACGAAGCGACCGGGCCGGACTATGACATCCTCGAGCTCGCGCAGGCGCCTCGCTTCGACGTCGGCGACCGCGACATCATCTTGATGCGCGGCAATACGGAGCTC
>CAZBWQ010000100.1:0-13353 GCA_964495565.1 uncultured Sandaracinaceae bacterium | reverse complement strand
CCCGGCGCCGAGCACCGTGAGCTTCCGACCGGAGACCACGCGAGCCCCGTCATGGACGTGGATCCGTTCAAAAATTTCTGGACCGTCGAACGGCGAAACCGCGTGACCCGCGCGCTGATCGACGAGGTGCGCGGAAGGCGCCTCGAAACGGCCAACTAGAGGCGTTTTCGCGATGCGGGCCCGGGCTCGCGGCCGGCGCGCCAACGGCGCAATACGTGCTAAATCTCCGCGCGATGGCGACGTACCTCTACCCCATCAGCCTCGCGGCCATCTCGCTGTTCGTCGCTGGGCTCGAGTACTTTTTCCCGTGGCGCCCCGAGCAGAAGCAGCTCCGGCCCAAGCTCTGGTCCGACGCGATTCATCTCGTGTTCAATGGACACTTCCTCGGCCTACTCCTCGCGGGCTTGGCGAGCACGTGGATCTTGCCGCCGATCGACCGTTGGCTCGCCACCCATGGCTGGACCGACGCCGTCTACCGCAATGCCGCCGCCGACTGGCCGCTTTGGGTGCAGATCCCCGTCGCCCTCGTGGTCATCGACTTCATCCAGTGGTGCGTGCACAACCTGCTGCATCGAGTCCCCGCGTTGTGGGAGCTCCACAAGGCGCATCACAGCGTCAAAGACGGCGAGATGGACTGGATCGTCGCCTTCCGCTTCTCGTGGCTCGAGGTCGTGGTCTACAAGTCGGTGCTCTACCTGCCGCTGGTCTTTTTGGGGTTCGGCTGGATCGCGCTGATGGTGCACGCGGTTTTCGGCACGCTGATCGGCCATCTCAATCACTCGAACCTCGACCTCGGGCACGGGCCGTGGCGCTACGTGCTCAACAGCCCGCGCATGCACATCTGGCATCACGACTACGAGGGCGATGCCAAGACCACCGTGAACTACGGCATCATCTTCAGCGCCTGGGATTGGATCTTCGGCACGGCCAAGATGCCCGCAGACCCACCCGAGCGCATCGGCTTCAAGGGCGTCGAAACGTTTCCGGACAACTTCTTCAGCCAGGAGATCTGGCCTCTCGAGAAGTGGTTCCCGCGGTTGCAGAGCAAGGTCGTGTGGTCGATTCTCGGAGCCGTGGTCTTAGGGGTTGCCTGGTACCTGCACGAGCCCCGTGGCCTTCGGCCGGAGACTCCCATGCTCGGCGAGGTCGCGGCCGCTTCGCAGCCGAGCGGCGTCTTTCCTGCGTTCGACTCGTACTCGAAAGGTCCGGAGGAGGCCGAGGCCGCGCTGGAGCGATTCGGATCGGAGGCGCGCAGGGAAGGGTACGCGGACCCGGACGCGATGGTCAGCATCGAGGAGCTTGCCAAGGCCCTCGGTGCGCCGTCATTGGTGCTGCTCGACGTGCGGCCCGCCGAGCGATTTGCGCTCGGACACATCCCCGGCGCTCGCCGGCTCTACCGGGAGGACTACTCGAGCAGCGAAGAGATTCCGGGGCTCTCTCGGTCGGCGGCCGAGCTCGAGCGGCTTCTTCGTGATCGCGGCGTCCGGACGGACAGCACCGTCGTGCTCTACGGCGACGGCGGGCCGGAGCCCTATCGCTTGTGGTGGACGTTACGGACGTCCGCCGGGATCGACACGCGCGTTCTCGATGGCGGGCTGCAACGCTGGAAGGCCGCAGGCCACTACGTTGCAGGAGGCGACGGCCTGAGCGCGACGCAGGGTGACGTAGCCGCGGAGACGCCGCCGGCCACCGGCTTGGCGCGCTGGGCCGACGTGTCGGCATTTGTGTCGCAGCACCCCGACACACGCTTGGTCGACACGCGCAGCGAGCTCGAGTTCAGCGGACGCGAAAAGCATCCCAAGGCCGCCAAAGCCGGCCGCATCCCAGGGGCCGTCCATTTGGACTGGGTGCGGGTCTTGCGCGACGAAGACGACGACCACCGCCTGAAGGCGCCGGAAGACCTTCGTGCGCTGCTCGCCGAGCGTGGCGTCACCGGTGAAACGCCGGTCGTGACGTACTGCCAGTCCGGCACCCGATCGGCCGCGGTCGACTTCGCGATGCACCAGCTCGGCTTCGATTCGGCGCGCACGGTGAACTACGACGGCTCTTGGGCCGAGTACAGCCGTCTCGATTTGCCGGTGGAGCCGTGATGCGCCTCCGGGCGAAGTGGCTTGCGAGCTTGCTGGTGTTGCTCGCTGGTTTGCTGGCCGCGCCGATCGTGAATCGGGTTGTCGATTCGGCACGGGCGGCGCCTCAGCCGCAGCTCGCGAAGCCCGCAGACGGGCGATTCGTTCGCGGTGTCGCGCTCGGCCTGTTCGCAACCGATCCGGCCTGGGATTACGGCCCGCTAGTCGAGGAGATCCGCGCACGCGGCGCCACCGACGTGCTGGTCGTGGTCAACGGCTACCAATCGAATCGCTTTGCCTCGGACGTCGCGCTTCGCGCCGGGCGCTCGCCGACCCACGCGACGATCGCCCGGACCCTTCGCCAGGTGCGTGACGCGGGCATGGAAGCCACGCTCATGCCGGTGGTCCGCTTGGACGCCCGTGCCCCGCACGAATGGCGCGGCGTGATCCTGCCTGCCGATGGGCACGAGGCCTGGTTCGCGTCGTATCGGCAATTCGTGATGCCGCTTGCCCGAATCGCCGAGCAACACGGCGCGGCCCGCTTCATCGTGGGCTCCGAGCTCGGCTCGCTCGAGCCTCACGAGAGCTCGTGGCGCCGGCTGATCGCCGAGCTCCGCGACGTGTTTTCGGGCACGCTGACGTACTCGGTCAACTGGGACCACGCTCACGCCGTCGGGTTTTGGGACGCGCTCGACGAGGTCGGCATGACCGCGTACTTCCCGCTTGCCATCGATGGATCCGCCAGCACCAGCGCCTTGGCTCGCGCTTGGCAAACACCGCGGGCCAAGATCGACGTGCTGTCGCGAAGGATCGGCAAGCCCGTCGTCATCACCGAGATCGGCTATCCGAGCCGGTCGCAGGCGGCCGACCGGCCCTGGGATGACGCGACCGACGAACGGGTCGACCTCGAGCTCCAGCGTCGGCTCTACCGCGGTTTTTGCGATGCCTTTGCCGAGACTTCGAGCATTGGCGGCTTTTACGTATGGAACTGGTTCGGTTTCGGGGGTCCGCGGGATGCGGGCTTCACGCCAAGGGGCAAGCCGGCCGCAACCGAGCTCGGCAAGTGCTTTTCGCGCAGATGGCCGGCCCGGACGGAGACAGGAAGTCGATCATGAGCACGAGGCACGAGGAAGATTCCTTGCAGGGACGGCGCCGTTTCGTCCTCAGTACGCTGAGCCTCGGCGGGGGGGCGTTGGTCGGGGCCATGGCAGGTTGTCGCGAGTCGGCGCCTCCTTCTTCCGAAGCGGGCACCCCCAGCCAAGCCCCGACGACGCAGGAGCAGCCAAAACCAGAGCCTGCGCTTCCGGACGGCAAAGATCCCGCCAACTTCATCAAGCACGGCGACAACCCACTCACCCTCGAAACACGCCGTGAAAAGCTCGGCACCAGCGTGCTCACCGCCACGAGCGTGCTCTTCGTGCGCCAGAACCTACCGCTCCCACCACCGGAATTCGTCGCGGACCGGGACGGCTGGACCACCCGCGTCGAGGGCGTGCGTGGGCCAGGTGAGATCCGCGTAGACCAGCTCAAGCAGCTCGGGCTCACGACGATGGCCACGGTGCTGCAGTGCTCGGGCAACGGACGGAAGTACTTCAAGCACGATCCGAGCGGGTCGCCGTGGGGAGTCGGGGCTGCGGGCTGCGTGATGTGGAGTGGGGTGCCCGTGCGCGACGTGGTGGCGCACTTCGGTGGGCTCGCCGATGGCGTGCGCTACCTGACCACGACCGGCGGCGAGCCTCTTCCGGAGGGGCTCGATCGCAACCAGGTGATCGTCGAGCGTTCGATTCCAATCGAGAAGGCGCTCGAGGATTGCTTCTTGGCCTGGGAGATGAACGGCGCGCCGATTCCGCGCTCTCATGGCGGGCCGTTGCGGCTGATCGTTCCGGGTTACTTCGGGTGCAATCAAATCAAGTTCGTCAAGCGCTTGGCATTTACCGAGCAGCAAGGCCCGGCTGAGATTCAACAAACCGGCTATCGCATGCGCCCGGTCGGCGAGGCGGGGTCACCCGAGCAGCCGTCGATGTGGGAGATGCCCGTGAAGTCGTTCATCACGCTGCCCACCGAACGAACACCCATGTTGGCGGGAAAGTTTCGGGTGACCGGTGTCGCGTTTGGCGGCACGAAGGCCTTGGCCCAAGTCGAAGTGTCGACCGACGGCAAGTCCTGGCAGAAGGCTCGCTGGGTCGGTCCGGACCTCGGACGTTACGCGTGGCGGGTCTTCGAGCTCGAGCTCGAGCGCGAGCCGGGCCCGGTCAAGCTCTACAGCCGCGCGACGACGGTCGATGGCGACGTGCAACCGGAGCTGCGACACGAAAACCAGCGCGGCTACGGCAATACCAGTTGGCGGGACATGGGCGTGACCGTGCAGGTCTGTCATCCGGACGACGCGATTTGCCGAACCCCTCCCCAAGACCAACCCGAGGCCCCCCGTGGACCAAAACAACCGGTCGTGCTCTCCGACTCAGGCAAACGCGGCCGGACGATCTTTCGCGAAACCGCACAGCCACCCTGCACGACGTGTCACACATTGTCGCATGCGGACGCCACGGGTGCGGTCGGTCCCAACCTCGACGAGCTGAGCCGAAGCGTCGAGCAGATCGAAGCCACCGTCACCAATGGTATCGGGGCGATGCCGCCGTTCGGTGAAACGCTCACCGATGACCAGATCAGCGACGTCGCCCGCTACGTCTACGAAGCGACGAAGCGCGATTGACACTGTCCTAGACAGCGCCGTTCGAAGCTCACACGGCGAGGCGCGGTCGACGGGCGCGAGGCGCTGGAATTTGGCATCTTACAGAAACTTACGGGGTCCACTCTTCCTATGTTCCGCTTGTCCATCATCTCACGCGGCACTGCAATCGCGCTGCTGCTCTTTGGGGTCGTCACGGGCTGCGCCGACTTCGATACGCAAGCTCCTCGGCAAACCGATTCGGATTCTTCGTCACGGTCTCCAGACTTTGGCTTCTCGAGCGGTGATGCATCGCTCAAAGGAGGGCTCGATGGGCCTCCCGTGGCCGTGGCGCCATTTCTCGATGGCGTTTTCCCGACGCGGACGCCGAGCTTCCCGGGAAGCTCCGTCTGGGAGATCGTCCCGGCGTTTCCGAATCTCGATCTGACCGACACCTTGGTGATTGCGGCGAATCCCGCAAACGACCGCATCTACGTCGGCTCGCGCAACGGTCTCGTCGTTTCGTTCGACAACCAACCCGACGTCAGCACGGCGAGCACTTTCCTCGACTTGCGTGATCGTGTCGCGGTGGTCTGGGACGGCGGCTTTCTCGGGATGGTGTTTCATCCGGAGTTCGGGGTCGCCGGCTCTCCATACCGACGCACCTTTTACGTCTACTATTCCTCCCACTGTCCGCTCGATGGCTCGCGCGATGCGCCCGATTTGAGCGCGTGCGACGACAGCTATCCCACGGGGGCCACGGAGGGCTTTTTCAACACGTACTTGCGGCTTTCGCGCTTCGAGACGGTGCAGGGGAGCAACGTCGGCGACCCGAGCAGCGAGCAGGTCTTGTTGAACATCCGGCTTTTCAACGGCTCGCATCGAGGCGGGGGGATGGCGTTCCGCGACGATGGCTATCTCTACCTGACCATCGGCGACCAGTTTCGTTACACGACCGCGCAGGACATCGAGGACACGTTGGAGGGCGGCACCTTCCGATTTGCCGTCGACGTGACCGACAACCCGGACGGCACTTGGACCTGCCCGTCGGGCAGTCACTTGCCGCGTCGCATCTTCGACACGGCGGACGAGATCTCCGGTCAGCATTACTGCATCCCGGACGACAATCCGTTTCTCGATCCAGGCGGCGGGGTCTTCGAAGAGTATTGCTCGCTCGGTCATCGAAACCCCCATCGGCTGGCCTGGGATGCGGTGACCAATCGCCTCTGGTCGGGCGAGGTCGGCGAGTCTTCGCGCGAGGAAATCAACATCGTCGAGTGCGGCAAGAACTACGGGTGGCCCTTCCGTGAAGGTTTCATCGCGGGGCCGTTCCCACCGCCTGCGCAGGTTCTCGGCACGCTGACGGATCCCGTCATCGACTTCACGCGCGACGAGGCGCGCGCCATCATCGGCGGTTACGTCTACCGCGGGACACGCTTTCCCGAGCTCTACGGTTACTACCTGGCAGGTGACTACGTCACCAATCGCGTCTGGGCGATTCTGCTCGACGAAAACACCATGATGGCCACGAAGCTCTACCTGGCGAATTTCCCGGCGGGCAACTTGGCGACCTGGGGCCAGGACAACGCCGGCGAGGTCTTTCTCGGGGACGTAGCGAGCACCGGTCCGCTTTATGCGCTCGACCGCATAGGCAGCCCCGTGCCCGATGCGCCCGCGCTTCTTTCGGACCTCGGCGCGTTTTCCGACATGGCGACGGCCGAGCCTAGCGCGGCCTGGGTTCCCTACGGCCTCAATCAACCGTTTTGGTCGGACGGCGCGAGCAAGTATCGGTTCATCGCGCTGCCGAACGACGGTCAGCGTGACACCGCCGCCGAAAAGGTCGGCTTTTCGTCGACCGGCGACTGGACGTATCCGATCGGAACCGTTCTGATGAAG
Source organism: uncultured Sandaracinaceae bacterium (assembly GCA_964495565.1). Taxonomy (GTDB): domain Bacteria; phylum Myxococcota_A; class Polyangia; order Polyangiales; family Houyiibacteriaceae; genus SG8-38. Next base: position 6,723 of record CAZBWQ010000100.1, on the reverse strand, counting down.
CACTTCGAGCTTCCCCTCGACGAAACGGATCCAACCGACGTCACGCGCCTCGAAACCCGTTTCTTGGTGCTTGGTGAGGATGGCGTCTGGTACGGCCTGACCTATCGCTGGCGTGCCAATCAAACCGAAGCCGATCTGCTCACGACCGAGGAGACTGCCGACTACGTCATTCGACTCGCCGACGGGAGCACGCGCGCGCAGCAATGGTATTTCCCTTCCCGGCTCGACTGCCTCACCTGTCATCGGGAAGGGGCGGGTGGTGCGCTCGGTTTGCGCACCCATCAGCTCAACGGCGATTTCACTTACCCGAGCACCGGGCGAACCGACAACCAGCTTCGCACTTGGAACGACCTCGGCATGTTTTCGCCGGCGCTCGACGACGCGTCGATTCCGATGCTTGGGAAGTCGCCGTCGCTCGGTGACGTGACGGCGTCGCTGCAAGACCGCGCGCGTTCGTGGCTCGACAGCAATTGCTCGTATTGTCATCGACCTGGAGGTGCCAACGCGGGCTTCGATGCGCGCTTCACGACGCCTTTCGCCAATCAAGGCATGGTGTGGACGGCGGTGCGGGACGACCTCGGAAACCCCGGCACCGTGGTGATCTATCCAGGAGACCCGGTTCTTTCCGCGGTGTGGCAGCGGAGCGCGGCCGTCGGACCGATCGGAATGCCGCCCCTTGCCAAGGCCCTCGCCGAAGAGCCTGGGGTCGATATTCTCGCCCGTTGGATCGAGCGCATCGACGCGCAGTTTCCGAGGACGGGGTTGCAGTACGAGTACTACGAAGTGACGGGCCTGACGGTGTTGCCCGATTTCGATTCCCTCACGCCAGTGACCACGGGCCAGGTGAGCTCGTTCGACATCTCGGTCCGCGAGCGCGAGGATGATTTCGCGTTGCGCTTTTCGGGCTACCTCTACGTCGACACACCCGGAAGCTATACCTTCTACACGAGCTCGGACGACGGAAGCCAGCTCTTCATCGATCAAGCGCTCGTCGTCGACAACGACGGTCTTCACGCGTTGCAAGAGCGGTCGGGTAGCGTGACCCTGCCGACCGGATACCACGAGATCGTCGTCACCATGTTCGAAGCGCTGGGCGGGCAGGAGCTGTTGGTGAGTTGGCAGGGGCCTTCGACCGGTGGCACGAAAGTGCCGATCAGCGCGAGCGTGCTTTTCCTCGAGATGCCGTTTGCGGACACCAACCAACCGCCGTCGTTGGCCGATCCGGGCGATCAGGTTGGCCGCGTTGGTGATGCGGTCACCCTCGCGTTGAGCGCCACCGATCCTGACGGCGATTCGCTTTATTTCGATGGGACCGGGCTGCCGCAGGGGCTGGTGCTCGACCACGACACGGGCGGGATCACGGGGTCGCTGTCAGCACCCGGGAGCTACGCCGTGACGACCAGCGCTTCAGACGGGCCGGGGGTGTCCGCCAGGTCCTTCGTCTGGTCCGTGGCCGCGCCGGCTTGTGGGGACGGGATCCTCGATGACGGCGAGGAGTGCGACGACGGCAACCTCGAGGACAACGACGGCTGCTCCGCGATGTGCGAGACGGAAGGGCCACCCGACCCGGATGCGGGTGTGCCGGATGCCGGAATTCCTGATGGCGGGTTGCCCGACGCGGGCATTCCGGACGCCGGAATTCCCGACGCGGGGTCGCCTGATGGCGGCACGGACGGGGGTGGTGGCGGCTGCAGCGTACAGCGCGATAGAGCCCCGGTCGACGGCGGCGTCCTGTGGATCATGCTTGCGTTGGCGCTCGTGCGTCGTCGCACGGCGCGAGCCACAGGAGCCTGACCATTCAAACCATTCCTCCCTTTCATCTGGCGTACGCAGGCCTGCCGGCGATGCTCGTGGTGTACGTGTTGTGGCGGTGGTCCGCCGGCGCCCGTCACAGCATCTGGGCCCTCGTGCGCATGCTCGCGCAGCTCACGCTCATTGGCTATCTGCTCGTCTACATTTTCGAAGCCGACGTGCCGTGGATCGTGCTCGCCGTGCTTGCGGTCATGGTGATTGCCGCAAGTTGGATCGCGCTTCGGACGATTCCCGAATTTCGTCGACCGATGTACGGCTACGCCTTGGCGTCGATTGTCCTCGGGGGCGGCCTCGTGGTGGCCTTGATTACGCAGGTCGTGCTGACCCTCGAGCCTTGGTACCAACCGAGCTTCGTGATTCCGCTCGCCGGAATGATCTTTGCGGCTTCCATGAACTCGGTGAGCATCGCGGCCGAACGCTTGCTCGCCGAGCGTCGGCGAGGCGCCGGCTACCAGGAAGCGCGCCGGATCGCCATGCAAGCCGGAATGATTCCGATCATCAATAGCCTCTTTGCCGTCGGGCTGGTTTCCCTTCCCGGCCTGATGACTGGGCAGATCCTCTCGGGCGTCTCTCCGCTGATCGCCGTGCGGTACCAAGTCATGGTGATGCTCATGATCTTCAGTGCCTCCGGGCTCTCCGCAGCGGCCTTTTTGGTCTTCGTGAAGGACTACGTGGGGGAGCACCTTTCCGAAGCTTCCTAGCCGCGCTTGAGCTTCTTGCCCCGTATGGCAGGACTATCTCATGGCTAGCCTGAAGCCGGTCTCATGGGTCCTCACGGTCGCTCTGGCCGTAGCCGCCTCGGGTGTTCGACATGCGGCCGCTAATGAAAAATCGCGCTCGGATTTCATCCCACCCGACGATCAGGCTCTCCTGGTTTTCATCCAGAACCTTCGTGAGGACCGCGAAATGACCTTTTTGGTTTTCGAGGCGAACCGACAATGCGTGGCCGAGGTGGGTGGCGGCCAAGCCAAGGTCGTTCCCATGGATCCCGGCGTCTACACGCTGTACGGTGCCGGCTATGGGACCGAACGGTTCGAGCTCCATCTCGAGGCGGGGCGTACGTACTTCGTTCGGCTCCACACCGTTCAGCGCGCCTTCAATCGAAAGTCGAAGGTGACCCCCGTTCGCAGAGGCACCGAATCCTACATGCTGCTGCGCACCTGGCTCGACGGCGCCCACGTGACCCATGCAAGCGACGATTCTTGCCGCGGAAAGCCGTTGCGTGAACGCAAGAAGCGAACCGCACGGCGCGTGGTCGAGGGCGATGCAGATTGGAGCGAGGGTGGTGAGATCTATCGGGCTGAGCGCACGCTCCGAGAACAAGACGGCTTTACCGCAAGCGAGCTCGAGATGATACGTCTGGAGTCGCCATGAAGGCTTTCAGATGAGCGACGCGGGTCAAGTGACGTCGAGCGCGGCGGAGGTCTATGAGCAGTTCTTCGTTCCCGCGCTCTTCGGAGCTTGGCCCCCTCGATTGGTTGCCGCTGCGAATCTGCGCCCCGGAATGACGGCCATCGACGTCGCCTGCGGCACCGGTATTCTGGCGATCGAAGCTGATCGGGCCGTTTCACCGGAAGGATCGGTCGTAGGGGTCGACCTCAATCCAGGCATGCTGGCCGTGGCACGCGGCAAGCCGGGCGCGGTGCAGTGGCATGAGGCTGCCGCCGAGGCACTCCCATTCGCAGACCAGTCCTTCGATGCCGCGCTCAGCCAGTTTGGCCTGATGTTCTTCGCCGACAAAGAGGCCGCCATCCGCGAGATGTGGCGCGTGCTGCGTCCCGGAGGCCGCCTGGTCATCGCCGTCTGGGACGCTCTCGAGAGAGCACCGGGCTATGTCGCCGTCACCCAACTCCTCGCGCGCCTCTTTGGTGACGATGTCGCGGCTCTCTTGAAGTCACCGTATTCACTTGGCGACCCGGATACCCTCTATGCATTGCTCGCGTCCGCAGGAATCCAACACCCCAGGATCGAGGCGGTCCCCGGCGAGGCGCGATTTCCGTCGATACGCTCCTGGATGCACACGGACGTTCGTGGCTGGACCCTTTCCGACAAGCTCGACGATGACCAATTCGAGCAGCTCGTCACCGAAGCGGAACGCGAGCTCGCGCGCTTCGTCGCCAGCGAAGGCGACGTCCGCTTTGCACATCCAGCACTCTTGGTCACCGCCTCGAAAGGCTAATACACACCGAACGGAGCTTCCCAGTTGCCCTGCGCTTCGTCCTTCGCATGCGGGACGCGGTGATGCAGCACCTGACCGATGGAGACTTGGAGACGATCACGCCCTGGGGAAGAGCTCCTTGCTCATTCGTAAACGATCACTTCTCTCACGAGGGAGCCGCCCTGGGCTTCGCCGCCAACTACCAGGACGCGCCCATCCTCGAGCCGAACCGCGGTGTGCCAAGCCCTTTCGATCGGCATCGCCTCGATGTCGAGGGCGCCGGACGACACCCGGTAGCTTTCCGCGCTGGCGAGCCGCTGCGCGCTCGACAATGATTCGCCACCAAACAGCAGCACGCGATCGTCCCGGAGCCCAACCGCGCGGACCACGCTGCGTGGGCGCATGAGATTCGGCCTGGTGGAAAAGCTGTCGTTGGCGGCATCGAAGCGGAGCACGCTGGCCACGGATTCCACACCATCCTCTCCGCCGAGGATCAGCACGCTACCGTCCGTTTGTTCTACGGCGGCGTGCAGGGCGCGCGTACGGTCCTCCGTGCCAGGCACCGCGGCGAACGCCTCGGTGTCCGGATCAAAGACCTCCGCCAGAACATAGGGGGACTGCGTGGTGTAGCCCCCGACGATCAGGACGCGCCCATCGGCGAGCAGGGAGGCCGTATGACCCTCCCGTGGCCTTGCGAGCCGCGCATCGAGCAGTCGGAATTGCCCGGTCTCCGCATCCCAGATCTCCGCAGAATCGCTGATTCCGAATGGAAGACCTTCGTTCGAGTTTCCGCCCACGATGAGTACGTCGCCGCTGGCCAAGCGCGTCGCCGTATGGCCCTGGCGCTCGGCCACGCTGGTACCGGTGGCCACCACCGCACCGGTGCGAGGGTCGAACAGCTCCGCAGGCACCACCACGGCGAGCCCGGCGTTGCCTCCGACCACCAGGAGCCGGTCGTCATGCAGCAGCGTCGCCGTGTGGTTTTCGCGGCCTGTGGCCATGGAGGCAACGCGCGTAAACGACTCGGAAGCCGGGTCAAACAGGTCGATATCGCTGGAAATCGCTGCTTGCCCGCGCGAGCCCCCGATCACGGCCACGCGCCCATCCGCAAGGAGCGTCGCGCTGTGGTTGACCGCGCGAAACTGCTGGGGAAGGGCGCGATACCGGTCCCGGTAACTGACCGGCAGCTCCAGCTCTCGCTCGACCGAACGGCCGTCCGCAGTCACGATCAACCGAAACGTCCGGGATACATCGAGAGGACCCGTGGAGATCGCGATGCCGCTTCGTACGGGCCCCAATCCTGGCTCGATCCGCCCGCTGTCGCCGGAAAACGTGGCAGTGAGGAAAGCCTGTTCCCCGACGAGATACTGCGCACGATCCGAAACGAAACTTTGAATTTCAGGTCCCGTCACCGGAGGACCGGCTTCGTTGTCGCCGCATCCAACGAGAAGGATCGCGCCCAAAAGGGGCACAGCAAACCAGCGCCGCATGGCAGACCCCGGACCACCCTTGGAACCGACGAAACGAAACATGGAAGCGACCTCCGAAGTGCAGCCGCAGGCCGCGGCGTGCGAAGCATAGAGCAAGCCATGCCGGTGAGAAACACGAGGCACACCGAGCTGCCCCCTGCCGAACGTTTCGCGGCCTAGAACTGTGGCAGGACGATGAGGTACCCTCCCTCCTGCCGTGAACCCAACTCGCATCCGCAAAACCGTCATGTGGGCCGGCGTCATCCTGTTGTTGCTCGGCGGCCTCGGCTCGGTGTCCGCCGGCGCGCTCGGCCCAACCGCCATCATGGCCCTGAGCCTGGCGAGCGCCCTGATCCTGCTCGACCTCACCGGCAAGCCCGAGCCGCGGTCGGTCAAGTCCATCGTCGGCTTCGGCATGCTGGCCGTCGCCGTGGCCGCAGCGCTCGTGATGTTCTACGAGATGTTCAGCCGGTAACGGCCAGCGCTCTCATCACCACCACCACGACGAAGTGACCTCCCTTCTCTCCAAATCACGGTTCCTCGCCGGCCTGCAGTGTCACCTCCACCTCTACTGGCGCGTGCACGAGCCGAAGGCGCCCGAGCTCACCCCGAATGCCGACCTTCAGGCCCTCTTCGACACAGGTCGGCGCGTCGGCGAACGCGCGCGAGCCGAGTTTCCCGGCGCCGTGCTCATCGATGCCGACCGCCGCCGCCTGGACGAAGCCCTGGTCGCCACCAAGCAGGCGCTCGACGGCGGCGCCACCACGATCCTCGAGGCGAGCTTCCGTGAAGACGGCATCTTCGTCGCCGTCGACGCGCTTACGAAAGAGCCCGACGGCTGGGTTCTCACCGAGGTCAAATCCACCGCTTCGGTAAAGTCCCATCACATTCCCGACGCCGCCGTCCAGGCCCATGTCGTCGAGCGCGCCGGGCTCCCGGTGAAGCGCGTCGAGATCATGCACCTCAACACGTCGCACCGACACCCCGATCAAGGCCCGCTCTTCACCCGCACCGACATCACCGACGACGTCGCCGCCATTCGTCCGAGCATCGCCCCGGAAATCCACGCGCAGCGCGCGATGCTGGAAGGCCCGTTGCCTGCCGTCGAGCCGGGTGAGCACTGCAACACCCCGCGTCTTTGTCCCTTTCACGAGCGCTGCCACGTTCCGGCGCCCGAGCACTCCATCGAAGAGCTCAACGGCATCCGCCCAAAGCTCCGCACGGAGCTGTACGAAGCCGGCACCGCAACCCCCCACCACCTTCCGAGCGACTTCCCGCTCAGCC
>CAZBWQ010000099.1:0-13433 GCA_964495565.1 uncultured Sandaracinaceae bacterium | reverse complement strand
CCCATGCCGCCAGTGCCGCCTGCGCCACCCATGCCGCCGGTGCCGGCCGTGCCGCCAGTGCCGGCGGTGCCGCCTGCGCCACCCATGCCGCCGTCGGTTCCGCCGGTCCCGCCATCGGTGCCGCCCATGCCGCCATCGGTTCCGCCGGTGCCACCACCGTCATCGACGCAGGTGACATCCACGGTCCAGCTGCAATCGCAGTAGCGGAACCCGTCGTCCGAGACGGTGATGGTGATCGTCTGCTCGCCCACCTCCTGGCACGTGAACGTGGTCTCGGATGCGCTCGGGTCGGCAAAGAAGCCGCCGGTTCCCGTCCATTGATACTCGATGGGATCGCCTTCGAGGTCGGCTGCGAATGCGAGCACGTCGATGGTGTTGCCGATCGAGGTCTGCAAGGGGGAGACCACCACCTTCAGGACCTCCGCGCAGAAGTTGAACTTTCCGTTGACCCGAACGCCCCCGTATTGGTCGTCGGGCTTGCAGTTCAGCACCACCATGACGTCCGTCACCTCGCCGACGGCGATGTCGAACTCGGCAGAGCCCGAGCAGGAGGTCTGCCCATCGGTCGACGTGGCGGTGAGCATCACCTCGTAGTCTTCCCCGGCAGGCAGGCCGAAAATCTCCACGGAAGCGGTCGACCCCGGGCTGCTGGTTTGAATGGTGCCGACAATCGGCTCGATTCCGTTGCCCGATACCGCGTAGCTCACCTCGTCGATCTGAATGTCGTCGAACAAAGCGAGCTCGAGGGTGAGGTCTCCGGTTGTGCTCGTATCTGCCATGCAGCCTGCAAAAGCAAGCGCACCAACCAGCCAGGCCGTCAGCCGGCGACAACGGGTCCTTGCGTGCATCGGGGGGGTCTCCTGAGGGGGGGTTGGCGACGATAACACAGGTGCAGCGCAGTCCATCGACGTTTTTTCGAGGGTCATGCACGCTTTGTAAGACGTCTTACATACGAGCACCGACACCGACCCCCGGGCGATATGCAGAGCCCGTCAGTCGTCTTGTGCCTTGCCCGTCATCGGCACGAACCGCACCGGCAGAACCGACTTCTCGCGGAAGCCGTCCTCGGTCCGTGTCACGCGCAGGAGACTTTGAAAGTGCTTCCCGACGGGAATGACGAGGTGCCCACCGACTTTGAGCTGCTCCTTCAAAGGCGTTGGAATCTTCGGGGGAGCCGCGGTCACGACGATGGCATCGAACGGAGCGTGCTCCGGCCAACCGGCGTAGCCGTCCCCATGCCGCACTTCGACCCGCTTGCCGTATCCCAGCTCGCGCAGCGTGGAGCTGGCCCGCTTGGCAAGCGACTCGACGATTTCGATCGAGTACACCTGGACGCCCATCTCGGCGAGCACCGCAGCTTGGTATCCGGAGCCGGTGCCCACCTCGAGCACCTTGTCGCCCGGCCCGACGTCCGCGATCTCGCTCATGAATGCGACGATGTAAGGCTGGCTGATCGTCTGCCCCTCGCCGATCGGAAGGGGCCGGTCGTCGTACGCGTTCGGACGTTGCGACTTCGGCATGAATCGGTGCCGGGGGACTTTGCGCATGGCTGCGAGGACGCGCGGATCCTCGATGCCGCGAGCCTCGAGCTGGGTGCGAACCATCTTCAGCCGCTCTTCGGCGCGATCCTGCCCTTCGGCCGGCACCGCATTTGCCGAACCCGAGGTCTGCGTACAGGCGCCGATGACGAGCAGCGCCACCCCGGCAGCTCGCATCATCGTTCGCACGTTAGCACGAAAACGAAAACGCGCTCGACACCGGTTGCTCACGCGAGCGGCGAGGCTATGTTTCGCGCGCCCATGAGCCTGGTGGTTCAAAAATACGGCGGCACGAGCGTGGGGTCGCTGGACCGCATCCGCGTCGTCGCCGAGCGCGTCGCCGATACCCATCGCGAGGGTCATCAGGTGATCGTGGTGGTCAGCGCGATGGCCGGAGAGACCGATCGTTTGCTGACGATGGGGCGGGAGCTGTCGTCTCGTCCGGCCGAGCGTGAGATGGACGTGCTCGTGTCGAGCGGAGAGCAGGTGAGCGCCGCGCTGCTGGCAATCCAGCTCAACGAGATCGGCGTGCCCGCACGCTCGCTGCTCGGGCATCAAGCCCGCATCGTCACCGATGCGGTGCACCAAAAAGCACGGATTCGAACGATCGACGGCCCCGCGCTCCGCTCGGTGTTGGAGACGGGCCAGGTCCTGGTCGTCGCAGGCTTCCAGGGCACGGATGCATACGGGAACATAACCACCTTGGGCCGGGGAGGCTCCGACACCTCCGCCGTGGCCATCGCCGCCGCCGTCAGGGCAGACGTGTGCGAGATCTGCACGGACGTCGACGGCGTGTACACCACGGACCCTGGGGTTTGCCCCAATGCGCGGAAGATCGCGCGGATCAGCTACGAAGAGATGTTGGAGCTCTCCTCGCTCGGAGCCAAGGTCTTGCAGATACGTTCGGTGGAGCTCGCGATGAAGCACCGCATGCCGCTTCACGTGCGCTCGAGCTTCTCGAACGCGGAGGGTACGATCGTGACCGACGAAGAACACTTGCTGGAGAAGGTCGTCGTTGCAGGCGTCGCAGCGGACAAGAAAACCGTGAAGCTGACGCTTAGGGCGCTTCCCGACCACCCTGGCGTCGTGGCCAGCGTCTTCGAGCCGCTTGCCGAGGCCAACATCTCGGTCGACATGATCATTCAGAACGTCTCCAAGCAGGGCCACACCGATCTCACGTTCACCGTGAGCCGCGAGGATGCGGATCGCGCCGAAGGGATCGTGAAGGACCTCGCCGAGAGCGTGAACGCCCAAGGCGTGGCGCGGGACGACGACGTCGCGAAGGTTTCCATCGTCGGCGTCGGAATGCGAAATCATGCTGGCATCGCCGCGAGGATGTTTCGCCTGCTCGCAGACAACGACATCAACATCGAGGCCATCAGCACGAGCGAAATCAAGACGTCGTGCCTGATCGAAGCGGAGCACGCCGATCGGGCGGTGGTCGTGCTGCACGATGGCTTTGCCCTAGGCACGCCGCAGACCTAGGGCGCCGGGGCGCGCAACGCGTCGTCGTTTTGGCCGATGGCGTACCATGGACGACCGAGGCGCATCGAGCGCGATCCGGGCCTGCGCATGGGTCATCGTGGTGCTGGCCACGCGGGCCGTGGCATCGATCGAGCCGCTTCGCATCGAGCCGCGCCCCTCCGGGGCCGGGTCGGTGGTCGCCTCACCACAAATCGAAACGCACCCCCGCACGCACGGCGGTCGTCAAAACGAAGGCATCGAGCGGGCTCTTTGCATTGGTCGCAACCCAATAGCCGCGCGCATCGACGCCGATGAGCCACCGCGGATTGATCAGAAAGTCGAAGCCCAAGAGGGCGTGCAGCGCGAAGTCTCCGCGCGCTTGCCGCTCACGCACGGTCAGTAGCCCATCGAGCCCAAATCCGAACAGCGGCACGAACCGCACGATGTCGAGCGCGTACACCGTCTCGATGCCCGCCATCGACAAGTGCAGCGGTCGATCGTCGACGAGCAGGTTGTAGCTGAGCACGCCTTGGAGGCTCCATGCGTCGCCGAATCCGCCGCCTGCGCTCAAGGCCACGTCGACGCCGTGCCGCGGAGGCGCGTCGGCCCAAGGCATCCCGCCGTACCCAACGGCGAGGCCCACGGTCGCCTGGTCTTCGTATGCCCAGGCCGTCGACGGCAGCGACGCGAGCAATGCGAGGCTCCCAACGATCCAGGCCTGGCAACGCACAGCGAGGCGTCTAGCACGTGGGTCGCGGCGGAGGCGAGGCTACGTTGACTGCCAAGGGGTCGCGTGTATAGTGCCGTCCCGATCTGCCCGGTTTTCCGGCATTTTTCGGAGGAAGCTTTGGCCAACGACTCTGCGAAAGACGAAAAATCTGCCCCGATGACGGCAGGCGAGCGCCTCGCCGCCCAGCAGGCAGCCAAAGCGGCGCGAAAAGCCGCGGAGCGCGGTCGCGACGCGGAGCTCGTCGAGGAGAAGGCCATCGCCCAGGCTGCGGTCGCCAAGGATTGGTTGCAGGACAATCTCAAGCCGCTCGGCTTGGCCGCCGCCGGAGTCTTGATCGTCGCGGCGATCGGGATCGGCTGGTCGACGTACCGGCGAGCGCAGACGGAAACGGCGGGGGAGCAGCTGGCTGCGGTTCTCGAACGCGAGGCCGCCGCGCCCGGCGAGCTGGCCGCCGCCTACGCAGCCGTGGCCGAGCAACACCCGAAGACGCTTGCCGCCGGGTGGGCACGAGTCGGTGAGGGCAGGGCGCTCTTACAACAGGGTCAATGGGCCGGAGCTCGTACCGCGTACGAGGCAGCGCTCGAGAGCACGGAGGACGAAGCGGTGCGGTGGGCCGCGCTGGAGGGAATCGCGTACGCGCTCGAGGCGGAGCAATCGTACGACCAGGCGCTCGAGCGACTCGAGGAGCTGCGCGCGCTCGATCCGAGCATCGCACCCATCGCGGCCTACCACCAGGGCCGCATTCTGATGGCCCAAGGCAAGCTCGAGGACGCCAAGATCAAGCTCGAAGCGGTCTTGAGCGATCTCAAGGATCCCGAAGCGCCCGCCCTTCCGTACACGCGGGAGCAGACCGAAGCGCGGTTGGCGCGCATCGATCCGAGCCTCGCGGCAGGTGCGGGGACCGACCCGCGGCGAGCCGAAGAGTTCATTCGGCAGATGAACCAGCTCCTCCAACGCCAGCCCCCGCGGGACTAGCCCAGGACCGATGCACATGCGTCCCCTTTGGGCATCGGTCGTCTTCATCGGCTTCGTGATGGCTGCGGGGTGCGGCGCCGCAGGCACCACCACGACGAACGCGGACCGCTTCGGTTGGGTCCAGCGAGGCGACGCATACGCGCCGCCGGGCGAGGGCGGCTTCGACGTGCGTTGGTCGCGCCAGCTCACCGATCGCTTCGAAGCCCGGTTCTTGCCCGTGCAATTGAGCTCACCCGAGTTCGACCTGCAGCGAGAGCGCATCTACATCGGCACGACCGAGGGGAACATGTTCGCGTTCACCTCGCGAGGAGAGCGGCTCTACTTCTACGAAGCAGGGGCACAGATCGAGTCGAAGCCTGCCGTCGACGAAACGACCGGCGACGTGTTCTTCGCCTCGGTCGACGGCACGGTGCATGCGCTCGATCTTTCGGGCGAGCTCAAATGGAAAACGAAGTTGATCGGCGCAGTTCGGACGCAGCCTCTGGTGACGACGGAAGCGATCTATCTCGTCGCCGAGAACGACTCGATCACGGCGCTCGCGCGCGACGATGGCCGCATTCTCTGGACCTACGACAAAGAGCCCGTCGAAGAGATCACCATCGCGGGCCATGCGGGGCTTCTCATCGCCGAAGGCCGTCTTTACGCGGCCTTCACCGATGGCGCCGTCGCAGCCATCAATCCGACCGACGGGCGGCTCTTTTGGGAGATCGAAACCGCCCTCGACGTCGAGAGAAGGCCCGGCAACGTGCCGCAGTTCCTCGACGTCGACACGACGCCGGTGTTGGCGCGAGGCACGCTCTATGTCGCCTCGTTCACGGCCGGGCTCTACGCGCTCAACCCGGCCAACGGCACGGTCGAATGGCGCGACGGGGCGATTCGCGGGGTCACCGGCCTGGCCGCGGCAGGGCGGATGCTCGTGATTTCCTCGGCCTCACGGGGCGTGCTGCTCCTCGATTTGCGCTCGCGCAAGATCCAGTGGGAAAAGCCGCCTGAGCGTGGGGCACCGACCCCGCCGATCGTGACCGACACGGGCACCGTGATCTACGGCGAAACCCGAGGCTCGCTCTTCGCTCGCTCGCTGGCCGACGGGCGCGAGGTCGCGAGGGCCGAGGGCGGTGCCGGGTTTTCGGCGACCCCAGCCGCGGCCGGGACCTGGGGCGGCGCCCTCTCGAATGGCGGGCGTTTTCTGTGCCTGCGAATCAACTAGTCGCGGACGCGGCCGACCCCTCGAATTGCGCTCGCAAGAAGGTGAGCTGCGCCTCGACGCTGCGCTCGAGCCAGGGCTCGGTGTAGGGCGCGAAGTGGGGGCAATCGAGCTCGACCAAGCGCGCGTCGTGGATGCGCGCGGCCGTCTTTCGAACCGCCTCGACGGGAATCAGGGAATCTTTCGCGGCCGCCACCAGGAGGGTCGGCACCGCGATGCGATGCACCTCTCGGATGGGTCGGTAGAACGGAAAAGTGAGCGCGATGCGCGCCGCGCACCGATTGTCGAAAGGGGCCCCGGGAGGGACGAGCGCCATGATCCCGTCCCACGCATCCTCGGTCGCCATGATCGCGGTTTCCCCCGGGCGGCCGACGGTGGGCACGTAATGGGGATCGCGAAACGTCGCCGCGCGAAGACCGTCCCGAAGCCCCGCGGCCATCAGCTTGAGAACCTGACGGGGCGAGCTGGCCCCCGCGGCCAACGACGCGAGCGCGTCGACGTGCGGCACATGCGCGATCACGGCGGCGCATGGCACCCCCCGAGCAGCCAGGGTGAGCGCGTGACCACCCCCGAACGACGTTCCCCAAAGAACGAGCCGTTTCGGGTCGATATCGGCGAAACTTCGAACATGCTCGATGGCCGCCTCGAAATCCTCCAGGTGCCGACGAGGGCTCACCAGCCGCCGCGGTGAGCCGTCGCTGTCGCCGAAGCCGCGGTAGTCGAAAAGGAATGCCGCGAACCCGGCCTCGACGAAGCGCTGCGCGAACGCCGGAAGGCCCCATGCGCGCTCGGCGCCGAATCCATGGCCCATGACGAGCACGGGCGGCCGAAACGGGGCATCCGGCAGATACAAGGTGCCGGCGCAACGCACGCCCCGGCTCGAAAAATCACGGTCGATTCGAGCGCTCATCTCCATGGACCTCCAGCCCCTGAGGCTCCGGTTGCCAGCATGGTACCGCAAGCGATGTCCACCTAGAGCCTCGATTTCGACCGCGGAGAGCGAGAGAGCCCACGACAGGGACCCGGGCGCGGATCCCGATGAATTTCGCAGAAGCTATATTATGTAAACTTTTTACTCGCCGAGCCCGGGCGCTCAGTCCTGTGGCGCGAAGACGAACGGAAACGTGAAGCGTAGGCTCTTGCCGCTTCGGCGGCTCGGAAAGCGGATGTTGCTGACGACGCGCGCCACGCACCGCTCGACCGCTGGGCTGCCCGTGGTGTTCTCGAGGACCTGCACCGCGTGCACCGTGCCTTTGCGGACGACGGCAAACCGGACCGACACTTTCCCCGCCAGCTCGGGCTCGTCGCGCCGTGCCGACTCGTAGCAGCGATTGATCCGCGGCAAGTCCTTGCGGATCACCTGGCGAACCACGAAAGCGTCCAGCTTCCCGCTCGATCCCGCAGAGGCAGGCTCGGCGCCGCCCAGCACCGCGAGCGCTCCGGCGACGGCCAAGGCGGCACACGCTCCCTCGATCCTTCGGCCCATGGCTACCCATACGCGCTGCCGGCCGTGCCGCCAAAAAACAGGCAGACACTCCGGCCCCGGATTCCGCGACCCTCCGGTCGCGCGTGGTATCATCGAAGAATGAAGCGCCAGCCCTCGGACATGTCCTGTTTGCAGCGTTCACGGCGGACGCTGCGCCGTCACGTGAACACCGCCGTCGGCGAAGGATTTTTCGGAACCCTTTCGCGCCTCGGACGCCTCCATCCGCTTGCCAATCCTCGCAAGCATGGTGTGCAAGTGATCAGGAACGTCGAGTACCTGAAGACTGGCAATCCGCGTCACCGCTTGGACATCTACCGGCCGGCACGACGCGGCGAGCCCCTGCCCATCGTGATCTACATCCACGGGGGCGGCTTCCATCTCTTGTCGAAAGAAACGCACTGGCTCATGGGCCTCGCCTTCGCGCGCGCCGGCTACCTGGTGTTCAACGTCGATTACCGGCTCGCACCGGAGTATCCGTACCCGGCCGCCGTCTCCGACGTGTGCGCAGCGCTCGAGTGGGTCGCCCAAAACGCCGAGGCCCATGGCGGTGACCTGAGCCGTCTGGTGTTTGCCGGCGAGTCGGCGGGCGGCAACTTGGCGACGGCCCTCACGATCTGCTGCTGCTACCGCCGACCCGAGCCCTTCGCGCAGCGCGCCTTTGCGACGGGCTTGGTACCGACCGCCGTGGCGCCTGCCTGTGCGCCGCTGCAGGTCACCAATCCCGAACGGTTGAACCGAAAGCGAAAGCTCCCCCGCTGGGTCAACGACATCCTCGAAGGAATCAACGACGCGTACGTCGGAACCCTTCACGACCCGACGCCGGGCGAGCTCGATCTCGCCGATCCGCTTCACGTGTTCGAGCGCAAGGAGCGACCGGACCGCGCCCTTCCCGCCTTCTTCGTACCCATCGGCACACGCGATCCGCTGCTCGACGACACCAGGCGCCTCGATCGCGCGCTCAAGGCGATGGGCGTGGAATGCGAGGCGCGTTACTACGAGGGCGAGCTCCACGCCTTTCATGCGCTGGTCTGGCGCCGTCAGGCGCGGCGATGCTGGCGGGAGCAACATGCGTTCTTGGCGCGCGCCCTGCAGCATCCACGCGAGCCGCGCCACGAGTTCGTCGCGCAGGCCTAGGGGGTCGAGGCCGACTCGGAGTCGGGCGAGAGGAGCCCCGCGCTTCGCTTGAAGGTGCGGCGCCGCACGATCGCGATTTCGTCCTTGTAGTGCGCGAGGAGCGCCGTCCACACGCCGAGACCGAGATCCGGCTCACGCCCTTCGCTGAGCGCGATGATCTGCCGGTAGAACCATGCGACCTCGGCCGCCCCGTTGAGCGTGCGGATGGTGCGAATCGGGCTTGCGCGATCGAGCAGCCCCGGGCCCAAGCGAAAGCGGCGCTCCGGCGCCGGCAAGATCTCGAGCTCACCCTCGAGAATCTGACGCGGCAGATCGGGGAGCACGCAAAACGGGCGCGCGATTCCAATCATGTCGACTTCGCCCGAGGTCACGGCCTCGCGCATCAACCGGGGCGTCCGAAAGCCTCCGGTCACCATCAGCGGCATCTTTCCGATCGACGCGCGCATGTCACGGGCATACTCGAGAAAATACGCTTCGCGTCGCTTGGTGCTCGCGGCTTTGCGTTCGTCCTCGAGCTCCGTGTGCCCGAGCAGCGCCATTTGCTCGTACGTGCCACCCGAGATCTCCAAGAGGTCGAGCCCGCGCTCGGCGAGCCAGCCCGCGACCCGCGCCGACTCCTCCTTGCTGAACCCGCCCTTTTGAAAGTCGGCGGAGTTGAGCTTGACCGCGACCGGGAAGTCGGGCCCCACGGCCTCCCGCACGGCGTCGTAGGTCTCGAGCAGGAATCGCGCCCGGTTTTCGAGCGAGCCTCCCCACGCGTCGGTGCGGCGATTGGCCAGGGGCGACAGAAACTGGCTCGACAGGTAACCGTGCGCAGAGTGGATCTGCACCCCGGTGAAGCCGCATTGCTTCGCGGTTTTGGCGACGTGCGCGAAGCGCCCGATGATGTCGACGATTTCAGACACCTCGAGGGCGCGCGGCGGGGCCATCAAGCCCATCATGCCGCGCAGCTTCTCGGACGACGCGGACACCGGATGGCTGCTCGACAAGCGGGTGCACTGACGGCCGGGGTGATTGATCTGCATCCAAAGATGGTTGCCACCGCGCGTGCCAGCCGCGCTCCAGGCGCGGAGCGCATCGAGCCCTCCATTGTGATCGATCACCACGTTGCCCGGACGTTCCAAGTACTGCCGGTCGACCATGACGTTGCCCGTGAGACACAGCCCGACCCCACCCTCGGACCAGCGCTCGTAAAGCGCATGGAGCCTCGGCGACGCCCGGTCGTCGGGATCCGCCAAGCCCTCCGTCATGGCGGCTTTGGCGATGCGGTTTTCGAGAACGGCGCCGCAAGGCAAGGTCAGGGGTTGGGCGAGCGGGTCCATGGCGGTGCGGAGCATAGCCGATTTGCCCCCGTTGCGAACCGCTCAGCGTTTGTCGGTGTCGCCGAGGAGCACGTGCATCAGCGGGCTGCCATCGACTTTGGCGTCCTTGACGAGCGTGTCGAGGAGCTGCTTGCCGAGCCGGGCCAGGTCGAGGAGCTCGAGCACCCGCTGCTCCTGGAACCGGGCGCGCGCCCTCGCCTCCGGATCCTTCGCCTTTTGCTTCAAGAACTGGATCGCGTCTTCCATGACGTCGATCGCGTCGAGCACCTCGACACGCTCGCGCTCGTTGAACACGCGCGAGATCATCTTCCAGAAGTTGCCTTCGGCTTCGTAGTGATCACGGCGCTCGCCTTGCAGCCACACCTTTTTCACCACGCCCCAGCGCATGAGCTCGTTCAAGGTCATCGAGACGGCGCCGGCGCTGAGCTGGAGCCGCTCCTGGATCTCGGGTGCGCTCAACGGTCGATCGGACAGATACAAGATCGACCAGAGGCGTCCCATGTTGCGCTTGAAGCCCCAGAACTCGATCAGGCGGCCGATCGAATCGCTGACCAGGACCTCGCTTTGCCAGAGCTCCTCGTCGCTCGTTCCCACGCTACCGGCCTAGCCCGAAGGTCGATGCTTGACCAGCCGCGCCCCGGCATCAAAGCTCCTGCACATGGAACGACCGACCCTCGAGGCAATGCTGAAAGCCGCGATTGGCGTGCAGCGCGACGGCGACGCGTATGCGGTGGCCGAAGACCACGGGCTGTCCCTCTACATCGGAGAGCCCGGCCAAGCGATGGAGGTCTCGGAGGTGGTGGGCCTCAAGCTTCATGCCGCATTTTGCGAAGCGACGTCGAGGGAGCACAACGCCGTGTACTTGCTGGAGTACAGAAGCCTACACGGCCTGTGCGTGCGGCCGCCGAGCGGCGGCGGGGGCCGGCGGGCCGGATTCAGCTGATCGCGGCCGGTCTCATGGCCGTGGCCGCGTTTTGACGTAGGATGGAACGTGGGGGTGAATCGACCGTGTCCGCGCGCATTCTCGTCTGTGACGACGAAGCCAGCCTTCGGGAGATGCTGCAGATCTTGCTGCGGCGAGAGGGGTATCGCGTGGACGTGGTCGACGGCGTGCATGCGGCACGGGACCAAATCGGCAGCGTCGACCCGTACGACGTGGTGATCACCGATCTCGTCATGCCCGACGGCACCGGCATGGAGGTGCTCGATGCCGTCCGAGCGCGTTCGAAAGACACGCAGATCTTGATGATCACCGCGTACGCCACCACCGAGCAGGCGGTCGAGGCCATGCGCAAGGGCGCGTACGACTACGTGCAGAAGCCCTTCAAGAACCACGAGCTCCTCGCCACGCTCGAAAAGGCGCTCGAAAAGCACGACATCGTCGCCGAAAACGAAAACCTGCGCGCCCAGGTCAAGTCGCGATGGACCGAGGGCCAACTCATCGGCAAGAGCGCGGCGATGGATCGGCTGCGCGATTTGATCAAGCGCGTGGCCAACGCGACGACCAGCGTCTTGATCACCGGCGAAAGCGGCACCGGCAAGGAAATGGTGGCGCGCGCGCTGCACTTCCAGAGCCCCCGGGCCGAGGCGCCGTTCGTGGTGCTCAATTGCGGCGCGGTGCCCGAAAACCTGATCGAGAGCGAGCTTTTCGGCCACGTCAAAGGCGCCTTCACCGGCGCCACGGCGCCAAAGGAAGGCCTCTTCCGGACGGCCGATGGAGGCACCCTCTTTCTCGACGAGGTGGGTGAGCTTCCGCCGCCGCTGCAAGTGAAGCTGCTGCGCGTCTTGCAGGACCGCAAGGTCCGGCCGGTCGGCGGCAGCGGCGAGGTCGAGGTCGACGTTCGCGTGATCGCGGCCACCAATCGGGACGTCGAAGCGGAGGTGCAGGCTGGCGGGTTTCGCGAAGACCTCTTCTATCGGTTGAACGTCATCCGCATCGAGGTCCCTCCCCTTCGCGAACGCGCGGAGGACATCCCCGTGCTCGCCGAGTACTTCTTGCAGAAGCATGCGGCGCTCCAGGGGCGTCGCTTGGAATTTTCGCCCGAGGCCATGCGATGGCTCGCGCAGCAGTCGTACGCGGGGAACGTTCGTGAGCTGGAAAACATCGTCGAGCGAGGGGTCACGCTCGCGCGGGGCGCAATCGTGCATCGCGAAGACCTCGGCGACACCCATCCTCAGCGAAAGAGCGCCATGTTCTCGCAGCTCCCCGAAGGCTCGTTCGACCTCGACGAATACCTCACCCAGGTCGAGCGCGAGCTTCTCTTTCGCGCGCTCGATCAGGCGGGCGGCGTGCGCAAGCGAGCCGCGGAGCTCCTGGGCATGAGCTTTCGTCAGTTTCGATATCGTCTCGCGAAGCACCTCGGGCCCGAAGTGGGCGAAGCGGCCGACGATTGATATAGTGAGCGTTGGAGATTTCAGGTTGTCGAAACGGCTGCAAACCTCAGGATTTACGACCATCGAGCTGTTGATCGGCGTCGCGATCGTCGGCATTTTGGCCGCCCTCGCGATTCCGACGTTCAAAGGCTACGTGTACCGCGGCCGCGTGAACGAGGCGGTGAAGGTCCTCGGCGAAATCAAGACGCGCCAGGAAGCCTACCGGAGCCGCTACGGCAACTACGCGGCCGTGAGCGGAGACGGCGAGTGGAGCTCGGCGACATACAACCCGTCGAGCGTGCCCGGTGTGCAGCCGGTCGTCTGGGAAAGCTCGGACGAGTGGGAAGAGCTCGGCTTGAGCTCGCCGGGTCCCGTCCGGTTCCGGTACGCGACCGTCGCGGGCGGACCCGGAGATACGCCGCCCGCCACGAGCAATCTCGACCCCACGAGCTTTTGGTATGCCGCCCAGGCCGAAGGAGACCTCGACGGGGACGGGCAAACGTTCATCCTCGAGGTCTATTCGGACTCACGGGTGATGTACAACAGCGCGGTCGGCCAAGGAGGCTGGGAATGAGCCGTCGAGAAGGATTCACCGTCACCGAGCTGATGATCGCCGTGGTGATCATCGGGGTCTTGGCCACGATCGCCATCCCGAGCTTCACCGGATACATCTACAAAGCGCGCGTGACCGAGGCCAGCAACTTCCTCGGGAAGATCAAGCAGCAGCAGGAATCCTACCGGAACGAGTTCGGCCAGTACTGCGCGGTCGATGGCACCGACTGGGGCAGCTACAACCCGTCGACGATTCCGGGCATCGATCCCGTCATGTGGGAGTCGACCGCGGCCTGGGACCAGCTCGGCGCAGCCCCGGACGGGCCGATCCGGTTCCAATACGCGACGGTGGCCGGCTTCCCCGGGGTCGCCGCACCGACCGGAACCAACCTCGACACCGATGACCACTGGTTTGCGGCGCGGGCCCAGGGAGACCTCGACGAGGACGGGGAGACCTTCTTCCTCGAGATCTACTCGCAGTCGACCCATATCTATAACAGTGCCACTGCAAAAGGTGGCTGGGAGTGACAATTTCCGTCACCTCCGGGTGACGAGATTTGTCGATTCGCTCTCGCCTGCCCGCCGAGCCTTTGCCGATTCATCAATAATTTCAGCCTGAGGCTGGTTCGAAGTAAATCGGCACGGCAGTTGCACA
>CAZBWQ010000098.1:0-13807 GCA_964495565.1 uncultured Sandaracinaceae bacterium | reverse complement strand
CGCGGTCCTCGAGCACGCCGAGCGTGAGTTGGAGGATCGACGGGCGGTCGGAGACGATCGCGAGGCGGAGACGGCCCACGACATCGCCGTCACGCTCCGGGCCCTGCAGGCTTCGGTGTGCGTCGGGCTCCGGGGTGAGTCCGACCACCTGTACGGGTTTCTCACCGTTCGCGACGACCGCGTCCGGGATGCCTTCTCCCGAGAAGAAGTACAGGTCCTCGCGGGGCTCGCCAATCAGGTCGCCGTCGCCGTCGAAAACTCCGAGCTGTACGAACAGCTCAAAGAGAGAGACCGCCTGGCGGCATTGGGCGAGATGGCGGCGGGCCTGGCGCACGAGATTCGCAATCCCCTCGGCTCGATCAAGGCCAGCGCGCAGTACCTGTCCGAAACGTCGCAGCAGGGCGAGGAGCGTGGCGAGTTCCTCGACATCATCGTGGACGAGGTCGATCGCTTGAACCGGGTGGTGAGCTCCTTCCTCGACTATGCGAGACCGAGCCAGGTCAACCCCGAGCCGATCGACGTGAGCGCGGCAGTCCAGCTCACGCTCCAACTCCTGCGGCCCGAATGCGACTCGGCGGAGGTGACGCTGCACCTGAAGACGGATCCCGACTTGCCCAAGGCGCGAATCGACATCGAGCACCTGCGGCAGGTTCTCATCAATCTCATCCAGAATTCCGTGCAGGCGATGAGCGAAACCGGCGGTGAGATCTTCGTCGAGACCCGCGCCCAGGACCGGGTCCGCGTGGCGGACGGCACGAGCCGATGGGTCCAGATCAGCGTCCGAGACACCGGGCCGGGAATCGCGCCAGCCCTCTTGCCGAACCTCTTCGTGCCCTTCGTCACGACGAAACAACAGGGAACGGGGCTCGGGTTGGCGATCTCGCAGCGCCTGGTCTCCGAGGCGGGTGGCCGGATCGACGTCCGCAGCCGTCCGGGCGCGGGTACGACCTTCGTGGTGTCGCTTCCCGCGGAGCCCGAAGCGTCTCTCGATCAACTCGAGCCCGAGCGCCGGGTCGATCACTCGACCGGGCGGGAGGGCCCGTCACCCCGTCTCGAGCCCGTCGAGCCGTGATCGAGCGAAATGGTCTCGATCCGGATGCGGTAGAGACGCAGGTCCCGACGGTCGAAGCTGTCTTCGGGCAGACCGTTTTGGTCGAACAAGCTTCGGAATGCGTCGGTCGGCGAGTCCGCCGCAAGCGTCGCGCGAGGCAGCATGTAGCGCCAGCGGGACGGCTGCTCGTACGCGACGCCATGCACCGGCTTGACCAAGGCGTCGATCAGGGGGACGGCGTCCGGCCCGAAGGTGCCATCGTCGAACAGCAGCGCGACCTCGACGTCGAGGTCCTCGAGGCGCTGCGCGAGTGGACCACCCATGGTTTCCGAACGCTCCTGCCATCGCTCGCGCGCGGCAAGCGATGCGTCGATCAATCCCTGGGCGATCGAATCGGCGCGAGCGGAGCGCCAAAGACGAGGGCCGATCGCGCCCCGCAGGAGCACCATGACCTCCACGGCCTGCGGTCGCGTGAGTGGCTCCGGGAAATCCTCGATCGCCGGTGGTGCGCTGCCCTCCAGCATACTGCGCGCCGCCCGGGCGAGAGCCCGATCGGCCAACACCACGGGCCACTCCGTGTCGTCGATGGCGTACAGAAGCCCTGCGGCAGTCAGCACCTCTCCGCGAAACCCGCGAACGACGCCCCCGGCCGAAAACCGCTGCTCGAGGGGTAGCTCGGGATCCCAAGGCGCAGTGGGCTGCACCTCGACCCAAAGCCGGGAGAGCCCTGCCTCCTGGAGCGCGATCCGGAGACGCTCGGGATCGGATTGTCTCGCGGCCTCTCGGACCGCGGGGTGCTCGTCGACCGGAACCCACTTCATTCCTCGCGGAGCAGCCGCCAAGGCGACCACGCCCGCGCGCTGCCCGAGGAGCGCGGTGGGCGCCCTCTCGTCCTGCTCCCAAAGCCGAAGTGACACCAGGGCCGCGATCACCCCGGCGGCGAGGGCCAGCACCCAGACCCACTTTCCCATGCACTGCCTTTACCGTAAGAACCAGCATGCCCCAAGGCCCGAAGCTCCGGGCGCGGCCCCTCGCGGACCCGTTTCACGTCGTGCTGGTCGAGCCCGAGATTCCGCCCAACACCGGTGCGGTCGCCCGCACCTGCGCCGCGACGCGGTCCCCACTCCACCTGGTGGGACCGCTCGGTTTTCGCATCGACGAGCAAGCCGTGCGGCGAGCCGGGCTCGATTATTGGCATCTGGTCGAGCTGCGCCGCCACGAATCGTTCGAGGTTTTCGAACAATCTCACGCAGGCGCTCGAATTCACTTCTTTTCTGCCGGAGCTTCGAGATCCTACCTCGATGCGGGATTCGCGCCGGGCGACGCGCTCGTGTTTGGTCGCGAGTCGGTGGGACTGCCCCCCGCGCTGTTGGCAGGCCGCGAGCATGTCTGGGCCATCCCGACTCTGGGCGCGGTCCGAAGCCTCAACCTGAGCAACGCGGTGGCCATCGTGCTCTACGAGGCGCTGCGTCAAAACCGCGCCCTGGACCACACCTTCCTCGGTTGAACCGCCGGTGGCGGTGAATACCGCGGTCGACCCGCGCGTCGCAGGGGCATGCCTGCATCCCGGATTCTCGCCCTCTTGGCCCCCGCGCTCCTGCTCGCCGGCTGTCCGGTCTACGGATCGGGCCCGGTCTCCCGCGACGTCCCCGTGTCGTGCCAATCCGATGCGGATTGTCCCTCCGACTCGTTCTGCGATTCGAGCACAAATGCTTGTGTTGCCTACGATTTCGGGATTTGTCTGACCGACGGGGATTGTCCGGTCGGAAGCTATTGCGACCGCACCGACGGCGGCTGTTACATCCCCGTAGTGGCGGAATGCCGGGGCGACGGGGACTGCTCGGTGGGCTTCGAATGTGACTTCCGGGACAGCTGCCGGCCCGAGGTCGAGGGCACCTGCCTGGTCGATGCAGACTGCGCGAGCGGTGCGCTCTGCGTCGAGAACCTTTGCACGCCGATCGAGGACACCTGCCAGTTCGACTTCCAATGCGCCGCCGGTTTCGTCTGCGCCAACAATCGCTGTCGCCTGTTGTGCGGGCCCGACACCCGGTGCCCAACGGGGACCGCCTGCGAGGAGGCGCTGTGTCAGCCCCGCGTCGGAGAGTGCGTCGACAGCAGCGACTGCCCCGACCTGACCACCCATTGCGTCGAGAGCATCTGCTTGCGACGGTGCGACGCTGGCTGCGACCCCCAGATCGAAGTGTGCGGGCCCGAGGGCTTCTGCCGGCCACGAACCAGCCCCGACCCCGATGCCCCCGCTCCGTCGTGTCGGACCGATGACGACTGCGACGGAACGGTTTGCGTCGAAGGCGTCTGCCGCACCACCTGCGACATCGCGGCGCCGGAGCCGGACGACTTGTGCGCCTCGTACGACGGCCAGGTCCCCGTCTGTGGTCCCGACAACCTCTGCTACGCGGAAAGCGAGCTCGTGAGCAACTGCCGCGTCCAGGCCGACTGCGCCGCCGAACGAAGCTGCATCGACGGAAGGTGTCGCTAGGCGGCCTGGTACCGGAGGCGCCGGACGTCGCGGAGGATCCGATCGATCGAGTGGATCGGCTCGTACCCCAGCTCGGCGCGTGCCCGGGAATCGTCCACCATGCACACGTACCGCAGATGATCGAGCTCCTCGGACGGGAACGAGCTGAGCCGGAGCTTCCAGAGCTGATCGAGCGCCGCGCGGGCCAACATCGCCGGGACGATGCGGGGACGACCTCCCGCCTTCCGCACCAACTCGGACAGCGGCATTTCGCCGGGACCTCGGATGTTGAAGATGCCGCGCACGCCCGGCTCGAGCGCCATCTCGATCGCGCGAACGACGTCTCTTTCGTGCACGACCTGGACCATGGGATCGAAGCCCATGACCATCACCGGACGGTCCAAGCGCAAGTAGTTACTCGCGGCGTTGTGAACTCGGCCGACGATGTGGCACGGCCGAAGAATCACCGTCTCGGTCGCGGGATGCTTCCAAAAGAAGCTCTGCGCCAGCATGTCGAGCTCGACCAAATCTCGCATGCCCCCGAAATGTTGTGCCCCGAGCAACGGCGCGTCCTCGGTCAAAAACTGAGGGTTGTTCGGCTGCGGCCCATAGACGTTGGCGCCGGAGAGAATCACCAGCTTGGGCACCTCGTATTGCGACATGTAGTCGAGCAGCTTTTGAAAGCCGACGATGTTCCAAGAGTGCCGTTCGCGCTCGCTTCGTCGCGGATCATGGAGCACCCCCAAATGAACCACGGCTCGAATGTTTCGCGTCCGGAAGATGTCTTTCATCTTCTTGCGGCGCATGTCGACCTGGTGATGCTCGATGTCCTTGGGACGGTCGGGAAACGCACGCCGGTCCACGCCGACCACCCGGTCGGTGCGATGCAACTCGCGCGCCAGGAGCTTTCCGAGCCGACCGCAGATGCCCGTGACGAGAACCGCGCCCTCGGTCACGGGACGTGGACGCTTCCCCGTCGTGGGATCTGGCTCGCTCGACGGCGGTCGGGGCTCCCCCTCCCCGAAAACGCCGCGAGCGACCGGGACCTTCCCGGACGAACGGCGTTCGCGCGCGGGTTGCGGTGCTCGCGCGCTCGGGGGTTTTCGTGATTGGTTGCGCTCCGGATCGGCCATGAAGACGTCCTCCTTCAGAGAAACACGCCCTTTCGTTCTCGAAGCCCGCGGTTGACCATGCTCTGGATCGTGCTCTTGACGAGCCAAACCTTCTCCTCGATGACCGAGTCGTCGTCGTCTGCGTCGCCCTCGAAGTAAAACGGCTCCCCAAAGTAGAGACGGTACTTCGTCGGCAATGGCGCGATCATTCCGAAGAAGATTTGAGGCATGACCGGGAAGGCCGGCATGCGGAGCAAGCGCGCCAGAGGTTTCACGTCGGCGATCGACGGGTACTGCTCCTCCCCACCGATGACCGCAACCGGGACGATGGGAGTCCGGGTCTCGAGCGCCAAACGCACGAATCCGAGACCGAAATCCGTGAGCTGATAGCGTTGATCGAAGGTCTTGCTGATGCCGCGGGCCCCCTCCGGGAACACGATGAGACACTCCTCCTGCCGGAGGAGTCGACGGGCATTTTCGGGCGAGCCCACGACCTGGCCGAGCTTCGGGTAGAGCGTCGAGATGAAGGGCAGCTCCGCCGTCCACGTCTCGACCATGCTCCGTGGAAAGCGCGGCGGCATCGCGTCGAGCATCAGCGCGCTGGCGATGATCACGGCGTCGAAGGGTAGCTGCCCGGAATGGTTCGCCACGACGAGCACCCGGCCCTCGGGAATGCGGTCGATTCCGAACACCTGGGTCCGGAAGTAGCGGCGGTGCAAGAGGGCTGCGACGGCCAGGGCGTAGCGGCTCGTCTCCGGATCGAAGCCGAAGGGGTCGTGGCCGACCTCGTTCGGATGGGTCTTGATCCCGGCGATGCGGGCGTCGATGTCCTGGCCGACCACCTCCTCGGCAAGCCGCACGACACGGTCGCCGACCGACCGAATCGCCTGCCGAAGAGGAGACTCGCCCAAGAATCGTGCCCTGCGCCAGCCGGCGAAAGGCACGATGGACCCCCGCGGTTCCACCATGGGCTCATCGTGTCGATAGAAGGCTCGGGCGTCAATCGGAAATGGTGCAACGGGCGTGCGACATCATGGCTTCACGCGGCGCCGAAGACGAGTCATGCTGTCGCACGTGGATCAGTTCGACATCGATCGAATCGGCGGGTCGCGTGCGTTGCGCGCACTGCAAGACGTGGTCGTCGGCGCCGGCGACGCCGCCATGGAGCATTTTCGGCACGGGGTGGTCCCGGACAAGAAACCCGATCGAAGCCCGGTGACGGCGGCGGATCGCGAAGTGGAAAAGGCGATTCGCGGTTTCGTGCTTTCCGAATTCCCACGAGCGGAGTTCTTCGGCGAGGAAACCGGCACTCACGGGAATAATCCCGACCTTCGGTTCGTTGTTGATCCCATCGACGGAACCCGCGCCTTCGTGCGCGGCTTGCCGACGTGGTCCGTGCTGCTCGGCATCGAGGTGGGCGGCACTCCGGTCGTCGGCATGGCGTACATGCCTGCCGCGGAGGATTTTTTCCTCGGCGTGCGGGGGCATGGCGCGACGCACAATGGAAAGCCGGTGCACGTGTCCAAGGTCGGGCCTCTGAAGAATGCGACCGTCACCCACGGCTGCCTACAGCAGTTCACCGAAAGTGGGTTCGCGGCGGCGCTGGTTCGTCTCGCCGACAGCACGGACTCGGCGCGCGGCTTCCCGGATTTCGATGGATATCGGCAGGTGCTCTTGGGTCGCTCGGACGCCATGATCGATCCCGGCGTCAAGCCCTACGACATCTGTGCCGCCGCGGTCTTGATCCGGGAGGCAGGTGGACGACTCACCTCGATGACGGGCGAAGAGACGATCTACGGAGGCACCGCGATCGCCAGCAACGGCGTGATTCACGACGAGCTGGTCGCCGCCCTGGCCCCAACTCCTCATAAATAGGGGACGAAAGCGCTCGAAGGACGTAGCGGCTTGCGTTTTTGCGCGTCTTGCGGAACCTTCCCCGCCCCGAAGCTGAGGAGAGAAGTATGACCAAACCAGTACGGCGAGCAGGTGTGATCGGAGCGGGCGTCATGGGGAGCGGCATCATGGCGCACTTCGCCAACGCCGGAGTCGACGTGGTGATGCTGGACATCGTTCCGCCCGGGCTGAGCGAGGAAGAGCGCAAGAATCCCGCAAAGCGAAACCAGTTCGCCGCGGGGGGGCTGCAGGGGGCGCTCAAGGCCAAGCCCGCTGCCTTCTTCCATCCCGTCTATGCGAGGCGCGTCACCATCGGAAATCTCGAAGACGACATCGAGCTGCTCAAGGGTTGTGACCTGGTCATCGAGGCCATCATCGAGAACATCGACATCAAGCGCAGCCTGTTCGAGAAGCTCGAGAATACCCTCGACGAAGGCACCGTCGTCGCATCGAACACCTCCGGTCTTCGCATTGCGGAGATGCTGCAAGGTCGTGGCGAGGCGTTCCGCAAGAACTTTCTCGTCATGCACTTCTTCAACCCCGTGCGCTACATGAAGCTGTTGGAGCTCGTGGCCGGGGAAGAAACCGATCCGGCCGTCATGGAGCGCATGAAGACCTTCGGCGAGGATCAGCTCGGCAAGGGCATCGTCGTGGGCAAGGACACGCCGAACTTCGTGGGCAACCGCATCGGCTGCTACTCGATGTCGCTCACCATGAGCGAGATGCTCGAGCAGGGGCTCACTCCCGAGGACGTCGACGCGATTACCGGTCCTCCCATGGGCCACCCGAAGAGCGCGAGCTTCCGCACCGCCGACATGGTGGGGCTCGACACCTTCAAGCACGTCTCGGACAACTGCTACGCGGCGCTCCCGGACGACCCGGAGCGCGAGGTGTTCAAGCTGCCCGAGTTCGTCGACGTGATGGTCGAGCGCAAGCTCCTCGGGAACAAGACCCGCGGCGGCTTCTACAAGAAGACCAAAGAGGGCATCCAAACCTTCGATCCCGTCGAGCGCGAATACCGCGCCAAGGCCGGGGACGACGAGATCAAGAAATTCTGCAAGAGCCTGAAGGGGTCCCCCGCAGAGCGCGTGAAGGCGTTGGTCGAAAACGATGGCCCGGCGGGCAAGTTCGCATGGGCGGTGCTTTCGCGCACCCTCGCCTACTCGGCCAGCAAGATCGGCGAGATCACCGACGACGTCGAGGCGGTCGATGACGCGATGAAGTGGGGTTACAACTGGGACCTCGGGCCTTTCGAGACCTGGGACGCGATTGGCTTCAAGGCTGCTTACGATCGAATGAAGGCAGACGGCATTCCCCTGCCCTCCTCGGTCGACCGGATGGTCGAGTCGGGCGCGCAGTCCTTCTACACGGACGACGGCCGTGTCTTCGATTTGCTCGAGGGCAAGTACGAGGCACGGGACATCGATCCCCGCAACGCCTCCTTGACGGTCTTGCGGCGTGGCGAGGCGCCGGTCTTCAGCAACCGAGGCGCCGAGGCATGGGACCTCGGCGACGGCGTGCTGGGGCTCACCTTCACCACCAAGGCCAACAGCATCGACGACAACATCGTGGAGGCGCTCCGGCAGTCGGTCGACATCGCGGAGGAACAGTTCCGCGGCCTGCTGATCTACAACCAGGGAGATCACTTCTGCGTGGGTGCGAATCTGTTCGCCGTCATGATGGCTGCGCAACAAAAGGCGTGGGACCAGCTACGTGAAACCGTCCGGGGTCTACAGACCACGGTGCAGCGCATGAAATACTCCACCATCCCGGTGGTGGCGGCGCCGTTTGGAATGACGGTCGGCGGCGGCTTCGAGGTGTGCCTCGGCGCCGACGCGGTCCAGGCAGCCGCGGAGACCTACGTCGGCCTCGTCGAGGTCGGGGTCGGGCTCCTTCCGGGCGGCGCAGGCAACATGAACATGTTGTGGCGTGCGCTCGAGAACATTCCCGACGGCACCGACGTGGACACCCTGCCCTTCGTATCACGCACCTTCCAGAACATCGCCATGGCCCGCGTGGCGACCGGCGCAGGAGAAGCCAAAGAGTTCGGCTATTTCCGCAAGACCGATGGCATCTCCTTCGACAAAGCGCGACTCCTCACGGAGGCCAAGGCGCGGGTGATCGGCATGGCGGAGGCGGGCTATCATCCACCTCCGCGTCGCGCATACCGCCTTCCCGGCGAAAGCGGCATCGCCACGCTCGACATGATGATCGACACCCTGGTGGCGGGTGGTTACGCGAGCGAGCATGACGCGCTGATCGCACGCAAGATCGCAAACGTTCTCTGCGGCGGCCCTTCGGGCAACGCCCACGAGGTCACCGAAGAGCAGGTGCTCGAGCTCGAACGCGAGGCATTCATCAGCCTCTGCGGGGAACCGAAGAGCCAGGAGCGCATGCAGCACATGCTCACGACCAACAAGCCACTCAGAAACTAAGCCAACCCCGTTCGCACGAGCCAAGAGGAATCAGGAGTAAAGACATGGGCAAAATCGTCATCGTAGATGCGGTTCGAAGCGCCGTAGGGCGCGCGAAAAAGGGCTCGCTCGCCAACCGGCGCCCGGACGAGCTCGCCGGTGAGGTGGTGCGGGGTTTGTTGGCACGCAATCCCAATCTGGACCCCGCCATGGTCGAAGACTTCATCCTCGGATGCGCATTTCCCGAGGGTGAGCAGGGCATGAACGTGGCACGGATGGTCGGCATGCTCGGAGGCCTCCCCGAGGAAACGTCCGCCATGACGATCAACCGATTCTGCTCGAGCGGTCTGCAAGCCATCGCGATCGCCGCGGGCTCGATCAAAGCGGGATACAACGACGTCGTCATCGCAGGCGGTGTCGAGTCGATGACCATGGTTCCGATGACCGGCAACAAGCCGAGCGCTTCGCCCGAGGTCATGGAGCAGTACCCAGAGACCTACACGCCGATGGGCATCACGGCGGAAAACGTGGCCAAGCAGTTCAACGTCAGCCGTGAGGAGCAAGATGCGTTCGCGGTTCGGAGCCACGAACGGGCGATGGCCGCCATCGAGAAGGGTCGCTTCGAGGAGGAGATCGTGCCCGTGCACGGCATCCGCTACGGCGCCGACGGCGAGCGAGAGCTCTTCGAATTCAAGGTGGACGAGATGCCACGGCCTGGCACCACCATGGACGCGCTGGCGAAGCTGCGCCCGGCGTTTGCGGTCAACGGAAGCGTGACCGCCGGCAATTCCTCGCCGCTTTCCGACGGCGCGGCGGCCGCCATCGTGATGAAGAAGAAGAAGGCGAAGGAGCTCGGCCTCGAGCCGCTCGCGATCTTCAAGTCGTTTGCGACCGCGGGCGTCGACCCGTCGATCATGGGCATCGGTCCCATCCCGGCGGTTCGCAAGCTCCTGAAGAAGAACGACCTCACGATCGACGACATCGACCTCGTCGAGCTCAACGAGGCGTTTGGGAGCCAGGCGGTCTACGTCCAAAAGGAGCTGGGCATTCCCGACGAGAAGCTCAACGTCAACGGAGGCGCCATCGCCCTCGGCCACCCGCTCGGCTGCACCGGTGCGAAGCTCACCGCAACCGCGCTCGCCGAGCTCCGGCGCCGCGGCGGCAAGCGCGCGATCGTCACCATGTGCATCGGAGGCGGGATGGGCGCCGCCGGCCTCTTCGAAGCCCTCGACTGAGGCTGGGGACAGGCGCGCTCACGCCGCGCGGGTGAGCTTGGGCTCGGGCAGCGCGGCGACGCGCCCGGATTGCGCCGGCTTGGCCCTCAGGAACTGGCCGGCCCGCACGGTCTTGCCGATTTCGGGCTGCACTTCGCCGTTTGCGGCGACGACGATGCCGTTCACGAGCACGAGCGGGACTGCCGCCGGGTTTCGTCGCACGAGGCGCACGTAGTTGCCGAGCTCCGGAATGGCTTCCTCGTGCATCTCCTCCACTCGATAGTCGAGCTGCGCCGGATCGACGATGACCAGGTCGGCTCGCTTTCCCTCCTCGAGGGTGCCGGCGTCGATCTCGAACCACTCACCGAGCTCGCCCGTCAGCTTCCACACCGCTTTTTCGAGCGGCATGACCGGCTTGCGCCGCGCTTCGGCGTCACGGACGAACTTCAGCATCCGGAGCGGGAAGTTGTAGAACGCCATGTTTCGCAAATGCGCCCCTGCATCGGAGAAGCCAAGCAGGTTGGACTCGCTGTTCATGAGCGCCCCGAGGGGCTTCGGCCGATCGTTGCCGGTGATGGTGTACCACCGAAGCGCATTGCCGTGCTCGATCAGCAAGTCGAGAAACGCGTCGACCTCCGATTTGCCCTGCTGAATGCCGATCTCGCGGAAGGTCTTGCCCACCAACGAGGTGTCCGGGCACTCCATCACCGTGGCATGCGCGAAGTTGCGATGAAACACCTTCGGGATGAAAGGGTTGTTCCATTGGCGATTGAACTTGCGGCGGTAACCCTGGTCTCCAAAGAGCTTTCGACGCTCGGCCATCGTCTCCAAATGAAGTGCCGCGGCGCCGGCGCCGAACTCCTCGAAGACGACGTTTTCGAATCCATCCGCCCACAGATCGAAGGCGACCGGAAGGAACTGATACCGGAACTTGCCCCGCAGAACCTTGTTGACCGCCCAGCCGAGGCTTCGCAGCGCCCGCCAGATCAAGCGGTTGGAGCGAAGGTCCATGATGGAGACGATGCTCGTCTTGAGCGCGTCGCGCACGAACAGCCCCGCACTGAAGGCCGCGTAGATGAAGATCTGGTACTTGGTCGAGACGTTCGGAATGGCCTGCAAGTTGAGGCCTCGTTTGCGCACGCCCCGCACCATCCGACGAAGCTCCTTCCAGGATGCATAGGTCGATGGCAGACACTTGCTCCGAAACCGATCGCCGCCCATCTTGTCCCAGTAGAGACCGTTCAGCGAAAGCCCGAGAAAGCCAGCGTCGTATCCTTCCTCGATGACTCGTTCCATCTTCTCGAGCTCTGCTTCGGTCGGCTTGGCTTGGGCGTCCAGTGAGCGCTCGAGGCCCATGGCATGCGCTCGAACCGCCGAATAGCCGACGAACGACGCGACGTTCGGGCCGAGCGGCAAGCCGTTCAGGTGCTCGACGTACTCCGCATGCGTGTTCCAGGTCTTTCGCTCCTTCATCAAGGGCAGAAGGTGCTGGTACGGAATCGCTTCGACGCGAGTGAACATGTCTGCGATGTCGGTGGCGTCGCCGACCGCGGTGCTCAACGAGCAGCTTCCGAGGAAGACGGTCGTGACGCCGTGCCGCAACGACTCGTGCAACGAGGGGACGGCTTCGACTTCCGCGTCGTAGTGCGTATGAATGTCGATGAAGCCCGGCATCACCCACCGGCCCTCCGCCTCGATTATCTTCGCGCCGGCGGGCGCCGCGATCTCCACGTCGGAAATCTTTTCGACGCGCCCGTTCGAGATCAGCAGGTGCTTTCGGACCGGTGGGCTTCCCTTGCCGTCGAAGAAGGTCGCGTTCTTGATCAGGATGTCGGAGCTCGGCATGTGCATGTCGTTCGATTCCCTCAGCCCATGATGATGCTCCTATCGGCTCCCCGCGCTTGACTTTCGGCGACAATTTTTTATCTTTTCACGACAACGCACATGTCGATGGTTCGCAGCTCGGCCCTGAGCGGCTACTCCCAGCTCGTCGGCGAGCTCGGCGGCGACCCCGCGTCCCTGTTGGAGCGGTTCCGGATCGCCCCCGCGTCGCTCGACGAGCCCCAGGCCTTCATCCCGTACGCATCGCTGATTCGCTTGTTGGAGCACAGCGCTCGCGAGCTCGGTTGCCCCGATTTCGGGCTGCGCCTGAGCACCCGCCAGGACCTCGGCATCCTCGGACCGCTCGGGGTGGCCGTCCGCAACTGCCAAAGCCTCGGCGAGGCGATGGAGTGCGCTTCCCGCTACATGTTCGTCCACAGCCCCGCCATCGCCTTCTCGGCGCGAGGCGCTCCCGAGGAAGGCCGCGTGTGGCTGGTATTCGAGATCTTGATCGACCCCCGCGGCTCGGCAGCGCAGGTCACCGAGCTGAGCGTCGGCTTGGCGGCCCGGATCCTGACCATGCTCTCGCGCGAGCCGCAGCCAATCCGCGAAGTGCGTTTCGCGCACGCGCGGTGCTCACCGATGACGGTCTACTGGTCGCACTTCGGCGCACCGGTTGCGTTCGAAACGGGGACCTCCGCGCTCGTGCTCGAACGGAGTGATCTCGCACTCCCCATCGAAGATGCGAGCTTGCAGCTACGCGAGCTCGCCGAGGACTACCTCGAGCTGCATCATGCGGCCGACTCGCGAGATTCGTCCTCGGCCCGCGTGCGTCGCGTCGTGGCGCGCTCGCTCGGCACGGGGTCCAGCTCGTTCGAGGACATCGCCGCGGCGTTTGCGGTCCATCCGAGGACCTTGCAACGGCAACTTCGAGACGAAGGCACCACTTTCGAAAAGATCAAGGACGAAGCGCGAGCCGAGCTCGCCTGGAGCTATCTCGCCAATCCCGACCTTCCGATGTCACAGGTGGCGGCTCTCCTCGACTACAGCGAGCAGTCGACGTTGACCCGGAGCTGCAAGCGCTGGTTCGGACGGACGCCGCGCCAACTTCGAGCGTCTCATCGGGGCTCAGGCCCGTAGCGTCACCACGAGCCGGTGTTCTGCATGGACGTCCAGGGCTCTTGCGGCTCGCGCGCCTCGCCTTTTTGCAAGAGCTCGATCGAAATTCCATCCGGTGAACGGATGAAAGCCATCCGTCCGTCGCGAGGCGGACGGTTGATCGTGACTCCCGCGTCCATCAGCCCTCGGCACAGTGCGTACACGTCGTGCGTTTCGAAAGCGAGATGACCGAAGTTGCGTCCGCCGGTGTACTCCTCGGGATCCCAATTGTAGGTGAGCTCGATCATGGGCGATGCCTCCTCGAAGGCCCGCCCGCGATCCTCCGGAGCCGCGAGAAACACCAAGGTGTAGCGGCCTTTCTCGCTCTCGCGCCTTCGCATTTCGACGAGACCGAGCTTGTTGCAGTAGAAGTCGAGTGACTCGTCGAGGTCGCTGACGCGAATCATCGTGTGTAGATAGCGCATGCAAGATCCTAGCACCCCCTCCCCCCACGCCGAACGGGACGGGTCCACCGAACACGCCGGAGAAGCGATCGCGACACCCGTGCTCGCGAGCGGGACCCGTCGGCACGCGACCCACGTCCACCCACGACTCGGCCTCCAGCCCACTCGCTGTGCTGGGCATCCCGATCGCTTCTCCTGGTATTCGTCTCCGTAAGCAGGGGCGCGGAAAAACGCGACATGGGACGCTCGTAGGTCCGCCGGGGG